>PDPG01000037.1 GCA_002747455.1 Pseudomonadota bacterium | reverse complement strand
TGAGATAGCCGGTGTTGTCTTTGGCACTAACAGTCAGGGGTAGTGCCGAGTTGCCTTTATTTTCAACCTGTACCCTAATGGTGTACTCCTCACCGGCCAACACTAACTGGGGTTGTTCAATAATGTTGAGTGCTAGCTTGGTTGTGGCATTGATCATAACCGTCATGTTTGTTTCGGCGCGTACCAAGAGGTTATCTGTTGCGGTAACACGGTAAGGCAGGCTATATCTTCCGGCGGGAACAGTCGCGGAGGCTAATACGTGTACCAAGCGTAATGTGCTTTCTCCCGGCGCTAGTATGAACGTTCCCCGCTGAGCCAGTATTCGCCAGCCATTCGGCAGTCCAATGTTTTCGTTCAGGGTCAGTGTGGTGGTGCCACGGTTGGTCACGGTAAACGGCAGGGTAACGATGCCCCGTTCCTGTGCGGTGATCAGGCGCTGCTTGCTTGTGATTGATACGGCAGCAGCGGCAAAAGCCGAGTCAAAGAGCATCAATTGCAATATGACAAGGCACAAACATGCCGACCAGCCCCTTACGATTTTTAACATTGGTTTTTATTTTTGACCTTAACGGTCCTGTTATTTGATGGTCAGATTAACATCTGTTGCCAGAATCTCTGAACCGGCACCGCCATCAACGACGAACAGTCCCGAGTAGTTGCCCTGCTTTAAACCAGAAATATCCACCGGCAATGTAACAGCGGTGTTAGGATAAATTCTTGATCCTTCGCCGTTAAACTTGCCGACAAAGTTGCCTGATTCATTGTATAAATCTAACCAGACTTTAGGCTTAATCCAGCGAGTACCGGCGTTATAGCTGTCCAGGCTAAACAGGCGTTGTCCATTTTCTCGCTTCATGGCCGGATTACTCAGGCGTAAATCGATGCTCCCGGAATCCCCCATCTGCGCGACAATTTGTACAGCATGACGAGAGATCTGACGGATGTTCATTCGGACTTTTTTTGTGTTATGCGGACTGCTTGCTGATTCGGGGGAGGTAGGTGGGATGGGCTCAATAATCAATGCACTCCAATAAGTGCCTGTATATGAGCGGTTAGGCACTGTCATCGTGTAATCAATCTTTCTTTCTATGCCGGGGGGAAGCACCAGGTGGTTTGGGCTAAACTTGATCCACTGACTGTTGCTGCGTGGGTTTTTCTGTAGCTCCATGGCACTAAACTGGGTCTTTTCGGTATCAAACAGATAGTCTTCCAGATAAAGTTTGACTTCCTGTGGTGTACTTCCGGTGTTTTTTAGTGTGAACGACTTTTTATAGGTGCCCCCCGATGTTGTATTAAACTCATGCGAGTAGCCACCCTGCATCAAAATGCCCGCTTGTAAATGACTAGTAATGGCGAATAAGGAAAGGCTAAATAATAGCCGTGATAGTGTCTTGCTCATGTGTGTATCCTGAATTGTTATTAGTATTGTTATCAGGTGCTAATCTGTTTCCACTTTGTATTCAACATGGGTTTCAAAAATGCCGTTATTATCACTGACACCGATCCCCTTGAGTTGTGTGCGCATGGGGATGTCGAAGCGTTTGCCTTCACCCGTGAACAGCTTCTTGTAAGTCGTGGTTAACTTTTTGTAGCTTGTACCGCCAGAAGGGTTGATAGCGCCGGTTCCAGTACCTTTTCTGCGAACCCGCACAGTAATGCCGGGGATTTCGGATGAGATTCTGGCAAAAATCGTCCAGGTTACGTCATTAGGGATATTGTCAACACTCAGCTGGGTCAGATCGCGTGCGTAGGAGTTGTTAAAATAATCACCTGCATCAGCCGGTGCTAGCGGTGTCAGATCAAAAAGAACATCACCTATTACCGTCTGCGTCAGTGTGACCGCATGAGCAGGTAGGGTACACGACAGAAACAGTACAATAATTCTCAACATACATCCCCCCTTTTTTAGCCCAGCGTCGCACAGCCCCTAACGGATTTCGTTAGGGGGCAGTACGAGTTATTGGTCTTTTATCCTGCCGTAATGGTGTAGACAATATTAACGTCCTTGGCCGTACCCCCGGTATGAGAAGGCATGACATTTGCATTTTCCGGGCCAATTTTGACTTCCATCCCAATATTTTTTTCAGCAACATTCCCAATGCCAGTGACCAAATCTACGCTGGTGGTCGCTGGGGTCAGGTTTTTAATACCTGTAGAGCTACCGGAAGCGGAGGGCGGATTCATTGTAATGCTGAATTGCCAACCCGCCGGAATGTTATCTGAAGTGGCCACGATCTTTTTAGTGGCTGCTGGAGTTGCGGCAGGAATATTGGCACTAATGTCGTAGTTGGGATTACCGCCAACGGTGACTGTTTGGAAATTATCACCCGCATCTGTAGGTGGGGAGAGTTCGACAGAGATCTGGTTGGTAACGTCAATCAGGCTGACTTCCGGAATAGTTATCTGAACCTTCTGAGTGTCGCCGGGGGTAGCACCATTCATCGGTGAGCCTTCTCCGGTGCCGCTGCCATTCGCGTCATCGCCTGCAAAAGCAACGGGGAAAGCCAATGCTGCCAATAATGAAGTAGTTAATAGGGGGTATTTAAATTTCATGATGGTTCCTTATTTTTTTTATAATTTTGTTTTTTATGAGAAATTGTTTGGGGGGTAAGTGTTTTTACAATTTCTCATCCAGTAACGCGAAGTTTCCGGCCCAGTATTTAATATACTTAGATCAAGTATAGGTTTAATTTATTGAGTGTCAATTGCCACTTGTCTTAAAAATATTTTATAGCACGCGAATTCCATCACAAAATTCAGAGGGAGACATGATGAAAAAAGCCATGTGGTTGGGCATTTTGTGCAGGGCTTTGTTCCCGTGCTGATTGCGCGTGAGTTAATTATTCGCAATCAGTTGGTGAATGGTAGACGTTGGTGTCACTTCTTTGCGCTGTGCTTCACTCTAGCCTTTAACGCATTTTATGAGTTGATCGAGTGGCTTGTAGCTACGGTGACTGGGGAGTCTGCTGAGGCTTTTCTGGGAGCTCAGGGTTATATCTGGGATACGCAGTCGGATATGCTTTGGGCACTGATTGGTGGCATAGTGGCCTTGCTAGCACTGGCAAACTATCACGATAAACAGATCAATAAGATACAGGGAATGAGGAACCGGCGGGATGCTGGGGTTTAAGCCCAGAACAAAAAACCAATGGGAGGTGCGTAGCAAAACAGTCTTCGCTACTCACCTCGCCATTGATTGAGGAGGAGGAAATCATCTTACGGCGCGGATGATAGGGGTTCTGGTATCAGGCGACAAGTGACTATAATTTTTATGAGTGATTAGAAAAAATAAACACAAGGGGCTAGTTGCCACCATACATGCCACTATCCCGAATCCGCACATGGTTCACCCAGTTGTCCGTGCCCTTGCCCAAGCACATATTGTATTCATCCCCATTGGCCAAGTTCACTAATACGTTATAGCCTTGTCCGGGTGAGTGATTCAGGCTAACCATTCTTACCTCATCTGGCTTCATTTGGGTGAGGACGATTTTTTCCTGTGATGAGGCATTGCCGTGTTCAATAGTGATAAGTGGGATGGTTTCTGTGCGAAGGTTGTGAAACTCAACAAACAATGGTCTGCCGGGGTAACTGCTTTGCCAAGTTTTGTGGGTGATGAAGGCACCGGTAAGAGCCGATGCCAAGATGATGAGCAGTAAATGATGGCGACTTAATGTCATGGTAAAACCCGACAACAGAAGAAAAGTCGCCATTGTGCGTGAATGGTTTGTTGGTGTCTTTGCGATTGCTCAATTTAAAGACAGCATATTATTTGTGCGGCAGTCGTGTCACCAAACTTGATGTGTCCCAACGATTCCCACCATTTTTCTGAACTTCGGCATAATAGCTATCAACCAACTGCGCCACGGGTAGTAGTGATCCGTTTGTTTCGGCTTCTTCGAAGCATAGTGATAAATCTTTACGCATCCAGTCTACGGCAAAGCCATAATCAAATTTGCCGTCAATCATGGTTTCGTGGCGGTTGTCCATTTGCCATGATTGTGCCGCACCTTTGCCAATGACATCGAATACCTGTCGGGCATTCAGTCCGGCATTTTGGGCGAAGGCAACACCTTCGGACAGGCTCTGAACTAGCCCGGCAATGCAGATCTGATTAACCATTTTTGTTAACTGACCGGAACCAGATGACCCCATTAACTGCACCGACTTAGCGAAGCAATCAATCAGTGGTTTGGCACGCTCGAAAGTCATATCCGAGCCGCCGCACATAACGGTTAGAGTGCCATTTTCAGCACCAGCCTGACCGCCGGAAACGGGCGCATCTAAAAAGCCAAAGCCTAGTTCTTCAGCTTTGCCAGCCAGCTCGCGTGCAGCCTTGGCAGATGCGGTGGTGTGATCGATAAATAATGCACCAGTTGGCATTGTTTTAAATGCACCATGCCCACCTAACGTAACGCTACGAAGATCGTCATCATTGCCCACGCAGGCAAAGACAAAATCAGCCCCTTCTGCTGCCTTCGCGGGTGTCTCTGCAAAGCGTCCGCCATATTGCGCTGTCCAGGTTTTAGCCTTGCTGGTCGTGCGGTTATACACGCACACATCATGACCCGCAGCGGCTAAATGCCCGGCCATTGGGTAGCCCATTACCCCAAGTCCGATAAATGCAACATTATATTTGCACATGTTTTTCCCCTTAGTATTTTATGTTTTGGCAAATTTTAGTCGGCGGTTATCTTAGCAGAACCCATGCTCAAAATGGGTGCTGTCGCTATCAAGTGTTTCTATGGAGTTAATGCTAAAATTTGTGGCTAGAGGTGAGGAACTTTATGACAACTATCGGGACGAGCGGTGTCGAAGTTAGCTTGACGCTTGCTGCTGATAACCTATGATTGAGCAAAAAAAGGAGCCACACTATGTATCAGCCAAAGCCAATAGACACCAGCAATATTGAATTACCCGAAGCACTGGAGGAATTGCTGGAAACACTGGCATTTAACACCCATGAAGTGTGGTCGCAGCAGCGTATAAAGGATGGCTGGCGGCATGGCGAAAAACGTGACGATGAGAAACTATTGCACCCTTGCCTAGTGCCCTATGATGAGCTGCCCGAGTCTGAGAAGGATTACGACCGCTGCACTTCGCGCGAGGCGTTGAAAGTAATTATCGCAGCCGGGTTTCATATCGAAAAGGCGTAATCTGCGCGCCGAATGAGTGCTAGTAATATTGCTCATATTGAGCTGGCCAATCAGCAGAGTTTTGTTAAGCAATGGTGAAAATACCTCGCTGTCGTGGTGTTTTAGTTAGTTGCCGATTACCATCAAACGATTGATCAGCAGATTGATTAGCACCGTTGCCCCAAAGCATTTGAGTGCCAATATCAAAGATGAACCGAGGATGTTTTATATGGAATTGACAGAGATACTCAAAGCACGCCGGTCTGTCCGTGCCTATCAGGATAAAGCCGTTGATCCGGCGCTGCTGCGTGATATTTTCACCCTGGCACAACAAGCACCATCCAACTGCAATAGCCAGCCGTGGCACGTTAGCGTGGTCTCTGGCGACGCGCGTGATCGTCTGGAAGCCGAGCTTATCAAGCGAGTGAGTAATGGTCAGGCACCGGTATCTGCTTTTAAGCCGTATGATGTTGGCTTTGTTGGTGACTTCAAAGAGCGGCAAATTAGCTGTGCTGTCGAATTGTGGAATGCTGTGGGCATTACCCGCGATGATCGTGAAGCGCGTAACGACTTGTTTCTGGATAACTGGCGCTTCTTCGGTGCGCCGCATGTAGCTTTCATTGCCATGCCGCTGAATATGGGCGAGGGCAATGCGTTGGATGTGGGTATTTACCTGCAAACACTGATGCTGCTGATGGTTGATCATGGTTTGAGCTGTTGCCCGCAGGGTGCGTTGGCTCTGTATCCTGAGCCGGTCTTTGAGATAGCACAAATTCCTGAGAATTATGGATTGTTATGCGGTTTGTCATTTGGCTATGCGGATATGAATGCCAGTAAGAATAAGCTAAAAATGCCTCGTCTGAGTGTGGATGAAGCTGTGACGTTTATTAGCTGAATCCATTTTTGGCGTATCATTTGGCTGCCGCTTAAATTGTGTTTGTGGCGTAGTTTTTGCGTGTTGGGGCAACTTCGGAGTAGTTTGTAATTAACCGGTAAAAGCCCCCGCGTTGTATTGACGCTCGTATAATCGCGGGATAGTCTCAGGAAGATATGCCATCGCATCGCCTGAGGAGGATTGCACCATGAGCAAGCCAGAGAGCAAACAACACGCCAGCAATAAATCAACCCACCGTAAAATCCGCTTTATTACCGCCGCTAGCTTATTTGATGGCCATGATGCCGCGATTAATATCATGCGGCGTATTTTGCAATCCAGCGGGGCGGAGGTGATTCACTTAGGTCATAACCGGTCTGTTGCAGAAATTGTTGACGCGGCTTTACAAGAAGATGCCCATGCCATCGCAATCAGTTCCTATCAGGGAGGGCATGTTGAGTACCTGAAGTACATGGTCGATATGCTGAAAGAGAGAGGAGGTGAGCATATCCGTATTTTCGGTGGGGGTGGGGGAGTCATCGTTCCAGCGGAGATTGCAGAGTTACATAGCTACGGCGTGACAAGGCTGTATTCGCCGGAAGATGGTCAGAGAATCGGTCTTCAGGGCATGATTCAGGACATGATCGACAAAAGCGACTTTGATCCGGGCGCGTATGCACCTGATTCGATTGAGCCACTATTACAGGGCGATACACGCGCACTGTCACGTATTATTACAGCGATGGAAAATGACACGCTGGATGAGGGCTTGCGCCAGCAAATTGCCGAAGCCAGTGCCACGCAGGAGCGCGAAGTGCCGGTGTTGGGTATTACTGGAACGGGTGGTTCAGGAAAATCCTCACTGACGGATGAATTAATCCGTCGTTTTCGTTTGGGGCAGCAGGATCAGTTAAAAATTGCCATTATCGCGGTTGATCCCACACGCCGTAAAACCGGCGGGGCTTTGCTGGGTGACCGTATTCGTATGAATGCCAATCAGTATGAAAACATTTACATGCGGTCGATTGCCACACGGGAGTCTGTTGGTGAGATTCCTGATGTGGTTGGTGAAATAGTCAATACTTGTAAGCTGTGTGGCTTTGATTTTGTCATTGTCGAAACGCCAGGGATTGGGCAGGGCGATGCGGCGATTGTGCCTTTGGTGGATCTGTCCTTGTATGTGATGACTCCTGAGTTTGGTGCGCAAAGCCAGTTGGAAAAAATTGACATGCTGGACTTCGCCGATGCGGTGGCGATTAATAAATTTGACCGCAAAGGTGCAGAAGATGCGTATCGTGATGTCTGTAAACAAATACAGCGCAACCGTGAGGCTTTTATGGAGTCGCCGGAGTCTATGCCGGTGTTTGGCACGATTGCGGCGCGCTTCAATGACGATGGTGTGACGGCGCTGTATAAAGAGCTATTGTCACAATTACAGTCACTTGGCATGGTTGCGCAAGAGGATGCGTTGGCCGATACAGGAATCCGTAAATCATCCGGTAATTCGGTGATTATCCCAGCAGAGCGGGCGCGCTATCTGGCGGAGATTGCAGAAACCGTACGTGGCTATAAGCGAACGGTTGCGGAGCAGGCAACGATTGCGCGGGAGCGTCAGCAGTTGATGGCAACGCAACAAATGCTGGGGGATGCTGGTGTTGAGGCAGCAAACTTATCGCCACTAATTGATGCGCGTCATGATGCTTTAAGCGCTGGTGCAAAAAAGTTGCTGGATGGCTGGCCTGCAATTCGGGAAAGTTATTCCGGTGATGAATATGTGGTAAAGATTCGTGATAAAGAAATACGCACAGCACTGACCCACACCACCATGTCTGGCAATATCGTGCCCAAGGTGTCTTTGCCTAAGTTTGAGGATCATGGTGAGTTGCTGAAGTGGTTGATGCTGGAAAATTTACCCGGTTCGTACCCTTATACCGCGGGTGTGTTTCCATTTAAGCGAGAGGGTGAAGATCCAACCAGAATGTTTGCCGGAGAGGGAGATCCCTTCCGTACCAATCGACGCTTCAAAAAACTGTCAGAGCACTCTGATGCCAAGCGACTATCAACGGCATTTGACTCTGTTACCCTATATGGTCGTGATCCTGCGGTGCGCCCGGATATTTACGGCAAGGTCGGTAACTCTGGCGTATCGGTGGCCACGTTGGATGACATGAAAGCATTGTATGATGGTTTTGATCTGTGTGATCCGACGACTTCCGTGTCGATGACCATTAATGGCCCTGCACCAATGATTTTGGCGATGTATCTAAATACGGCCATTGATCAGCAAGTAGATAAGTTTAAAGCAGCGCAGGGTCGCCATCCGAACGATGAGGAGTACAACGAAATTCGGGAATATGCCCTGAAAAATGTGCGGGGTACGGTGCAAGCGGATATTCTGAAAGAAGATCAGGGGCAGAATACCTGTATTTTTTCGACAGAATTTGCACTGAAAATGATGGGCGATATACAGCAGTATTTTGTCGATCAGCAGGTGCGCAACTTCTACTCAGTGTCCATCTCCGGCTATCACATTGCCGAGGCAGGGGCGAATCCGATTTCTCAGTTGGCGTTTACTCTGTCAAATGGTTTCACCTATGTGGAAACTTATCTGGCACGAGGCATGGATATTGATGATTTTGCGCCGAATCTGTCGTTCTTCTTTAGTAATGGTATGGATCCTGAATACTCCGTCATGGGGCGTGTGGCACGTCGTATCTGGGCGGTGGCCATGCGGGAAAAGTACGTTGCAAACTCACGCAGTCAGAAGTTAAAATATCACATCCAAACTTCCGGCCGGTCGTTACACGCGCAGGAAATGGATTTCAATGATATCCGTACCACATTGCAGGCGTTGATTGCGATTTACGATAATTGTAACAGCCTGCATACCAATGCGTTTGATGAGGCAATAACAACCCCCACAGAGAATTCAGTGCGTCGCGCTTTGGCGATTCAGTTGATCATCAATAACGAATGGGGATTAACGAAAAATGAGAACCCGTTACAAGGCGCTTTCATCATTGAGGAGTTAACGGAGTTAGTGGAAGAAGCGGTGTTGCTGGAGTTTGAGCGAATTTCTGAGCGTGGTGGCGTGTTGGGTGCGATGGAGACAGGTTATCAGCGTGGCAAGATTCAAGACGAGTCGATGTACTACGAGCATAAAAAGCACGATGGTAGCTTGCCAATTATCGGGGTGAATACCTTCCTGAACCCACAGGGGCCGGAGACGTTTGATATTGAGCTGGCACGCTCCACTGATGATGAAAAACAAAGCCAGATTCGTCGCCTGCGTGAGTTTCAGGATGAACACAGCGGAGGGGCGGAGGCTGCATTAAAGCGAGTTCAGGATGCAGCGATTAATAATGAGAATATTTTTGCTGAGCTGATGGAGGCTGTACGACATTGTTCATTGGGGCAAATATCAGAGGCATTGTTTAATGTGGGTGGTCAGTATCGGCGCAATATGTAGATTGGATATTTCAGTCAAATCTACAGGTTCCTAATGATTAAATCCGTCCACTCGTTTGGGCGGTTTGTTTTTTTAGTTTGAGAGTATTGTTATGAGTATTAAAACAGTCGGTGTGATTGGTGCTGGAACCATGGGGAATGGAATCGCGCAAGTATTTGCGGCATCGGGTTTTCAGGTGGTGATGCAGGATATTGCCGAGTCTTCTTTGGCACGTGGTATGGCGACGATTTCCGGTAGTTTGGATCGTTTGTTAAAAAAGGAAAAAATCACGGAAGCGGATAAGCAATCGACGTTATCCAATATCACGACTACGACAGACATAAAGGCACTGACTGGAGCTGATTTGGTTGTCGAAGCAGCAAGTGAAAACTTTGAGATTAAAGCAAAAATCTTTCAGCAACTTGATCAGCACTGTAAGCCTGAGGCCATTCTGGCATCGAATACTTCATCTATTTCCATGACACGGATTGCCCGTGAAACCCAACGGCCGGATAAAGTGATTGGGATGCACTTTATGAATCCGGTGCCGCTGATGAAATTGGTGGAAGTCATACGCGCCCTGCAAACCAGTGATGAGGTGTGTGCAGCCATTCACGCACTATCAAAACAGATTGGTAAAGTACCCGTTGAGGTCAATGACAGCCCTGGTTTTGTATCGAATCGTATTTTGCTGCCGATGATCAATGAGGCCATTTTTGCTCTGCACGAAGGTGTTGCGACCGCCGAGGCGATTGATGAGATCATGAAGCTGGGTATGGCGCATCCCATGGGGCCGCTGACCCTGGCTGACTTGATTGGTTTGGACACTTGTTTGTCAATTATGGAAGTGCTTCACGAAGGTTTGGGCGAGAGCAAGTACCGACCCTGTCCATTGCTACGAAAGATGGTGGATGCCGGTTATTTGGGGCGCAAGACGGGCAAAGGCTTTTATGATTACGATGCCTAATCAGTTAAGGCAGCGATACGGATATTGACAGGAACTTGTAATGAGCTACGAAAATATAATGCTGGAAGTGGTTGAGCAGGGTATTTACCGTCTAACTATCAACCGACCCAAAAGTTATAATGCGCTTAATGCGGCTACGCTTGACGAGATTCATCAGGCCACACAGGTGGTTGCTGCAGACTCCGAGGCTCGGGTGTTAATCCTGACTGGTGCGGGTGACAAGGCATTTGTGGCCGGTGCAGATATTAAGGAAATGCAAAATTTCACCGGTATTGAAGGTCAGCGTTTTAGCGAAAAAGGGATGCAAGCATTTCGCGCACTTGAATTGCTGGATGTACCCGTGATTGCTGCGGTGAATGGCTTTTGTCTAGGTGGCGGTTGTGAACTGGCGATGAGTTGTGACTGGATTATTGCGGCGGAGAATGCGGTATTTGGTCAGCCGGAAGTGAACTTGGGCGTTACACCGGGTTTTGGTGGCTCGCAGCGGCTAAGTCGTTTAATTGGCCGTGCTCGTGCAATGGAACTATTGGTGACCGGCAACAGTATCAAAGCGGCGCAGGCGGAACGCTGGGGGCTGGCAAATCATGTCTATCCTGCCACAGAGCTAATGGATGAAGTGCTCACACTGGCCAGAACCATCCGTCAGAAGGGGCCACTGGCGGTTAGTATGACCAAGCGTCTGGTACAGCGCGGACAAGACATGGAGTTGGATACGGCATGTGTGATGGAAAGTCAGGCCTTTGGCTTGTCATTTTCGACAGATGATCAAAAAGAGGGTATGAAGGCCTTTGTGGAGAAGCGGGACGCTGAGTTTTCCGGTCGCTGATTTGGTTCACATGAATGGGTTTGCTTGAACTGCTGACTGGCTCGCTGACGCTAGTTATTTCTCGGTGTTTGGATACCGGTAAAGCCTTTGTTTTATTGGCTTAGTTTCACTTATCTTATTTCGGGTAAGTGTATTGACAATGCGGTTTGTGATACATAGAGTTGTCCCGGATAAGTAGACCTGATCAACGGCAGGCTGCGATGGTTTTGATTGAAAAAGCACCATGAAAATTTGAAACATACCATGAAAGCGTTGTTGGTGGGATTTCCCCTGACGGCACCGAATTAGGAGAAGAAATCGAGTGAAAATTTTGGTACCAGTGAAGCGAGTGGTTGATGCTTACGTCAACGTTCGCGTGAAAAGTGATAACAGCGGTGTCGAGACTGACAACGTGAAGAAGTCGCTTAATCCTTTCTGTGAGATTGCCGTTGAGGAGGCGATGCGCATTAAAGAAAAGGGCCTGGCTGACGAGGTGGTGGTTGTCACTATTGGTGACAAGGACTGTGAAGCAGTCTTGCGCAGTGCGTTGGCTATCGGTGCAGATCGGGCCATTCATATTGTGTCTGACGAGGAGCTGCGTCCATTAGCGATTGCTAAGGTACTGCAGAAAGTTGTTGAGCAAGAGTCGCCTCAGCTAGTGCTGACAGGTAAGCAGTCTATCGATGCGGATAATAACCAGACAGGCCAGATGCTGTCTGCATTGTTGGGATGGTCTCAGGGCACATTTGCCTCCAAAGTTGAGCTGGATGGTGATGCGGTTACACTGACCCGTGAAATTGATGGTGGTATGGAGACGTTGTCTTTGTCTTTGCCGGCTGTCGTTACGACGGACTTGCGTTTGAACGAGCCACGTTATCCAAAGCTGCCGAACATTATGAAGGCGAAGAAGAAGCCTTTGGATAAAATTGATCTGGCTGAGATGGGTGTTGATACCGCGACGGGACTAAGGGTGTTACGTGTTGAAGCACCGGCTGCGCGCGAAGCAGGTATTAAGGTTGCGGACGTTCAAGAGCTGATCGAAAAACTAAAAAATGAAGCACGGGTGATCTAGGATGAGTGTATTAGTAATTGCAGAGCACGATAACGAAGCGCTCAATGACAGCACGTTAAGTGCAGTTGCTGCGGGTACGCAGTTAGGTGACGTGACCGTTCTGGTTGCGGGTAGTGGTAGTCAGGTGGTTGCGGATGCGGCGGCCCAGGTTGCCGGTGTTTCCAAAGTATTACATGCGGATGCGGCACATTACGAAAATGGCATTGCTGAGGAGCTAACCCCTCTGATTGTGTCAGCTGCAGCCGATTATGATTATATTGTTGCACCCGCGACAACTTACGGTAAGAACGTGTTGCCATGTGTTGCTGCGTTGTTGGATGTGTCACAAATTTCTGATGTGACAGCGATTGAGTCGGCAGATACGTTTGTGCATCCGGTTTATGCAGGTAATGCGCTGGAAGTGGTTCAGAGTAGCGATGCGAAAAAGGTACTGACCGTGCGTACCACTGCATTTGAAGCGGCTGAGACGCTGGGTGGTTCGGCATCAGTGGAAGCACTGGCTGCGACGGATGCGGTGGCTACAGTTAGCTTGGTGGGCCGTGACCTGACGACATCTGATCGTCCTGAGCTGGCTTCTGCGGATATCGTTGTCTCCGGTGGCCGTGGTGTGGGAAGTGCTGAGAACTTCGCCATTATCGAAGCATTGGCTGATAAGTTGGGCGCAGCGGTTGGCGCGTCGCGCGCAGCAGTTGATGCCGGTTTTGTGCCAAACGACTATCAGGTTGGTCAAACGGGTAAGGTGGTTGCACCGGGGCTGTACATTGCTGTGGGTATTTCCGGCGCGATTCAGCACCTAGCGGGCATGAAAGACTCGAAAGTGATCGTTGCGATTAACAAGGATGAAGAGGCTCCAATCTTCCAGGTAGCCGATTATGGTTTGGTTGCTGATCTGTTCGATGCAGTTCCCGCACTGACAGAAGCGTTGTAACTTTGCACAACAACTGCCGGATGCAACACGCATTCGGCGGTTTCGTTTATCTTACGGAAAATCTGCGAGGCTCTGCCTCCTCCGCTTGCACTATCCTTATGTCTGGAGAATCATATTATGTCTATCTACGCCGCACCAATTAAAGAGTTTCAATTTGTCCTAGAGGAGCTTGCCGATCTTAACGCCATTGCACAATTCCCCGGATTTGAAGAAGCCACGCCGGAAATGGTTGGCGCGATTCTTGAGGAAGCCGGAAAGCTGGCGACCAATGTACTTGACCCTATTAACTACAGTGGCGACCAGCAAGGCGCTAAGTTAGTTGACGGTAAGGTACAGGCGGCAGACGGCTTTGCCGAAGCATATCAGCAGTTTATCGAGAATGGCTGGACATCGGTTAACTTCCCTGAAGAGGTGGGAGGACAAGGCTTGCCTTTCCTGGTGCAAAGTGCGGCCACGGAAATGTGGAATGCTGCCAATGCCTCATTTGCACTTTGCCCACTATTGACAGCGGGTGCGGTTGAAGCGTTGTTGGCGCACGGCTCACCAGAGTTAAATAAAACTTATCTTGAGCAAATGGTTAGTGGTAACTGGACCGGTACCATGAACCTGACTGAGCCGCAAGCCGGTTCTGATCTGGCCGCTGTTCGCGCACAGGCAGAGCCAGTAGGAGATCACTACCTGATTAAAGGGCAAAAGATTTTCATCACTTGGGGTGATCATGAAATGTCCGAAAACGTGCTACATCTTGTGTTGGCACGTTTACCAGGTGCCCCTGAGGGTGTTAAAGGTATTTCCCTGTTCCTTGTTCCGAAATTTTTGGTGAATGAGGATGGTAGCTTGGGCGAGCGCAATGACGCTTACGCGATCTCGTTGGAGCATAAAATGGGTATTCACGCGAGTCCGACATGCGTGATGAGTTTTGGTGATAACGGCGGTGCGGTTGGTTATCTCGTTGGTGAGCCAAATAATGGCTTGGCTTGCATGTTTACCATGATGAACCACGCGCGTTTGGAAGTGGGTATGCAGGGGGTTGGTGTCTCTGATCGTGCTTACCAACGCGCGGTGAGCTATGCTCGTGAGCGTAAGCAGGGTACGGCTCACGGTCATGACGGTCGGGTTGCAATAATCCATCATCCCGATGTACGCCGTATGTTAATGCACATGCGCGCTATGACTGAGGCGGCTCGTGCGGTTTCTTTCATGTGTTCATCAGCACACGACATTAGCCACCACTCCGAAGATGCTGACCAACGCGCTTATTATGCTCGTCGCTTAGGTTTACTCACGCCGGTTGCAAAGGCGTGGTGTACCGAGGTTGGCATGGAGGTGACATCGCTGGGTGTGCAAGTACATGGCGGCATGGGCTTTATGCAGGAGACTGGCGCAGAACAGCACATGCGTGATGCGCGGATTTTCCCAATTTATGAAGGAACGAACGGCATTCAGGCGAATGACCTGGTTGGCCGTAAATTGCTGCGTGATCGTGGTGAGGCAATGGGCGAGTTTCTCGCAGAGTTGCAAGCCTTCAATGAGTCACTGGAAGAGCACTTCGACGAGGGCAGTGGCTGGAGAAGCGGCTTCAATGAAGCGTTGAGTGCCTTTGAGGATGCGACCCACTACCTGCTGTTTAGTGTTAATGAGAATCCGAATGCTGCGCCATCTGCATCGTTCAATTACATGATGTGCATGGGTGTGTTGGCCGGTGGCTGGTTGATGATTCGCTCTGCTATTGCCGCGCAGGCCAAGATTGATGCTGGTGAGTCGGACACTTTCTATAAGAGTAAGATCACGACTGCACAGTTCTATGTTGAGCAAATTCTGCCGCGCGCATTGGCACATAAAACAGCTGTCATGAGTGGCGCAGACAGTATCATGGCGATGGATGCAGACGCTTTTTAAGTGCTTAGCACTTGCATGATATGACAACTCATGTAACGGATCAGATGCAGCGCGATATCGTGCTGCCTGATTCGGTTGAGCGCATTGTTTCTCTGGTGCCTTCACAAACGGAGTTATTGTTTGCGCTGGGGGCAGGGGAGCGGGTTGTTGGTGTCACCAAGTTCTGCACCGAACCCAAGGAACAAGTGGCAGGTGTTGCCAAGGTTGGCGGCACAAAAAAATTCGATTTTCAGGCCATCGCCGCACTCAAGCCTGATCTAATCATTGGCAATAAAGAAGAAAACTACCCCGAAGGCATTGGGCAGCTTGCGCAAGACTATCCGGTGTGGATGAGCGATATTGTCACTTTGGATGATGCCTTGGCGATGATTCGCGGCATTGGCACGTTGGCTGGAAAAACAGAGACCGCTAATGAGATAGTGGCCACGATTGCCGACAGCTTCCGGCAGTTGGCATTAGAGTGTGTGACGGGGCATACGTCAGAGTTGCGGGGCGGCACTCGCAGTAATCGTCCAGTAAAAGTGGCTTATTTGATTTGGCAAAAACCATACATGGTCGCTGCAGGTGATACCTTTATCACTGAAATGCTCACACTGGGTGGTGTGGAGAATGTCTTTTCAGGGCTAGACCGCTATCCGCAGGTTGATTTGCAGACATTACAAGCCAGTGATGCGGAAGCTGTGTTGTTATCCAGCGAACCATTCCCGTTTCGGCAGAAACACTTGACCGAATTTCAGGCCATGCTACCCGATAAGAAAATACTCTTGGTCGATGCTATGCCTTTTTCATGGTATGGCAGTCAACTGCTGAGAACAGCCAGTTACTTGCGCGAACTGCGTACACAATTATAGAGGATACTCACGTGGGAAATCGTATTTCAAAAGTCTATACTCGCACGGGCGATAAGGGTACCACTGGCATTTCCGGCAATATGCGTCTGAGTAAAAATGATCCGCTTATACAGGCCATCGGTGAAGTCGATGAGTTGAACTCCGACATCGGTGTCATCGTGGCATTTAGCGATGATGACGATATTAACCAACAGTTGCAGGGAGTTCAGCACGATTTGTTCAACTTAGGTGGCATGTTGTCTTATCCGCAATTTGATGGATTTGCTGCGGCACGAGTGGAAGCTTTAGAAGCGTTAATTGACCAATACAATGAGGAACTGCCACCGCTGAAAGAGTTTATTTTGCCGGGTGGTACGCAAGCGGCAGCAATGGCACAGAAAGCCCGTGCAGTGTGTCGTCGGGTAGAGCGTCGTCTGGTTTCGCTGAATCAGTATTATCAAGATACAGATGTTGAGTTTGAGTCGGTCAGTGATGCACAGTTGACAGGGGCTAGTAAGTACGTCAATCGCTTGTCGGATTTGTTATTTATTGTGGGGCGTTTGTTAAATAAGCGGGCGGGCAGTGGCGAGATAATGTGGTCAAGCCACCGCACGACGGATGTTTCCTAAACGCTGACTCCCCAGTGATTGGGTGAGGGGGGGCAATGAGTGGCGGTTAGACAGGATGAACACCTTGGTGATTACTTAACCCTCAGTGCCTCAACCCGCTTGCGATTGACGCCTAAATCGGATTGACCGCAACGAGAGCCGGAGCGCACATGGATGGTTTTAGACGGATTATCGCGGCGTAACTCAACATCATCGGTGAATTTAAACAGGCGAGATTGGAATGTTGCCCAGACGTAATCATCTTCTTGAACTTGAATAACGCCACCTTGTTCTTTGATTGCCCGGATGGTTGCATCCCAAAGATCACCCAGCCCAATTGTCGCGGTTGCTTTGAATGGCTCAATAAACTTCTCGTCGGTGGCTTCACTGCTGACACAGTTAGGCGTGGAAGGGCAGGGGCGTAACTTGCCATTCACCATACCAACATCTGGCGTGGTTTCGTGCGCAGATAGGTAAGCAAAATACGTACAAACTGCTAAAATGAGGACGACAATAATTGAAAAGAAAATCTTCATTAGGAAATGCCTGCGGGAATCAGTTGAATGGGCCCGATAATACGGGCTATTCGCTTGTCTTCAAATTAATTTTTTAACCAGTTAGGGTTTTGTAATGCTTGATGCGGTTGCGGCTATATTCACCTGTAATGATGAAATTTTTAGCATAAAACGACAACTCTATTTACGTGCATTTCCGGGGTACACGGCGTTTCCGGGAGGTAAGATTGACGCTGGTGATGAAGCCTACGCCATTGATCATCCATTATTTGCTGAATTTCCCAAGGTTGAAATTGGTGGGCTGATTCGGGAAATTGAGGAGGAGTTGGCGTTTGACTTGGCAGAAGCGGCACGTTTACAGCAGATTCGTCGCATCAGCAAATTTGGAACGGCTTTGACACCTGCATTTCAGAAGCAGCGCTTTAATGCACACTTTTACAAGATAGAACTCACGCACAAACCCAATTTTACCCCTGATAATGGTGAGATTTTCTCCTGTGGCTGGAAGCCAACGGTGGCTTTGTGGCAGGACTATTTGCTGGGTGAGGCCTTGATGGTGCGGCCTAATATGCGGGCGATTAGGGCCTTGGCACTGGATATAAGTGTGCAATCGGTTGAACCATTTTGTGAGGTGTTTCCCGATGATGAGCTGCCACATATTGAGTTCCTTAATGGCCTTGGGATCTTGGCTGTGCCGTCCAATACCTTGCCTCCAGCGATTACGACAAATGCCTTGCTACTGGGGGATGAGGGTTCTCCGCGCATTCTGACCGATCCATCACCCGCATCGCCGGAGGTCCTGCAGCGGCTAAAAAATACCCTGCGGCAACAGCACCCAGATATGATTCTGATTTCGCACCACCACCCCGATCATCACGAATCTGTGCCAGATTTGGCGCGTGATTTAGGCGTGCCGGTTCTGTGCAGTAAAACAACTCGACACCGTATTCAGGGGCGTTGGGGGCTTAATTATTTTGAGGGGATTGAGGTCCGCTATGTGCAGCAGGACGATGTCATTACTCAGTGGCTGGGGCATTCGGTTATTTGCCATGAGCTACCGGGGCATGACGATGGCATGGTGGGCTTAGCACCGGAAAGTCTGGCATGGTTTTATGTGGCGGATTTGGTGGAACCGGGGACAACCGTGGTTATCCCGGAGCCTGAGGGTGATATGTCGGAGTACTTTAAGACCCTGAAGCGGGTGATCCGCCTAAATCCGAATATCTTGATTCCATCACATGGCTTGCCGATGGGAGGGATTCATTTATTGGAAAAAACGCTTAAACACCGCGAGGTACGCGAGCAGCAAATTCTGGATTTTTACAATGCCGGCTTGCGCGAAGATGCGTTGGTGAATGCTTTGTATCCAGAGCTGGATAAGCAGCTTATCTCACTGGCGCACCAGAATGTACGCCAGCATTTGGTCAAGCTGGGATTGACTGAGGGATAAGGCGTGGTCAATTAGGATGACTTGCTCAGCACTACCCCAAGTGACGCTATGTCCTCCCAGTACTTCGGGTAAGTTTTCGCCACACAGCCGGGGTCGAGAATCGTTATCCCCTCAACTTTAAGTCCCGCGAGTGCAAAACTCATTGCGATTCGGTGGTCGGCATAGGTGTGAATTTTGGTAGCCAAACGTTGACCAGCTAATTGCGGATCAGCCTGTACTGTCAGACTGCTTGGGGCTTCCGTTGCCAAGCCCGCTCGGATTCTATTCAACTCAGTGACCACAGCATTAATCCGATCACATTCTTTGACCCGCAAGTTAGCAATGTGCGTGAACGTTACCGGGGTCTGATTAAACGCCGCCAATACTGCTAATGTTGGAATGGCGTCCTGCATTTGCGAGCCATTAATGTCGGCGGGCATATTGGGAAATTGCTGTATGACTGCATAGGCTTTAGCATCGGGTTGGGTGAGTGTTTCAGGGTTAACACCTAAATCAATATGACCATTACTAAGCCGCTCTGCTGCCCATAAATACGTTGCGGCAGAGGCATCTGGTTCTACTTTATAGTCACGGGCCTGGTAGCCGGTGTTTTGTACTAACCACTGACCTGCATCAATTTCTTCAATCTTGGCACCAAAAGCGCGCATCACTGCCAAAGTAATGTCGATGTAACCGCGCGCATCCAGATTCGGGTTATTGACCTGAACGGTAACAGGCCGGTCATTACAGGCTGCGGCCATCAAAATGGCTGAAATATACTGGCTGGATAAGCTGCCATCCACCATCACATGTTGCTGTGGAAAGCGACCGTTACTTTGAATATGTACGGGTGGGCAGCCATTGGTATCCGTAACGGCTACACCGATGGCGTGTAGTGTATCTGTCAAGCCACTGATTGGACGCTTGCGCATGTGCTCATCACCATCCACCACAGTTTCACCATCAATAAGCAAGGCGGCTGCGGTCAGGAAGCGAGTGGCTGTTCCGGCATTTCCCAAGAATAAGGGCGACTGGCTTGGCTTTAGTGTGCCAGTGCCGTTGACTACAAACTCGGTGTCTGAACGCTGCTTAACCGCTACACCCAGTTGGCGAAGTGCCTCCGCCATGTATTTGGTGTCATCACTGCTTAACGCACCCGAAATGCGGCTTTCACCTTTCGCGAGACCCGCAAGCAATAGGGCGCGGTTGGTAATGGACTTTGACCCCGGCAAGGTGATTTTGCCATTAAGCGGGGCAGGATGGGGGGTTATAGTCAGCGATTGAGTATCTAAATAGTTCATAGCTTGTTATCTACTTGGCAGTGAGGGTGTTGCGATACACCAGAGGACATTGAACCATAACAACATTGGCTTAGCGGCGCTATAGGCTGGTTTGATTTGACCGTAATCCGTCAGGTGCTTTATTAAAACCGTGTAATAATCGCAAGCTCCAGTGGTTTTTGCTTCCTTATAATGTGCAGCCATCTATAATTGGTGCGATTATTTGCCGGCGAGGGTGCCGACATGATAGCCATCAAAATACTATATTAATAAAGAGAGACCGACTCACATGGCCACACTAGGAAAGTTGTTTGCGCTAATAGCCTTACTCGCACTGGTTGTACTCATTAACCCCACGGGTTTTAGCTATTTTCACTATGCAGTGGAGTACTCTTGGGCAGTGGATACGAAAAGTGGCCTTATGGCGCTCGCTGGCTGTGTGTTGGCTTGTATTGTGTTATTTTTCTTCTGGTCAGCATGGCGCTCAACCGAGTTTATGGGGAAGTTGATTTTCCTCTTGTTGCTGGGTTTTGGCACTTTTATCGCCTTTACGATGGGCGCGTTTTTGAATAGTTACACCACTTCCTGGTACATCATTGGTGTGCTGTATGCTTTCTTCTTGTGGGGAATGTTTTACCCCCGTCTCAGATACTCTCTGTTTAAAACCCGCAGCGTCGATGATATGGACGACGATGAGTAATTGATGATACTCGCGTATTGGTTTTCACCCGCGGATCAGGCATCTGAGCTTAGGGGCTTGGAAAGCACGGAGCAGTGTATCAAACAAGGCTGGCTGGACTGACGACGGCTGCTAACACTGCTTACCAGATTACGCTCCATCTTTGGTCACTAAACCTGTTTTTAGTTTGTCTAACAAATCAGTCAATTGCTGTAGTTCTGTATCGGTCAACACGGGCTGTTGTGTTTGTCGAA
>PDPG01000036.1 GCA_002747455.1 Pseudomonadota bacterium | reverse complement strand
AATCCTGACTTTGTGAATCCTGACTTTGTGAATCCTGACTTTGTGAATCCTGACTTTGTGAATCCTGACTTTGTGAATCCTGACTTTGTGAATCCTGACCTTGTGAATTCTGGTCTTGCTGATTCTGCTGCTGGTCTCTCATTTTCTCTGACAGACTACGATTGAACTTGGCATCTTCATGGTCTGGCTGCAAAGCCAAAGCCTGATCGTAGGCTTTAATCGCTTCTTCAAACTTTCCAGCTTTCGCCAATGCGGTACCACGATTGTAGTGCGCAGTTGCGGTCTGCTGATTCCCAAACATTGCTGCTGACGCTGCAAAGTCACCACTTCGATAAGTTGCAGCCGCCCGCCACTCAGGGGATTGAAACAACATTCTTGCCCGTTCTGCATCGTTATTAAGTAGTGCCTTATGTGCCTGCTGGTCTTTATTCAACCATAGATCATCCCAAGTGAACGCATAGCTACTTTGCGAATAGCCTCCCAGCCCCACTCCGACAAAAGACGCAAGAACGACAGAAAAGAAATACCCCTTTCTAAACAACAATAAACCGAACGGCAACAGCAACCAAAGCAGCCAAATACCCTCATTTTGCCAATGTTCGACTGCACGCTCCGAATCTTTCAACAGTGGCGAGTCATCCATTTGAAAGAATTGCTGAAACTGTTCTATATCTTCATCACCAAGCCCCAGCGATCTGAATACTCCGCCACCCTGCTCGGCAATTTTTTGTAAGTCAGACAGACTCATCTGAGCCGTGATTGGCTGTCCCTTCGCATCACGAAAAACGTTATTAGGTGATAAAGGAATAACGACCGGCTTTTCTGTCCCAATAGCAGCCACTGACACCCGATACCCCGCTGCCTTAGCCCTTTCCGCACTTCGCAATGTCCGACTCAAATCAAACACACCATCAGCAATCATTAAAATATCGCCGTTTGAATACCCCGCTTGCTGTAATAGTTCAACAGACTCATCAATGCCCCGATAAACCAAACTCCCTTGAGCGGGCATAATACCGGGTGAAAGGTTTTTGACTTGCTCGATGATATTTTCACGATCATCCGTAAGCGGCACTACCGCAAACGCATCACCGGCAAAAACAACCAACCCCGTTTGCCCTTCTTTACGAATGTTTAACAAATCCATTAACTTGAAACGTGCCCGCACCAAACGATTTGGCGTGACATCATCAGCCAGCATTGAACTGGATAAATCTAAACCCAAGACCAAGCCTTGCTGAGTTTGGAATGCGGGTAGCTCACGCTTTTGCCAGCTAGGGCCAGCGAGCGCAATGATCGCAAGCACCGATCCCAGCAGAACCAGATGGTGCAACCAGTGACGACGACCTTGCGATTCACCGCTAATCACAAACGGTCGCAGACGCTCATCAATAAAATGTTGCCAAGCTTGACCACCCGCTTTGTTCCTTGTCAACCACCATGCCAGTAACAACACAACTGGCAGCAGAGTGAACCAATAAGGATAGATAAAATGAAAATCACTGAAACGGCTCATGCGTTCTTCTCCCGAATCAGAATACTCAACCAGCCGAACGCTAAGGCGACAGCCAGTGGCCAATAAAACAGGTCAGTGCGTGGCCGCCACGTTTGTTGGTTGCGCTCAATCGGCTCAAGACGGTCTAGCTCCGCATAGATCTGCCGAAAAGCATCGGTATCACGAGCGCGGAAGTAGCGCCCATTTGTCATCTCCGCGATGCGTATTAATGTGGCCTCATCTAAACCTGAATGCTGCTGCCCAAAAAAACCACCAGACATGCCTGAGCGTTCTGAACCAATCCCCACGGTGTATATTTTTAGTCCGTTCTTGGCGGCCATCTGCGCCGCACCATTCACAGAGACAGTACCCGCTGTATTCTCACCATCGGTCATCAAAACCAAAATATGCTCAGCATCAGGTTGTTTTGTCAGTCGCTTCAACGCCAAACCAATAGCATCGCCAATTGCCGTATTACGCCCGGCCAAGCCTAGCTCCGCCTCGTCCAATAAGCGCCGAACTGTTTTTCGGTCAAAGGTTAAAGGGGCTTGCAAATAAGCTTGATCACCAAACAGAATCAGGCCAATACGATCACCTTCTCGGCGTTCAATAAATTCGCCCGCTACATATTTGGTTGCAGTCAGACGATCCACCATCGTGTTACCTAGCTGATAATCCGCTTCCCGCATACTGAGTGATAAGTCCACGGCCAGCATAAGATTTCGCCCACTGACTGGAAGCTGTACCAATTCGCCAACCATCACAGGTCGCGCCAGTCCAGCAATAAGAGCACACCACGCTAATATGGCGCTAAGCCGGGCCACTCGACGCCAGTGACGACGGGACTCATCTGCACCCTGTTGCGGCAGGTCATCAATAAAGGGAACGATTAGCGCTGCTTCCGACTCAGCAATCGTCGGCTTCAATAACCACCACGCCAACAACGGCAGCGGTAATAAGGCAAACGCCCAGACCCATTGCCACTCAAGCATTGCCACCACCTGCTTTCGCCTGGATTTCCAGCCAGTTACGAACCAATACTGACAAAGCTTTTCGGTCAAAAGCGGCAGACGGTTGATAAGGTGAGCTGGCCAACACCTTTCCCTCACCTTTTGAGAACTGCTCTGTTTTGCCACTATTATCCAGGTAAGCCAACCAATCCTGCCCAACTAATCCAGCCGCCACTTGCCTACCGTGCTGATTAATGGCAACACGTCGCAGCAAAGTGGACATTTTTTCTAACCAAGCCTTGTCATCCAAATTTTCTTCAGCCTCAAGCTCATCCAGAGCGTTCATAATCATGGCAATTGTCTGCTTTTTCTTTTGTACATGACGTAGCCACTTAAACAGCAGAAACAAACACAATAGAGCCACCAGCATTAAGCCCCACCAGCCCGGCGCCAAGGGCCACCAACTGACCTCTGATGGCAGATGGATATCCCGCAACTCCTCAACAGGGTTCATAAGCCCACCCCTCGCAATTTGGCTAAACGCAACGCTTCATCATCACTGGTTGAAATATCAATCAATCGCGCATGGCACTGCGTCGCCAATTGTTGCAGTTTTTTCGCATGATTCAGGTGCTTATTTCGATAGTCGTTCCTCACGACTGATTGAGCCGTATTCAATCTGAGAAACTGCAGTCCATTGCTGACCTTTAGCTGTGTTCTTTCAGGAAGCTGATGCTCGAAGGGGTCGGTAATGGCAATTAGCGTTAGGTCGGTGTGTCGTGCCAACCGACGCAACTGTCTCTCAGCATCGTCATCCAGACCCCGAAAATCACTGAGCAAGATCGCCTGGCTTCCCGGCGACAAAACACGCCGAAGACGCTTCCATGAATCTGCAAGAGTAACCGAACTCTCCGTATCCACAGCGGGAGGATGCATTGAAGCATCTGCCAAATACTGTAACAACTGCAACACCTTGGACTTACTTCTTGCAGGTCGCATTTCATGATGACTGCTGGCGGAAATCACAACGGCTCCAACCCGATCGCCCGACAGCCAACTTTTCCATGAAAGCAGTGCGGCCAGTTCTGTTAAAACAACGGATTTAAACTGACCACGTGTTGCAAAGAACATGGCTAGACGTAGGTCACACCATAGCAACACGGGCCGTTCGCGTTCTTCTTCAAACAACTTGGTATGAGGCTCGCCAGTACGTGCAGTCACTTTCCAGTCCATGCTGCGAATATCATCACCCGGACTATAAGGGCGAGATTCCGCAAACTCCATGCCCCGACCAAGCTGTCGAACCTGATGATTGCCGCTTTGCTTACTCGCCTTGCGATAATGCCCTTTTCGCATTAGCAAACGTGCGGCTTGTTGTTGCGACAGCAAGCCATCCAACGTGCTAAATACCAAGCCAGCCCCTGCGTTATTTGGGAACATCATGACTTAGGGAACGGCAACCAAACTTAACAAGGTATCAATCATTTGATCGCTGGTTTTACCACTGGCTTCACCTTCAAAACTCAACAAAACACGGTGACGTAGCACATCATGAGCGACACTTTGCACATCATCCGGCCCAACATAGTCTCGACCTTGCAGCCACGCATGAGCTCTGGCACAACGATCCAACGCCATTGTCGCCCGAGGACTTGCACCAAATGCAATAGCGCTCGCCAGCTCCTGACTGTAGGCCTCCGGCTGACGAGTCGCCATGACCAGCTGTAGCAAGTATTCTTCCACGCTTTCCGCCATGTATAACTGCATGACTTGTTTGCGTGCCTCACGAATATCATCTTTGCTAATATGTATTTCCGGCGCTGTTACTTGGTGCTGGATTTCATCTAACGCTTCTGCGCGATTCAAATGCAGAATCTGCTTTTCAGCCTCAAGATTTGGATAATCCACACGAACGTGCATAAGAAAGCGATCCAGTTGCGCTTCTGGTAAGTGATACGTGCCTTCTTGCTCAATCGGGTTTTGCGTGGCCATTACCATAAACGGCTCCGCCAACTTATAGGTCTCACCCGCAACGGTGATTTGCCTTTCCGCCATCGCCTCTAATAAGGCTGACTGCACTTTAGCTGGTGCACGATTGATCTCATCTGCTAACACTAAATTATGAAATAGTGGGCCTTTACGGAATTCAAATTTCCCCGTTTGCGGCTGGAATATCTCCGTGCCAGTAATATCCGCTGGCAAGAGATCCGGGGTAAATTGCACACGATGAAAGTCACCCTCAACCGCCTCACTCAGTACTTGTATCGCACGAGTCTTAGCCAGTCCTGGAGCACCCTCGACCAATAAGTGCCCATCCGCCAACATCGCTAATATCAGGCGATTAACAAGCTCACTCTGGCCGATAATTTTCTCGCTCACATAGAGCTGAAGCTTGTCAAAACGTTGTTTCTGCTGCATGCTGCCTGTCCAAATTCATTATTCATATTATGTTTTTCGAGTGTGACCAGCATGGTAACAGACTCGCCCTTTTTCAAGGTAATCTCTGATCGTTAAGGATTCTTAATTCATGACCATTCAATCCGTTATTGAGCAAAAGCTAACGCGCACTTTCAGGCCTGCTTTTTTAAAAGTCACCAATGAAAGCTATATGCATAATGTTCCCGAAGGCTCCGAATCTCATTTTAAGGTGACCATTGTTTCTACTGACTTTGAAGGACAAGCTTTATTGGGCCGTCATCGCATGGTGAATAAAGCACTCACCGAAGAGCTAGACAGTATTCATGCCTTAGCCATACACACAATGACACCCGATGAATACTCTGCAAAGGCGGGTGAAGTCGCAGATTCACCACAATGTTTGGGTGGTGGTAAACGCTAAACCACAACTCTCAGCTTTGTGCCATCAAGCAAATTGATGCATAATCCCGCCTCTTTTTTCTCCAGCTGATGTAAATATTATGTGGTTTAAGAATCTCTACCTGTACCAATTCGAGAAAGACATTAACCAGAATGCAGAATCGCTACACGAGGCTTTAAGTGCTAAGCCCTTCATGGAGTGCACCGCCAATCAGCGTGAAAGTATGGGTTGGGTGCCACCGCTGGGCAAAGACTCCGCAGCCTATACGCACTCTGTCAACAATTTCGTATTGCTGACTATGGCACGTCAGGAACGCCTACTGCCTGCCTCTGTTATCAAAGAAGAGCTGGATGAACGGATCATTGAAATTCAGGAACGCGAAAACCGCCGTGTTGGCGCCAAGGAGAAAAAGGAACTTCGCGAACGCATTGAGGACGAGCTATTACCTAGAGCTTTCACGCGTACACAGAAACTGGATGCATGGATTGACTTAAAAGGTGGATGGCTGGTTATCAATACCGCATCTGCAAGCCGTGCTGAAACATTTAGTACGCTACTTAGAAAAACGATTGGTAGTCTGCCGGTCGTCCCACCAAAATCTGAAGCGGTCAGCCCGATATTAACCCAGTGGTTGAGCCACTATAAGTCGCCTGAGCCATTTGAAATCGGTGATGAGTGTGAGCTTAAGGGGTCTGGCGATGATCTAGGAGTAGTTTCCTTCAGAAAACACGAGCTAGGTATTAACGAGGTAAAGACCAACCTGGAAGCGGGTAAGCATGTGTCAAAACTGGCTTTGATCTGGGATAGAAAAGTCAGCTTTGTAGTAGGTGATGACCTGATTATCAAGAAATTAAAGTTCCTGGATGTGCTGGAGGAGCAAATGAGCGAACAAGACCCACAGGCTCACGAGGAACGCATGGACATTGAGTTTGCACTGATGACGGGAGAGCTATCCAAACTTATTCCAGAGTTAATCAACGAGCTAAGTTAATTAATACTTCAAAGCCAGGGGCGGAGATAACGTCAAATATCTCCGCAGCTTTTGGAGCACACCCCGCCCTATAATGCTATCGCTCAGAGCCGCACAACCAAAAAAGTCCACCAGCTTTAGGCATAAATCGACTGATAGCGCAGCATCAAGCCCAGAATGAGCATGGCGTCTGGCATGCCACAAAGTAGCGGTGAATTACCTTTTATCCTTTCGTGTTGTATTCAACATCTTCCCAAACTTCATTATTGATTTGCCTCAACAGAAATACTGACGGGACAACCATGACAAGCGCACATATACCCCAAATCCAGGGCCAATAGGCCTGAATAAAACCATTCGGCGTAAAAGTAAAAATGGGTACCATAGACCCAGACAAACCATAATAGTAGTAGGCAGCACGTTGAGTATAATAACCGACCCTTTTGTTTGGGTGATGACGGTAGATTGCATACACCAAGATCGATGCTCCAAACCACAGAACAAACAAAGGTGGGAAAGCAATTGATGCCAAATTTCCAAAGGTAAAAATCCGAGCAGATTTTTTAGAGCTTGCTGCAGGCTCAATTTTTTTCACAAGCGCCTCCATTGGTAAACGCCCCTAAAAGAGTATCGATAAAAAGATACGGGATAGCTTACAACGAAATACCTAGGTCACTGAACAAAAAAAGCTGAGATATACTCAGCTTCTTTCTAATATGTCGATAAAGTTTTATGTAAAACTCTACTCTTCAGGACGATCCACAAACTCAACGTAAGCCATAGGCGCATTATCACCGGCGCGATAACCACACTTAATAATCCGCAAATAACCACCGGGACGATCTTGATAACGTGGCCCCAACTCATTGAACAAGATACCGACAGTTTCTTTGTTACGCAGCCGGGAAAAAACAATACGACGGTTATGCACTGAGTCTGACTTTGCACGAGTGACAAGTGGCTCAACAACACGACGCATTTCTTTAGCCTTTGCTACAGTCGTCTTAATCGCGCCATGCAAAATAATTGCATTGGAAAGACTCTGTAATGTCGCCTTACGGTGACTGCTGTTACGGCTCAGTTGACGGCCTGTATTACGATGACGCATTTTCTACATCCTTACCTAAATTCTAATCTATGCCTACCGGCAGAATTATTTATCGATGGTCGATGGCGGCCAAACCTCAAGCCTTGCACCCAGTGTAAGACCATGCGATGCCAACACATCTTTGATTTCTGTCAGAGACTTTTTACCCAAATTCGGTGTCTTGAGCAGCTCACTTTCAGTCTTCTGAACCAAATCACCGATGTAATATACCTGCTCCGCTTTCAAGCAGTTTGCAGAGCGAACAGTGAGTTCCAAATCATCCACTGGTCTCAGCAACACAGGATCTACCTCTGGCTCAGGCTCAACTTCTGGCACCGACTCCACAATCGTTAAGTCGAAGAATACCGCTAACTGCTCATGCAGAATAGTAGCTGCACGACTAATCGCCTCTTGCGGATCAACAGAACCATCGGTTTCCAGCTCAATGATGAGCTTGTCCATATCTGTACGCTGCTCCACGCGCGCACTATCCACATTGTAAGCCACACGGACAACAGGGCTAAAGCTCGCATCCAATACCAAAGTACCCAACGGCAACTCTTCAGCATCGGGGCCACGACGCACACTGGCAGGCTGATAACCACGGCCACGTGTAATCGTAATACTCATGTCAAGCTCGACATCTGAAGTGATCGTCGCAATGACATGATCTGGGTCAATCAACTCAACATCGTGATCTAGACGAATATCCGCCGCAGTGACAACCCCGGGGCCTGATTTACGCAGATCCAAAGTAACGCTGTCTTTCTCGTTCAGACGTACCGCCAAGCCCTTAAGATTTAACAAAATCTCAACGACATCTTCCTTAACACCCTCAATCGCCGTGTATTCATGATCAACGCCGGCAATTTTCACCTCTGTAACCGCACAACCGGAGATAGATGACAGAAGTATCCTACGCAGAGCATTCCCAAGTGTATGACCAAAACCACGCTCAAGAGGCTCCAGCACAATCTTAGATGTCCGGCCATTGATCTCATCAACCTGAATGTTACGAGGCTTTAGCAAATCTGTTGCAGTAGACACTGTAGCAATCCCTCTAATATTAACTAAACAACAAACGTGAATTTATCAATTCAGTTTATTACTTAGAGTAAAGTTCCACGATGAGAGATTCATTTATCTCTGAAGATAACTCGTCGCGCTCCGGTACAGATTTAAAAGTACCTTCAAGTTTTTTGGTATCCACTTCTACCCAGCCAGCAAAACCCAACTGCTCAGCAACAGATATTGCATCCTGAATACGTGTCTGTTTCTTAGCCTTTTCACGAATAGAAACTGTATCGCCAGCCTTAACCTGATAGGAAGGAATGTTAACCAAAGAACCATTCACCATGACTGACTTATGACTGACCAATTGACGAGCCTCCGCTCTGGTCGATGCATAACCCATACGGTAAACGACATTGTCCAAACGACTCTCTAAAAGCTGCAACAAGTTCTCACCTGTGGAACCCTTCAACCGAGCCGCCTTCTTAAAGTAGTTGCGGAACTGCTTCTCCAAAACGCCATAAGAACGCTTAACTTTCTGCTTCTCACGCAACTGCAAGCCATATTCCGACAAACGAGTACGGCGCTCTGCATGAACTCCTGGAATTTTATCCAGTTTACATTTTCCTTCCAAAGAGCGTCCACGGCCTTTAAGGAACAAATCAGTTCCTTCACGACGCATCAATTTACACTTAGCACCAATATATCGGGCCATAACCTATCTCCTGAATATTTCGACTAAACGCGACGTTTCTTTGGTGGACGGCAACCGTTATGTGGAATCGGCGTCACATCCATAATCTGAGTAATCTTGTAACCAACATTGTTCAATGCACGAACTGCTGATTCACGACCTGGACCCGGTCCCTTGACCATTACATCCAGATTTTTTAGACCATATTCTTTTGCAGCTTCACCGGCGCGTTCAGCAGCAACCTGAGCCGCGAATGGTGTACTTTTACGAGAACCACGGAATCCAGATCCACCAGCTGTAGCCCATGACAGAGCATTACCCTGACGGTCTGTAATTGTGATAATTGTATTATTGAAAGACGCATGCACGTGAGCGATGCCATCGCTGACGGACTTCTTGACTTTTTTACGCGCTTTTGTGGCTTTAGCCATGTTTCATTTCCTATCGTCTATTACTTGCGAATCGGCTTACGAGGGCCTTTACGCGTACGAGCATTTGTTTTAGTACGCTGTCCACGAAGAGGCAGACCACGACGGTGACGGATACCACGATAACTGCCAAGATCCATCAAACGCTTAATATTCATTGATACTTCACGCCGCAGATCACCTTCTACAGTGAACTTACCAACTTCAGCACGAATTCTCTCGATTTCATCTTCAGTTAAATCACGAATCTTGGTACTCGCAACAACATTTGCCGCATCACAAATTTGCTGCGAACGTGTGCGTCCAATACCGTAAATCGCAGTCAATGCGATCACAACATGTTTGTTAACAGGGATATTAATACCCGCTATTCGAGCCATTAACCTATCTCCAGGCAGCCGTGAAAGGCGGGCAACTTTACCCCATTCACAGACGTTAATCAATACAACAAGAGAAAAACTTTGGAGCTAACTCGAAGTGCCAGTAGTACTTCTCAGACACCGTCTTTCTCGGTAGTTACTTGTTACCCTTGGCGTTGCTTATGCCTTGGGTCTGAGCAAATGATCCTAACAACACTCTTGCGCTTAACAACACGGCAGTTACGACACATTTTTTTTACAGAAGCACGTACCTTCATTTTAAAAGTCCTCTAACAAAATACATCAACTGGTACGCGGCTTATTCTTGCCACCAGCCTTAAAATTCGCTTTCTTCATCAGCCCTTCATACTGCTGAGACATCATATGTCCTTGCACCTGAGCCAAGAAGTCCATGACCACAACCACAATAATTAACAGCGAAGTACCACCAAAGTAGAATGGAACCTTCCAACCATAAATCAAAAACTCTGGCAGCAAGCACACCAGTGTAATGTAAATCGCGCCAACAGCTGTCAAGCGAGTCATCACACCATCTATATATTTCGCGGTTTCACGTCCCGGCCTAATGCCTGGGATAAAAGCACCTGACTTCTTTAGGTTATCCGCCGTCTCGCGTGAGTTAAATACTAACGCGGTGTAGAAGAAAGTAAAAAAGACAATCGCTAAAGCATAAAACAAAATATACAGGGGCTGACCAGGCTGTAGCTTACTCACTATTGCTTGCATCCACTCCATGCCCTCTGAGCGGGCAAACCACGACCCCAAAGTAGACGGAAACAATATAATGCTTGAGGCAAAAATAGGTGGAATAACACCAGCCATATTCAACTTCAGTGGTAGATGGCTAGACTGCCCCATTGCCATTTTTCTACCTTGCTGACGATTAGCATAGTTTACGGTAATACGACGCTGCCCTCTTTCAACAAAGACAACAAACGCGGTCACCAATACTGCCATTGCCAACAAGATAATGACGAACTCAGGACGTAACTCACCATTCCTTGCAAGCTCCAGCGTGCCGCCAATAGCAGTAGGCAGCCCAGCCACAATACCTGCAAAGATAATCAATGAGATACCATTACCAATACCACGCTCGGTAATTTGCTCACCCAGCCACATCAAAAACAATGTACCCGTTACCAGTGAAATCACTGTCGTGATAACGAAACCAATACCTGGATTAAGCGCAATCGTTTGGCCACCACCCAAGTCTTGGCCACCCAGAGCAACTGCGATACCGATACTTTGAAATAAAGCCAAGCCAACGGTTCCGTAGCGAGTATACTGGGTGATCTTGCGCTTACCAGCCTCACCCTCTTTCTTTAATTGCTCTAATGAAGGCACCACAGTCGTCATTAGCTGCACGATAATCGATGCCGAAATGTACGGCATAATCCCTAGTGCAAACAAACTCAAACGCTGCAGCGCTCCGCCAGAAAACATATTAAAAACACCGAGAATTGTTCCGGTGTTCTGATCAAAAAACTGCTGCAAGGCGATGGGATTAACGCCCGGAATTGGCACAAAAGTACCAATTCTATAAACAATCAAAGCGAAAAAAACAAAGAATAATCTTTGTTTTATTTCCGCCGAGTTACCCATTCCACTGAGCATACTTGTAGGATTCTGACGTGACACAGAGTAATCTCCGGTTATTATTCTTCGACTTTGCCCCCGGCTGCCTCAATGGCCGACTGTGCGCCCTTGGTTGCACCGATACCTTTAAGTGTCACGGCCTTATCAATTTCGCCAGACAAAATAACTTTAGCAAATCGAATATTTTTGCTAACAATATTCGCAGCTTTCAACGCATCCAGATCAATTACCTCAACGTCCAAAGATGCAACTTCATTCAAACGAACTTCAGCAGTTACACGCGACTTGCGCGAAGTAAAACCAACCTTCGGCAAACGACGCTGCAAAGGCATCTGACCACCCTCAAAGCCTGACTTATGAAAGCCACCTGAGCGTGATTTTTGTCCTTTATGACCTCGACCAGCTGTCTTTCCCAGACCTGAGCCAATACCACGACCCACACGCTTGCGGTCTTTAGTACTACCCTCAGCAGGCTTAAGTGTATTAAGTCTCATGATTAAACTTCCTCAACTTTAAGCATGTAACTGATCTTATTGATCATTCCACGATTCTCTGGAGTATCAATGACTACCACTGGATTATGTATCTTGCGAATACCTAAACCATGTGCGCAGTCCCGGTGTGACTTCAGACGCCCATTCAGACTCTTATATAACGTCACCTTCAAAGATTTCTCAGCAGCCATATCAGCCCTTAACCTCTTCAACGGTCTTACCACGCTTGGCGGCAATCATTTCAGGAGAGTTCATCTCAGCTAAGCCCTTAATCGTTGCACGAACAACATTAATCGGGTTGCGTGAACCAACACACTTCGCCAATACGTTCTTAACACCAACAACCTCAAATACAGCACGCATTGCACCACCGGCAATAATACCCGTACCTTCAGAAGCTGGCTTCATGAAAACGTGTGCTGCGCCGTGATGCGCGTCGATAGGGTACTGCAAAGTACCTTCCGTCAGGGGCACCGTCACCATATTCTTGCGTGCTTTTTCCATTGCTTTTTGAATAGCAACAGGAACCTCTCGCGCCTTACCGTAGCCAAAGCCTATGCGGCCATTACCATCACCGACAACCGTCAATGCAGTAAAACCAAATACACGACCACCCTTTACAACTTTTGCAACACGATTAACGTGAACCAGTTTCTCCTGCAAACCATCTGCAGCTACATCAGTATTTTCTTGCTTCGCCATTCAGGGCCACCTTAGAACTGTAATCCCGCTTCACGCGCAGCATCTGCTAACGCCTTGACGCGGCCATGATATTTAAAACCTGAGCGATCGAATGCAACGGATTCAACGCCTTTCTCTTTCGCACGCTCTGCAACCAGCTTACCAACTGCAACCGCTGCATCAGTATTACCAGTGAACGCCAGTTCTGAGCGCAGAGCACTTTCAACAGTTGAAGCACTAGCCAGCACCTCGTTTGTTTCCGCTGAAATTATCTGAGCATAAATGTGGCGTGAAGAGCGATGCACTGATAATCGATTCACGCGTAGCTCACGCATCTTACAGCGACTACGTTTGCCACGACGAATACGAGCATCTTTCTTGTTCATCACAAACCTCTGTTAAATCTTACTTCTTCTTCGCTTCTTTGCGAACAATATGTTCACCAGCGTACTTAACACCCTTACCCTTATACGGCTCTGGTGGTCTATAGGCACGGATATTTGCGGCCGCCTGTCCGAGAACTTGCTTATCAGCCCCACGAAGAACAATCTCTGTCTGACTAGGCAACTCCGCTGAAACACCTTCTGGCAATTCAAACAGAACCGGATGGGAAAAACCGAGAGACAGGTTAATCGCCTTACCACTCATTTGAGCACGATAACCAACACCAACCAACTCAAGTTTACGTTCGAAGCCCTCACTAACGCCTTGAACCATGTTACTGACCAAAGAGCGCATCGTACCGGCCATTGCCCAAGCAGAATCATTACAACCTTCGGCTGGCGCAAAGCTCAACTTACCTTCATCTTCAGTAACCTGAACAGTCTTATGAACCGTATAATCAAAAGAACCCTTCGGCCCCTTAATCGCAAGGTTCTGACCATCAATTTTTAGCTGTACACCCGAAGGCACAACAACAGGATTTTTTGCAATTCTTGACATGATTCAGACCTTCTTATTCAACTGAGCAGATTACTTCGCCACCAAAGCCAGCCGCTTTAGCTGCTTTACCACTCATTACGCCTTTAGAGGTCGAAACAATCGATACACCCAAGCCCCCAAGAACTTCAGGAATATCATTTTTTCCTCTAAAAATACGCAAACCAGGACGACTGACGCGCTTAATCTTACTAATGACGGGCCTACCCTGATAATACTTAAGGTCGACACTTATTGTCGGCTTACCATCATTCTCACTTGTCGAATAGCCGGAAATATAGCCTTCCGACACCAGCACATCAAGAACAGACTTTTTCAACTTTGAAGCCGGAAAAGAAACACTACTTTTACTGGCTCGTTGTCCGTTACGGATACGTGTCAACATATCTGCAATAGGATCACTCATACTCATAATACGTATTCCTTACCAGCTAGCTTTTGACAAGCCTGGAACATCACCACGCATCATTGCTTCTCTAAGCTGAATACGTGACAGACCAAACTTACGATAAACACCATGAGGACGACCAGTCAGCGCACAACGACGACGCTGACGGACTGCGCTACTATTTCGTGGTAGCTTCTGCAAACCATCAACCGCAGCCATCACTTCTTCGAAGCTGCTGCTTGGCTTACGAATAATCGCCTTTAATTCAGCGCGCTTGGCAGCGTATTTTTCCACCATCCGCGCTCGCTTGGCTTCACGTGCAATCATTGATTTTTTAGCCATTGCCTAAACCTCTATTTCTTGAAGGGGAACTTGAAAGCATCTAACAATGCTTTGCCTTCTTCATTTGTCTTGGCTGTTGTTGCAATGGCAATGTCCAGCCCCCTAAGTGCATCGATTTTATCATAATCAATTTCAGGAAAAATAATTTGCTCACTGAAACCTAAATTATAATTACCGCGACCATCAAATGAACGAGGATTCAAACCACGGAAGTCACGTACACGAGGAATGGAGACCGTGATAAGACGATCTAAAAACTCATACATTCTTTCGCGGCGCAGCGTGACTTTACAACCAATAGGCCAATTATCGCGAATCTTGAAGCCAGCAATTGACTTACGTGACAACGTCACTACAGGTTTTTGGCCCGAAATAAGAGCCATATCCTCAACAGCTTTCTCGATAACTTTTTTATCGCCAACCGCTTCACCTAGCCCCATGTTTAACGTGATGTGAGTAATCTTGGGTACTTCCATCACATTCTTGCATCCAAGCGTTTCTTGCAATTCTTTTACAAGCTTCTCTTTATAAAGCTTTTCTAACCTAGCCATCGTGCTTAAGCCCCTACCGTTTCGCCGTTAGATTTGAAAAAGCGAACTTTTTCACCATCTTCTAGAACTTTAATACCAACACGATCACCCTTGCCTGTTGCAGGATTAACCAGCATTACGTTAGAAATATCAATCGGCAAATCCTTATCAACGATTCCACCAGGACGCCCTGCGTTAGGGTTACCCTTCTGATGTTTTTTGGCAGTATTCACGCCTTGAACCAAAACTTTGCCATTATTGAGAACCTGCGTGATTGTACTACGGCGACCCTTGTCTTTACCGCAAATCACTACAACCTCATCACCTTTACGTAACTTATTCATCAGTACCCCCCGAGCCTTATAATACTTCTGGAGCGAGAGAAATGATCTTCATGAAGTTTTTAGCTCTCAACTCGCGTGTAACAGGACCAAAGATACGAGTACCCATTGGCTCATTTTTAGAGTTAAGTAAAACTGCAGAATTTCCATCAAAGCGAATCAAAGATCCGTCTCTGCGTCTTACTCCTGATGCCGTACGCACAACAACTGCATTGTAAACGTCGCCTTTCTTAACCTTGCCACGCGGAATTGCTTCCTGAATACTTACCTTGATAATATCCCCAATCGCCGCATAACGACGATGAGAACCACCAAGAACCTTTATGCACTTGACTCTGCGGGCACCACTATTATCTGCCACTTGTAGAACAGTTTGCATCTGAATCATGATTAAATTCCGACTTCAGCGTTAAATCACATCGACAACGAGCTTACTCGCCACCAACAACTTTAATTAATGACCATGACTTAGTCTTTGAAAGTGGACGGCACTCGTGAAAAATCACAGTATCACCAACTTTACAAACATTCTCTTCATCATGAACATGATATTTTGTGGAACGACGGACATATTTTCCATAAATTGGATGACGAACCTTACGCTCAGTCATCACTGTAACAGTTTTGTCCATCTTATCGCTCACAACGACACCCTGCATGGTGTGCTTTACTTTTGGAGCTGATACCTGTGCTTCTTCACTCATGATCACTTACCTGATTGCATTTCATTTAAGATTGTCTTAATCCTGGCAATCTTGCGCCGCGCCAATCTCATATCAGATGGACGAGAAAGCTGATCTGTACCACGCTGCATACGAAGAGCAAATTGCTCTTTCAGTGTTTCAAGCAATTCTTCATTCAGCTCATCAACACTCTTGTTACGTAACTCACTCGCTTTCATCACATTACCTGCCGAGTAACAAATACAGTTTTCATAGGAAGCTTGGCTGCTGCAAGGTCAAACGCTTCACGAGCCAACTCTTCAGAAACACCTTCCATTTCGTACAACATCCGGCCTGGCTGAATCTGGCAAACCCAATACTCAACATTACCCTTACCTTTACCCATACGAACTTCCAATGGCTTACTGGTAATTGGCTTATCAGGAAAAACACGGATCCAAATCTTACCGCCACGTTTAATGTGACGAGTCATCGCACGACGTGCAGATTCAATTTGACGAGCGGTCAATCTCCCACGTTCAGTAGCTTTCAGACCAAACTCACCGAAACTTACCTTACTCCCCGTAACAGCCAAGCCACGATTGCGACCCTTAAACTGCTTACGGAATTTAGTTCTCTTAGGCTGTAACATCCTGAACCCCTACTTACTTCTTCTTGCTGTTCTTTTGATTAGAACTAGCTTGCTTCTGCTCGAGATCAAAAACCTCGCCCTTATAGATCCAGACCTTCACACCAATTACACCGTAAGTAGTGTTACCTCTAGATGTTGCATAATCGATATCTGCACGAAGCGTATGCAATGGTACACGACCTTCACGATACCATTCAGTACGAGCAATCTCGGCACCATTCAAGCGACCAGAAACACTCACCTTAATACCAAGCGCACCGGCACGCATTGCATTACCAACCGCCCGCTTCATCGCACGGCGGAACATAATACGACGTTCCAATTGATTTGCAATACTTTCTGCAACTAATTTTGCATCCAGTTCAGGCTTACGAATCTCTTCGATATTCAACTTGACGTTGTTCGCATAAATATTTATGAGCTTCGCAGTCTCCTGGCGCAACTTCTCAATATCTGCACCCTTCTGCCCAATAACCACACCAGGACGAGCCGTATGAATCGTAATGAAAACAGACTTCGCAGGACGCTCAATCTGGATACGACTAACAGAAGCATTCGCTAATTTCTTCTCCAGAAAACTGCGAACCTCCAAATCCTTATGCAAGAAAGTCGAATACTCCTTGCCCTCTGCGTACCACTTAGAACGCCAATCTGTCGCGATACCCAGTCGAATACCTGTTGGATTTACCTTTTGACCCATGACTTAAACCTCTGTATCGCCAACAACTAACGTGATATGACTTGTGCGCTTCAGAATTCTATCAGCGCGTCCCTTTGCACGAGGCTTGATACGCTTCATAGTTGGCCCTTGATCAACATAGATCCTGACAACAGACAACTCATCAATATCAGCACCTTCATTGTGCTCAGCATTTGCAATCGCTGAATTCAGGAGCTTCTTGACAATCGCAGCACCCTTCTTAGGACTAAATGCAAGCAGCTCGAGCGCTTTATCAACTGGCATGCCACGAACTTGATCTGCAACCAGACGACACTTTTGCGGGGAGATTCGGGCGAATCTTAAATTTGCTGAAACTTCCATCATCAATTACCTGGCTTTTTTATCCGCAACATGACCACGGAACAAGCGAGTTGGCGAAAACTCACCAAGCTTGTGTCCAACCATATTTTCGTTAATCAAAACGGGCACATGCTGACGTCCGTTATGCACTGCAATAGTCAAGCCGACCATTTCAGGAAGAATCATCGACCGTCTTGACCATGTCTTAACAGGCCTACGGTCATTATTCTTAACAGCCGTAAGTACCTTATTCATCAAATGATGATCAACAAATGGACCTTTCTTTAGAGAACGCGGCACGTCAATTACCTCTTATTTCTACGACGTACGATCAACCTATCCGTACTTTTGTTCTTACGAGTCTTGAAGCCCTTAGTAGGAGTACCCCAAGGCGATACAGGATGACGACCACCCGATGTCTTACCTTCACCACCACCATGCGGGTGATCAATCGGATTCATCGCAACACCACGAACGGTTGGGCGAACACCCATGTGGCGCTTTGCACCGGCTTTACCTAACTTACGAAGACCATGCTCCTGGTTACCAACCTCACCAATCGTTGCGCGACAAGTAGATAACACCTTACGCATTTCACCTGAGCGTAAACGCAGTGTCGAATAGCGACCTTCACGTGCAACCAATTGAACGGAAGCACCTGCACTACGTGCAATCTGCGCTCCTTTGCCCGGCCTCATCTCAACACAATGAACCACAGTACCCACAGGAATATTTTTCAGCTGCATCGCATTTCCGACAGAAATGACTACTGAGTCACCCGACAAAATTTCCGTACCAGCAGACACACCCTTAGGGGCAATAATATAGCGACGCTCACCATCGGCATACTTCAGTAGCGCAATATTTGCAGTGCGATTAGGGTCATATTCTAAGCGCTCCACAACAGCAGGAACATTATCTTTGTTACGCTTAAAGTCGATAACACGATAATGTTGCTTATGACCACCACCGACATGACGAACAGTGATGCGACCATTATTGTTACGACCACCAGAGCGACTCTGACTTTCAAGCAAAGCCTTATGAGGCTTGCCTTTGTGTAATTCTTTATTAACAACTTTTACCTGATGGCGACGACCAGGAGAAGTTGGCTTCATTTTAACCAATGCCATAATTTATCCCTCAGTACCCAGAGCAATTGCCTGACCATCAGCAAGTTTCACGTAAGCCTTCTTCCAGTCTTTCCGCCTACCAGAACGGCGACCAAAATTCTTTTGCTTACCTTTTACTTTTACCGTACGAACCGAATCAACCTTTACATCAAAAAGCTGCTCGACTGCCTTTTTAATTTCCAGCTTAGTCGCGTCAATAGAGACCTTGAACGACTGAACATTCGCAGACTCAGAAATATTAACTGTTTTTTCAGTCACATAGGGACTAAAAATTACCTGATAAATACGCTCCTGATTCATGCTAACCACTCCTCCACTTTCGCCAACGCCGCAGTGGTTATAACAACTTTCTCATGGCCAACCAGACTCACCGGATTTAAAGAGGTAACATCTAGTACTTCACAGTGAGGAATATTACGTGCGGACAGATAAACATTCATATCATCCGCTTCTGTAATAATCAGTACATCATTACATGCCAACGCATCCAGCTTAGCTGCCATCAACTTAGTTTTTGGTTCAGCCACTGAAAACTCATCGACCAGAATCAAGCGCTCCTGACGAATCAACTCAGAGAAAATAGAACGAACCGCAGCACGATACATTTTCTTATTCAACTTCTTGGAGTAGTCACGCGGACGTGCCGCAAAGGTTACCCCACCAGAACGCCATAGCGGACTACGCGATGTTCCCGCACGAGCACGACCTGTACCTTTTTGACGCCACGGCTTGGCACCACCCCCACTTACATCGGAACGGTTTTTTTGTGCCTTAGTCCCAGAACGGCCTCCGGCCATATAAGCCACTACCGCCTGGTGAACCAGTGTTTCATTGAAGTCTTTAGCAAAAACTGCTTCATTAACATTCAACGAACCACCATTGGTGATTTGTAATTCCATCGTAATTAACCCTTAATAGCCGGTTTGATAACAACACTAGAGCCTTTAGCTCCCGGCACTGCACCTTTAACCAGCAGCAGATTTTTCTCAGCATCCACACGCACGACCTGAAGGTTTTGCGTCGTATGATTCACAGACCCCATATGCCCCGCCATCTTCTTGCCTTTAAAAACGCGACCTGGCGTCTGGTTTTGACCGATCGAACCCGGAGTACGGTGATTGATCGAGTTACCGTGCGTTGCATCCTTACCCGCAAAGTTCCAACGCTTTAACACACCGGCAAAGCCTTTACCTTTGGACACACCTGTAACGTCAATTCTCTGACCTTCTTCGAAGACATCTACAGAGACACTAGAACCCAACTCAAACCCTTCCGGGTTAATTCTAACTTCACGACAAACAGAGCCTGCTTCAACACCCGCCTTCGCAAAATGACCAGCCATCGCTTTGTTTACACGTGATGCTTTTTTTGAACCCGCGACCAACTGAACTGCATCATAACCATCAGTATCAATTGTCTTAATCTGGGAGACGCGATTAGGCGCAACTTCCAGAACTGTTACCGGAGTAGCAGATCCATCTTCATTAAATATGCGAGTCATCCCAACTTTTTGACCCATCAAACTGATTGCCATGTGGCACCTCTCTTAAAAAACGCCCACAGTGAGCTATCTTCTAAACTTAAATATTTGTTGGAAAAAATTGGCCCGACCAATGGTCGAGCCAAGAAAGCGCTGAATTATGCCAGAACCAAGATCAATAATAAACAATAAATTTTTAGTTTTTTAAAACACCAAAGGAGTCAGCATTTAGCACAAAAACTATCATTTATTTGATCACCCTTAGCCCGGGAAGTTAATTCAACTTAATCTGCACATCCACACCAGCAGCGAGATCCAGCTTCATCAACGCGTCAACAGTTCTTTCTGTTGGATCGACGATATCCATCAAGCGCTTGTGCGTACGAATCTCATACTGATCACGCGCATCTTTATTAACGTGAGGCGAGATCAAAACAGTGAAACGCTCCTTACGCGTTGGCAAAGGAATAGGCCCCTTGACTCGAGCACCTGTTCTTTTAGCTGTTTCAACAATTTCACTAGCAGAACGATCAATTAACTTATGGTCGAACGCCTTTAAGCGAATACGGATTCTTTGATTAGACATAATTATTACTCAACAACTTTTGATACAACACCTGCACCTACGGTACGACCACCTTCACGAATCGCGAAACGCAATCCTTCATCCATCGCAATTGGGTTAATC
>PDPG01000035.1 GCA_002747455.1 Pseudomonadota bacterium | reverse complement strand
TGATAACTTTTATTTCTGTTTCATAGCGTGGTCGCAGGGGTCGTTAGCCGCTTAGGCTGTGAGACTTGCTTTTTTTATTTTGTTTAGTCTTTATTTCTTTTCGTCGCAGGGGTCGTTAGCCGCTTAGGCTGTGAGACTCTTCATTGTGGTGCGCGGACTTCTCGTTGCGGTGGTCGCAGGGGTCGTTAGCCGCTTAGGCTGTGAGACCTAGTGATTTGCGTAAGTATGCAGCTATCTTTTTGTCGCAGGGGTCGTTAGCCGCTTAGGCTGTGAGACAAGGCTTTAATACCTTCTTCGATAGACCTTACATTGTCGCAGGGGGCGTTAGCCGCTTAGGCTGTGAGACAGTTTACGATTTGGACGGGTGCTTTCTTCTTAGACGGTCGCAGGGGTCGTTAGCCGCTTAGGCTGTGAGACAGGAAAGCACTCATAGGTTTACGAAGGTCTTCCGTCGCAGAGGTTGTTAGCCGCTTAGGCTGTGAGACCCCAATAATATTTTAAATAGCATTGAGCTATCTCCTGTCGCAGAGGTTGTTAGCCGCTTAGGCTGTGGGGCCGCTGCGACACTTTTTTCGTGCATTAACTCGTCGCAGGACAAAAAACACTGAGCAATTTCCTGTCAGTGACATAAAAACCGTCCTATGGTAGCCTGAGCCTTTTCATTTTTCCGGCTATTCCACCTATGGCTAAGCGTGTGAAAATTTGCGGCATCACATCAACAACGGATGCACTGAATGCCTGTGCGGCGGGTGTTGATGCGTTGGGTTTTGTGTTTTATCCAAACAGCTCACGATACGTTACGCCAGAACAAGCTGCTGACATCTGCGCCGCCCTGCCGCCATTCGTTACAACGGTGGGTTTGTTTATGGATGCCGACTCTGCGCAGGTAGAAAACACCCTATCCGTTGTTAGCCTGGACTTACTCCAGTTTCATGGGCAAGAAACACCGGAGTTTTGCCGCAGCTTCCATCGCCCCTACATCAAGGCAGTGGGGATGGATGGTTTGCAGAATTTCACCGAGTATGCCGATCAATTCCCTGATACCCTGGCCATATTAGTTGACAGCCATGCACTGGGAAAAGCAGGCGGAACCGGCGAAAGATTTGACTGGAGATCACTCCCAAAGCACTATGCAAAACCCATTATACTAGCGGGCGGTTTAACACCGGAGAATGTCGCGGAGGCTTGCCGCGAGACTGACGTTTATGCGTTGGATCTAAGTAGCGGGGTGGAAGCTTCCCCCGGCATCAAAAGCAAAGCTAAAATCGACGCATTAATGCGAGAGGTAAAACATGCGGAAACCTGAGATAGACCTGAATACCATAGATTGGGAGGCCATGCCGGATCAGTCGGGTCATTTTGGTGTTTATGGCGGTCGCTTTGCTGCCGAAACACTGATGGAAGCCATCGAGGAGCTGGGCGATGCCTACAGCAAACTGAAAGATGATCCTGAGTTGTTAGCGACCATTGACCGTGATTTGGCGCATTATGTGGGCCGTCCCAGCCCGCTGTATCATGCCGAACGATGGTCCAGGGAATTGGGTGGCGCACAGATTTACCTCAAGCGTGAAGACTTAAACCATACTGGCGCGCACAAGATTAACAATACGATTGGTCAGGTATTGCTGGCAAAGCACATGGGCAAAACCCGGGTTATTGCAGAGACAGGTGCCGGACAGCACGGTGTCGCAACTGCCACCATTTGCGCGCGCCTGGGCTTGGAGTGTGTTGTGTACATGGGCGCAGTTGATATTGAGCGTCAAGCACCTAATGTATTCCGCATGAAATTACTGGGTGCCGAAGTCCGCGCGGTCACCTCCGGCTCCAAAACACTAAAAGATGCACTCAATGAAGCAATGCGCGATTGGGTCACCAATATCGATAACACATTTTACTGCATTGGCACCGTTGCAGGCCCTGATCCTTACCCCAAAATGGTTCGGGATTTTCAAGCGATCATCGGGCGCGAGGCCAGGCGCCAATGTCTCGAAATGACAGGAGGCTTGCCAGACGCTCTCATCGCCTGTGTGGGCGGTGGCTCGAATGCCATTGGCCTGTTTTATGATTTTCTGCCAGATACCCATGTGGAAATATATGGTGTCGAGGCTGCTGGTCTGGGTCTGGATACACAAAAACATGCTGCGCCGCTGTGCCAGGGTACGCCCGGTGTGCTGCATGGAAACCGCATGTATTTAATGGCCGATCCAGACGGTCAGATTATCGAGACGCACTCAATCTCTGCCGGTCTGGACTACCCCGGTGTTGGCCCTGAGCATTGCTGGCTAAAAGATATTGGTCGCGCTAATTATGTGGGCGTAACTGACGATGAGGCGATGGCAGGCTTTCGCGCCCTAACACGCATCGAAGGCATTATTCCTGCTCTGGAATCCAGCCATGCGTTGGCATACGCCATGAAAAAAGCCCCACAAATGCGCCCTGAGCAAACAATTATCGTTTGCCTGTCAGGCCGTGGTGATAAAGACATTAATACCGTTGCTGCCCTGGAAGGAGTGTCAATATGAGCCGTATCAGCAACACACTGGAGAACCTAAAGCGTCAGGGAAAATCTGCACTAATTCCTTATATCACCGCCGGGGACTCGCATCCCGGACTGACTGTGCCATTAATGCACTCCATGGTCAAAGCCGGCGCTAACGCGATTGAGCTGGGCATACCGTTTTCCGACCCAATGGCCGATGGGCCGACCATTCAGCTGGCCTGCGAGCGTGCGCTCAAACATCACACCAGCTTGCGGGATGTATTGGCAATGGTGAAGGAGTTCCGCCTAACGGACACCCAAACCCCTGTCATCCTGATGGGCTATCTCAACCCTTTGGAAGCAATGGGTTATGAGGCTTTTGCCGTGGCTGCAAAGGATGCCGGTGTGGATGGCATGTTGACGGTAGACCTACCACCGGAGGAAGCGCACGATTTACTGGCCGCCTTGAAAAAGCATCATATCGACGCCATATTCCTGATTTCACCCACCACACGTCCTCACCGTATGCAGCGTATTATTGAGGTGAGTTCTGGTTATCTATACTACGTCTCGCTGAAAGGTGTGACCGGCTCTAATGCTCTGAATGTGGATGATGTGGACACGCACGTTCGCGGCATTAAAGCCCATACGACGCTACCCGTTGGGGTAGGCTTTGGTATCAAAGATGCGACAACTGCCGCCGCAGTGTCCAAGGTATCAGATGCCGTTATTGTGGGCAGTGTGTTGGTGAAGATGATTGAGGAGACCCCGAACGATGACGCGGTAATCCTCAAGCATACGAGTGAGCTGTTAACAGACATGCGTCAAGCGATGGATAAAACACTATGAGTTGGTTTGAAAAGCTACTGCCTTCACGGATTCGCACCGAAGGCTCTACTATCAAAAAAAAGTCAATCCCGGAAGGTTTGTGGCATAAATGCCCTGCTTGCAGCGCGGTTCTCTACAAGCAGGACGTTGAACAAAATCACGATGTCTGCCCTGGCTGTAACCATCATTTTCGTGTCAACGCGCGCCGTCGCTTAGATATATTCCTCGACGAAGAAGGTCGGCAGGAAATCGCTGAAAATGTTGTGCCAGTTGATATTCTCAAGTTTAAAGATTCTAAAAAATACAAAGACCGCCTGGCCGATGCCCAAAAGCAAACAGGGGAGAAAGATGCGCTGGTTGTCATGAAAGGCAGGGTGTTTGGTGTGCCCTTGGTTGCCGCTGCCTTTAATTTTGAGTTTATGGGCGGCTCTATGGGCTCTGTCGTGGGTGAACGCTTTGTGCAAGGCGTAAACGTCAGCATTCGCGAGCGTATTCCGTTCATTGTGTTTACTGCCAGCGGTGGCGCGCGGATGCAAGAGGCGCTGTTTTCCTTAATGCAAATGGCAAAAACCAGCGCAGCACTCACCAAATTAGCAGACCAGGGACTTCCCTATATTTCAGTATTGACCGACCCCACAATGGGTGGCGTATCGGCCAGTTTTGCCATGTTAGGGGATGTACAAATTGCCGAGCCAAAGGCGCTAATTGGTTTTGCCGGGCCACGCGTCATTGAGCAAACGGTTCGGGAAACCCTGCCCGAAGGCTTCCAGCGCAGTGAGTTTCTCTTGCAAAAGGGAGCCATTGACCGAATTGTGCATCGTGGTCAGTTGCGCCAGGAGATCGCCAGCTTACTGTCAATGCTACAGCACCGGCCAAGGCCAGAGGAGCTGGATCAGCTTCCAGAAAGCGAGGAGCCGGTTGTGCGAACCGCACCGGATGAGGAAGACATTCCACAAGACATGATTCAAACTGAAAAGAATGTAGAAGATGAGCTTCCCGAGCCGGTGGTTATTGAGGAAACTGATAAGCACCCTGAAGAAACTGCCGACGAGCCAAAACAATAATTATTACTGAGAAGCAGGCACCATGAGCCGAACATTGTCCGAATGGTTAGCGTGGCAAGAGGGGTTGCACCTATCCAGCATCGACTTAGGGCTGGACAGAATCAGCCAGGTTGCTGCTCGTTTGCAACTACAACAATTAACCATGCCAATCATTACGGTTGCAGGTACAAACGGCAAAGGCTCCAGTGTTGCCATGCTGGACAGCATCTATCGTGCCGCAGGCTACAAAACAGGCTGTTATACCTCCCCACACCTCATCCGCTACAACGAGCGCATTGCCATTGATGGTGTGCCAGCGGTTGACCAGGACATCTGTGAAGCCTTTGCAGCGATTGACGCAGCCCGCGGTGATATTAGCCTGACCTATTTTGAATTCGGCACATTGGCCGCCGCCTATTTGTTTCAAAAGTATCAGGTTGCGGTGGCCATTTTTGAAGTCGGCCTGGGTGGTCGCTTAGACGCTGTTAATCTATGGGATGCAGACCTGGCACTTATCAGCAACATTGATATTGATCATATTGACTGGCTGGGAGATGACCGCGAACAGATTGGTATTGAGAAATCAGGCATCATGCGCAAGGGTAAAACCGTCGTTAGCGGTGATGCCAACCCCACGAAGACTATAGCCTCCGAAGCCAAACGTATTGGTGCAAATCTACTGCAACAAGGCAAGGATTTTCGCTTCGAGCTATCCAGCGACGAGGAGACGTGGCTGTTTCTTTCAACAGGACAGGCCCCGTTATCACTACCCTGCCCTGCCTTGCAAGGCCGTTTTCAGTATTACAATGCCTCGATGGTGGTTGCTGCGGTTCAAAGTTTTCAACACACACTGCCTGTCAGCTCTGAGGCTATCGCCACTGGACTCAAAAATGTGCAAGTGATTGGCAGATTACAAAAGCTGGGGGATTGCCCTGAGTTGCTTGTCGATGTCGCACATAATGCACAGTCTGCAGCAGCACTAGCTGATTATCTGCAACAGCATCCCGCCTCCGGTAAAACCGTTGCGGTCTTTTCTGCCTTGGAGGACAAAGATCTCCACGGCATCCTAGCACCCTTGGCTAAATCATTTGATGCCTGGTATCTCCTCCCCTTACCCGGCCCGCGAGCTCAAGATCCTGAAAAATTGCTGAATAAATTACAGACAATCGGGGTACACGGTACACTAGAAACTCAAACTGAATTTAGTAGTGTTATTAAATTATTAAAAAACTCACTGAATTGCCAAGATAGGGTAGTCGCCTTTGGCTCTTTTCTGATAGTATCCGGCTTTATGCAAGGCCTATCGGTAAGTGATACGTGAGCTATGTTTTTATAATATTCAAGGCATTACGTGACAAAGCTAATGCGATACTTACGGCCATGCAGAGATATTTTTATCAAACGCCAAGTAAACTCAATATCGGTCGAAAACCATTTTGGCTGGCGAATTTACAGCATTCAGCTTAAAAAGGAAGCTAAGGTATGAATACAACAACCGTTAAGCGTGGTATTGGAGCAGTAATTTTGGCACTAATCGCCGCCGCCCTTCTCGCACTTTTACTCAAAGACAAGGCTCCTCAGCGACAGGATGTTGTTGATATGGCGTTACCTAATTCAGGTGCTGGCAGCCAGGCTAATAAAGACGCAACATCCTACGATACGCTGTCTACTGACAATAAAACAGCCGATAAAGAGAGCACGGGCAACACTACCTCTGAGAAATCAGATAATACAGTGACACAGAAAGGCGATGAAACCTCCGACAAAGCGAACCAAGAAGAGGTGGTTGCTGCTGCCAAGCCGGCAGGCACCGCTGAGAATGCCAAGAAAAAGGACGTTGGTTTCAGCGTTACACCTGACAAGAAAGCTTCAGGTGAGTTCCGCGACCTTGACTTGGTGAACAACCCTAATCACACGGCTGCGGCACCTAAAGATGATGGTGCTGCTACAGACGCTAGTACCCAACAAGCCAGCGATCAGCAAGCAGCACCAGCGGTCGATAAAGCAGACCAAGATACGGTGATTGCCAGCAAAGCACCAAGCAAAACTGAGAAAGTGAAGTCTAATGAGGTACAGGCACGCCTGATTGGTGAAAAGAAAGCGGTCGCACCAAAATCATCAAGAACCGCTAAAGTCATTACTAAAAAGGCCAAACCGAAAGCTGCTGCCCCCGTGGAGTCAACTAACAAGCCGGCCAATGCTGAGCCAACAACGGTACGGGCAAAGAATGGCTACACCATTCAACTTCTGGCAACGTCCAGTGCGAAACGCGCCAATGACCTGAAAAAAGTAATGAGGGGAGAAGGTTACCCAACCTACGTGACTAAAACCCAACGCAATGGCAAAGTGCTTTACCGTGTGCGAATTGGTCAGTACGCCGACCGCTCGACCGCAGCCAAGGCACAGGCAGCAATGAAGCGACGCTACAAAAAGAATACGTACGTCAACAATAGTGCAATCGTGACTCGCTGAGAGTTCGCAACTCCACGGGCTGCTACCCATTGTGTGTAGTGCCCGGAACTTGTAAATGACTAATATCTTGGGGCAATGCAGATGGATTTGAACTTTATTGATATCGGTATCGTTGTTTTTATACTGATCACGGCGTTAGTAGGCTTCGCCAGAGGTTTTGTCTGGCTGGCGCTGTTCCTGGTGACGTGGGTTTCGGCAGCCGTGCTCACTTTCCTTTATCATGATGAACTCATGGCCGCCCTGCCATTTAAGCTGTCCAGCAATGTGTTTCAGATGATAATCGCCGCCCTCATTATCTTTTTGAGTGTTTTATTTATTGGCACCATCATCAATCACCTTTTCAGCAAAGGCATTCGTGCCATTGGGCTGGGCGGGCTGGATCGTTTTCTGGGAATAGCCCTAGGAGTTGCCCTCAGTGGTCTGGTCATCTCAATGGCGGTTATGTTTATCAACCTGACCAAGTACGCCGAAGAACCCATGTGGCAAACCTCAATGCTGGTTCCAAAGTTTGCACGTGCGGCAGACTGGATACAAGCCAATGCGCCTGAGCAAGTGACAGCACTTTTGGAAGAAGCGGGGATTAGTAATAAGCCGCAACAACCAGTGCTTTCGGATTGAAATTTTCAGCAACTAATAGGTAACACCTGAATGTGTGGAATTATTGGTATTGTGAGTCACAGTGCGGTGAATCAGGAACTGTATGATGGGCTCACCGTCTTGCAACATCGGGGACAGGATGCGGCTGGCATTGTCACCAGTGATGGGCGACATTTGTGCCTACGCAGAAAGAACGGCCTGGTCAAAGATGCATTCCGGACCAACTCGCATATGAGAAAGCTGAAGGGAAATATGGGGATCGGCCACGTTCGCTATCCGACCGCGGGTAGTTCGTCACAAGCCGAGGCGCAGCCGTTCTACGTTAATTCCCCCTACGGCATCTCGCTGGCGCACAATGGTAATCTGACCAATAGCGCACCGCTGCAACGCGAACTTTTTGAGCAAGACCGCCGCCAAATTAATACAGAGTCTGACTCCGAGGTGTTGTTAAATATCTTTGCGCAAGAGCTGCACCGTCAGAACTCCTACCGAGTTACCCCTGAGGACATTTTTACCGCCGTAACGGGGGTACATGAGCGCTGCAAGGGAGCTTATGCCGTTGTCGCCATGATTACACGCGATGGTATCGTTGGCTTTCGTGATCCACTCGGCATCCGCCCCTTAATTTATGGTAAGCGCGAAACCGAGGCAGGTACCGACTACATGCTTGCCTCGGAAAGTACCGCACTGGTCACACAGGGTTACCAAATTGTCCGCGATGTGCTGCCGGGTGAAGCCATTTACATCACAAAAGATGGCAAGGTACACACCAAACAATGTGCCAAAAATCCTTCCTATAAAACCTGTTTGTTTGAGTACGTTTACTTTGCCCGTCCTGACTCTGTCATAGACAATGTCTTCGTACACAAGGCTCGTATGCGAATGGGGCACAAGCTGGCAGAGAAAATTCAAAACGAATGGAAAGATCACGATATTGATGTGATTGTCCCCATCCCGGATACTAGCCGAACCTCTGCACTGGAAATGGCAATGACTTTAGGGGTCAGTTACCGCGAAGGTTTTATCAAGAACCGTTATATCGGCCGCACCTTTATCATGCCCGGCCAGAGCCAGCGTAAAAAATCAGTTCGACAAAAGCTCAACCCGATTGACCTTGAGTTTAGGGACAAGAATGTCATGCTGGTGGATGATTCCATTGTTCGTGGCACCACATCCAAGCAAATCGTGCAAATGGTTCGTGATTCCGGTGCAAAAAAGGTCTATTTTGCATCCGCTTCGCCCCCAGTGCGCCACCCAAATATCTATGGCATTGATATGCCTGCAGCTAATGAGTTAATCGCTCATGGTCGCTCCGAGGAGGAAGTTGCTGAATACATTGGTGCTGACCGACTGATTTATCAGACCCTTCAGGATTTGAAGGACTCCGTGACAGAAGGCAATAGCGAGCTAACAGAGTTTGACTGCTCCGTATTCAACGGTGAATATGCGACCGGCGAGGGTCGGGCCTATTTTGATGAGCTTCAGAAAAAACGCGCGGACGCATCAAAGAAGAAAAAATCCAAGCGCAGCGCTGTTGATATATAGCGAACAGCAAATAAGGCTCCCCGATGACTTCACAGCCAGTCTATTCGGCGAACTTGGATAACCATGCGTTCCTGGACTGGCTTTCCTGTACATTCCCCCGCGACATCACTGATACCCTGCTGCTGATCAACATCGATCAGCAGCGTCTTTACCATCTATACCAGCACACACTACTTCAGCGCTACCCTATTTCCAGCGCAGCAAATGGCGTAGGCAGCCAAAGTGGTAGTGGACAAACGCCGCTTGGTGCTCATAAAGTTCAGGAAAAATATGGTGCGTCAGTTCCTATCGGTGGCATCCTGAAAGGCCGTGTGTACACGGGTGAAATCGCAACCATTCTGCAAACACGTCATACCAGCGGTGACACAGACAACATTACATCCAGGATTCTATGGCTTTCAGGGCTGGAAGATGACAAGAATCGTGGTGGCAATGTCGATAGCTATCAGCGGTATATTTATATTCACGGCACAGACGAGGAAGGGTGGCTAGGTCAGCCCGTCTCGCATGGCTGCATCCGCATGGCGAACCACGACATCTCGGCCCTTTTTGCAGACATTGAAAACAACACATTTGTGTATATTTATCCTGAGTAAAGAACATCCAGCCCAACCTACTGATACCCATAAATCTGATTTTCCACACCCAATATTAAATACCAACCTAATCTACCCGAACACTTTGTATGTGGTTCTTATTCTTGTGTATAATCGCTCGCTTATATTTACCGAGCAATAGATATGAGCCAAGATTCTTTAGTTAAAGATAAAATCAAAATCGTCCTGCTAGAAGGTATCAGCCCTAATGCGCTGGAGGTTTTCCAGCATCATGGCTACAGCAATGTCGAGTGCCTGAAAACTTCGCTTGTCGGCGATGAACTGAAAGAAAAAATCAAAGATGCTCATTACGTGGGGATTCGCTCGCGCACACAATTAACCGCCGATGTGCTGAGTGCCGCTGAAAAGCTGGTTGCGATTGGTTGTTTCTGTATCGGAACAAACCAGGTGGATTTAGATGCCGCACGAGAGCGTGGTATTCCTGTTTTTAATGCCCCCTTCTCCAATACTCGCTCTGTTGCAGAACTGGTGTTGGGCGAGGCGCTATTGCTACTCAGAAACATCCCGGCTAAAAGTGCCGCCGCACATCGGGGTGAGTGGCAGAAACACGCCAAAGGCTCTGTTGAAGCGCGTGGCAAAACATTGGGCATCGTAGGTTATGGCCACATTGGCACACAACTTGGCCTGCTCGCAGAGTCGCTGGGGATGCGGGTTATGTTTTACGACATCGCATCTAAATTGCCTTTGGGTAATGCGGTACAGCTAAGGACACTTGATGAACTGCTAAAGGTTTCAGATGTTGTCTCTCTGCACGTACCTCAGACACCTGAAACTCAAAATATGATGGGCGCACAGCAATTTGCCATGATGAAACAAGGCAGCGTTTTTATTAACGCAGCCAGGGGTACGGTTGTGGATATTGAAGCACTCACCGCAGCCTTGCAAAGTGAGCACTTAGCGGGTGCTGCGATTGACGTATTCCCTGTTGAGCCAAAGTCTAATGACGAAGAATTTGTGTCAACCTTGCGGGGAATTGACAGCGTGATACTCACCCCACATATCGGTGGCAGTACACAGGAAGCACAGGGAAATATCGGACAGGAAGTGGCGGAAAAGCTGGTCAAGTACTCGGATAACGGCACCACACTGTCAGCCAAAAACTTTCCGGAAGTATCGCTACCAGCCTACCGAAATTGCAGTCGATTGTTACATATTCACAAGAATGAGCCCGGCATATTGAATGAAATCACCCGATCTCTGGCTGAAAAAAACATCAACATTGCGGCCCAATATCTGCAAACTGATGAAAAAGTCGGTTACGTGGTGATTGATGTAGATGCCAAGGACTGGGAAGTAGGTATCCAAAGCCTGAAAGATATTCCGGGAACCATCCGCGCCAGAACACTTCGATAAGCCAACTGTAGCGATTTGACATGAATCACAATGCACTCATTCAGGAATTTATCACCCTTGTTGGTCGCGGCAATGTACTGACCAAAGATGCGGATACCGCGTATTACCGGAGCGGGTTTCGTTCGGGCACGGGAGAGGCGTTAGCCGTTGTTTTCCCTCAGTCGCTGGTTGAGTTGTGGAAAGTAATTCAGGCTTGTGTGAATGCAAAGTGCATTATTGTGATGCAAGCCGCAAAAACCGGCTTGACGGAAGGTTCTGCCCCAAACGGAGCGGACTATGACCGCGATGTCGTTGTCATCAATACGCTGGCGCTGAATCATATTCATTTTATTAATGACGGCCAGCAAGCCATTAGCCTGCCCGGTGCGACCCTGCACAAGCTCGAAGAACAACTGGAGAAAATTGGCCGTACCCCACACTCCGTGATTGGCTCCTCACAAATTGGGGCAACCGTTGTGGGTGGCATTGCGAACAACTCTGGTGGAGCACTGGTTAAACGAGGCCCTGCCTACACGCAATTAGCATTGTTCGCGCAGATCGATGAGAACTATCAGCTCCATCTGGTGAACCATTTGGGTATTGATGGCTTGGGCGACACACCAGAAGAAATTCTGGAAAATGTCGAGCGAGGTAACTTCGACCCCGATAGTATTCGTAACGATGCGGGCATGGCTTCTGACAATGAATACACAGAACGCGTACGAGATGTCACTTCAGACATACCGGCGAGGTTTAATGCCGATGAACGCCGTCTGTTCGAGGCAAGTGGCTGTGCCGGTAAAATTGCCGTCTTTGCTGTCAGAACGGATACCTTTGAAACACCCAAAAGAGAGCAAGTCTTCTATCTTGGTACAAATAATCCAGATGCGCTTGCCACGTTGCGTAAGGATATTCTAACCGACTTTCGCAACCTCCCTGAAATGGGCGAGTACATGCACCGTACAATCTTCAATATTACCGAAGACTACGGCAAGGATACATTTCTGGCGATTCAGCACCTTGGCACACACAAAATGCCTAAGCTTTTTGCGGCAAAAGCCCGCATTGAGCAAGCATTAAAACGTGTTCCATTACTTTCTGAAAATCTTCCTGAGCGACTGTTGCAGTATGCAAGTAAGCTGTTCCCCAAACATTTACCCAAACGCATGTTGGATTTTCGGGATCGTTACGAGCACCACCTGATACTGGTGATGAGTGACGATGGTATTGAGGAAGCGCAGCATTACCTTGACCAACATTGGAAAGATAACCCCGACCGCGGCTTTTTTGCCTGTACCCCGGAGGAAGGCAAAAAAGCCCTGCTCCATCGTTTCGCAGCCGGAGGTTCTTCAGGCCGTTATCAAATGTTCCACAGCGATGAAGTGGAAACGGTCATGGCCCTGGATATTGCATTGCGCCGTAATGACTTTGACTGGGTAGAACAGTTACCCCCCGAAATCAGCGATAACATTGCCCACACCATGCACTTTGGACACTTTATGTGCAACGTGTTCCACCAAAATTACCTGTTCAAAAAGGGAACCGACAAGGTGAAAATGAAAGCACTCATGCTGGAGTACCTGGATAATAAAGGTGCCAAATATCCGGCAGAACACAATGTCGGGCATTTATACCAAGCAGAGAATAGCCTACAGGCTTTCTACAAGAAACTAGACCCAACCAATACATTTAACCCGGGTATTGGGAAGATGAGTAAATATGAGGGACACTGCTCCTGCTGTAGCCGATGAGATTTCAGTCATCAAAGCGATTGAGGGTCATAAATAAGGCCCTCAATAACCAGTGATAGAGCGGCCAAACGATCAAGCTGCCTGCCAAAGACAACCAGTAAAGCCAGGCACTGGGCGAATTGCCGGTAAAGCCAAGCACCCAGAGATTGATCAGCATATAACTACCCAAGGCAACAAGTAGTACTGTCCACTGGTGGGTCAGTGTGTGTACATTAATTCGCAAGCGTAAGCGCATCACAATAAACACAACAACCGTTAAACCCAAGGCGTGTTGCCCCAAGCTTGAGTTATACATTGCATCCAGTAGCAAACCCGCCACCCATGCCAAAGCAATACTCACCTTTCTAGGAGTGATCAATGCCCAATGCACCAACGTCAGCGCCACCCAATCAGGCCGCCAAGCCAATAAATTATCAGGAATCGGCAGTAAGGTGATCGCAAAGGCAAATATCATGGAAGCCAGAACCGCCCCCCGAAAGCGCAGGATATAGGACTCCATAACTAAGGCTGCTCCTGCGTTTCTGAAGTTTCCAGCACATCACGGTGATTCGATCGCCAAATCAATAACACCTCACGGTTTTTGCTAAAATCAACCACCGTGCGTGCTTTTACCCGCATGAAAGAGTCGCCGGGGTTGTAAGCCACCGAGGCCACAGTGGCAACCGGAAAATCTGCTGGGAATAGCTGCCCCAAGCCGGAGCTAATGAAGGTATCACCGACCTTAATATCGATATTGGCTTCAATATTTTTCAGCTCAAGCTGGTTGGTATTGCCCGAGCCAACAGCGATGGCTCCAAGCCCTGTACGCTGGTTCCTCACAGGTATGGCGTGACGACTGTCCGTGAGCTGCAAGACCACTGATGACGAAGGTGACACACTGAACACCTGACCGTAGATACCATTGCCCGACAGCACGACTTGACGCTGATACACACCATCCCGACTCCCCTTATTGATACGGATTGTCTTACGGTGTTGATCACTCGATACCGACAACACCTCGGCCAGCATAAAACGCTCCCGTACCGCCGGTGTTGCATTTAGCTGTTTACGATACCGAATGTTTTCCTGAGCAATGGAGTGATACTTCTGGTCACGGGCAGCATAGATGCCAACCAGGGTTTCCAATCGCTTATTCCTCTCCATCATCGTGTTGTGATTCTGGAAAAATTCGCTGATAGTGTCGGCCAATCGAAACGGATAGTCTACGGCAACTACTAATGGATGCAGCACGATATTTAACGAGGTGCGAACAGGCGCCAGGCTAGACTCCCGATAATCCATCAGAATCATGCCCACAGAAAGCACCACCGCTACTAAAAATTTAATGAGCAATGAACCTTCAAGCCGATTTTCGCTTAACTCGTCGATGAGAGACACCCAGCAAACTTGTCAGAGACTTAGACGATTATTAACCGTACTGAGAGGAGTAGTCTGACGTCCAGAAGTCAAACCCGTCATCATCCATGCGCTCCAGAATACGACCACCACCACGCGCAACACAGGTCAGCGGATCATCCGCAACCAGCACCGGAATACCCGTCTCTTCCATTAGCAAGCGATCCAGATCCCGCAACAAAGCACCACCACCGGTCAACACAATACCACGGTCCGCAACGTCCGCACCCAGCTCCGGCGGTGTTTGCTCCAGAGCCGTTTTCACTGCACTTACAATACCAAACAACGGTTCTTGCAAGGCTTCCAGAATTTCATTACTGGTCAGGGTGAAGCTGCGAGGAACCCCTTCGGATAAATTACGCCCCTTGACAGTAATCTCCATCAATTCCTTACCCGGATACGCCGAGCCAATCTCACATTTGATCTGCTCAGCTGTTGCCTCGCCGATTAACATGCCGTAATTACGACGCACATAGCTGATAATCGCCTCATCCAGACGATCCCCACCGATTCGCACTGATGCAGAATAAACAATACCGCGCAGCGACATAATGGCGACTTCAGACGTACCGCCACCAATATCCAGAACCATTGAGCCAACCGCTTCGTCAATGGGCACACCCGCACCAATTGCCGCTGCCATCGGTTCTTCAACCAGATACACCTTGCGCGCACCTGCACCCATTGCGGAGTCTTTAATCGCACGGCGCTCCACCTGAGTCGCGCCGCATGGCACACAAATCACCACCCGCGGGCGTGGTCGCAAAATCCGGCCGCTATCCACTTTACGGATAAAGTGCTGCAACATTTTCTCGGTGTAGGTGAAATCGGCAATTACGCCATCTTTCATTGGGCGAATCGCTGTGATGTTAGAAGGCGTTCTGCCCAGCATCTTCTTGGCTTCGATACCAACTGCTTCGATCTTTTTCGGCCCGCCCGGACCACGATCCTGACGAATTGCAACGACTGATGGTTCATCTAGCACAATCCCCTTGCCACGCATATAAATCAGTGTATTTGCGGTGCCTAGGTCTATTGAAATATCGTTAGAAAACAAGCCAGAGAAAAATTTAAACATTATGAATCCATTTCTATTGTCGTGGCAAAAACAGCCATGTTTGAGCGGCCCCCAGATCACCCCTAATGTAGCAATGCCAACACGCATGGGCAACTACTACTAACGTCATTATATTAATAACTTATCCGCGCGATTATAGCTGGATATTTCTTTATCGTTAATGAATACTTGATGCGAATTTCACAAAATTATCACAATACGGGCACAGCTTACCCAGCACTGTTGTTATTCTGAGGACACCATGAGCCAACTTCTCCACTACAAACAATTTGGCGATACCAAATCAAATCAAGTCATCTTCTTCTTACATGGCTTACTGGGTTCTCTGGATAACTGGCGTAGTCAGGCAAAGCATATCGCCACACAGTATACAGTTCGGGCAATCACCCCTGATATACGAAATCATGGTCAATCCCCGCACCTTTCCGGTATGCGTTACAAGGACATGGCAGGTGACGTGCTTCGCTTAGCCGATCACTTAAATATCGATGCATTTGACCTGTTAGGCCACTCAATGGGCGGTAAGGTAGCCATGTATCTGGCACTACACCACCCTGACCGGCTGAACAAACTCATCATCGTGGATATTGCTCCCAGACCCTACACACTCTGGCATTTGCCCGTGTTCAAAGCATTGTTATCCCTACCCGTTGACCGCATTGGGTCGCGCAAACAGGCCAGTGAACTTCTAGCAGCACACATTCCTGACCACGCTGAACGTGCTTTCTTACTGAAAAATCTGAAAATGGCAGACGGTGGGGGTTATGAATGGCGTTGCGATCTACAGGAAATTACCCGTGCCTACCTGAATATTGCCAATTTCAATTCACCAGATCACGCTGTATTCGACAAGCCCTGTCTATTTGTAAGGGGTGAAAACTCACCGTATATCGACCCAGAAAATGACCAGGAAATCATTACCCAGTTGTTCCCACAAGCGAACATTCAGAGTATTACTAATGCAGGCCACCTACCCCATGTAGAAGCCCCGGAGGCTTTCTACCACAGCATTGAATCCTTCTTGAAACCAGATCCCCAGAAGCGCTCATTCGTCTGAAAGTTATGCTTTTCACTTGTTATCAAAGCGTCCTGGTTGCCATAATCTAGCCCACAAACTCACGATAAAAATAACGAATTAGAGTGAACTATGACAACTCCCCCAATTCGCAAGGCAACCCTTGCAGTCACCGTATCCTTGCTGCTTTTCGGCAAAGCGACCTCTGCTAATAACAAAATCTATGATGACCTAGAAATATCGGACAACAATCGCTACTACCACGAGCAACTCAGTTTTAACGACGTGGTTGAGCCGACAACCTCACCCCAACGATCCATTAATATTCCAGCGAACACCTTTGCTTTAAGTCCTTCATTACGCGCCGGCCTGGCGCACGCCGCACGCTATTTGCAATCACAAAATCCCAATCGTACGGTTGCAAAACGAGGACTCAATATTCCGAACAGAACGCTATCGCAAACACTAAACAAGTTGCTAAATTGGGGGGATGCCATACACCCTCAATCACTGCAACAACATTTTGACCTGATCCCTTTATCCAATAAACAAAGTCAAAATAGCAAATTTACCGGCTATTACACCCCCATCATCAGAGCCAGATCCAAACCAAATGCACAGTTTCACTACCCCATCTATCGTTCACCCATGAGTTCACGTTTACGCCTACTCACGCGAAGCCAAATCAGTAGCGGTGCACTGAATAATAGAGGGCTGGAAGTTGCGTGGACAGATGACCCAGTTGGGCTATTTTATATGCAAATTCAGGGATCGGGCGTTTTGGAGTATGACAACGGACAACGGGTTCCCTTGCAGTTTGATGGATCGAACGAAAGACGCTTCCGTAGCCCATCTGACTTTATGCAGAGCCGCGGCCTGATAAGTGGCAACCTGGGGCGTGACCGAATCCAAAAATGGCTCTATGCCAACCCTGCTTATTTGGAACCAGTGCTCAACAGCAACCCACGTTATGTCTATTTCAAACCAGCCTATGGTCATGTTGTAACCGCTTCGGGTATGCCGATCACCCCCGGTCATTCCGTGGCGGTAGATACAGATTATATCCCTTTTGGTTCGATCATATTAGCCGAAGTACCCATCATTAACAGCAGAGGGCAAACCCTGGGAGCGGAGTGGAAAATTTTACTTCCCCAGGATCGTGGCATTGCCATTAAAGGCCCTGCCAGAATGGACATATATACTGGCAAAGGTGAGCAAGCGCGCCAGATCGCTAACCAACTTACGGGCTACGGTCGGGCATTCATTTTGCTCAATCGCTCCAACACCCAGTTGACCCAGTATCATGCGACAGACCTTCCCTACCCCACGATGTAATCCGTCACCCCACTAAGCGGTACAGCTATTAATTGTAAAAACGGTACCGCTTAGTGCCAATACGATCTGAAAACTGTTCATACAGTATAAATACGTTAGATGCTATACTTTCGCACTGAACGAGTGGGCACACTCAACATCGTTCAACACCAAAAACGATAACAGTAACCAGCGTGTGCTGTAGTGGGAACCAACAACGTGAATCAACAGTTCAATCGATTTTCAACTCCGGTTAGCTTCATTAGCGGTGCAACCCTGGCCGCCTATTCCAGTAGCACTTTGGCGGCAGAGGCCGGGCTCACTCAGGATTCGGTCATTAGCATATTGGTTGCTGCCATCTCTGGTGGTGCCTTGGTTACAGCACTATGGGCGCTATTGCTAGGCCGCAAGTCGATGAAAAAAGACCGCGAGTTTGTCACCAAACTCAAACAAAACATCGTCAAGGATCAACGTCGTATTGATAAATCCATGAAGGGTATTGAGGAGAATGAGTCGCGTGCGAACAGAATTATTGAACGGTTGGTTCACCAGAGTAATTCCTTAGTGGGCAAGCAACACAGTGCTTGGCTTAGCTCAGAAAGAATACAGGAGGCGGCAACAAGTGCAGAACAAACAGAGGCCCGCTTACGAGAAAAAACCGAAGCCATTGAGCGCCGTATTGAACAGGCGCAAAAAGTATGGGACGAGCGACTAGGGCAAACTGAAAATACTGTACTAAGAATCGAGCAAGAGCTACGCGATGGCTTAAATCATCTGGAAGTGGGTATTAAACGTGTTCAACAGCAGGACGCTCATTCCTACCAACTGGCTCAACACATTACCGCGCAACACAGCTTGCAACTCAGTAATCTGGAGGCCAATAACGAACTTGCGGATCAGGTACGCTTGCGACTCAACCAAACCTTGGACGAATCCACGCAGCTTCTCGACCACCTGCGTAGCAGTCAATCCAAAGCGGATGAAGCCTACCAGAAATATATGGAAAGTATCGGGCGATACGAAAATGATTTGTACACGCAATACGATTCCGCTTTTCAGGGAGCAGATATGGCTCGTCAAGAATTGAGTGCTCATGTCAATGAGAGCCGGATTCATTTGGAAAATCTGCGGCGCTATGAAGAACAGAGTCGCTACATCAAAGAAACCACTGAAAGCAATTTGCAACAACTGGACGTGAAATCAATCAATGAGTTATCGACTACACTCGAAACGACACAACAGACCTTCCAGTCACTGAGTAAAAAAGTCGCTGAGGCGCAACACGCCTTAAATAGTCTGAATCAGATTGATATGAATAAAATCAATGAAGCGGAGCTGGGAAGCAGTCGTGAAGCCCGTCACTACCAGGAAGCAGTCGGTCATAATAACCTGGTGTCGTTCTTTACCTCACGGAAAGATAAGGAAAGATAAAAACACCCGCCCCTCCAACAATAGAGGGACGGGCCTGTGAGTTAGGCGTTAGTTCGCTGAAGATGGGCCATCGTTATACAGCGATGACACTGACCCAACGATGAGTTCATCGGGCTGATAAACCACGGAGGTATCCTTGTCGGGGTAATCCAGACTATTCAGGAAGTAACGCATACAACTGATGCGAGCGCGCTTCTTGTCATCCGATTTAACAACCGTCCAGGGCGCATCGGCAGTATCTGTATTAAAGAACATCGACTGACGAGCCTCGGTATAATCATCCCAACGCTCCAATGACGCAACATCAATCGGACTGAGCTTCCACTGCTTCAACGGATCATGCTTACGTGAGTGGAAGCGACGAAGCTGTTCCTGGCGCGTTACCGAGAACCAAAACTTATACAAAATAATATCCGAGTTCACCAGCATACGCTCAAACACTGGTGCCTGACGCATAAACTCTAAGTGCTCACGATCAGAACAAAAGCCCATCACCTTCTCTACACCGGCACGGTTGTACCAGGAGCGGTCATACATAAGAATCTCGCCAGATGACGGCAAATGATTGATATAACGCTGAAAATACCATTGACCCAACTCACGCTCACTCGGCTTTTCCAACGCGATCACACGAGCAATACGAGGATTCAGATGCTCAGTAAAACGCTTGATGGTTCCCCCTTTTCCGGCCGCATCACGCCCTTCAAAGATCATAACAATCTTCTTGTTTTGTTCCTTCGCCCACTTTTGTACTTTCAACAATTCGATCTGTAGTAAGTATTTCTCGCGCTCATACTCCGCCAGCTTCATTTTTTCTGGGTAAGGATACTCACCATTCGCGTAAGTGACCTTCAGCAAATCTTTGCCAGACATGTACACCGAGCCGTCCATCACTCGCTTGGCATCAGTTAACCCGACCAGCAAACGCTTTGCTTCTTCTTTGCTTACTTTGACATCAGGAACCTTTGGCTTTCCTGCTGCACTACCCGACACTTTCTTGTTTCTTGCTGACATAAAAATAACCTCATAAATGATAAGGAAGTTAACAAACCTAAAACCGCGATGCAATTGCTAATCCCCAAGTCATATACATACCACTTTGCGCTGCGTCGTACCACAAGTCAGCCCAGAATTTATTTCACAGTGCTTATAACCATGTACTCAACTATGCGATAATGCGCGGTCATTTTTAAGTATATTGGGTCATCATTCATGGCTGAACGAATTCAGAAGGTACTTTCCCGTGCTGGTTACGGCTCTCGCAGGGAAATTGAGCGCTGGGTAGAAGAAGGCGTCATTCTAGTCAATGGCCATAAAGCAACACCGGGACAGGCGATTGAGGAAACGGACCAAGTGACACTGCGTGGACAACGTTTGCGGATTCAATCCCGTTTACGCGCCAAGCCCCAAGCCCTGATTTATCACAAGCGCGTGGGCGAAATTTGTACCCGTAATGACCCCGAAGGCCGCCCTACTGTCTTTGAAAACCTACCCAAGCCACATGGCGGGCGATGGATTCAGGTGGGCCGCCTAGATATTAATACGGAGGGCTTGTTGCTATTTACCACTGATGGCGAGCTGGCTAACCGCCTCATGCACCCTTCCTACCAAATCGAACGCGAGTATGCTGTGCGTGTGATGGGGATTGTCACCGAGGACATCCTCAATACGCTAAAGGCCGGTGTAATGCTGGAAGATGGCATGGCAAAGTTTGAAAAAATCACCTTTGCCGGTGGTGAGGGGATTAATCAGTGGTATCACGTCACATTACATGAGGGCCGTAACCGCGAAGTTCGCAGGCTCTGGGAAAGCGCCGGACTAAAAGTAAGCCGCCTGACGCGCGTTCGTTATGGCACAGTGAGTATGCCACGCTATTTACGACTGGGTTATAGCGAGGAGCTGGAGATTAAGGCACTCAGAAATCTGTACAAAAGTGTCGAGCTACCGTTTGACGAGCCAACACCACCGAAAAAAATGCAGAGCAATACCAGGAAAGCAAACTTCAAATCCAAAAAAAGGCGCTAAGCGACCTTGTAATCCCCCCATTTCCCACAGCAGTTATTTGTAGAGAATCATGCTGCTGCTAATAACCGCCGTGGTGGTACTCCACCAATAGCGGTGTTGGGTCGC
>PDPG01000034.1 GCA_002747455.1 Pseudomonadota bacterium | reverse complement strand
TGAAGGCTCGTGTATGATACTGAGCTAAGCAATAGATTCAGAGGCTTCCATGACAAATAAGGTAACCGTGGCGATTCTGGCCGGTGGTCAGGGGCGGCGCTTTGACGGGCAGGATAAAGGGCTGGTTGACTTCTGTGGCAAGCCGTTGATTGAGCATATTTTGCAGCAGATTAGTGCGGATACCACGAACATTATCATCAATGCCAATCGCAATCAGGCAGAGTATAAGCGCTATGGCTATCCAGTGATTGAGGACACCTTGGCAGATTACCAGGGGCCATTGGCGGGCTTTGCCTCGGTGATGGCGCACAGTGATGCGGAGTTTGTGCTGACGTTGCCATGCGATGCGCCCAATGTGCCGCAGGGTTATACGGCAAAAATGTTGGCAAAGCAGGCCGCGACAGGAGCCGAGATTGTGGTGGCCAGTGACGGGACGCGTTTACAGCCGGTGTATGCCCTAATTGCTAATCGTCTACTGCCGGATTTATTAGCCTTTCTGGCGCGCGGTGAGCGTAAAATTGACCGTTGGTATGCACGGCACAATGAAGTCACGGCAGATTTTAGCGACACACCGGCGGCGTTTCATAACCTCAATACCGAGCAGCAAAAGCGTCAGTTAGAAGCAGCACAGGCAGCGCCTACATCAAAAAAAACAGCGAATAAGGCGGTTCAATTTGCCCGGCCATTACTGGGCTTTGCGGCGTTTAGTGGTGTGGGCAAGACGACATTGCTGAAACGCCTGCTACCCAAATTACGGGAAAAAGGCTTGCGGGTGGGGATGATTAAACACGCCCATCACACGCTGGAAGTGGATCATCCCGGCAAGGACAGTTATGAGCTACGCAAGGCAGGTGCTGAGCAAATGCTGGTGGTGTCATGCAGTCAAGTGGCATGGATTCGGGATTTACAAGACCAGCGGGATGAACCGGATTTGCAGGGGGCGCTGGATTTGCTTGATCCCGATACGCTGGATTTGGTGCTGGTCGAGGGGTTTAAGCGAGCCTCTTTTCCAAAAATTGAATTGTATCGGGAGGCGGTTGGTCAGCCGATGCTGTATCCCGACGATGACAATATCATTGCCTTTTCCAGCGAAAAGCCGCCTGCACAATTACCCATTCCGTGGATTGATTTGAACGATGTGGACGCAATGGCCGCATTTATTTTCCATGCCTATCAGGAGGTGCAATGAGTCAGCACCGTATTGAGCATACCACCAGTTGTGCCAGTGATTGGGAGGCGGATGCGCTGAGTGTGACGGATGCCAGGCAGCATATTCTGGGGCAAATAACACCTGTTGCACATCAGCAAATACGCCCGTTACGGGACTGTCTGGGGCAAATTCTGGCAGAGTCCGTTACCTCACCACGCAATGTCCCCGGCCATACAAATTCAGCAATGGATGGCTATGCGTTATCGGGTGATGATTTGCCTGCTGACAGTATTGAAACATTCCGCGTATCTGGTCGGGCAATGGCCGGGGTTGCTTTTGACGGGGTCTGTCAAGCCGGTGAGTGTGTGCGGATTATGACCGGCGCAATGTTGCCTGCAGGCACGGATTCGGTGGTTATGCAGGAGCAGGCAAGCTCATCCACCGATGCGGCAGGTAACGAGTGGGTCAAAATCGGCACAGGGCATCGCCGTGGGCAGAATGTGCGCCACGCTGGAGAGGATATTGCCCAAGGCGCTCAGGTGTTTAAAGCTGGGCACAAAATTACCGCAGCGGATTTGGGGATGTTAGCCTCACTTGGGATTGCCGAACTATCGGTAAAGCGACGACTCAGGGTTGCGTTTTTCTCCACTGGTGATGAGCTGCGAAGCTTGGGCGAGGTGCTGGAAAATGGGCAAATTTACGACAGTAACCGTTATACGCTGCATGGCATGTTGCAGCAGTGTGGCGTGGACATCATTGACCTTGGTGTGGTGGCGGATGACGCGGAGAAGCTTCGGGAAGCGTTCGATTGTGCCGCCAGCATGGCCGACGTGGTGATCACTTCCGGCGGTGTCTCTGTGGGTGAGGCGGATTACATCAAACCGACTTTACGGCGGATGGGTGAGATTAATTTTTGGAAAATTGCCATGAAACCGGGCAGGCCGCTGACTTATGGACGGCTTGGTCAAGCGCATTTTTTTGGCTTGCCGGGGAATCCGGTGGCGGTTATGGTGACTTTCCTTCAGTTTGTAAAACCGGCGTTGGAGAAATTGTCTGGCTACCATGCACCGCCACCGTTGCGGCTTAAAGCACGTTGTCAGGATGCTATTCGTAAACGTCCCGGCAGAACGGAATTTCAGCGTGGTATTTACACACAGGGCGAAGACGGTGAGCTGACGGTTCGGCTGACGGGAGCGCAAGGCTCAGGCATTTTACGTTCCATGAGTCTGGCCAACTGTTTTATTATTCTCTCTGAGGAACAGGGGAGTGTGAGTGCTGGCGACTGGGTACAACTAGAGCCTATCAACTAATTTGCCGTCATCCACAGTCATGGGGCGGTTTTTTGTTTTCAGCAGTGTCCTGTGTAGAATGGCTGGGTAAGTGAGGAGGTAGGTTCACCAATGTCAGATCAGCAAAGCAGTGCCTTAATCGACAAGTTTGGACGGACGATTAATTATTTGAGAATTTCGGTAACGGATCGTTGCGATTTGCGTTGTGTGTATTGCATGTCTGAAAACATGACGTTTATGCCTCGCGCAAAACTGCTGACATTGGAGGAAATTGCCCGCATTGCCAGACAATATGTGGATTTGGGGGTCAACAAGATTCGGATTACTGGCGGTGAGCCTTTAACGCGCCGCAATGTCATCACGCTGTTTAAGGAACTGGGCGATATGCCGGGGCTGAATGACCTGACGGTAACGACCAACGGGACCTTATTAACAAAATACGCGCAAGACCTAAAACAGGCGGGCGTAACGCGCATTAATATCAGTCTGGATACCTTACGCGAGGATCGTTTTAAAGCGATGACCCGTGTGGGGCAGATTCACAAAACCCTGGATGGCATTGATGCGGCGCTGGCTCAAGGTTTTAACAGCGTTAAGCTGAATGCGGTGATTATGAAAAATCACAACGATGATGAGATTCTGGATTTGGTGGATTATGCGCGTGATCGGGGATTGGACATTTCTTTTATCGAAGAAATGCCTTTGGGTGATATGGGGCAGCATGATCGCGGCAAGTCCTATTGCTCCAGCCAGGAAGTGCTGAAGCGCATTGAGGCGAAATACAGTCTGATTCCCAGTACCGAAACCACAGGTGGGCCAGCGCGTTATTATCGTTGCCATGATAGTGATTCCCGTATCGGCTTTATTTCACCACATAGCCATAACTTTTGTGATGATTGCAATCGGGTGAGGATAACTGCGGAGGGGCGTTTGCTGCTGTGTTTGGGGCAGGAGCACTCAATGGATCTTCGGGCAATTGTCCGCGCACATCCAACTGATGATGAGATTTTACGCCAGTCTATTATTGACTCACTTGACCTGAAGCCCAAGGGGCATGATTTTGATGTGACGGTCAAGCCGATTATTATGCGACACATGAGTGCTACGGGTGGCTAGGTCCGAACACCCCCGTGAGGAACAGGCTTCAGCGGATCAGTCGCGTCCTTATTTAAGCAATGAGGGTTTAGGGACATCGGTTGAGGTGGTTGCCTATGATGAGTATGGCGAAGCGCGTGGCGGGCATATTGCGGCTGAGCGCGCGTTAACGATTTATCTGGATAAGCGTGAAATCCTCACTTTAATGACGCTGGGCGCGCAACCGGAGTTCCTGGTGTTAGGCTGGTTGAAAAATCAGAATCTGATCCATGACTTGGCAGATGTGGAAGCGGTACAGATTGCCTGGGATGTTGAAGCGGCTGCGATCAAAACACGCAGCGGTGTTGATGGTCTGGAGAAAAAGCTGGAACACCGAACAGTGACTACCGGCTGTGGTCAGGGGACAGTTTTTGGACGCATGATGGATAGCCTGAGTCAGACCAAACTGGCCAGGTCTCAGGTTCGGCAGTCTCAGATATATTGCTTGTTAAAAAGCCTGAATGCGCATAATGATGTTTACCGAAAAGCCGGTGCGGTGCATGGTTGTGCCCTGTGTCAGGGGGATGATATTTTGTATTTTGTCGAGGATGTGGGGCGACATAATGCGGTGGATACCATCGCCGGGCGTATGTGGTATGAAGGGATTTCTGGCGATGATAAGTGGTTTTATACCACGGGGCGTTTAACTTCTGAAATGGTGATCAAGGTGGCACAGATGGGAGTGCCGGTGTTGTTGTCTCGTTCGGGCGTCACACAAATGGGGTTGGCGCTGGCAAAACAGTTGGGTGTCGTGCTGATTGCGCGTGCAAAGGGTCGTCATTTTCTGGTGTATCAGGGGGCGGAGCAAGTCACCTTTGATGCAAAGCCTAAGCCGTTTTCTGATACTTAATTCAACGAATTCCACGAGCTATGCAAGACACTCTCGGAAATGCCATTTTCGACGCAATCGCTTTGCTGTTAAGTGGTGATACTGCGCTGTGGGAAATTATAGGCATTTCATTTTCAGTCTCTGGCACTGCGATTTTGGTCGCGGTGTGTCCGGCTATGTTGTTGGGCTTTTTTCTGGCCTTTTATAATTTCCCCGGTCGGCGCTTATTGATTGCCGTATCGAATACCTTACTGTCCGTACCCGCAGTTGTGGTTGGTCTGACCCTGTATTTATTGCTATCTCGGCAAGGCCCTTTCGGGGATATGCGCTTATTATTCACACAGACTGCCATGATTCTCGGGCAAATTGTTTTAGCATTTCCGCTGCTAGTGGCGATGAGTCATAGCGCGTTTCAAGCCATTGACCGTCGCGCCTGGGAAACCGCCATTACCATTGGACAGCCTGTGTGGGGGGCACTACTGCTAATGATTCGGGAGGCGCGTTTTGCCTTATTGGCTGCGGTGTTGGCAGGCTTTGGCAGAATTATCGCCGAGGTTGGTGCCTCAATGATGCTGGGGGGGAATATCTTGCACTACACACGCAATATCCCCACCGCTATTGCGCTGGAAACCAGCAAAGGGGAATTCACCCAAGGCATTGCACTTGGCATTGTATTGTTAGTGTTGGCGTTTACGCTCAATATTTTGCTGCATATTTTTCAGGGCAAAGGGGAGTTGTCCTAATGTCGTCGCAGATTTGTTCCCCGCTACTGAGCTATGTGGGCTTACAAAAGCAATTCGGGTCGCGTGACATACTGAATGCCATTAATGTGACGCTGCAGCGTGGTGAATGCCATTTGTTACTGGGTGAAAATGGGGCAGGAAAAACAACTTTACTGCGGATTATGGCGGGTCTACTAAAGCCTGAGGCGGGGCATATTTCTGTCAATAAGCGAACGCTTTGCTGGCTGCGAGCGCGTCCGCTTTTGCGGGACAAGGTGATGTATCTGCACCAAATGCCTTACTTGTTTGATGGTAGTGTGCTGCAAAATTTAAAATATGCTGTTGCCTCGTCGAGTTCGGGGATGTGTTCCAGTCAGCGCAATGCAAGTATTGAGGAGGTGCTAGAGTGGAGTGGCTTGGCAGCCTTGGTAAAATGCCCCGCCAAGCAGCTTTCAGGGGGGGAAAAACAGCGTTTGGCACTGGCCAGAGCAAGGTTACGGCGTGCTCCCGTGTTGTTGTTGGATGAACCCACATCCAATATGGACAGCGAGTCACTACAGAAAACATTGGCATTGTTAGCCAGTCTCAAGGCGTTAGGTACATGTATGTTGATTGCCTGCCATGAGCCATCAAACTTTATGGAAATTGCCGATGGGGAGTACCAGTTGTCAGCGGGTGATTTGCATTCGTGGGAAGTTTAATTTTTCGTAAGGCTTTCGCAATGATCTGTTAACCCATGTTGCTTTACCATCCTGCTCAACCATTCGACATAATACATCCTTTGGTCAAAGCATTAGTAGTAATGCGCTCTATCCTTAAAATAACTTGCTAAGCGTAGGAATTAAAGCGGCATTAGTTTGCCGCTTTCTTGTCTTTTGGTATTTCGGTACTAAAGCTGAGAATGACTCTCAAGCCGGGGTGGTTGTCTTCTAGCTCAATGGCGCCATTGTGGCGCTCTACCACGGCTTTTACCAAGCTTAGTCCCAAGCCATTGCCTGGTGTGCTACGCGCGCTATCGAGCCGTACAAAGCGTTCAAATACTTCCTCGCGTTTATCTTCGGGAATTCCTGGTCCGTTATCGGTGATTTCGATAATAGCTTTTTGATTTGCGAAGCGTGTTGTCATTGTGATGAGCCCACCCTTTGGTGTGAACTTCATGGCATTATCGAGTAAATTGGTGAAGGTTTGAGCCAGTAATTGGTGGTCACCCAAAATAAAACGACTTTCCTTGATGTCATTCTCAAAAGTGATGCCTGACTCTTCGGCAACAATAGAATACAGCTCGGCCAGCTCCTCGATAAACGGCTTCAGGTCAATCTGCGTCCAGTCGTGATCATGTTTTCCAGATTCTGCTTGTGTGATATTGAGCAGGGCATTAAAGGTGCGGATAATATCGTCAATATCGCTGATTGCTTCTTCCTGGACTCTCTGATAACCCGCCTTGTCGAGATTTTCAATCAGTGAGACGTCCAAGCGGTTTCTTAGGCGATTCAATGGGTTACGCAGGTCATGAGCAAGATTGTCCGTCACCTGATGCATACTTTGCATGAGTTGCTCAATTCTGGACAGCATGGCGTTGAGTACCGTGCTCAGGCGATCAAACTCATCGTTTTTGGTGGTGACCTGCATACGCTGGCTAAGGTCTCCCTCAATGATTTCACCCGCAGTTTGTCTGATGCTATTGATCCGGTGCAACACGCCGTAACCGATTAATGCGCCACCCGCTAGTGCCAGGGTAAATACGATAATGATTAACGTAATGATGACGTTCAGCATACGCTTGAGTAGCTGCTGTCGTGGAATCAGGTCGGTTCCCACCAGCATCTGATAGCCGTCAGGCAACAGCGTGAGAAGCACGCGCGCTGGCTGGTTCAGTTGCTTCTTATCGACCCTTGAGCTTCTATGAACCGACACGATACTTTTGAGTGGTACGGTTCCGTATATGCTTTTTCCCACCTTGAGGTGAACACCGGGCTGGATCTGTTCAATGAAATCAAACTGGTCACGCGTTCGCAGGACGTAGAGGAAGAAACTGGAGTGGCCATAATCGTCGAGGCGGTTCATCTCACGAGACAAGGCGCTGATATGGCCGCTTGCGTATTGCTCCAAGAGAGCGTCTGTTTCCACACGAAGCTGATAGTCTGTCTGGTTACGGATTTCCTTGGCCGAATTCCAGTAGAGGAAGCTGATAGCGCCGGTGCTGATTAGGCTGAACAACAGGGCATAGATCAGGGAAAGCCTGAATGCCGTTGTATTGACCAGCTTAAGACGCATGCAGCGAGTATCCCGCTCCTCTTACGGTATGTAATAGTGGTGGGGAAAATTCACGGTCTATCTTGCTGCGCAAGCGGCTGATATGAACATCAATCACATTGGTTTGGGGGTCAAAGTGATAATCCCAGACATTCTCCAACAGCATGGTGCGGGTGACCACTTCATTAGCATGGCGCATCAGGTATTCCAGCAGCGTAAACTCACGGGGCTGCAGGTGAATAACTTGTCCGGCACGGGTCACACTGTGTTTGATCAAGTCCATCTGTAGGTCATGGACGCGCAGCAGCGTTTGTTCTTGTGCTGGGCTGGCACGTCTGACAAGTGCCTGCAAACGGGCCAACAGCTCACTAAAGGCATAAGGTTTGACGAGGTAGTCATCGCCGCCTGCGCGTAAACCCTCAACTCGATCATCCACATCGCCCAGCGCGCTCAGAATCAGCACAGGGGTCTTGATCTTCTGCTCACGAAGCTCCTTGATGACTTCAAGACCACTTTTTTTAGGTAGCATCCGATCGACGATAAGCACATCGTACTGACCCGTAAGTGCCATATGAAAGCCGTCCTCACCATTGTCAGCGTGGTCGGCAACGTGACCCGATTCGGCTAAGCCTTTCTGTATAAAGCTCGCCGTCTGAGTATCATCTTCTATTAGTAACATGTGCATGGGCACAGTATAAAACAGAGCATGTTAATGGCGCATTAAGTTTTGGTAAGGTGAAAATAGCCCAAAAAGCGCAAGACTTATGAACGACACCATGCCGCCTGACACTGGCATTAGTTATCAATAATTTTACTTTCGATGCCCATTAACAGGCGTTGAATATTTGGAATATGCTTCCAGTAAATCAGTGCTGTAATGATTAGCAGGCCAAACCCCAACGCGCTGGAGTTTGTGATCAGATAGAAGTAGAACGGTGCAAATAAAACGGCAATGAGCGCAGCAACAGATGACATGTTAAAGGCGACGGCGACCGACAACCATGTCACCATGACCGCCAGGCCTATAACCGGGTTGATGCCCAGAAAAATTCCCATCGCTGTGGCAACACCTTTGCCACCGTTAAATCCGTAGAAAATCGGAAATAAGTGCCCCGAAAGTGCTGCGATTGCAACCAGGACGAGTGATAGATCATTGACACCAAGCGCCTTGGCAATGACCACTGGAATCAAGCCTTTTAGTGCATCGCCAAGTAAGGTGAAAGCTGCCGGAAGTTTGCCACCTAGACGCAACACATTGGTGGTGCCGGGGTTATTGGAGCCATGATAGCGGGGGTCAGGGAAACCAAATAACTTGGCGGCCAGAATAGCGGTCGAAACCGAGCCTAGCAGATAGGCTGCAATGACCAGAGCAGCGGGCAATATAGTATCCATGCCGGAATTTTAGCAAAGCACGGGCGAATTGAAACGAGTTTTTTCAATTGATTCAATGCTATTGAGGAACTTTGGGTGTGTCGCTTCAGGTGAACTGTTCTGCCATCAGGGGGCTAGTGAGGGCATCTATAATTGGCAAGGCAAAGTGGCTTATCAGCCCAATAGTGACTCTGTTAATAAATCTTAACGGTTTGTAATTTCAATTACTTGATTTTTAGTGTAGCTTTTGGCTTGTCGCTTACTACTATAGGCGGTCGTGAGTGTGTAGCCCGATAATAATTAGATTTGGGGCTGCGGCATTGAACATCGCGCCTAGCGCCTGATGAGTGTCATTAATCGGCGGAGGTGTGGTTGTATCCGAAGTGGTGTGGCTGGTCAGCCGCGGGTGTCGTCGTCTCCTGAAATTTTCAGAAGGAAGGTCGTAAACATGAGCGCATTGGCAATGACGCTGACGATCGGTGTGTTTGTAATGCTGATAGTCATCGTGGCGTTTATTTTTTCAGCTAAGAGCGGCCAGTACGATGATCTTGATGGGCCGGCGCATCGCATTTTAATGGATGATGACGATCCGAGGATTCCGGGTAATGCATCAAAACGTAACAAGAAAAGACAATAAACCAAAAGACGACTAAACCGATTAATCATATCCCCCAATAATGAAAATGAGTTTCGTCGTGACCCTGATGTTGTTGCAACAGTAAATTTAAATCGCGGCAACAAACTATGAATTGCCTATGGGTAGGCATTCAGACGACAAGCAAAAGGAGATTGTAAGTCATATGTCTGATAGAAGACTCCAAGTGTTTCACGCCGTGGCGCGGATGCTTAGTTTTACAAAAGCAGCCGAAGTTTTGCACATGACACAACCGGCTGTCACATTCCAGATACGCCAGCTCGAAGAGCAATTTGATACACGTTTATTTGATCGTGCGCACAATAAAGTCAGTTTGACCGATGCAGGGCATGTGGTGTTTGAGTATGCCGAGTGCATCTTTGAGCAGTATTCTGAAATGGAAAACTCTGTTCGTGAAATTACCGGCAATATCAATGGCTCATTAACCATCGGCGCGAGTACTACCGTTGCTGAGTATATGTTGCCGGCCTTGCTGGGCCAATATACTAAAGAAAACCCGGATATTCGTTTGCGCTTGAGAGTATCAAATACCGAAGGCGTGGTTTCCATGATTGAAAACAATGTGATCGATTTGGGTGTTGTGGAAGGGCCGGTGGCTAATAAAAATCTGCTGGTTGAGCGCTGTCGAACTGATGATCTGGTGGTTGTGGTACCTCCGGGGCATCGTCTATTGGAACAGTACGATGCTGAGTCTGCCGGGATAAACCCTAAAACCGTATTGGGTTATCCGTTTATTTGCCGCGAGCCTGGTTCTGGTACGCGGGAGGTGATTGCTGATTACCTGCAAACATCGGGGTTGGAGAAAAACGTACTGAAAGCCTGTTTGGAGCTGGGGAGTCCTGAGTCAATCAAAGGAGCGATTGAGGCCGGAATGGGTATTTCGATTTTGTCCAGTGTCAGTATTGCCAAGGAAGTAAAGCTCGGTACTTTGTGTGCCATTCCGCTTGATCCACCACTGAGTCGAGAGTTCTCATTCGTCCGTCAGCGACAGAAGTTCAAGGTAAAAGCGATGGATGAGTTGCTGGAATTTGCAAGAAGTTACTGTGAGTCTGGAAAACCACTTATTTCAAACTAAAATCGACGTTGTTCAGGTGACACTCGTGTGCTTTCCCTGTAAATTACCGGCTCAGGGAAGCGGGGTGTGTTGTTGTGGTTAGCATGGGTGTAAACCTGACAAAAGATCAACGAAAGCTGTTAGCGTGCTTTAAAAACCTTTCGTCGGCTGATCAAGCATCATTAATCAACTTTGCTGAATTTTTGGTATCCCGATCCACACCAGAGCCAGCAGAAGCACGTTCGCCCGCAGTCCCTGTCATTATTCCCCGACCGGTCGATGAAACTGTCCCCAAGGCTATCAAGCGGCTTAGCCAGTCGTATCCGATGCTGGATGACGTGGAACTACTGCATCGTTGTTCGGCACTAATGAGCGAGCATATTTTGCAAGGGAGGCCTTCTTGCGAAGTAATTGATGAACTGGAGCTGCTCTATCAGCAATCCTTCCAACTCTATCAGACTGATAATAGATGATTAAACTGATTAATGACTGGTACATACGGCATTTCTCCGACCCGCAGGTGGCTATGCTTGCCTTTTTACTGTTGTTGGGATTTGGTACGGTTTATTTTGCCGGTAATTTACTCACGCCGTTGTTTGCTGCCCTGATTATTGCGTATTTATTAGATGGCGCGGTGATGTTCCTGCGTCGCTTCAAAATCCCGCAGTTTATAGCCATGATGACGACGTTCAGCTTATTTGTTTTGTTTTTGCTGGTCGTGATTTTTATCCTGGCACCCTTGATGTTCAAGCAAACCACTCAGTTTATGCTGGAAATTCCGCGGATGCTGGCCGAGGGGCAGAGTTTGATTATGATGTTGCCTGAGAAATATCCAAATATTATCTCTCAGGAACTGGTGAGTGAGATGCTGAGTAGTCTTAAGGGGAATCTGACGGGTCTATCGCAGAAGTTTGTCAGCTTATCCCTTGCCTCCGTACTCGATATGTTTACGTTTCTCGTGTATTTGGTGGTTGTGCCATTGTTGGTGTTTTTCTTTTTAAAGGATAAGGAAATGATGTTGGCATGGTTTCGCAGCTTTTTGCCGCGTGATCGTGCGCTGGTCGCCACCGTTTGGAAGGAAGTCAACGGCAAAATTTCCGGCTATGTACGTGGAAAATTTATGGAAATCCTGATTATTTGGGTTATTTCCTATATCACTTTTTTGATCTTTGATCTTAATTACGCGCTGCTATTGTCTTTCGTGGTTGGGGTATCAGTATTAATTCCCTATGTTGGTGCGGTGGTGGTGACTTTGCCGGTGGCCATAGTTGCTTACTTTCAGTGGGGCTATAGCTACGAGACAATCTATGTCCTGACAGCATATACCGTGATTCAATTTTTAGATGGTAACTTGCTGGTGCCACTACTGTTCTCCGAAATGGTCAATTTGCACCCCGCAGCTATTATCATGGCAGTGCTGGTTTTCGGTGGCTTGTGGGGGCTGTGGGGAGTATTTTTTGCCATCCCTTTGGCAACGTTGGTGCATTCGGTGATGAACTCATGGCCACGCCGCTCACAGGCTGAGTTGATGGCGGATTAGTGGGGACGGGTTATGGCGGACGGCTGGATTCAATTAAGTAACCAGCGTTACCCCTATCGCTTCCAGCATTCAAAGCGGGCCAAGTACATACGCCTCAAATTAGCTCATAATGGCGACTTATGCGTTGTGGTGCCGGATGGTGTCAGCTTAAATAAAGCCCGATTATTTGCAGAAAGTCAGGCGGCATGGCTGACGCAAAAGTTACCTCAGATAACCAGACGAACCGAAACCATTACCTTGAAACCAGAAAGGTTGGAGTTGCTGTATTTGGGGGAGTCATGGCGGCTTTTTTATCAGACCGAGACCGATGCGGAGTCTGTAGAGCTGATGCCAGATCAGGCCACATTGTCACTGCATTGTTCCGGCCTGGTGGATGATAGCGTGTTATGCCATAAAGCCATTGGTACGTGGCTGAAGGCGAAGGCGGAGCAAGTGATTCCGCAGCGTTTGTCTGAGCTAGCGGAGCAACATGGCTTTTCTTATCGGCGGGTTTCGATACGTGGGCAAAAAACGCGCTGGGGCAGTTGCTCCAGCCAGAAAAACATCAGCCTGAATTACAAGTTGCTGTTTTTACCGAAGACTGTGGCGGATTATGTGCTTATACACGAGCTATGCCACACGATTGTAATGAACCACTCGCCAGATTTTTGGCGTTTAGTGGCGGATTGCGATAAAAACTACAAGGTGCATGACAAAGCACTGAAGCAATATGCCAAATCGATTCCGCTCTAACGCAGTCTTGCATGACTCATTTCGATGGCACTGTGGATCGCTGCCAACAAGCTGCCAGCATCGGCATTTCCAGTACCTGCCAAATCCAGTGCGGTACCGTGATCTACGGATGTGCGGATGATTGGTAAGCCGAGCGTGATATTAACCGCGCGCCCAAAGCTGGCATGTTTTAATACCGGCAGGCCTTGATCGTGGAACATCGCCAATACAGCGTCTGCATGTTGCAGATATTTCTGTGTAAATAAGGTGTCTGCGGGCAAAGGGCCGACCAAGTTCATGCCTTGTGACTTCAGGCGTTGAATCGTAGGTGTAATTACTTCAATTTCTTCCATACCCAAATGCCCACCTTCACCGGCGTGAGGGTTTAAGCCACAGACATAAATGTTTGGTTTCTCTATGCCAAATTTGTTCTGGAGATCATGGTGTAGAATTTCGATGACTTGAGTGAGTGATGTTTGACTAATTGCGGCACTGACATCTTTTAGGGGCAAATGGGTTGTCGCCAAGGCAACCCTGAAATCGCCTGCGGCCAGTAGCATAACGGGTAGTGGGGCATCGGTCAGTGCTGCAAGGTATTCGGTATGACCACTAAAACGAATGCCCGCATCGTTGATAATGCCCTTGTGCAGTGGCGCTGTTACCATCGCGTCAAATCCACCGCGCTGGCAGCCGTGGGTGGCTTTATCCAGCGTTTCCAGTACATAGCGGGCGTTTTTCTGATTGAGTACGCCTGCCTCAACTGGAGCAGGACAGGCCGTATGCAATACCGTAACCTGTCCTGCCTTGGCACTTTGCCGCTCCAAAGAGTTATCGTAAGTGAGAAACTCAATATCTAGGTTCAGTTGCTCTGCACGACTTTGCATGACCTCACGATCTGCAATGACAACACACTGCGCTGGTAAGTCGTTTTGAGCAATTTGCAGCACTAGATCAATGCCAATACCTGCTGGCTCACCGCAGGTAATGGCTAAACGGGCAATCATTTAACACCTATCCGATATTCAATGTGAGCATTGTTTCGTAGGCTTTGCAGCCATGCATCATAATCCTGTGCCTGGCGTTTACTTAAAATTGCCTGACGTGCTGTTGCCTGCAACGCGGCCTTGCTTGCGTCTACCTCGCGCCGCTCTTGAACTTCCAGAAGATGATAGCCAAATTTGGTTTGGATAACAGGGCTGAGGGTGTTCAGTGTTAATGTCTCAGTGGCTTTGGCAAAAGCAGGCACGTAACGCTTGGAGTCGCTCCAGCCAAGATTACCGCCATTCACTGCGCTTTTCTTGTCAGCAGAATACACCTTCGCCAAGGTTGCAAAGTCGGCACCCTGAACAAGCTGTTGGCGGATTTGTTGAATTTTGCTTTTCGCATCTGGCTCTGAGGCCGCAATTAAAATATGACGGGCGCGTACTTGCTGCGACTTTTTATCTACGCCACCGCGTTTTTCCACCAATTTAAGGACATGGAAGCCCTGGGCATCGTGGATGACTTCCGAGACTTGCCCGATATCCAGTTGGTTGAGTGCTTTTAGGTAGCCAAAGGATAGCTGCGGTGCAGCTTTCCAGCCCAGATCGGTGGCCGTATTATCGGCGTAACGGGTTTTCAAGAAATCAGGGCTGGTGATGGCCAGTTTACGCAGTTGTGCGGCATTGCGCCGAGCCTGTTCGAAGCCAGCAACCGTGTACGGCTGAGGAATTGCAATCAGCAAATCCTGAATATGATAAGAGCGGCCTTCGGCCAAGCGTGCGGACTCCGCTGCAATCAGGTCATTCACCTCCTGATCAGAAACGCGGGCGCGTTTGGATGATTCAAGGTGCTTCAGACTGTTGATAACCAGTTGATTCGTCAGATTTTTACGAAACGTAGCGTAATCAATGCCTTCTTTGGCAAGTGCCTGTTTTAATTGTGGGGGAGTCAGATTATTGCGTTGTGCGATATTAGCGATGGCCCGTTCGATGCTTGCACTATCCGCTTTGATGCCTGAGCGCTTAGCGGCTTGTAGCTGTAATTTTTCCAGTACCAACTGATCCATTGCCTGCTGGAGTAATGGCTTTTCACCGCTTACATTGCCACTAGCCTGCATTTTACGAGCTTTCTGCTGGACTTCACTGACCAAAATAACATCCTGATTGACCACAACCGCAACTTTATCCAGATTGATATCGGCAGCTTGAACGGACAGCGTTGAAGAAAGCAACACTGCTGCAATCCAGCTTCTGCCAAGCGACTTGGTTTTATTATTCATAGGAGGGTAATTCATATCCATAAGTTTTTTCCTGAAGGATGCTTCGGGCACTATTGCCGATACGGCCAAGACCTTTGAGTTCGAGTTCGAAATATAGCGCATCATCATACGTTGTGTTATCCGAGGTCAAATATCTGCGGGCAACAAGGCGGCTTCCCCAGCAACAATCTCTGTATTCAAAGCCTGCCAGTAGCTCAAGTGAGCGATCATTAAACAGGTCATAGTCCACCCGTCCAACCATTGACCAGCGTTGATTGAATGGTAGTGAGAATGAGCTATCAACTTCGGACACTTCACCGTCAAGGTGCTGGTAACTTAGGTTTAAGGTACGTTGTTTTTCATCCTGATAGTTAATTCGTGCTTCTTTTGATGACCAGTCGTTCTTATCAGGATCCCATAACCATGTGGTTGAAAAATGAATCTGGTCATTTAGATGACTGCTGAGTCCGAGCACTATCTCTGAGTTCTTGCCTGTGAGTGCCGATTTTCCCGGCAAGGTGACGTCGCGGTCTTCAAAGTAGAATACTTGTCCGGCATTGAGTTCGAGCAATTCGTGACCTGATTTGGGATTCTGAATACGGCTGGTTAATGCCAATGTTAATTGGTTAGTATCACCGATACGGTCTTTTCCGGTAAAGCGATTGCTGGAAAACAGCTGATTGGCGGTTGAAAAATCAATTTCTGCGGTATCAAAAACAGGGTAGTCGCTTTGATCCTTATAAGGCGTGTAGGCATAAAACAGGCGTGGTTCGAGTGTTTGTGTGAAGCCATTTTTCAAAGTACGTTCAAAGAATAACCTACTATCCAGTGTAAAGGTGGGCACGGCGCGGCTTAGTGTATTATCACCCTGATTATTCTCAAGGTTATATTGGGTCAGGCGATATTCTGCCCCCGGTTTAACGTACCAGGCATCATTACCGAATCGTCTTGAAGCCTTCAGGCCCACATCAATACGCAAGCCGGTTGGGTCGGCAGAGCTTTCAAAGTAGGTCGCTTCGGCTGCCAGTGAGACGTTGGTTTGATTGTATTTGTGCGGCGATTGATAACTGAACTTTGCTTCCGGCAATTTGGCATAAGGCTGGTAGTCTGCATCCAGCACTTGATAGTCCAATGCTGAAAGGCTGAAAGCCCAGTTTTCACTATTTTTAGTGAAACGGATTTGTCGCTCCAGTGCAGAGGTGGTCGTTGACACCAGACTATTTCCCAAGTCGTTGAAATAGTCATCATCTGAAACTCCCTCAGCATTGAAGGTGATTTTGCTGTTCTGGCTCAGACGGTGCTCATAGCCAACATTAAAATAATCCCGCCACTTGTCGTTATATTTGCCATCATCGGGTAAGGCACGATAGTCCACGATGCCTTGCCCTTGCTTGTTCATAAAGCGAAATTGACTGTTGATTTCCCAGCCACGCTTAGAGAGTCGGGTAAGCGAAACGGTGGCATCGTAATTCGGCGCAATATTAAAGTAATAAGGCAAGGTGATCTCATAACCAGACTGGTCACTCATTCCTACCTTGGGTGATAGAAAGCCTGATTTTCGTTGGTTATTGAGTGAAAAACTGAACCACGGCAGATAAAACAGTGGGATGTCTCCCGCGCGGAAGGTGACGTGCTCAGCGTGGCCGGTTTGTGTGTTGTTATCAAGCGTAAGCCTGCGGGATGCAATATGCCAACTGGGATCAGGTGCCGGGCAAGTGGTATAGGTGGCATTGTGAAGTGTCAGCTTATCCGCATTTTTTTGTTGGATTAGCTGACTCTTGCCGTGCGTATCGGAGCCATTAACCTGGTAACTGGCATTGTGAATCGTGCCTTGATGCTTGGTTAAATTGTAATCAATACGATCACTTTTAAAATGTGTGTCAGCAGAGCTTAGTATTACATTGCCCGATGCTTTCACCTGTGTATTGCGACTGTCATACTGGGCTTTGTCTGCATTTAGGGTGTGGTGGTTACGCTGGATAATGACAGCACCCTCAAGTTCTGAGATGCCTTTGCGTCGGATGACACCGCCATCAGCCTCCAGATACACCGCATCAGTGTGCGGGTTGTCGGTGATCGTGTTGCCCTTGGGTTGAGGTTTTGGTGGCATGCAAACCGGCGGGTTAATATCAGCAGAAACTGCGCCGGACGAAATGCTGCTGAGGAAGAGCCATAGGTACTTATTTTTCAATCTATTCACCGGCAAAATCCATCGTATGAATGATCGCTCAAGATAACAAAGCAACTACCGAATAACAATCCTGTGATTTCGTTTGTACAGGGATTGGGCGGGCAGAATTTATTGGGGAAAACTCCCGAAGTCAGGGAGGCGCTTTGGCAACTAGTTTTTGTACTGATAGGCGGGTACATAATAATCCACACCAAAGTCATCAAAGCCACCGTTCTGGTCAACAATATATGCACCACCGCCGATGATCAACGCAGCTAATGCGGCGGCTGAGGCAATTTTGACGATGCTGTAAGGGCGCTCGCCATGAATTTTACCAGTGCGACCATTGATGACGTAGCGATAGGTTTTATTACGGTACTGGAAAGCAGCAGACCAGATTGGCAGTAACAAATGCTTGTAGCGAGTATTGTCGTGTTGTGTTGATACATGGCTAATGCGCTGCTGATCACCACCAATATCCCGCCGTATGTCCTGCCGTATGGTGTAGTCCATGATTTGCTGGGCGCGGAGGAAGCCATCATCGACGGTAATCTGATAGATTTCGCTGCGAAAACCACTCAGATAGGCTTCAGAATAGGGCACTAACTGGTTTAAATCCCAAGGTGCCAGGTTGTCAATAATGGCACGTGGTAACGTCTTGCTGGCACCAATCAATACATCATCAAAATGACGGCTAACACGCCCTGAGGCTGGTTGCCAACGAATGCGCGGCACTTGTTTAACTTGCTGCACATTGCGCCCATTAACCCGCACATTGACCACTTGGCTAACATAATAAACGGTACCACGTTGGCCTTGGTAAAAGGTTTTGGTATCGCTGTCATACGTCCAATATGGCAGATACACGCCAGTCAGCTTGTCATTCCGTTTGGCATGGGAATCAAGCGATGACGGCGCAAACCAACGGGTTTTCATCCACCGATCAAAGATACTCACGGCCTGATCGTGGCTAATGGTAAATGGTAATAAGGAGCGAGGGCGAATAGGGCGGGAGCGCTCGGTATCTGTAATGACGGGGGTGCCACAAAATGGGCAATCACCCGCGTGTACATGCTCATCCAGACTGAACTTCGCCGCGCAGGAAGGGCATTTTATCACCTCGACCTGCTCGTGCTTGTCGGACTGCTGTAAACGCTCTAAGTCATGTAATGCCTGTCGTAAATCGTATTCCTTAATCGGCTCAAAGGTCACTGGGATTTCGTTGGTGAAACCACAGTGACCGCACTCCAGAGATTGATGCTCTGGAGAGTATTGCAAATCCGAGCCACAACGTTCGCAAGGAAAATGCGATTGATTGCTTTTCATACTGACTTGGCGCTAACTTATTGTGGAAGAGGCGGCGGTGTGGTTTGGTACTTATTTATTAAATTTGTTAAATAGGGACTTTCCTGTGCCTTTTCCCAGTTTGCCATGCCAGATGTCCACACCAAAGACTCAGGAGTGAGAGAACCCTTTTGAATCAGCTTAACCAGTGCATCCTGGTCAAATGGGCCAGTGGCCTGATTGTTGACAGACACGTGCCAAAGCTGATCCTTGGGCAATGGCGGTGGTGTAGCTGCTGAAGGTTGAGTAGCTCCCCCTTGCTGATTGCCGGTCATATTTTGCGCCATTGCCAAACCAATACCCATTTCAATGGCGCTGGATGCTGTCGAGGACTGGCCGGACTCCATCGCACTTGCCGCGCCGTATTTTAGGTACTTATCCAGGTCACCGACAATGCCCATACTGGTGCGCTTATCCAGCGCTTTTTCAACCTCAGGTGGCAGGGAAATGTTTTCCACCAAGACCTTGGTCAGCTCCAGGCCGTATTGCTCAAACTCAGGAGCAATTTGTTGGGTGATATAGCCACTGAGCTGGTCGTAGTTCGAAGCTAAATCCAAGATTGGCACATTCAGTTTGCCCAGAATAGACCCATAGCGTGAGGTGATAATGTCACGTAACTGATCACTGATTTCATCAATGGTAAAGTGTCCATCAGTGCCGACGATTTCCTTGATGAACTTTGTCGGATCATTAACGCGCACACTGTAAGTGCCGAAGGTACGCAAGCGCACCATATCAAACTCGCTGTCACGCATCATGATCGGGTTTTTAGTGCCCCACTTCAGATCCGTGAATTGCTTCATATTGAAGAAATATACCTCAGCCTTGAAAGGGCTTTGGAAGCCATGATCCCAATGTTGAAGCGTTGAAAGAACAGGCAAGTTTTTCGTTTCTAGCTCATACATGCCGGGGCTGAGTACATCGGCAATTTCGCCTTCATTGACGAAAACGGCAACCTGTGACTCGCGTACAGTCAGCTTTGCGCCGTATTTAATTTCGTTATTATGTCGCTCAAAGCGATATACCATGATGTCACTGGAGTCGTCTGTCCACTCAATAACGTCAACAAACTCGCCAAAAACTTTATCCCATAATCCCATAATTGTTACTCCTTATGACGCTTGGTCAGGCGCACTATCCAGTGCTTCTTTGCGTGCCTTGGCGGACATCAATGCATTTCGTAATTCGCTCTCAAGGTGCTGCAACTCAGTCGCAGCCGCAGCGCGCTTATTGCGGCCTTCCTCGGCAATTTCCAGACTGTCATTGATCGTACCAATCAGCTCCTGATTGGCTTTGCGAACAGACTCAATATCAAAGATGCCCCGCTCCATTTGTTTGCGCACTTCCTGATTTGCAGTCCGCAGGTTTGTTGCGTTGGATTCCAGCAAGTCGTTTGTCAGGTCAGTTGCACTCTTAACGGTCTCTGCCGCATCACTCATACGGAAAATCGTGACCGCCTGCGCCAACTGGTTTTTCCACAGAGGAACGGTATTGATCAGTGTAGAGTTAATTTTGTTGATCAGTGTTTTGTCGTTTTCCTGAACTAAACGAATGCTGGGTAAACTTTGCATAGCAACTTGACGGGTTAGGCGCAGGTCATGCACACGACGGTCAAGATCATCGCGGGCACTCCTCAGGTCTCTGAGTCCCTGAGCGGCTAACATATTCTCCGCATCAGCTTTTGCTTGTTGCTCGTACTGAGGAATTTCAACTTCATTCATCATGCGCAGCTTTTCTTCACCCGCTGCGATGTATAGCTCTAATTTGTGGAAGTAATCCAAGTTTGCTTCGTACAATTTATCCAGAGAGATGATGTCGGTCAGCAATTGTGTTTTGTGACCTTCCATGTGATCGGTGATGCTGTCGATTTGCTTGCGCACATCATCGTACTTGCTCATAAACTCAGCCACCGGCTTGGCCTTGCCAAACAGCCAGCCAAAAATACGCTGGAAGAAGCTTTGCTGGCGGTTAGGGTTCAGCTCATCAACATCAAAGCCTTTAATAGCCACAATCATGTCATTCAGCGAAGCACTGGCTCCGCCTAAGTCTTTATTGCGAACCCCGTCTAACATATTTTCGGAAATAGTACTCATTTGCTCCTGAGCTTTACTTCCAAAGAAAACAATGCTGCTGCGGTCATCGGTGTCAATTTCTTTAATGATGCTGTCAAGCTTGTTTCTGTCTTCTGTCGATGCTTGAGCATAGACCACAATCTCTTGATCCAGTGGTTTTGCCGGAGTAATTTCGGTGCCGGGGAGAATAGCAACATCGGTAGTAGTCTGCGTTGCTGTAATAACAGAGTCTGACATGGTAGCTCCTTAAGTTTGGTCGTCAGTCGGCGCGGGCTTGTTAGTGTTCGTAGTTAGTATTAAATAATACCTTCGCGCTTTAGTTGAGTTTCGAGAACCTCGATATTTACATCAAGATCAAATCGATCCTGTTTTTTTAATTTTTCGTGTTGTTCATCAAATGTACTCTCAATAGAGTTCAGCACATTTGCAAAATTACTGTCTAGCTCCACGGTGGTTGCTTCATTGCGATGAGTCTTGGCATAGCTCTCAGTAACCCGTCGCGTACCATCCAGGTATACCGTTAAGAATTTTCTGGCACGTGGCAAATCACTGGGGTCACTTTCAATGACATCAATGATATTGCGAGCCTTTGCAATAATGCGGTCAAGGTGCTGGTCAAACTTGGCATTATTAATGTGGGTGCGTGCAGTCTCAATGGCATCAATTTTAATATTTGCCGCTTCCAGTGCTTCAAAGACTTCTTCTGCAGTCACACTCAGCCCGATATTGCCGGTCTTATCACGTCTGGGATCAAGACCATAGCAGAGATAGAACGCCAGCAGTGTCACTGCACCAATTAAAATACTGCTTAACAAGTTGTAATCCGCTGCCAGCCATGCAGTCACGCCGGTCGTGATTGCCAGCAATAATGCAGCAACCGTTTTGTAGGGTGTCGTCGGGGCAAGAGCCAGTTTTTTGGTGTGGTACTGGTGCTCAACTTTGAAGCCATGACGAGCAATAACCGCCGCCAACATAAACCCTGCAAATGCAGCACCATTGATAAGGGTGCCAGACAGGTTTCCTTTTACCAAGGAGATGACCGCCGCTAACAATACAGGCATGGGCATGATATATAGCAGAAGGCCTTTTAGTCCCAGCCGCAGCTGACCCAGTGGATTTTGACCGGGGGAGTAACGCTTTGCTTTTGACATTGATGGAGGCCTCTAAAAAACTTGAACAAGTGCCTGTAAGGAAACCAGTCCTAGCGTGGCTGACAACAGAATAAATCCAATGGTTCGTTGCATTGTTTTTGGCATGTAGTACTCCCTCGAAACCTATCCCCATTATATATGTTGTATATGAGTGCTTATCAAGGGCAGTGAGTTCAAATCATTGAATTTTCGATAAATAAAAGGATGAGCTGCGGTGTTTTTCTGGACAAAATAAAAAAGGCGAGCTTCAAAAAAGCTCGCCCTTAAACAACCAAGGCGTGTAACAAGCTCATTCAAGCCTGAGTGTCAGAACTATACCCCCGTAAATTCCTGACTACCTTATCAAGTTCTTTGCTACCAGCAAACCGACCCCCAATCAATGTCAGTTCTTAAGCAAGAGCGCTTGATGTCTCCACATGGTTACGATTTGTGATATGCTGCCGAGTGTCATTAACAGCGTAAGTTGTAATTTTTATATCAAATACGTAATCAAGCCGTGCTGCTACCACAAACCCCGAGAAGAGCAGCTCATCCTGAAGACGTGACTAGGTTAAGTGAGTTTGGCTGAATCAAGCCTGAATGATGTCGCTTTCGATGTTTTATTTTGGCACATCTTTCTTATCCATAAGATAAACAATAACTTATGAGTGATCGATAAATAGGCAAAACATAAGTAACACGGGGCTTGCTCCAATCCAGATATTCTCTCAGGCTGGTTCTCAGTTCGGCAGCAAGATCCATGACTTCACTCATTGGTTTGGTCACTGCGAGTGAACCAGCTTGCCGGCGACTTTTCAACTCGTTACGTGTTTTGTCGTGATGAAATGGTCTCCTCCCCCTTAGTCGGCATCACTGTGCCAGAATTGGATTTCACGATTCAACTCAACAGGAGAAAAGACCATGGAT
>PDPG01000033.1 GCA_002747455.1 Pseudomonadota bacterium | reverse complement strand
CAAGCTTGAAGGTCAAACGGAAAAAAGCGGCGTGGTCGGTCGATTTCCTTGAGAAACTATTGCGGCAAGATGTATGAATCTTTCAAGCGATTGCCCTGGGGCTTATCGTTTTTACAGAGCTATAGGTATATTGGGTGTTCAGAGTATTTGAACTGCAAAAACAGGACGGATCAATCATCCCCGAGGGTAATTTTCTGTATACTGATTGGGCTGTATCTTTGTTGATGTCTAATTAAATAATATGTCAGAGATTTTTACTTTTTTATTATTGGCCTTTGTCGGTGGCATCGCTGGCTTTATGAATGTGCTGGCAGGCGGTGGTTCTGCGCTCACTGTGCCTTTATTGGTGTTTATGGGTTATGACCCAACGGTGGCGAATGGCTCTAACCGCATTGCTGTTTTGGCCGAAGCCCTGACCGGTGTGGCGGCTTTTAAAAAGAATCAACACGCTGATTTTAAGCTGAGTTGGAAATTATCCCTGATGACCTTGCCCGGTGCGGTGCTGGGGGCGATTTATGCCGTTAAAATTGATGACGCGCTCTTTATGAAGGTGCTGGGCGTGGTCATGGTGCTAGTGATTATTTCGTTGCTATTTCCCAAGTCTAAAGTGCTGGAACACGCAAAAAATCATGCCTGGGCAGACTGGCTAAGGTGGCCGTTCATGTTTGTACTGGGCTTCTACGGCGGCTTTATTCAGGCGGGTGTCGGCTTTGTCATTATGGCTTGTTTGACGCACTTATACAGCATGGATTTAGTGCGGGTGAATATGCATAAAATGTTCATTACGCTGGTGTTTACCATTCCTGCCGTTATTTTGTTTACAGTCACAGGCAACATTAACTGGTTCGCTGCGATTGCGTTAGCCGTTGGCATGTCACTGGGGGCGTGGATTGCCGTCAAAGCTGCAATTAAAAAAGGCGAGGACGTGATTCGCGTTGTGCTTATGGTTTCGTTGGGAGTGATTGCGATCAAGTTACTGTTTTTCTAACACAAGGATGCGCCCGAACTGGCCGTTATGCGGTTATCCGGTAGCCTGTGATTGTCAGCGTACAGCGATGCCTGACGGCCTTTATTTGCGAGGCGGTAACGCTGACTCGCCCCTACTCAGTTCGTGCTTGTTTCTTGCCAAATAGGTTGCGCAGTGAGAAAGCGTTTTTCTTACGTTTACGTTCAACGTGTTCTGGCTCAGGGGTGCTGGCTCTTGTCATTGATACTAGTGTTTTCATCTGCGTTCTGGTCTGAATCATCTGATCGTTTCGGGAAGCACGAATATCCTTCACAATGGTTTCCAGTGGCAGGTCTGGATACCTTTTCAACGCCATTGCTGCAATGGTCTGGCCAGAACGCCCTACACCTGCCTTGCAGTGAATCAAGGGTAGTCTATTGCTGGTTGGTGGGATGCCTGTTGGCTTGTCATCCGGCTGCGAGGCCATTGACTGGGCAATGGTGGATTCAATGAGTTCGACCAGTTTTATGGTGGTATCAGGGCGGATTGCCTGATGGTCTGGCCAGGTATGAACGTGTAGCACGGGTATTTCAAACGATTCCTTACCGACAGTAATAATCAGTTGGAAGTTTTTTATCTCGGTGTGCTCACTGAGCTCGATATAATCCACAAACCTGGCATGTGTTTGCAGTTCCCCAAAGTTGGCCGTTTTAGCAAAGTAAGGCGGCAACTGGTGGTTTTGAATATCTGTGCTACTGGCTAAAACAACCAATACCGGTGAGCGGTTATCAAACAATAGCCTGAGATGTGCTTCGAGCTGATGGGCCAGCGGATACTGTGTGGCAATGGCTATGGGGCGGCTGTCGATAATGATGGTATTGGCATTCAGATTATCGCCGATACTTGTCTTTGCACAGTACGGCATGAAGCGATCCCGTTGCGGGTCATACTCAACCATTTGAGCATCTCCTCTAATGCTCATTAGCTGATCCGTCGTGCTGCCACTTTTGTTGTTCTGATCTGTCTGCATGAAACCACCTGTAAACTAATGTCGCTGACGTGTCGGTTAGGCCGTGATATTACATTATTGTTTCCTTACGTGAAGGGCTGAGTTGTGTTTTCTTTTTATGGCTTGCATAAGCACCGCGACAACAACACTGTCACCAATGACTGGCCTATTGTTTTATTTACACTGACGGTGACTATCTATTGGAATATGTGCTAAAACGTACCGCGTTAAATCAGGCGTGAACGGCCTCCGTCATAGCGTGATGGCTGGGCACAATTAGACTATTAGTTAGATGAAATGTTAAGGAGAATCCTGTGGAATTAAACGACAGCAGTTTATTTCGCCAGCAGGCATACATTAATGGCGAGTGGGTAGATGCAGACAGTGGGGCAACCTTTGAGGTTACCAATCCGGCGACAGGTGAGGTGTTGGGGGTTGTGCCAGAGATGGGGGCTGCTGAAACGCGTCGTGCTATTGAGGCGGCCGAGGCGGCATGGGCTGACTGGCGCAAGCGTACTGCTAAAGAACGCTCAGTCATTCTAAAAAAATGGTATGGCTTGATCATGGAAAACCAGGCCGATCTAGCCAAAATCATGACGCTGGAGCAGGGTAAATCCTTGGCAGAAGCGACAGGTGAAATTGCCTATGCTGCATCCTTTATCGAGTGGTTTGCTGAAGAATGTAAACGTGTCTATGGTGATACGGTGCCATCAGGCAATGCGGATCAGCGTATTTTAGTCACGAAAATGCCCGTTGGTGTGTGTGCGGCGATTACTCCTTGGAATTTCCCGTCTGCAATGATTACCCGCAAGGCTGGCCCTGCTTTGGCAGCGGGCTGTCCGATGGTACTCAAGCCTGCTGAAGCAACCCCTTATTCTGCACTGGCACTGGCTGAACTGGCCGATCGGGCAGGCATTCCGGCAGGTATTCTTAGCGTAGTTACAGGTAAACCGGCTGAAATTGGTGGCGAGCTGACAGCGAACCCAATCGTGCGTAAAGTGACCTTCACGGGGTCAACGGCTGTTGGTAAATTATTGGCCAGACAAAGTGCGGATACGCTCAAGAAGGTTTCGTTGGAGTTGGGTGGAAACGCACCGTTTATTGTCTTTGATGATGCGGATCTGGATACAGCGGTTGAAGGCGCGATGGCGTCTAAATATCGCAACAGTGGTCAGACCTGTGTTTGTGCCAACCGTCTGTTGGTGCAGGACAGTGTTTATGATGCCTTTGCCGAAAAACTAGCCGTTGCCGTGAGCAAGCTGCAAGTGGGTAACGGCATGGATGCAGGAACGACCCAAGGCCCACTGATTAATGAAGCCGCTGTGCAGAAAGTCGAAAGCCATATCGCAGATGCGGTTGAGAAAGGTGCGCGTATTGTAGCAGGTGGTAAGCGTCATGCATTGGGGCATACTTTCTTTGAGCCAACCTTGATTGCCGATGTTACTAGCGATATGAATGTGGCCTCAGAAGAGACTTTTGGGCCGGTTGCGCCGTTGTTCCGTTTTTCCACAGAGGAAGAAGCCATACAAATGGCTAATGATACCGAGTTTGGTTTGGCCGCTTACTTCTTTGCGCGGGATGTGGGGCGTATCTGGCGTGTTTCGGAGGAGTTGGAATACGGTATTGTGGGTGTGAATACCGGCATTATTTCAACCGAAGTCGCGCCATTTGGTGGTATCAAAGAGTCCGGGCAAGGTCGTGAAGGCTCCAAGTACGGCATTGAGGACTACCTGGAAATTAAATACACCTGCATCGCGGGCGTCAGCCAGTAAGTTGGCAATCAATTAAAGAGTAAGGCTTGCTAACCTGGCAGGTGGATTCGGCGCAGACTGTTATTATCAGCCTGCGCCGGTTTTTCGTGTTTATTTGCAGTCGTTATGACGTGCAGGTGTCCGTTGCATAAGCGTTTGGATGCGTTCGATAATCTCGTTACGTCCCTGAATATGGGCAGGGATTTCCAGGGCGTAGTCCAGCGCTGACTTTCCGCCACAGGCCTTGCCATCATCGCCATCGTCTCGTTTATGCACCGAGGCACCGACATCCAGCAGCCAGTTTGCAATAGGAACATAACCCAATTCCAGCGCCTTCTTCAGTGCTGTTTCGTTATTCAAAACACTAAAGTCCGGCGTTGCACCATGCTTGACCAACACCTTGGCAGAGGCAAGATCATTATTCATAACGGCTCTAACCAAGGGGATGTGCGCTGTGTCAGTACCCTCGTAAGGACAAGTATCCAGGTCTTTCTTGCTGGCTTTCATGCGAGTGAGTGCATGATTGAGGATTACACTGTCTTGGCGATTGCTGATGCAAAACAAGGGAGTCACAATCAAATTGGAAGGCATATCGTTGAACGATGCACCAAGATTGACCAAGTCATTCGTTACACGGATGATCTTTTGTCGATCCGCCACCTTAAAACGCTCCCGACCTTGACCCGCTGTACCGCACATCAAGCCTCCCAGTAATGTCGTGTAAAAATACTTCCTCTCGCCACGGTTGTTACTCAACCACCGGTTAATTTCGTGAAACTCGCGGTTTTGTGCGGCCTCGGTAAAGCTATATTCTGCACATTGCAGGTATTTATGCTTGTCTGTATTGATGAACTTCTCGCACTCACTAAATTTTACGGCAAACGCCGAACTGCTCATTAAGGTAAATGTTGCCAGTAATAACGTACTAAATTTTAGAGAACTCATTCCTTATCTACCCCTTTATTATATTGTCTGTTTCGAGTATAGATTATGACTAAAGTTCGATGGCTATTCAGGTTGCTCAATATACGACACTTGGCCTGCTGTTCCCAAGTTGCCGTTCTCTAGCTTTGCTGCTTGTGAGGGGTTCAGCTCGGAACAAGAAGGCGTGGGCCGGATAAATAGGGCTGGACACACGAATGGGAAAGCATAAGATACCGCAACGCATTCAAACCAAACAATGAGAGACACCATGACAAGTATACTTGATCAACTACGCACCATGACCACTGTTGTCGCCGATACCGGCGATGTGGATGCTGTGAAAAAATTGCAACCCGTTGATTGCACGACTAATCCATCGTTGGTACTCAAGACGCTATCTGATCCGGCATCCGAGGAGATGATTGCCAAGGAGATTGCAGCGGCAAAACAGACAGGCTTATCACCAGAGCAAATTGCGGAGCGCCTGACCGTTGCAGTGGGGGCGAACTTGACAAAGATCGTAAAAGGTCGCGTTTCAACCGAGGTAGACGCGAATTTATCTTTTGATACCCAAGCTTCTATCGAACGTGGCCGCGCAATTATTCGCAACTACGAAGAGCTAGGCATTAGTAAAGATCGTATCCTGATCAAACTGGCCTCAACATGGGAAGGCATTCGTGCGGCGGAGGTGCTGCAAAGTGAAGGTATCGATTGCAACCTGACTCTACTATTTTCACGCGCTCAGGCGATTGCCTGTGCCGATGCCAAGGCTTTTCTGATCTCACCTTTTGTGGGGCGAATTACTGACTGGTACAAAAAAGCTGAGGGTAAGGATGGTTACGTTGCTGATGAGGATCCCGGTGTGTTGTCGGTGCGTGGCATTTATGATTATTACAAATCCAATAACATTCCGACGATTGTGATGGGTGCATCGTTCCGCAATACAGAGCAAATCAAGGCACTGGCAGGCTGTGATAACTTAACAATTTCGCCAGCATTGTGTGAAGCACTGGATCAAGAAACGGGTACATTGGAGCGTGTGCTATCGCCAGATGCCGTGAGTGGTATTGCCCCTATTGTGATGGATGAAAAAACCTTCCGCTGGGAAATGAATGCCGATGCTATGGCAACGGAAAAACTGGCTGAAGGCATCCGTGGCTTTGATGCGGATCATCAGCGGTTGGTCAAAATGATTGCGGAGCGAGTTTGATTGGGGCGCTACCAAGCCTCATTTTCTTGCAAGCCCACTTATACGGCAAAACGCGACTCCCGCAATACCTTATCAATCCCTCGACAAATCCCGCCGCTAAATGTGTAGTTGCCCTTCATTGAGCTAGATCCTTAGTGCTCATTGCGGCAAGGCATGAGTCAGTAGCCTTGCCGTTTCAATATCTGTGATCAATAAAAAATAACCAAAAAAATTAATGGCAAGCCATGAGGTCCTGAATGCTTGCTTAAAAGCGACCACTTGTCCTTTGTTCAGCGAAAAATAGCCGGCTATCTCTACGGCGGATGTATTCCTCCCCCCAAGCACCTATCTTCTGTTTCAGAAGCAATGAAGCCCCCCTTCTTTTGGCTTCAGTACGTTAAAAGGATATGACGTTCAATTATAAAAATAGGTAGAGAACAAGAGAATGATCAAGCAACAGTTCTCGGGAGAGTCAAAAATGAGTGTCACAGCTTCAGAACTAAATGATAGTAATGCACAAATATTGCGTGATGCAGTTTCAAAAGATTATTTAAGTGTTAAGCGTGTACTCGATGTTTTGACGGTTATTGCGGTATTACCGGTTGTGGCAGTCATCATGACCGTTGTCGCAGTCATGATTAAGCTGGAATCTCCGGGTTCGGTTTTCTTCTGGCAAAAACGTGTTGGCATGAATGGCAAAACATTCAATATGCTGAAGTTTCGTAGCATGACGAGTGACTCAGAAAAGCATGGTTCACAGTTTGCCCAAAGCAATGATATGCGTGTTACCCGTGTCGGGAAAGTCATCCGTAAATTACGCATTGATGAATTGCCGCAGCTTTGGAATGTGTTTAAAGGCGAGATGAGTATCATTGGCCCACGCCCTGAGCAAGAAAGCTTTGTTAAGGAATTTAATAAGACGATTCCTAACTATTCCATGCGTCACTTGGTACGCCCCGGTATTACGGGGTTGGCACAAACTGAGCAAGGCTATGTTGCTGATACTGATGGGACGGTGGTTAAGTTACGATACGATCTGTACTACATCAGAAACATTTCATTTTTAACGGATTTACAAATTGTATTAAAGACAATCGGTACAATTCTGACAGGATTTGGTGCTCGTTAAGAGGTGAGGTGCTGGCGAATCCACTTTTTGAAGTAACGGAATAAAATCTTCATGGTGTGATCTATTGATATTTTTCGTTGTTGTAGCAGAAGCTCGTGAGTGATAATGCGGCGATGTACGAAATGTACATAAGGTATTTGGCTCACTCTTCGGAACCATTATGGTGAAACATATATCCAACGTGGACCTCTGAAGTATTACGTGCAAACACAAAAATAATGGCCACAATAAATCACACCATGAAAACATCACTACTAATTTTGTTGATGCTAGGCGTCAATGTAGTCGCAAGTGCGGATGCCCCGCCGCCGTTAGTGTCTTCCAATGAGGCTGATACCAGCAGAATAGTAGTTGACCATTCACTGTCTGAGCGTTTTTTGATGGGTAAATACCGTGCGAGTAAGCATGCGGACTTCGTTAAAATTAGTACGAAGTATGCTTCACGGGCGGGTATGTACTTGCAACGCTTGCCTTACGATGCCTTCCGCGCGATGCATAAAGACGCTGAGGGTGACGGTGTGTCACTAAAAATTATCTCTGCAACTAGAGGCTTTTATCATCAAAAGTCTATTTGGGAAGGGAAGTGGACTGGCAAGCGCCCTGTGGGTGGTATCCGAAACATTAAACGCACAATTAAAGACCCTGTCGCAAGGGCTCGTAAAATTCTGGAATACAGTTCCATGCCGGGAAGCTCACGGCATCATTGGGGAACTGATATTGACCTTAATGCATTTAACAATAAATACTTCGCCTCAGGGCAGGGTAAGAAAACGTATGAGTGGCTAGTCAGGAACGCGCCACGTTATGGTTTTTGTCAGCCCTATACCGCGAAAGGCAGTAGTAGACCAAATGGTTATAACGAAGAAAAGTGGCACTGGTCATTCCGTCCACTGTCAAAGCATTACGTTGAGCAAGCACAAGTTCGCCTAGATGACACCAAGTTTACGGGGTTTCGTGGCTCCAATACCGCAACGCGGATTGGGATTCTGAAAAACTATGTACTGGGTATTAATCCTGAGTGTCGATGAATAACTAAGGCTGCGTGTCGGTATTTTCGACTTCAGAGGGGACTGGTTCTGGTAACCTGAGCACTAGCCCTTCGTGGACTACGTTAATGTCCCTGATGATGTCTTTATTTGCCTCAAACAAATCCAAAAAACGCCGTCCATTTTCCTCACCATACACACGCTGTGCAACACGGAATAACGACTCTCCAGCCAATACCGTTGTTGTCCTTGTAACCGGGCTAGTATTTGTTGACGCCACGGTAGCATTTAGAGGCTCGGATAGCCCCGATGTTTGTGTGTCGCCGGGGTTGCCCAATGCAGGCGTTGATAAGCCGGTTGGATTGGTGGTATTCGACTGACTTGCCAAACTTCCAGTGTCAGGGGCCAATTCAAGGTTTTGTCCGGTGATGTCCTTTGTCGCTTGGGCAACCGCGGCACGAATTTCATCCATTTGTTTGCCATCTTTCAGAGCACTACTCACAACAGACTCCACAGTAATTGGTGAACCGCTTGAATTGACCTTATCTGCTAGCCTCAACAACTCGGAGAGTCTTACTGCGATAGACTGGGTTAGTTGATTGACATTTGTTTTTTGGTTCACAGCAGGCTGCTTGGTTGTAACAGGCGCGGTACTTGTTGTTTCAATGCTATCTAAGCTGGTCAGAGCCGCTTCTTTACTCACCTGACTGAGCATACTCTCCAAAGAGGAGGAGTCATTGGAATCGGCGTATGCGGGAGCGATGAGGGATAGTATGACTAGGGGCAGAGTTTGTTTCATGGCGGTCATTCCTTTGATGTATCAGGGTTTCACGATGGTCAAGCCTACTTGCTGCCAAGCCTGCATACCACCGCGATACCAGAACAGTTTCTTCTGCGGGTATCCGAGTTTGACTAAGGCTTTAATGGCGTGCGTAGACTGTGCGCACCAAGGGCCGTTGCAGAATAGTACTAAGTCGCGTGCCTGACTGAAGTCCCAGCGTCCGGACTGTTTGGTGATTCCAAGTAACTGAATGATTTTAGCTGCGTGTTCACCATCTAAACCCTTACTGAGATGTGTAAATGGCATACTCACCGATCCCGGAATTGTGCCTTTTTCACGCCATTCAGGGATACGGGCATCAACCAGTAAACCCTTGCCCACTTTGACTTGATGATCCAGAAAATCCAGCACCTCAAGCTCCGCAATGGTCGTCACCTTCTCTAATAGGTGAGCGGGCTGAATGCAAAATGGCGGGCAGACTCGAGAAGTTTTGGAAAAACTGTTGGTCAGGCGATTTTCTGGGTCTTGATTGCGTTCAATACGAACATTTCTACCGTCATGTTGTACTTCGATAAAATCAAGCTGCGGGGTAATTTTAATGACACTATCAGCGAGGGTTTGTTGAGCAACGCAAAGCGCGCCTAAAAGCATCCCTGTCAAAAGGTTAAGAAGTGACTGTTTGATTGCCATATTCGTATCCCCAAATGCACGTATCCTTTACGTGATTGATGCAGGAACATCGGCGGCTCTGGCCATAAATGCCTCCTTGTCCTGATCAGATTCCAGTGTTTCTTTCAGTATCATCAGCAAATATGGCAGATTGTCGGGTGTTTGAACATAAGTTTTTTTCCAGCGAGTAACCGCCTCATCGACCATAACGTGAGCACTTGATCCGATTAAGTCGGTCAGTATGTGAGTATATTGCTCAATGATAGATTGTAACGAATCCTCAACGGGGGGAGCTGCTGTTGGTGTGGCGGTTTGTGCATCGGGTGTCGTTGAAAATTGCTGATGGCTTTGTTCAGGTTGCTTTGTTGCTAACTGATGTTTAATCGTTTCTGAGGCTGACTTAACTGCCATACTGATCATTGGGAAATTAACCTTTCGATCTGTCAGCAACAGGGCAACACGTCCCTTGTCTAGGCAAAATGCGGCAAGGTAGCCACCCTCAACGCCGAAATAGAGTTCATCGTGTGTTTTCTGCACAGAGTCCAGCGCGAAAAAAATCTGCGACATAATGCCACTGCTGTTCATCATGGCTGCTTGCTGAGATTCAGGAAAATTACTACCCAGCGGTTCCCCGTCTTGGTAGATTCCGGCATATCTAACACCTGCCAGTGAACAAAGTGTATCCACAACAGTCTGCATGTTATTTCGTACTTTCCAAATTCGCTATAGCCATTGTAGCATGTCCTCAACTTGCTGACTCAGTGCAGGAACTGACACCGAGCGATCCGAGCACACTCCCAATGAGTGTTTTTGCTCGACAAAGACCGTCAGATTATCGTCTTTTGGCCCTCTAACCATAATACGATGGATTGGCCCCAGTTCGGCGGCTGTGACCAAGTTTGGCGTGATGCCTGAAAGGTAAGCAATAAATTGATTCAGTGATTCGTCGTCGATACTGCTCTCCAGCAATTCTCCCAATTCATTGGTAATCGAAACGCCAGTGACACCTTGCAAGCCACTAATGGCATTCATGGCCTTTTGGTTGATTTCAAAAGCACTATCAGCAATTTGTTCGGGCATCGCCGGAACGGGCGTACTGTCCTTTGGGGCATTTGCTACCTGTGAGGGTGTCAGATTAAGTACCTGATGCACCAGTGACAACATGTCGCTTTTCTTTCTGGGGTCGATATTAACAATATCGGCTTGTAAACCAAGCTGCTCCATCCAATCCTCATAGACTTCGGGGAGTAATGGCTCACGAATATCCAAACGGGTGATTCCGATAATAAAGCGGCCTTTCTTGGCGATAAAGTCAGAAAATTGCTCGGAGAAAAACTTCAGGTCACGGAAAGGATAGTTGCGGTTATTGTCCAATAAAATAATCAATGCGTCTGCACCTTCCATGAGAATTTCCCACATGAAATCAAAGCGCTCCTGACCGGGAGTTCCATACACATGAACGATGCTATCCGCATCATCAGGGAGGCTCAGTGTGCCGTAATCCATTGCAACTGTGGTGGTGCTTTTGCGTGCAAGCGTAACTGCATCAGAGACAGGCACGTCCGTCTTCACTGACTGTTGATTCGTTAGTGAATTAATGGCTGTTGTTTTCCCCGACCCAACTGGACCGGTAATGATGAGCTTATATTGCAATGGACGATATTCCTTTTCTTCTTAAATCAACCGTTGCGACTGTTTTGTCCGCTCAGATATAGCATCAAAGTACGAAACGACATAATCGGATACCGATGAGCGGTGCGGGGGAGCTGCCTGTGCCGACACGACTGGCTCGGGGAAGCCATATCAGTTCACCACGCCTGCCAGTTTAATCACTTCTGTAATGCTCGGCAACTCTGGGAAATTGAACCATTAATAGTGACAGTCCAACCAATTATCCTGTTATGGCTTGTCTTTAACGGACGTATTGGCACATTCAAAGGAAAGAGTGTGGCACCAAAGAGGATTAAAAAATGCGTTATTTTTGGATTACTGTTCTGATTGTATTGAGTGTTGGCTGTGCGCGAAGAGAACACATTGCGACTCCAAACCCTGATGAAATCAGCACTATTACCTACCGAGTAAATTCCCAACAATTTAGTCAACAGTGGTTGTTTACTAATAATGACCTTACCTTGAGATATACAAAGCGCAATAAGCGTGGGGTACTTGTATCAAACCAAGTGAAAAAAGTGACCCCAAATGATTTCAACTGGTTGGTGACCGGGTTGGAGAATGCAGATTACAAAAAAATCAATTCACCCTCCCGCTGGGTAAACTCGTCATTCGTAGGTGGTCAGAGAGCTATCTCAGGTGCTGCAGAGGTTTTCAGTGTGGAAAGTTTGGGTGGTACTCACACTTTCCAGAGAAAAGGAAATATCAGGTTGCCTCCTGCAATAGAGAAGGTGGCTCACCAAATTCCTGTTCTGTTTTAATGTAGTGGTGCGATGTAATTCCTGATATGGTCGGGCTAAGGCTGTCATGTGCAAGTCAGCCGACGCCTTATTGATATGCAGGATTTACTATGACTCGCTACTCCGCATGGAGCGTTTTTAAGAATGGCCTTACGGGTCAAAAGGGATGGACGCGCGCGTGGCGTGATCCAGTGCCAAAATCAGCCTACGATATTGTAATTATTGGTGGTGGCTTGCATGGTCTTGCCACTGCCTATTATCTGGCAAAAAATCATGGTCTGAAGCATATCGCTGTTGTGGAAAAAGGCTGGATTGGTGGCGGTAATGCCGGACGCAACACCACCATCGTGCGTTCCAACTACATGATGCCCGGCAATCGGGAGTTCTACGAGCACTCACTCAAGCTCTGGGAAAACCTGAGCCATGAGCTGAATTACAATGTGATGTTCAGTCAACGCTCCCATGTTACCCTGCTACATAGTCCGGCGGCCAGAGATGTCATTGCCCGACGTTATAACACCATGCGCCTAACAGGCAGTGATGGCGAGCTTTGGGAGTTGGACAGACTCAAGCAAGAAATTCCCCATCTCAATTACGATAATGCTCGCTTCCCAATTATTGGTGCTGCAGTGCAGTCGCGTGCGGGTACGGCTCGGCATGATGCAGTGGCGTGGGGGTATGCACGGGCCGCAGATGCGCTGGGGGTTGATATTATCCAAAATTGTGAAGTGACAGGCATCAGCCGTGATAATGGTGAAGTCACTAGCATTCAAACCTCGCGTGGAGCGATTAAAACCGGCAAAGTTGGCTTGGCAGTTTCTGGTAATACCTCGCGCCTTTGGCAAATGGCAGGCATGGGCAACTTACCGATTGAATCCCACATGCTGCAAGCCTTTGTATCCGAGCCACTAAAGCCACTGCTGGATCAGGTCGTAGTGTTTGGTGTCGGTGGTGCTCATTTCTATATTTCCCAGTCTGATAAAGGTGGCATGGTGTTTGGAGCTGATTTGGATTGGTATAAATCCTATGCCCAACGCGGCAATCTTCCAGCAGCTCAGGATGCCTGTGAGGCGGCGACTTCCATACTGCCCTGTTTAGGGCGAGTGCGGCTATTACGTCACTGGGCGGGTGTCATGGATATGTCGATGGATGGCTCGGCATTTATCTGTAAGACCGATGTCAGTAATTTGTATTTGAATGCTGGCTGGAACTACGGTGGCTTTAAGGCAAGTCCAGCCTCTGGTTGGTACTTTGCAGATTTAATCGCCAATGATCGTCCTGACCCAGCGATTGCCCACTTTGATCTAAAGCGTTTTGAGCGTGGCGTGATTATTGATGAGCGTGGCGCTGGCCCAGACCCTAAATTACATGGATAAGGTGGCTCACGATGATACGAATTAATTGTCCCTTTTGTGGCGTGCGTGACCACAGTGAGTTTACTTACGGTGGTGATGCGGCGATTCAATATCCGCGACTGGATGCCCCTATAAAGGAATGGCACGACGCCGTTTTTCAGCGGGAAAATATTCGGGGTGTGCAGGCTGAAACTTGGCATCACGTTAATGGTTGCCGTATGTGGCTAGTGATTGAGCGGGATACCATGACACACGAAATTTCTTCCATACGGCCTGCACATCCGGGGATGGCGGCGGTGCTGGAGGAGTCCAAATGAGTGCCAAGCGACTTGCGTCTGGTGGGCGAATAGACCGCAATAAACCGCTCATGTTTAGTTGGGAAGGTAAAGCCTATATTGGCTACGAAGGCGATACCTTGGCCTCGGCTTTGTTGGCTAATAATCAATACACGCTGGGCCGGAGTTTTAAATACCACCGTCCACGCGGCATTATGTCGGCAGGTGTGGAGGAGTCGGGTGCGATTCTCACGGTTGGTCGAGGCAATCGCCGTGATCCCAATGTGAAGGCCACACAACAACGCTTGTATGCTGGCCTGATTGCCAATGGGCAGAATGCATGGCCGAGTGTGCAAAATGATTTGCATGCCATTAATGGTGTATTTGGGCGCTTTTTTTCAGCAGGCTTTTACTACAAAACCTTTATGGGCTTGCCGCCGTTTGAATGGGGCAAGGGCACTGGCCTATGGATGAAGTACGAAAAAATCATCCGTAAAGCGGCTGGAATGGGCGAAGCCTCACGTGAGGCAGATCCCGATAAATATGACCATGCTCATGGCTTCTGCGATGTGCTGGTGGTTGGCTCTGGCCCTTCAGGCATGGCAGCCGCATTGACGGCAGCCCAGGCAGGCTTAGATGTATGGCTAGTGGAGCAGGACAGTGAGCCAGGCGGGGATTTGCTTAATTGTGAGGATGATGAATCCGAGACACATCGACAACAACAGCTATCGGCACTGAAAGCAGCCGGGGTGCGTTTAATGCCTCACACTACGGCGTTTGGTTTGTACGATTATGGCACGGTGGGCTTGCTTGAAAGTGTGACGGATCATTTAACATATCCCGAGCCACATCAGGCCAGACAACGCTTCTGGACGGTGCGTGCCAAGCAAACGATTTTGGCCACTGGTGCGATAGAGCGACACTTGGCCTTTGGTAATAACGATAAACCGGGGATTATGACCGCAAATGCAGGACGGGCTTATCTGAATCGTTACGGGGTACTACCCGGCGAGCGCGTCATTGTAGCAACCAATAATGACTCGGCTTATGTAGTGGCAGCTGAACTGGCGGAAGCTGGTGCGCAAGTCACACTATTGGATGCGCGTCATGATGTTTCTGAATCACTAAAGGCCACTGTTCAGCATCATCGTATTACGCGACGTTTTGCGACGATACCACTGCGAGCCAGAGGCGGGCGCAGAATCAATAAGTTGGAGACTGCAACTGGTGATGGGAAAAACTGGCAGAAGGCTGACAGTATTCCTTGCGATTTATTACTGGTGTCTGCGGGTTGGTCACCAGTGGTGAACTTGATTTCACATCGCAGTGTGCGACCTGTCTGGAATGATGAACTCGCCTGCTTTATTGCCCCTGAAATTAAGGAGCCAATTTATATGGCGGGTGCGGCGGCAGCAGCGTGGAATCGGCAAGCTTGTGAAGACTCTGGCCGTTTCGCAGCAGAAAAAGCAATTGCCGCGTGTTCAAAAGGTGATACCTGGCAAACGGGCTTGGTCGATGGTGCGGTGACGAGTAGCGGCAAGAGTCAGGAAATAGCCGATGGTGCTGTGACGAGTGTCAGTAAGAATCAGAAAATAGTGGATACCGCTGGATCTACGGAGAATCCAGCACCCGTCATCGGTGGGTGGGAAAATCCAATCCTGCCACTTTACGAAATCAAAATTCCTGGCAAAAAATACAAATGTTTTGTTGATCCGCAACACGATGTTACGACCGATGATATTCGTTTAGCGCACCAGGAGGGCTTTGTATCCGTTGAGCACCTTAAACGCTACACCACGTTGGGTATGGCAACCGATGGCGGAAAAATGGGGAATGTCATTGGCTTGGCACTGATGGCCGAGGCACTGGGTCGGGAAATCCCTGAAGTGGGCACTACCACCTTCCGACCACCGTACACGCCGGTTTCTATCGGTGCTTTACGGGGGCGCAACGTAGATCATCATTTTCGCCCAGTGCGCCGTACGCCGCTGCATGAATGGAATTTACAGCACGGTGCTACCATGACCGATGCCGGATTGTGGCAGCGGCCCTGGTACTTTGCGCGGGAAGGGGAAACCATGACTGAGGCTGCTATCCGTGAAGCGACAACGGTGCGCAAAACCGTGGGACTGTGTGATGTGACATCACTCGGCAAAATTGCTATTCAGGGGCCGGATGCTACAGAACTTTTAAACCGAGTCTATAGTAATCCTTTTGCAAAACTACCCGTGGGTAAAGCGCGGTACGGGGTTATGCTGCGAGATGACGGTATTGTGATGGATGATGGCACCACTTGGCGGTTATCTGAAACCGATTACTTTATGACCACGACAACCGCTCACGCTGCCAAAGTCATGGCATTTTTGGAGGAGCTACTGCAAACCCGCTGGCAGGACTTAAAGGTGCACGTAACCTCGGTGTCTGAGCAATGGGCTGGTTGTGCCATTGCAGGCCCAAAGTCTCGTGAGGTATTAAGTGCCTGCATGGAAGACCCTGCCTTGGTCAGTAATGAAGCATTACCATTTATGGGGGTACTCAATGCAACCCTGAAAGGCGGGATTCCATGCAGGATTGCCCGTATCAGTTTCTCCGGCGAGCGTGCCTTTGAAACCTATGTACCCTCAGATTATGGTGCGGCGATGATGGATTTATTGTGGGGTGCAGCTCAGCCATTAGATGGCTGTTTATACGGTCTGGAAGCATTGGGCACGTTGCGTATTGAAAAAGGTCATGTGACGGGGGCGGAGCTGGATGGTCGCGTAACGATTGACGATGTGGGCTTGGGTAAAATGGCTTCAGCCAATAAGTCATTTATTGGTAGCAGCTTGCGACAAAGGCCCGAACTGGTACGCGAAGGCCGTCAGCAGTTAGTGGGTATTTTCCCGCAGGACCGCAGCAAAACATTTAACGCTGGTGCGATTTTGTGTTGTGAAGATCGGGTTTCGGGGTTTGGCGAAGGGCGTATCACGTCTGTGACTTACTCGCCAGCACTAGGTCACTGGATTGGCCTTGGCTTTATCGAAGGTGGGCATAAGGCATGGGCGGATAAAACCGTGGTCGCTGCTGATCCTGTGCGCGATGGCAGCGTTCAGGTTGAAGTCGTATCCCCTTATATGTATGACCCAAGTGGAGAAAGAATGCATGGCTAAGCGAGAGTCCGCATTGACAGCGCATTATCAGCGTGGGCATTTTGGTGCTGAGGAAACGGGTGTAACCCTAAGTGAAGTCAAAGAGTTGCGATTACAGCAGATTGCTACGTGGCCGGAGACAATGGCTGCGGTGTCAGCCAAGGCGATAGAGGCAGCAGGTTGCGACGATGCGCCCACACCTTGCCAAAGTTGTCGAGGTAGCCACGCGAGTTTGTTACGAATAGAGCCACTGAAATGGTGGCTATTGGGAGATGCAGAGTTACCGACATTGGCATCTGATGAAGGCGTAGTGCTGGATCTTTCCCACTCGCGGACGGCTATCCGTATTGAGGGGGAATGCGCCGCAGACTTATTGAACCGACACTTACCATTGGATTTACGAGAGGCCTCATTTGGTGACGGTGCAGTGGCCCTTACGGCGTTTCATCATGTGGGCGTGACGTTGTTACGGCATCAGGATGGCTATGACTTGTTTGTGCCACGCGGGTTTGCGGTATCGCTCTGGGAAATGCTGTTAGCAAGTGCCGAGCAATTCGGCGTTGAGGTGGTCTAAGTAGGCTAATACCGGAGACCCGCATAACGCAACAACCATATTTACTTAGTATCTGCCTTGCCCAAGAATTTCCGCTCCTCAACATGGACGCGAATGACATCACCCGTGGACACATGCTCCGGTACATTTACCGTCAAGCCTGTTGATAAAATGGCCGGTTTAGTGCGTGCGGTGGCAGAACCGCCCTTGAGCGATGGGTCAGTTTCTACAATTTCCAGCTCCACACTGGTTGGTAGATCCAGCGCAACCGCCATGTCATCAACCAGCACTACCTGAATGCCTTCAGTTGACTCAGTGATGAACAGCAAATCATCCTTAATCGAATTTTTGCCTAGATTGTATTGCGTGTAATCAGTGGTGTTCATAAACACATAATTGTCACCATCAATATAAGAAAACACTACCGGCTCACGGGTCAAGTCGGCCAGTTCCAGCATGTCCGAGTCCTTGAATGTCTCATCAATCTTACTGTTGCTGACAACCTCGTACATACGCATACGGTAAAGGCTTCCTCCGGCACGACCTTGCGGTACAGAACGCTCAATATCGCGGACAATGTAAGTCTGGCCGTTGTAGTTAATGGCAGTATTTTTCTTGATCTCGCTAGCCTTTGGCATTTTTCAGTTCCTAAAATGTATTGATTGAAACAATGTGGTGATATTGTAGCCGATGATCGGGGGCTGTATATGGTAAATTTGTTTAGTCCGATTTGTCGCATAGTGAATGGAAGAATCATGCATAGAAAACACATCCGTTTGACGCTCATCCTGTTACTCGCGCTCATCGTCGGTAGTTTTTTATCTGGCTGTGCGATAAATCCTGCTGAGCAAATTAATGATTCGCTGAGTGAGAACCATTACACCGTTCGTAGCCTGAGCTATGGCAAACTACCGCGACAGAAAATGGATGTTTATCGCCCACGAATCGATCAGGGCAAGCCGCCGGTAGTGTTTATCTACGGTGGCGCATGGCGTACTGGTAATAGAAGCGACTATAAGTTTATTGGTCATGCGCTGACACAACTGGGTCATACGGTGATTATTCCAGACTACCAGCTTTACCCGCAGGTTAAATTTCCGGTATTTATCGACGACATTGCGAAAGCCATCAAGGCGACCGAATTACGCGCAGACACTTTGCTGGATCGCCCGCTGAATGAATTTGTACTGATGGGGCACTCTGCTGGAGCGCACAGTGCGGCCATGCTGTTCACGGATCGCAGTTACTTAAATAATCGTCGGGTAAAAGGGCGGGTTGCTGGCCTGATTGGTTTGGCTGGGCCGTATGACCTAACGCTGGAATATCCAGAAATTGTCGGTGTTTTTGATGGCGCGGGGAAGCGCTCACAGCCGATTGATTACATCCGTCCCGGATTACCGCCAGTGTTATTGCTGCAAGGTGCAGATGACAATCGTGTATTGCCCTACCACTCGCGCACGTTTTCTGAGGCGCTCGCCTTGAATGGTGTTGATGTTAACAGTCGCTTCTATCCAGGAACCGACCATCTTCTGATTGTGGGGTCGATTGCCCAACCACTGCGCCATCTGAATAAGGTGTATGCGGATATAGCAGAGTTTCTGACTAATTTGCCCTCAACCCAGTAAACGCCAGAACGCATCACCAGTATCAAGCGCCTGAGCCTCCTGTCTGCAACGCCGGAAGCTCTATGCCTCAGCGTGGCTGGTCGAATGTAAATAGATTGAAATGAAAATAATATTGAAAAAACGAAAATAAACGAAGACAATTGAGCTTAATTGATAAGTAAAGCGAAAGCAATAAGCCATGAGTTTACGAAGCAGCAATATTGAGCGCATGAAGTCTGAAGATCGGGTTTTTGATGTATTGGTCTTGGGTGGTGGCATTAATGGCGCAGTTTCAGCGGCATCCCTCTCAGCGAAAGGCGCACAGGTTGCATTAATTGATCGGGGCGACTTTGCCGGACTGACCAGTTCCAACTCCTCGAATCTGGCATGGGGTGGCATTAAATATCTGGAATCTCACGAGTATTTTTTGGTGAACAAGCTGTGCAAAAGCCGCAATCACCTGATGAAAAGCTACCCCTCGACGGTGAAAGAGATTCGCTTTCTCACGACCATTTCCAAAGGCTTTCGTTTTCCGTCGTGGCTTGTCTACTTGGGCACGCTGTTTTATTGGGTGATCGGGCGTTGCTTTACGCAGGCTCCTGACTATATGACGGTCAATACTATTCAGGAACGCGAGCCGGTCATCAATATCGACAATGCCGCAGGTGGTTTTGAATACTCCGATGCTTACCTGTTTGATAACGACGCACGATTTGTCTTTAACTTTATCCGTTCTGCCATGAACTATGGCTGTGTAGCGGCGAACTATGTGGAGTCGCTGGGTGCTAAGCGGGAGCATGGTATCTGGATAACCACCGCTCGCAACGCCATCACCCATGAAACTTTTACCATTCGCTCAAAGGTGCTGATTAATGCCTGTGGCCCGTATGTGGATGCACATAATCAAAAAGTGAAACAGACAACCGAGCACCGCCATTTGCTGTCAAAAGGCATTCATTTGATTATTGATCAGGTGACACCGGCGAAACGCATTTTGACCTTTTTTGCCAGTGATGGGCGTTTGTTTTTTGTGATTCCGATGGGGAATAAGACTTGCGTTGGCACCACTGATACACAAGTGGACAGCCCCGATGTGATGGTGACTGAGGCAGACCGCAAGTTTGTGCTGAAAAATATTAATAATCTGCTCAAACTGGACAAAGTAATTACCCAAAAGGATGTTATTGCCGAGCGGTGTGGTGTGCGCCCACTGGCGCAAAAAGGCGGGGATGGGATAGCGAATTGGCTGAAGTTGTCGCGTAAACATGCGATAGATGCCAACCCGCAGGATCAGCACATTAGTATCTTTGGTGGCAAAACCACTGACTGCATTAATGTGGGTAATGAAATTGCTGACCTGGTACATGACATGGGTATTGCACTGCCCTACCAACACTTTAAATGGTACGGCGAAGATGGCGACTCGGTACGCGAGGAGTTTTATCACCAGGCTAAATTGATGGATTTGGATGCCTACACGGTGGAAGGCTCATCCGAACCACTGACGCAGCGCTTATGGCGGCGTTATGGTGGGCGTTCGCTGGAATTGCTGGAGGATATTCGTCGTGACCCCAGCAAAGCCGAGCGCTTGATGAAAAGTGCGGAGTATCTGCGTTGTGAGATTGAATATACTGCGCGGCATGAAATGATTACCAAGCTGGAAGACTTTCTACGCCGTCGTTCAAAAATTGCTCAAGTAGTGCGGCATGAGGAAATTATTGATGCGCCGGGGCTGAAGGAGGCGTGCAAGATTTTCTTTGGGGACGAGGCGGAGGATAAGCGGCGAGAGTATATTGCTTCGTTGGGGCTTGAAGGTGGGTCGGGGTCGCCGCCAGCCGTATAAGTGAAATGCTTCGACTCTTGCGTCGCGTTAAAGTGCTGCATCCTCGTTGGATTCTTGCAACCGTGTTGTTTCAGAATATCCGCAAGTTGTTAACAACTATTTTGCAGTATTTTGGGATTTTTTCTACTCAAACCTGTAAGCCAAATAGGCTACACTAAGTACCGTGAGCACTCCGCCAATAATCTGTACTAAGTGAATAGTTTCTGATAAAAAACAGAAAGACATTATCATTACGGCAACAGGGATAAAGTACAGCATCATTCCAGCCAAATTTGCAGAGATATATTTTAGGGCATGCAGATAAAAAGCAAATGCCAAAAAGTATTGCAATATGCCGGAAATAATAGCTACTACGTTTTCATTAAATGGCTGCTTTTCCCAGGTAATGAATGGAAGGAAAATGGATAAACTTAATATGCTACAAAAACTAAGTTGTCCTGTTAACAATGCGACAGGTTGTTGATTAGCGACTATTTGTGAGGATAAGAACACATAGAGAGCGGCACAAAAAACGCCTAATAATACCCACAAATATCCCCATAGGTTGTCCTTTTCTGAAGCTGTGATATCTGGTAATGCAACCAGCACTACCCCTGAAAATGAAATAATTAATAGCGCAAAAAAAAGCGTTTTATTGTCAATATGATTATTAAGTAACAAGAATGACAAAAGCACAATCATCAGTGATTCTGTTGAAAATAAAATAGAAGTCGTGCTGGCAGATATTAATGTCATTCCATACAAGCTAAATGTGTAAGCTAAAAACGGCTCCAAGAACCCTAGTAGATAAATTTTCAGCATGTCCGGCTGCAGTGAAATTTTTTGTTTTTTTAATATTAGAAATAGCCATGAAAAAACTGTGGCAGAAAGTAATTGAGTTATAAATAACTGATTTGAATCAAACAGTTCAAGACTTTGTTTACTTAAAACAATTGCCGTTGACCAACAAAGAACGGCTAGCAAGGCAAAAACTATACCTATGGAGCCATTAGTTGTTAATCGGAGCATTTTCATAGGTCTGTGGGGGAAAGGGTTAAAAGAAGATGCTCTCCATAGTAGGGGTATGCGTAAATTCCTTTAGTATGTTACACAAAAAGCACGTTCCAATTAAGTATCACGGAACCCATAGCATTAATAGAAACCAACTGACGAGCATCTTCTGTTAGTATTCCAAGAGTGCAGCAAATGTTACACAACCACCCAGCAATCTACAACAAACAAGGCAACAATGAAACGTAAACTTATTTCTTCTGGCTCTGAATTTGAGCAAAAAATCGGATACTCACGCGCGGTTGTCGATGGCGATTATGTCTTTGTATCCGGCACTACTGGCTATAACTACGATGATATGTCGATCTCCGACAGCGTGGTTGAACAAGCGGATCAATGCTTTAAAAACATTGCCCAGGCATTGAAGGAGGCGGGCAGTAGTTTGGATGATGTTGTTCGTGTTCACTATATCTTTCCTGACAAGGCAGATTTTGAACCGTGTTGGCCGGTATTTAGTCAGTATCTTGGTGTGGCAAAACCTGCTGCAACTGCGATTTTCGCAGGCTTGCTGGACGATGCCATGAAGTTGGAAATTGAAGTAACTGCGCGTATTTCCAAAGCTTCTTAATTCTTAAACTCACTGGCGACAGGTCGGCTCACCCTTGCCTGGCCAAGTGGTGTTTAGCTGGCTCCAGCATTATATTTAAACTGGTCTTATGAGCGGGAATATAATCCCAGCATAATTGACGGCGAGTGCAACCAGAGCGTTTATCGCTTGTTTTTGGCTTGGGCCAGGTGTTGGGTTTGACGCAATTTTAAGGAAGGTATTTTTATGAGCAGAATAGTGTATGTAAACGGCGAATTTGTTGCAGAAGAAGCGGCGAGCGTGTCGGTATTTGACCGTGGTTTCTTATTCGCGGACGGTGTTTATGAGGTCAGTTCAGTACTGCGTGGTAAGTTGGTGGATAACCAGGGCCATATGATGCGTTTACGTCGCTCTTTATCTGAGCTGAATATGCCATCACCAGCGACCGATGAAGAGATTGAAGCGGCACAGATGCAGCTTATTGAGCGTAACTCGCTGGATGAAGGTTTGATCTATCTGCAAGTTACCCGTGGTGCGGCAGATCGGGATTTTGCCTATCCAAAAGATGCCAAGCCAACGCTGGTAA
>PDPG01000046.1 GCA_002747455.1 Pseudomonadota bacterium | reverse complement strand
GCAATTCACCCTGATCGATCATTTTAACGGCACGTTGAAACGTAGTCTCTACGCCTTTCCAGGCCCACGAACCGGGCGCACTATCCGGGCGACATCGTAAGCAAGGTCGATACCCGGACTGCAATGCCTGCGCCTGATTGATAAAGTATTCAACATTCACTTCCTTGGGCAGGTTGGCGGGACAAATGGGGCGGCAGAAAATACCTGTGGTTTTGACAGCAACGAAGAATCGGCCATCAAACCGACTATCACGGGACTGTCTGGCACTTTGGCACTGCTCAAGAGTCAAACCGGACAGTGCAAGCACATCCGCATTAAATGATGGTGTAGCTTCGACACTCATAGTAGTCACGTATCAGTGCTCCGCCAGTTTGAAGAGCATCCATAGAGCGACACCAACCAGCACACAACCAAGAGCGATATTTAATCTTCTTTCATTACTTTCCTGCCTGAACCGTGACAGCAATCTGTCACCCACATATCCCCACAGACAAAATGCCAGTAAATTGTTCAGGGTGAATACTGTTGTAATCCAAATGACCAGAAACAGGTGACTTTCGGGTGCTAAAAATTGAGAAAACATTGTGGAAATAATAACGTACGCTTTCGGGTTAAGTACCAACAATATCGCTCCATCCCAAAAACCAATGTCACTGGGGGCTTGTTTACCATCTGTCCTATCCGCATGAAAAAATGACCACGCGAGATACAGTACATAAAATACCCCTGCATAACTAATGTACAAAAAAGCGTTAGGGTAGTTTTCTGCAATTTCCAAAAAACCATACCCAATCGCAAAAGTTATCAGCCAGGTGGCAACATGGTATCCAAGAATTGCCGGTATCGTTTTTTGAAAACCAAATCTTGCCCCACTCGCGGCAAAAAACATATTCCCAGGGCCTGGACTGTAAGCCAGTGGGAACAAAAAAATGATTAAAGTGACCGTTGATTCCAACATAGGAGTCCTGCAGATACATGATCAGGCTAATCTAGCACCTGCCTACTTACAGAGTAGCCACTTTCGGCACTGTTAAGGCAAATACTGACTGTCAAAAGCCAATACTTTCTAACCTTACATACCGACAGATCGGCAGTAATAGTGGCATCAAACCAGCAACCAGACCACCTCAGTCACCTCAACACGCCCCTTCAGCTTTTCTCCTCTATCCACTACTTCAAGTTGCGTTACGTCATAATCTGCCGCGTAATGCTGACGCACTTCATCTGCCCGAACCGAGAACGGAGGCCCAGACATCTGAAGCTGATCGTACTGAAGGCAGATGAGTAATTGCTTGGCGTGAGCCGTTGTCTCTCGTAGGTGCTGTGTGTATTCCACACGCATTTCAGGCGGTAAGGCGACTAGGGCTGCGCGATCATAAATGGCATCAACCGACCCTAAAACATCCGCCGTTATGTCAAAGATATCCCCCACGTAAATATCAATGCTTTCTGCATGATAGTGCATTAATTGACCCAGTGACGATACTTCCGGCACAGCACCCAGTTCTTCAAATAACTGTTTGACTGCAACCTCACTTAGCTCAACCCCCACCACTTGGTAGCCTTTCTCCAGCAGCCAGGCAATATCCCGCGTCTTACCACACAGGGGCAAATATATTCGTGCGCCCGCATCAAGATTTAAACGCTGAAAATGGCGCAGCAACAAGGGATTCGTGTCACTTTCGTGAAATCCGAGTTGACTATTTTCCCACTTCTTATGCCAAAAATCCGCTTCCATACCCGCACCTTGAATGATCTGTTGATAAGGTGTGAATCCTACCTCATACCGGGCGCCTGTGTACTAATCTGGACAAGCAACAGATACATTTCCTCCATCAACCATCTCACCTTCCTGAGACACCTGATAATACTGCCCTGCCTCGGCACAATAAATCTGTGCCACGATGGATATTCCACTACTGTCATCCAACGATCCGGCGGCAATGGATAACCGGGAGCCTTTTGGGTAGTCAAAAAACAAGCTACAACCACATTCCCCACAAAAACCTTGGCGAATATTCGGTCGGTAGGCATACCAACGCAAGGTTTCATCATTTAGCCAGGTGAAATGCTCATATCGTGCGCCGCTGGCGGCAACAAAGTGACCACTAAACCGGCGGCATTGCTCACAATGGCACGCGATCACCTGACGGAGTTTGCTACGGTCTGATACTTCGTAGCGGACACCACCACAAATACACCCACCTGTTACGGGAGTTGCTTTGTCAGCGTCCTCCTGAGGTGCTTCTGCTGCTAAGTTCTTCATGATTTTAAGCTCCGGTATGCTAATACGCTATTCACACGGAGAATAGCACCCACCTGAGCTCTTTGCTGTCATTTTATTCTCACCAAGGTGACACGCCATACTCGTCAACTTAAAGCTCGAGCCGTCTGAAAGATTTGAAAAATTATGAATTTAAGGCATTTGCACGCGCCCGCAAGATTAAAAGCCCATCGACCACTTGGGGCATTCGTCACTAATCGCTTATCATGCTCGAATGAAACCCGAAACCGACGAACAATCCCGCCCGTTGCGTACCGGCCTCACCACTGGCAGTTGCGCCACGGCCTGTACTGTTGCGGCAGCGCATTGCCTACTGGCCAATAAACAACTGGATTCCGTCGAGATCACCCTGCCAAAAGGTAAACGAGTGACTATGCCAATCACTCGCCTGGAGTACGATGCTGACAGTGCGACCGCCTCCACGATTAAGGATGGCGGTGATGACCCCGATGCTACTCACGGGGCGCGAGTTTATGTAAAACTGCGTTTGCTGGATCGTGCAACAGCTCTACAACAGGCTCAGGACGATTTGCCCACTGCTCCCAATAAGGCGACAAAGGCAAAGTCATTCCCAAGTGAAGCCAGCGCATTAAGTCAGCCACCCCAGCCCCCTGCAATCCCTATTGTATTTAAGGCCGGTGAAGGTGTTGGTAGTGCGACCCGTGCGGGCATCGTGATTCCAGTTGGCCAACCGGCGATCAACCCTGTGCCACGCAAAATGATCCGTGAGCATCTGCGGGAGTTAGCGGCAACCTTCCGCTACAATGACGGCTTCGAAGTCACCGTGGGCGTAGAAAATGGCGAGAAAATTGCGCTCAAAACCATGAATGGGCGGCTTGGTATTGTCGGTGGCATTTCAATCCTTGGCACCACTGGTATTGTTCGCCCCTTTTCCTGTTCGGCCTATATTGCATCAATCCACCAAGGCATTGATGTGGTGCGCGCCAATGGGATGACGCATATTGCCGCCTGTACTGGCAACAGTAGTGAAACCTTTATCCAGCGCCAATATGACTTACCAGACATGGCGTTGATTGAAATGGGGGATTTTGCGGGTGCGGTGTTAAAGTATCTGCGACATCATCCAGTCAAGCGCCTGAGTATTTGCGGTGGTTTTGGCAAGCTCTCCAAGCTGTCGGTGGGGCATTTGGATTTGCACAGCCGCGCATCTTCCGTCGATTTTGACTACCTTGCAAACTGCGCCAAGGCAGAAGGCGCTGATAAGCCACTGCAACAGCAAATTCAGCAGGCAAATACCAGTATTGAAGCGCTGAATTTGTGCCAACAGCGAGGCATTGATCTGGCCAGCCGAATTTGCAGCAATGCTTTGGCCGTTGCCAAAAAAACAATTCAGCAAGATATATGGGTCGAGGTGTGGGCGGTAAATCGCGCCGGTGAAAAGGTGGGCTGGGCGCAAGACGACATTAACGCACTAACATCGTAAACCCAGTCCAAAGTCGTCCCTTCTGAAAAGCAAAACGCCTGATAAACAGGCGCTTGCGAGTGGCATATTTCGTAGTGCCGATGCGAAGGCAAGTAAGACAGGGCCATCGCACCTTTCCATTTTTTCTTTGAGTTAAATTGTCCCAGTCAGGAAACCCACTCCAGCCAAGGCGATCAAGGCACCGCCACCGCGTACCACATAGAGGCCCCACGAGAAACGTCCCAGCTCACCAAAGGCAATACCGGCCAAATGCAGCAAACCTGTGGAAATCACAAAACCAAGACTATATGCCAACGGATTTGCGGCTGATGGTAGCTCTGCTCCGTGTGCATAGCCGTGGAAAATAGCAAATGCGCCTACAATAACCGCAGCCACCCACATCGGCGCTTTTATCGCCAGTGCAATGAGCAAACCAAGAACAATGGATGACACCGCAATGCCCGGCTCAATCATAGGCACAGGAATCTCCATCAGCCCCAATACACCACCAAAGGCCATTACCAACGGGAAAACTATCGGCAGAATCCACACCGCTGGGCGGCCCAGAAAAAAGCCCCACAAGCCAACTGCAAACATCGCTGTAATGTGATCCAGGCCACCGATAGGGTGAGAGAAACCACTCATGAAGCCACCGGATATACCGCCTGCCCCGGTATGTGCAAATACGCCAGAGGTCATGGTCACAAGCAGCAACCCAACGCTCAATGCAACCAATCGTTTTACCGCATACATATTACAAACTCCTTCTAATAACAATAATCCCGCATATTTTAATTTTTGCATACACAGGGGCGACAGGATATTGCATCGAAATACACCTTGCAACATCTCGATATATTAATTTACGGTAGGCGAGGCAGGGCCAATCTTAAAGAGCGATCACATGACAATACTTCTTCTCGGCGGTACGTTGGAAGCTAAAAAAATCGCGCGACAGCTTCACAATGGTGGGGTGCCTGTCATTTACAGCATTGCCGGAATCGTACGACAGCCCAACTTGCCTTGTGCAGTAATCAGCGGCGGCTTTTCGGCGCGTGGCGGCTTAGCGCATTTTATCCGTAAACGACGTATTACCGGCATCCTCAACGCCACCCACCCTTTCGCCGAGACGATGACACAAACCGCCGAGCGCACCGCACAACAAACCGGCATACTGTATTGGCGCTACCAACGTGCCAACTGGCAAGCAACCTCTGAGGATCACTGGCAACACTTTACCGACTGGGATAGTTTGCTGCGCAGCCTTGCCCCTTATCGCTCGATACTGTTGACACAAGGGCAACTCAACGAACCCATGCTGGCGGCCTTGCGTATGCACCGCAAGCCTTACCAGCGGTTTATCCACCGCACTGCCGTCACACCCACACACGCACAATATGACTGGATGACATGGGTTCAGGGCATCGGGCCGTTTGCATTGCAGGATGAAGTTAACTTACTGAAACAGCACCAGATTGAAGTCATTGTTAGCAAACACAGTGGCGGTACATTACCGGCAAAACTCCTCGCTGCCAGAGCGTTAAACATTCCGGTCATGTTATTAGAGCGTCCATCATCCCACCGAAGTCAACCCACATCCCTGAATCTCACTCCTCATGCTCATCACAGATTAAGTTATAATCAGCGGCCATTGACCAAACATGAGCACCCCATGCCTTTTGATTACATCACTTCCCCAAAAACGATTGAGCAGGAAAGCTTCCGGCAAATCCGCGAATTAACCAATCTTGAGGGACTCGGCCGTGAACAACAGCAGGTCGTGATGCGAATTGTACACAGTGTCGGTATTCCTGAAGTGGCCGAACACGTGCGCTTTAGTACCCACGCCTGTGAGAATGGCCTGACCGCATTGGCGGCGAATGCAGCCATTTTGTGCGATGTCGAAATGGTTAAACAGGGACTAACAAAGCGCATGATAACGCATGAGCCATTGTGCTTTTTGAATGACCCACGCACCATTGAACGCGCCAAAAGCCACGGCGAAACCCGCTCAATGGCCGCACTTCATTACTGGCAGGACGGTCTGGCAGGCAGTGTGGTGATTATCGGTAATGCACCCACAGCACTGTTCCGCTTGTTAGAAATGATTGAACAAGGTGCGCCCAAACCTGCTTTGATTATTGGTATGCCGGTTGGCTTTGTGGGTGCGGCAGAATCCAAGCAAGCCTTGTGGGATGTACATGAGAAACTGGGGATTGAATGCATAACCATTCTGGGTCGTATGGGCGGCAGTGCGGTATCCTCAGCCAGTTGTAATGCACTACTGCGCTGCCTGAATGGTGAATGGTACTGATGACAGTGAAACACACAACCAGCCAAGCCCCAAGTGCGCCAGAAGATACCAAGGCGTCTCCAATAATTCATGTGATCGGCCTGGGTGTCACTGAATCAGGACAGTTTTCTGATGAGGCTCGCACCGCGTTACTGACTGCTGATTTGGTGATTGGCTCTGAGCGACAGCTTAACATCATCCAGCCGGTGCTAAGCCACGCACGCAAAAACACGCCATGCCCCGATCACGCTGCGCTTAACGCTGGCGCACAACATAGCCCGCACCATAATACAGACGCCATAGACGTTCACACCACCCAAACGCATGCCGATACCCAAACGGCTCAAGCCGCTAAGCCGCAACAAAGATTGCTGCCCAAGCTAAGCACCTTGAAAGAGATGATTAATACATCCGGTGCAGAGCAAGTCGTCATCTTGGCCTCAGGTGATCCACTTTATTATGGAATTGGTCGCTGGTTATCGCAGCAATTTAGTGCCGAACGCTTACGCTTTTATCCTGCCATATCAAGCATTCAAGCCGCTTGCCACAGCATTGGCTTGTCGCTGCAAGATGCCAAGGTCATTAGCTTACACGGACGCCCCGTATTGTCGCTACGCCGCCATCTGGCACAGCAGCAATATCTGGTTGTACTGACCGACCAACACAGCACCCCGCCCGCATTGGCCGCCCTGTGTGAGGAGGCCGGTTTTGCTGAATCTCAACTGTGGGTTTGTGAACGACTGGGTTATCAGAATCAGCTAGTGCGTAAATTTAGCGTGTCGGCATTGTGCGACAAGTCAGTAACATCACCTGATACCCGATTCGACCCACTTCACGTCACTATCATCAAAGTCATTGGGCAATCCCGCTATTTACCCAGCTTCCCCGGCATTGCCGATCAACATTTCATCACCAATAACGAAGCCGGACGTGGCCTAATTACCAAGCGTGAAGTACGGCTGGCGGTTTTATCCCTACTCCAGCCTGCGCCCGCTGATATTGGCTGGGATATTGGTGCAGGCTGCGGCGGTGTGGCCGTGGAGTGGGCATTGTGGAACCCATTAGGCCATGTTTATGCCATTGAACACCATGCCACACGCTTTAACTGTCTGGCACAAAACCAACAACGGTTTGGCGTGGCCGAGAACCTAAATCCCATCAACGGACGTGCGCCGGGCATCCTTGCCACATTACCCGCTGCCAATAAAATTTTTATTGGCGGTAGCGATGGCGAGCTCCCTAGCTTACTGGCAACACTTTGGGAAAACCTGCCACCACAGGGGGTGATCGTCACCAGTGCCGTTATGGAAACCAGCAAAGCATCCCTAATCCAATTCGCAGAATCCTTGCCAAAATCTGCCACTGAAACCTTGCAAATTGGCATCAACAAAGGCGGCGAGCTGGCCGGACACTTACTCTACCGTCCCAGCCTGCCGGTGACACTGTTTAAATTTACCAAGCATCAACAATGACACAAACACCTTATGGCACACTTTACGGCGTAGGCGTTGGCCCCGGCGACCCTGAATTAATGACTTTAAAGGCACATCGCCTGATCCACGAAGCGGATGTCATTAGCTATATCGGAATTTCTGGTGGTGACTCTCAGGCCAGACATATCGCCGCACACAGCATTGCCACCGCCCCCAAGCCACTGGTCGAAATTGCCGTACCCATTACCATGTCAACAGACCGATCACTGGCCAATGCAGCCTACGACACCGCCGCCACACACATTCGAGAGTCCCTGGAAAAGGGACTGAATGTGGTGTTCCTGTGCGAAGGTGATCCGCTATTTTTCGGCTCATTTACCTATATACTGGATCGTTTGGGGGATGACTACCCTTGCCAGGTCGTACCCGGCATTTCCTCGCTACACTCTGCATCTGCAGCTTTGCTCAAACCATTAACATTGCTCAAGGAGTCTTTTGCGGTAATCAGTGGGCGACACAGTGATGAACACATCCGCAATACCTTGCTGAACCACGACACCGTGGTGATTATGAAAGCAGGCCGCTCACGCTCACGCCTACTGGGTATATTACAGGAAACAAATCGCAGCACTGACGCGCATTATCTGGAATACATCAGCCGCGATGAGGAAAAAATTGTGCACGATGTTAGTACCCTGCCACACACAATCGGCCCCTACTTTTCGGTTTTTGTGGTGATTCGCAGACAGCGTGACCGAAGCTAATGATCCGAATTGTCTCCCTAACCGATGCAGGACAACGACTTGGGCAACGACTCAATAAAGCCATCGCCGATAGCGAACATTGGTACAAGCCCAAGCCATTTCAGACCAGCGTCCAAAATGCCTTTCGCCTCGGCGAGCGGCTGATTCTAATTTGTGCCACAGGCATTGCAGTTCGCACACTCGCCCCCGTCCTGAATAACAAACACACAGACCCCGCAGTATTGGTGCTGGACGAGCTGGGGCAATTTGTGATCCCCCTGCTCTCAGGGCACGAAGGTGGAGCCAACGACTGGGCGGCGCAAGTATCCAAAATGCTGGGGGCACAACTGGTTATGACCACCGCCAAACCTTATCTCAAACCGGTTTACAGTGTCGGCATGGGCTGCGAGCGACACTGCCCTGAACACCATTTGGCGGAATTGCTTAGCAACTGCTTGGCACAAGCCGGACTAGACAATGAGCAGATCAGTGACATTAACAGCATTGACTTAAAAGCCGACGAGACAGGACTGATTCGATTAGCCGAGCAACTGGGCAAGCCGTTTCGTACTTACAACGCTGCTGCACTAAGTATGGTGGAAGATCAACTCAGCACAAAGTCGGATTATGTGTTTGCTGTTACTGGAGTATATGGCGTTGCGGAATCTGCGGCACTTTATGCGGCGCAGTTAATAACGGGTGAAGCAGCGGAATTAGTGCTGGTTAAACAAAAAACCGCGCGGGCGACTTGCGCTATTGCGCGGAGTTATCCAAAGCCACCACAAAAATTATCACCAACTCGAACCTCATCTGACACATTGGGTTAATTCTTCAAATAACGAATTTCATCCATTTGTTGAGGATACCATTCTTATCCTTCAGATTTTTTTCCGAGAAGCCCACACTACCCCCGATATTCCATCTTGGGACACTTATCCATCACCACTTTCAACCCCGCTGCCTCAGCCATTTGAGCGGCTTCTTCATTCACTACACCCAACTGCATCCAAAGTACTTTCGCGCCAATTTTAATTGCGGATTCCGCAATCGGTGGAATATCTTCAGAACGCCGGAAACAGTCCACCATGTCAACTGGCACCGGAATATCCTCCAGCGTGGCATAGCAGGTCTGACCTAGCAACTCTTGATATTTAGGGTTGACAGGGATCACGGTATAACCCTTTTCCATTAGAAACTTAGCGACCTTATAGCTGGCGCGTTCCTGTTTGTGAGAAATGCCGACTACCGCTATTGTTTTTGATTCGTTTAGGATTTGTTGAACTGTTGCGTCATCACTCATGGCATCACCTTATGATTAAATTGACTGTAGATCATAAAGCACGAACAAGCCGCGACAAACCATTTTTTAGCCCTTAAAATGAGCATTTTTCCACGCTCAGGGTTATCCAGCCAATGCCCCAATTATCCCGACAAGGAAAGGCTTACGCTTTCGGTATCGCGGCCGTGTTGTGCTGGTCAACAGTTGCCACAGCGTTTAAGTTAAGCCTGCAATACCTGTCCCCTGCACAATTATTATTGTATGCAAGCCTTAGCTCCTGGTTATTTTTGGCGGCTATTTTGCTGGCAAAGGGTCGATTAAAAAGTGCATTTTCAGCCTCTTGGAGTGACTATAAATACGCCTTGTTTTTTGGCGCAATGAATCCGTTTATTTATTATTTGGTACTGTTTCAAGCTTATAAATTGCTCCCCGCACAAGAGGCGCAGATTCTCAACTACAGTTGGGCACTAACCCTCACGCTATTAGCCATTCCCTTGCTTGGGCATAAGTTAAAACTATACGAAGGCATTGCTGCTTTGGTGTGTTACAGCGGTGTATTGGTCATTGCCACGCGCGGTGATGTATTGGGACTGGAGTTTTCAAACCTGGAAGGTGTCGCTTGGGCACTGGCCAGTACGGTGCTGTGGGCGTTGTACTGGCTTTTAAATACACGCCAGAAAGGGGATGCGCTAACAACACTGTTTTTAAACTTCAGTTGCGCCCTGCCGATGATTTTTGTCTATTGTGCCGTGGCCGGAGAGCTAATCGCAGTGCCGTGGCAAGGACTTGCAGGAGCGATTTACGTTGGGTTATTTGAGATGGGCCTGAGTTTTATTTTTTGGCTAACGGCCATGCGTCTAACCAATAGCACCGCCAGCATTGCCAACCTGATTTTTATCTCCCCCATCCTGTCGCTAATGATTATTAATGTGCTACTTGAGGAACCAATCCTGCCATCAACACTCATCGGTCTAGTGCTCATTTTGGGAGGCCTGCTCATTCAAAAATTAAACACCCCTCCCAAACCGCAATAACACTCGACTACTGCCATAATGTGGTAGAATCCGCCGAACCATAAACAAAAATAATTAAAGTATGACACGAGAGGAACTAGAATCGCTGGATTGCCGCACCACAAGAGCGTGCCACGAGTGCGATTTACTCCAGCAACTTCCTGATTTAGACAATGGCGAGGTTGCCCGCTGTCAACGCTGCGGCGCACTGCTCAGGCGTATCTATGCTAACTCACTGGATTACAGTCTGGCACTAGCCATTACGGGACTGATTCTATTTTTGGTGGCAAATTTATTTCCGCTGATCTCATTAAAAGTGTTAGGTATAACGCAACACGGTAACCTGATCTCCGCAACGCTTGCCTTATTTAATGCAGATATGCCATCGCTTGGTCTGCTGATATTATTCACCACTATCTTGTTTCCACTGTTTAGTTTGCTGGGCATGATTTATGTGTTTACCACTGTTCGCATGAATCATTTCACACCGGCCATCGCTCCCCTGTTTCGCTTTTTACGCAGTACTGACGCGTGGGGCATGTTAGAAATCTTTTTACTGGCCTTAATTGTGGCTGCCGTAAAGTTGGCAGATATTACCGAGGTCATTGCCGGTATTTCACTGTATGCGTTCATTATGTTGATTATTACTCTGACAGTGCTCAGTTTGACACTGAACCCTGACGATGTCTGGGATCATTTACGGAAGTCTAAACCATGATGACAGCGCGTAAGGCGGGCTTGATTGCTTGCCAGTTTTGTCACCATTTAAATCGCCGGCCATCGGAGCTACTCGACGATGAGGCGGGAGAAAAACAAGTGCGGTGCTATGTGTGTGGCTCATTGATTCACTCGCGCGTGCCGAATAGCCTCAGTCGAACTTGGGCTTTAGTCATTGCGGCCATGATTTTATACATCCCCGCCAATGTGTTCCCCATTATGACCGTGGTTATGTGGGGCGATGGCCACCCCGATACGATTATGTCGGGGGTAGTAACCCTACTTCAGGCGGGCATGTGGCCACTGGCACTGCTGGTATTTCTCGCCAGTATTGTCATTCCCATTGCCAAGTTACTGACGCTCTTAGGCCTGTTAGTGAGCATCCAACTGCGCAGTCACTGGCGTCCCCGCGAACGGACACAACTATACCGACTCACTGAGTTTATCGGGCGCTGGTCGATGATTGATATTTTTGTTATTGGCATTTTAGTGGCATTGGTGCAATTCGGTAATGCGGCCACGGTTACTCCCGGTATAGGCGCACTTTCATTTGCAGCCGTGGTTATTCTAACAATGGTTGCCGCTCACACATTCGACCCACGCCTGATCTGGGACGTCATTGAGGATTCTTCCGATGTCTGATTACCCACTGCCCGAAGCAGAAGTCACCAAGAAGCCCCGTTTCTCCCTGGTTTGGTTTATCCCGCTCGTTGCCGCCCTAATTGCGGGCTGGCTGGCGTATAAGTATTACTCCGAACGTGGCACATTTATTGTCATTACTTTTGATCAGGCTTCAGGCATTGAAGCACGCAGAACAATGGTGAAATACAAAGACGTTGATGTCGGTATTGTGCGTAAGGTTGGCCTGTCTCCTGACCTTAAAACTGTCCGTGTCACTGTTGAGATTTATAATGACATGGAAAAAAATCTAGGGCCGGAAACTCAATTCTGGATTGTCAGCCCACGGGTCACACTGCGGGGTGTCAGTGGCCTGCAAACCCTGCTATCAGGTATTAATATTGGCATGGAGCCAGGAATAGCAGGGCCAAACAAGAAGGAATACGAGGGCTTAACTCAACCACCAACCGTGAGTATTCAGAGCGATGGCATAGCGCTGGTGTTAAGTACTGACCGCCTCGGCTCATTAGATATTGGCTCGCCGGTTTATTATCGTCAGCTCAATGCGGGACAAGTCACGGGGTATCACCTGAACCCCGATACCCAAAAAGTTGATGTGGATATTTTTGTCAACGCGCCTTATCACAAAAAAATTCTCACCAATACACGCTTTTGGAATGCCAGTGGCTTTGAGGTTGACCTGACGACTCAAGGGGTCAATGCGCGACTTGAGTCCCTTACCTCCTTGTTAATCGGTGGCATTGCTTTTGAAACAGATGAGAAAGAAGTGGGCTACCCGCTGGATGGAAGAAACACATTTAAGCTGTACAATAGTTTTCACCAAGCCAAAGAAGATACATCGGGGAATAATAAGCTCAAGTACGTCATGTACTTTGAGGATACACTACACGCGCTGTATGAAGGTGCTCCCGTGAAATATCAGGGGATTAAGCTGGGCCAGGTTGAGAAAATCCTGCTTAGCCCCAATCCAGAAACGGGCTCCATTCGCACCCAAGTTCACGCGGCACTGCATGTTGATAAACTATCTGCCAACAGTAACCGCCTGGACGCTGAAAAGCTCCTGCAATCCTTGGTGGAAAAAGGACTTCGTGCGCAACTGGTATCACACAGTATTCTAACCGGCACGCAGTTTATTAGTTTGACCATGACTCCCCAGACGGGTGAGAATTTCACCACACTGGTCAAACTGAATGATCATTACGCCAGTATTTTCCCCAGTATTAAAGCGAAACCCTCGCTAACCCAATTTGATCCTTCCGACATTACAAAGCAGTTGAATGCTGCGCTGAAAAGTGCGACACAATTGCTGGGGTCGAACGACTTAAAGCAGACACTCAAGTCCCTTGCCTCAACCAGTCAAAGCATTGACACCATTACCCGTGAGCTGGCAGAACAAGGTATCTCCGGTGAAGTCACCCAGCTATTGGCCGAGGCCAGCAAGACAGCCAAGAGCCTGCAACTAGCACTTGGTGATGCACGAAAAGTGATGGGGACGGTGGATAATGCAACAAAGACCTTACAAAAAGACGCCAGTCGGGCCATGATTGACGCCCGTGTGATGATGCAAAATGCGGGCAAGGCAGCCACATCAATCAGCAGCAGGGTGGGTAAATTACAGAAGGATGCCAGTACCGCCATGATTGATGCTCGTGTAATGATGCAAAGTGCCGGTAAAGCAGCCACTTCAATCAGTGGTGCCGTAGGTACCTTGCAGAAAGATACCAGTACCGCTCTCATTGATGTACGCAAATTGAGTCAGCAACTCAACAAGTCCACAGGTGTACTGGAAAAAGACATCAGCAAGGCCATTATTGACGCACGGGTGATGATGCAGAATGTGGGCAAATCGGTTGTCCGTTTGCAGAAGGATACTTCGCGCACCTTGGGCGGCATCAACAAAGCCACTCATACCGTTGAGCGCAGTATTAACGCAACCTTGAGCGAGGACTCCGCCCTGCAATATCGCTTCCAGCAATTGATCAATGATCTGAGTGAAGCCGCCAATTCGTTTACTGTGCTGGCAGATACCCTGCAACGCAAGCCTAACTCATTGATTTTAGGAAAATAACCATGTTCTCTTTATCACAATCCAGAGGTCTCACACTCATTCTTGCAAGCTTGCTAAGCGCCTGTAGTACGCTGGGGAATAATGATGAAGGGCTGGGGGGAACGCGGTTTTATTCCTTAACACCGTTGGCTTTATCCTCCAGCAAGCCCACCATTCAAGCAAATAACCCATCACTGCGTATCGGCGTTGGCCCGATTGGGTTATCCCGTCTGCTGCGTCGCCCGCAGATTATTACCCGCAAATCAGCCACAGAGGTAGCAATGGCTGAAAAGCACCAATGGGGCGGGATTTTAAAAGAAGATTTGAGCCGGGTCTTAACGGATAACTTCTCCGCAATTTTGGGTACTGAAAATGTTGAAAAATATCCGTGGAAACTAAGCTTTAAACCTAAGTACAGCGTGCGAATTGATATTGACCAATTAGATGGCAAACTAGGCCAAAATGTTACGCTGAAGGCGCGCTGGCGTTTGCTCAGAGGTCGTGAAGAAATTGCCGTGCGTAACTCAACTATTACCAGCAAAGTCAGTGGCAGCGATTACAATGCCTACGTGGCGGCACAAAGTCAGGCGTTATTGCAGCTTACTCAGGAAATTGCCAGACACATGCGATAACGAGTCTGGTGCGCAACGACTGCGAAATTGAGCGAATGAGATCAATAAAAACGATGGTTTACTAGCGCCTGATGCACCACAACACCAGACCCAGAATTTGCTCAGGGGACACTTTACCGAGTTGGCTGCTACTAACGCCGCGGGGATTATCGCTCCCCAACCAACACGAGCCATCGGCTTCAACACCGATGACTCGCTTAATAATCACGCCATATTCCGAATGATCCACGACCAGTAAGCGATTGAGCTTTGGCTTTGGCCTGATCGTGAGTGCCACCACGAAATCACCATCATCAAGCACGGGCTTCATGCTGTCACCCGTCACCCGAAAAATGCGTAACACCCTTGCTTATTAGCCACCCAGTTTAGGGTAAACCACAGACTCACTTGGTGGGTAAGGGCAAGTCGCAGTGTAAGTTTCTACGCCCTTGGTCTTCCAGAATGCTTCCGCAAACTCGTTGATCAGCTTCAGGAATTCTTCGCCCATAGCGCGATCCGTGTTCTGTCTGCACTTGGAACCCTGCATCATGATGTTGTGTACCAACTCATGGACGCCTGCAACCTGCTCAAACTGAGGCTGTTTGAAGTAGTCACCCCAAATGATGCGCACTTCTTCTTTTGCTTTCAGTGCGTGTTCTTCTTTTTGCGCAACCAAACGTGACAACTGAGCGTGCTCTTTCAGCGACAGGCTTTCTTTCGCGCCCAGCTCTGCCAGCAGATCCATCATACGAATTACGGTCAACGCGGCAATTTGAGCCGTTGAAGGGTCGTAGATGCCACAAGGCACATCGCAGTGTGCAGATGCTTGACTAAATTTTACTTGACGATCTAGCTTACTTAGCAATGAATGAATCATAGAGAAGACTCCTGTTTTTGTTCTCAATACGGTAATCAGGAATGCCGCTGCGCCCCGCGCAACTAGAGACAACCTGTCATGGACTTACCAGAGGGCTGATAATAGTGAGTTTCATCAAGCTGGTAAAGTACCCCCACGGTTATTGTAACAACCTCGTTAAAGGCACGAACCGCAGGGATTTTCATCATTAATACACGTCTCGCAGGTAGCGCTTCTCACGCTTCAGGTTATCCACATAGGCTTTCGCGCCCTCTGCGTCCATACCACCCTGCTGTTGAATGATTTCATGCAGCGCCTCATCAACGTCTTTCGCCATACGGGTTGCATCCCCGCAAATATAGAAATAGCCGCCCTCTTGCAACCAGGCATACAGCGCTGCGGCATGCTCACGCATGCGTGTCTGCACGTAGATTTTCTCCTCCTGATCCCTTGAGAAAGCCAGGTCCAAACGGGTCAACAAGCCATCTTGCTGCATGACTTTCAGCTCATCTTCGTAAATGAAGTCATCGGCGCAGTGTTGATCACCAAAGAACAGCCAGTTTTTCCCTTGCGCGCCAATCTCACGGCGCTCTTCCAGAAATGCGCGGAAAGGCGCAATGCCCGTACCCGGCCCGACCATAATCATCGGCGCATCATTGTCTTCGGGGATGCGGAAGTTTCGGTTAGGTGACATAAAGATACTCACCTCATCGCCCGCTCGTAGGTGGTCTGCCATATAGGTTGAACACACACCTTTGTGCTCACGTCCACCATACTCCCAACGCACCGCTGCAACCGTTAAATGCACTTCATTCTCATGCGCCTTTGGGCTAGAAGAAATCGAGTAAGCACGATGCTGCAATGGCTTAAGACATGCCACAAACTCATCTACACCAAACAGACCCGGCTCGCCCAGTTGTAGCAAGTCCAATATATCCTTGCCCCAAAGGAACTTCTCCAGATGATCCCTGTTGCCACTGGCCAAAATAGTTTTCAGCTCGCCGTGCCCCACCCGCTCATTAACCGCCTGAATAATATCTTTGGATGGCGTACTAATTTCCACCTTACGACGCAGAACTTTCCTAAGCGGCAAATCATATTTAACAACAACCTGGTCAGGGTCAGCATTCAACTGCGCGATAATGGTATCGACCAGATTCGGATCATTCACCGGAATCACACTCAACGCATCCCCCGCTTCATAAGTCAGGCCGCTATCGGTCAGGTCAAAAGCAAAATGACGGATTTCTTTAACGGAGCAATCACCCGATAGGCGACGGTTTTCAAGTAGTTTTGATGGATACGGGTTCTTGCGTCCCCACTTTGGCTTTGCTGCCGCCGGTGTAGGCTCGGCATCAGAGGCAGCCGCTGCATCACTGCTGGCAGCCACTTCCGCCATCAATGGCAACACCTGGTTAATCCACCCAGCCGCCGGGTCTTCATAGTCCACATCACAATCAACGCGATTAAATATACGTCTCGCGCCCAATTGCTCTAAACGAATATCAATCAGTTTTCCAGCCTGACAGAACTCATCGTAGCCAGTGTCACCCAAGGCCAGCACACTGTAACTGAGCTGCTCAAGCCTGGGGGCAGTTGTCGCGGAAAGTGCTTCCCAAAACAGCGCAGCATTATCTGGCATCTCACCTTCACCATAGGTAGAGATCACAACAAGAATCGCTCGCAGATTCGTCAGGCTTTCGATACTCACATCGTCCATAGCGACAACGGTCGGCTGTAAGCCCTGCTGTTTGGCCAGTTCAGCCGCGTCATTGGCAATCGACTCGGCGTTACCAGTTTGGGTTCCGTAGAGAATATGCAAAGGCTTGGCTGTTGCCACCTGTGGAGCATTTGTCATCTGCATTTGCTCTGTATTAACCGCCGCCCGCGAGTACAGGCCAGCCATGAACCCTGAAATCCAGGCGCGCTGGTCTTCATTAAATGGGGCATTTTCTGGAATAAAAGGTGCTTTCATAATATCAACTCAACTACATTGAGACCGCAGTCAGGGCTGGCAGGCTCTGACCGGCAAATAATTTATCGTAACTTGGTATATCACCCATGGCATCACGGTTCTTACGATCCAGATGTATGATCCAACCGTAAAGTCCGGGGCTATCCATACTCACAACGGTACGCAGATCAAGCGCACGTTTGAAGTCATTCAGACGCTTGTTAGAAATCAGCACAGCCAACTCTTCATCACGATAGCAATCAATCGCCTTTCTACCATGCTTTAGTAACTCGCTCATTAAGGCAAAATCTTCGGTAAGTATTAAATTGCGCGCCGCTTTCGTCACCTCCGCTGAGGCTTCCGCAAACTGACCACCCAGACGTTTGACCGCAAGCTGTTGTGCCTTATGCAACACCATCCAGTGATTCAGTAAGACAAAGCCGTCATCAGTATCCACATCCCCATAGTCAGGAATTTGTCCCTGGTTAATCACCTCTCCAGAGCGCCATGCCTGCTTAAAGCGGCTGACTTGATCGGTCGCCAACCCTGTTGCCAGTTCATCCAGCAACTCCTTGCGGCTCTTACTGGCCAAAATAGCATCTGCATCTTGATACTGGAGTAATGCACGTGGCATCAGGAAGTAGAAGTGCTGCTTCTCAGTTTCCCAGTTCTCCAATAAGTGAGTGCCCAATTTGGAGTGAGTGGCTTCAACGTGCCACGTTAGCAGCAACCGCACCGCATCATATTGCGCCTTGGCATTCGCCGAGTCATCAAGAATACTGCCAATCAACACCGAATCCTTGCTGATCACGCCTGATAACTTGCCTTTGGGATCATATTGATAGGCAAAGCCGCCGGACATGCCATTACCAAAGCCTTTGGTCACTTCGCCCAGATTCAGAATGGCACCATTGGTCATGTACTCGGCACAGAAATCACCGACACCCTCAACAACTGCCGTTGCGCCAGAGTTTCGCACTGCGAAGCGATCACCCGCCTGTCCTTCCACAAACAAGCGACCACCCGTTGCGCCAAAGAGTGCAAAGTTACCGATTAGTACATTATCACCGTCAGCATACTCCGTTGCGTTCGGTGGGGTAATGATGATCTCACCACCACACGCACCTTTACCCACACCATCATTACACGTGCCGACATGCGTCATGCGCATCCCGCTGTTACAAAATGCCGCGTAGGATTGCCCCGCTGAGCCACAAGTATTGATCAACACCGTTGCTGGACGCAACATCACTCGCTCATTCGGATCAGTGATGGTCGCTGGAATATCTTGCCCACGCAGCTCATAGTTTAAGGCGCGTTCAATATCAATCGCCAACTGGCCACCCACGCTCTTATTCCGATTATTCAAGCGTATCGGTTCACTGGTTTCAACGGATGTTTTGCCTTCCTCAAAAATGGCCTGACGCACCACCTTCAGCAATTCATCATCCACCGAAAAGTCTTTTTCCAGATAAACCGGATTACTGACTTTAATTTCCTCGACCGGCTGCAGCATGGCTCGCAAGTCCAGCCGCCCGATAGAGGACGGATGATCCAGTAGATGCAGCAGTTCAGAGCGACCACGCGCCTCCGCCAGCGAACGTAAGCCAAGACGTGCCAGTATCTCCCGAACTTCATGTGTTAAGTTCAGCAGGTATTGTGCCAGTGCGCGAGGATCGCCATCGAAGACCTCAGGGTTCGTTGTCAGACCCGCCGGACATTTTACGTTACAGTTTTTGGCCATAACGCACTTCAGCATCATTAATGCAGTGGTACCAAACTCAAAGCTATCACCACCCAACAGGGCTGCCTTGACAACATCTGAGCCGGTTTGATTGGCACCGGAGCACCGCAGCACCACCTTCTGGCGAATGCCATTGGCGCACAACGCCTGATGGACTTCGGCAATACCAATTTCCGCGGCACGACCAGTGTATTTCAGGGAAGTGACCGCCGCTGCACCCGTGCCTCCGGTATTACCGGCAACATTAATCACATCGGCACCAGCCTTGGCAACGCCCACGGCAATCGTACCGATGCCCTCAGAGCTCACCAGCTTAACAATGACCCGAACACGAGCGGCTTTGGCATCATGGATAAGCTGTGCCAAGTCTTCAATCGAATATGTATCGTGGTGCGGCGGCGGCGAAATCAGCTCCACACCCGGCGTACCACCACGCGCTGCGGCAATCTCAACAGTAACCTTCGCCCCCGGAAGCTGCCCGCCCTCACCAGGCTTGGCGCCCTGACCAATTTTGATCTCAATTTCCTGCAAGTTTGGGTCGGCCAGATAGCCTGCCCAGACACCAAAACGCCCCGATGCAAACTGTTTAATGCGTGACGAGCGAATCGTGCCATAGCGGGTAATATGCTCACCACCCTCGCCACAATTAGACATACCACCAACGATATTGGTGCCATGTGCCACTGCCTCATGCGCAGAAGCGACCAGCGCCCCATGACTCATCGCGCCAGAGGCCAAACGGTGCGTCATAGCCGAGGCTGGCTCTACTTCTTCCAACGGAATAGCAGGTAGTGCCGAACGCAAGCGGCTCACATAATCCAGAGCCTTTCCTTCAACATCAAGATATAGCGCATCATCGTCAATGCGTTGCCCGGTGATAGCATCGGCAAAGCGATCAACAAACGACTGGGCAAGCGCCTCCAGACGATCCTTTTCATCTGCCAGCGGGCCATTAAGCGTCATTTTGTAACAGCCCTCGCTGACCCGCTCACAGTCCAGGCCCCGAATAACAAAATCATTATTACCCGCGCGATTAAACTGCATCATCTCCTGACGAATTTCATCGCTGGTGCGTAACACAGTAATATCCGCTGGTAAAGACAACACATCACGTAAGGCCGCTGGACGAATTGCCCGTTCTTCAGCCATATCCTGAGAAAATTTTCGGTATGCAGCCGTGATTTTAAAGCGGTCAATCTCTGCCGGTGTCAGTTTGTCAAAACTGGTATTTTTATAGCCTTCATCGTGAAGATCATACGCCTCACCCATTCGCCTAATGGTCAATAAACGATTGCGGTCAACCGTATGAGGATCATCCTTATCAAAGCTGATTGGCTCCTCGGTCATATCTAAAAAGCCACGAACCGCCGCCGTACCAAACGAATGTCCCGCGCCTTCGCTACGCTCTTTGAACAGCCCCAGCATTGGGATGCTGGCCTCATCCTCAACACTGAGCGCGCGCTGGTGCCAATCTGCAACAGACTTCGCCACCACGGAGAAACCAACGCCACCCACCGGCGAGTGCATATTCGGGAAGTAACGCGCAAACACCGGATCACGGGTATCCAAAAAATTAGGCTCGAAGAACTCACCACCTGAATAACTTTCAACCGTACACAAGCCCACCTTGCCCATAATCTTCATCAGGGACTTCTCTGCCGCTTTAACAAAGCGCGTGTAAGCCGCTGTTGGGTCATTACTGAACTTATCTTCGGCCCTTAAGCGAACCCCCAGTGGGTAAACCGCCGCCGCCCCAAAGCCCAATGCACAGGCGATGTGGTGCGCTGAGGATACTTGCCCACTCTCAACAATGATTGAGGCTCTGAGACGCAAACCTTCTTCAATCAGGCGCTGATTGACCGCAGAAACAATGATAATCATCGGAATTGCCGCCAGCTCGCGCGTGATATGGCGGTCACTCAAAATCACAACTTCACCACCCTGCTCAACGAATGCCTGCACCCGATCACAAATGCCATCAATCGCCGCAATCAAGGCCGCTTCATTTGCCTCAGCATTGTCGTAGTCGGGACGATAAAAAATATCAAAGGACTGGTTTGTCACTATATCGCGGGAACGAATTTTCAGCATATCCGTCATCGACAAGATAGGCGAATTCACCACGATTTGCCTGGTCTTCTGGTGCTTCTTGTAAGGCTTGGTACCCAAGGCAACCCGCAAGGTCATACCATCGGATTCACGAATGGAGTCCAGTGACGGATTTGTGACCTGGGCAAATCGCTGAGAGAAATACTTAGCCACGCCACCTTCGTGATCCGACAGCGCGGTAATCGCATTGCCGTAACCCATAGCGGTCACTTTCTCCAAGCCATCGGCCAACATCGGATCCATTAAAAAGCGGAAGCTTTCCTGATTGTGGGAGTAAGCCACATAACGGGCTTCTGTAGACAAGTCGCCATCATAACGCCCCGCCGCGACTTTAGGGTTAATCTCTGTCTCTGGAATATCAGCCACCCTTACCCGCGCCTCGGCAAGTAAACTGGAATAATCGTGCTCCGCCGCCAGCATTTCCAGTGTGTCGATCGTACCATAGCTTTGCTGCGTCTCGTGGTTGTAGTACAGCATCCCGCCCGCTTCGATACGGCCACGGCTAATCACGGTTTTCGGGTCAAAGCTAATCTGCCCTGCCTCGGACATAACCGCTAAATAGTCGTCTGTTTCAATAGTGCGCAACGGACGCAAGCCAAGCCGGTCAAGCCTTGCGCCAACCACACGACCATTTGCAAATACTAATGCCGCCGGCCCATCATTCTTTTCCTCGTAAAGCGAGAAGTAAGCCAACATATTGCGTACTGGCTCAGACAGGGTGTCATCATTTTCCCAGGCAGGTGGCATCATCGCCACTACAGCGGTCACCAAGTCCATATCATCTTCCACGATACGGGATTGCAATGTTTGATCCAGGCGACAACTATCCGACTGCCCCGGCGGACGGATGATGGCTTTATTTCGCGCCTTGGCCACGGCGGCCTCAGAAAGTCGGTTCTTTTTATCCGTATTCAACTCCCCGTTATGTGCCATAAGGCGAAACGGCTGCGCCATCGTCGGATGAGGGTCGGTATTAGTCGAAAAGCGGGTATGGAAATAGAACGTATGGACTTCGTGATCAGGATCGTTCAGATCCTTAAAGTACGGCACTAGCTCATTGGAATACAAGCGACCTTTAAGTACCTGAGTATGTGCCGACATGGAAATCGGGTACATCCCTTGCAGACGGGGAACGGTATATGCACTGGCTTCAATCTCCAGCATTGCGCTGTAAATCAGCTTATCAAACGCTACACCTTCGACTCCTTGTGGTGCGGCAAACACCCATTGGCGAATAGGCAACTGTTGCTCAACCGATGCAGGACGCAATACATCGTTATTAACCGCAACATGCCTCACGCATAAAACATCGAGACCATGAGATTGCAATGCGCTCTCAATAATCTGACAGGCTTCTTCGTGATAAGACGGGTCATCCGCCAGAAAGAAATTACCAACACCAAAGCGCCCTTTCTCTAGTGTTTTCCCACACAATCTTGAGAAAAATTTCAGTGATAAGTCGATGCCGACACCCGCGCCATCACCCACTCCTCTGGAGGACATTCCGCCACGATGCGGCACTGCGCACAATGCCTCGTGACCCATTTCAAGTAACTTATGAGTCTGCCTGCCATCCTTGCGGGTCAGGAAGCCAACCCCACAACTACTATGCTCCCGCTCATGCGAGTAAAGACTATCGGGTATTCCACTATTCATACGGTATTGAGTACTAATTCCAAAAAAATACGATACAGCAAGGAAGACCGCATACTGCCAAAACCCCAAAATCCAAGCCTATAAACACAGATATAGACCTGTATGGAATAATCAACAGCAGCTTATCGGAAATAAAAACCGCCCCCCGCTAGATACTGCTTAGTAAAAGCACCTAGCACCCTACCACAAACACCGCTAATACTCATTATTACTGCGCTGCAATAAAGGTTTCCCGTAAATTGTGAGTCGCACCTATGATACCCATATTCAGCCATTCTATATTGGTTTCTCAGCAATTATTACTCAACAATGGAGTAGAAGATTCGGTGCAAGAGGACACAAAAAAACCGACAATCACGTCGGCTTTTTTGCATGATTCAACTTTAACAAATCAATAATACTCACCGTGACGGTAGTCCCAGCTGTTAAAGTGTTCGGCCAGATTCGCCATAATTTTATCGTTATCCAAGCCTTTGCGGATAAGCACCGGGGCAGGTGTCACTGAACGCTCACCCTTTTGCTCAGGAATCAGCTTGCCATCAGCATCTACCATCGACACCATAACACCCTGCTCGTAACGCGTCTCAACCGTCTTATCTGGCTGAATGGACTCAACGTAGTCATCAGCATCAATGATTAAATCAACGGCATTTTCAATACGCTCACCAATGCCATCACTTCTACCACGATTCCCTTGCCCCGAAGGATTGGCAGAGCTTGCAAAGACAAACTTACCGTGCTTTTCCCACAGCTCTTTGGCCAGCATTTCGCTGGGCTTGCCAAATTTGATAACAAAACAAGTCGTGCCTCGCTTATCCATCATCAGCTCAGTACAGCCGTCGTCTGGAAGCTTCGCTCTACCGTTGTCTTTCCACGGCAGAATGCAACCCAACAGAATATCGTTATCCCAATGTGTTTGATAAAACGCCTCAATCTCACCATTCAGCTCAGCCAACTCCCGAAGCTGCTCCATACTTGAACACAACACAACGCCGGGCTTATTCAGTTTACGCTGCTTGGCTTCAAACTTGCGCTCAAGGCCAACGCGATCAGAAGTCATGACAATGTAGCCAACCTTCGTCGGGCTTACGATGGCTCCGCCACCTGCACTTAAAATGTTAACGCCTTCGGTTGGGACGCCTTCTTTCCAGCTTATTCTTTGGGTAGACATAATGTTTTCGGCTCTGGTTGAGTGTAAATAATTCGACGATGAATAGTAAACCTGCGGTCAAAGTTTGTCTAGCAGATGGGCTTTAGAAACACTTTCCTATCAGCCGTGAACCTAGTTTGTTAAATGCATTATCGCTTCGTTTATCACTGTCCGCCCGCTTGCCTACAGCCATTGTTGTGTGCCGATTTTATTCGGCCAGCATGATTATCATTTCAGTTCAAAGGTGAATTTTTCGTGTGTGTTGAGGAAATTTTCCCTTTGGTAGAATCGGTGCGTTTCAGTCCGTCTTTTATTGGATGTTACTTCCAATTGTACAATTCCATTCTTTTTAGCAACGCGTTTTAGTTCGTCAATCAATCTTTTTCCAACTCCGATTTTCCTCTTTTCTGGAATTACATACATTTCCTGGATTTCCGCAATTTTTTGTCCAGCGCGATGTAACAGATTTTGAGAATGACAGCTTATAAACCCAATTGACTTGTCATTTAGTTGTGCAATCAGATAGATATAGTTTTCGTTCTTAATGTTTTGCTCAAAAGCTTTTCTTTGATTTTCAAGTTCAAAAACAGTTTCCTCCAATTCATTCACAAACTGGTAAATCGAACCAAAGTCAGTTTCGTCCGCTTTTCGAATATTTATCTGATTCTGCATTTTGATTTAAGTGATAATTTCAGTCCTGGTATGATTCTCAACTTGCACACAACGCGCTGGGTGTGACTAGCCCTCCTTCCGTAAAGCTCCAGTCATTATGATCCGCACTATAACAAAAAATACCACACTATTTGCACGTATTCATGCTGTCAATTTTCTACACAGCCAGACTGTCGAATACAGAGACACGAAAATCTAAAATCCCCCGTTAATAGCCCGACTCAGAACGGTTGACTCCCCAAAATACGAGGGTTACCATCCAATTCGACTATCACAAGGGTAAGGTAACAGCAGCATGTCTATGATTGAGGAAATCGGCGCTACAGAATTAAAAAGCCGCCTGGATAGTGGTGAAAATATCCGTCTGATTGACGTTCGCTCGGACATGGAATACCGGCAGGGAATCATTGAGGGCGGCGAATTTATGCCGCTTCACACGGTACCTTTGAGAATGGATGAGCTGTCAAATGATGTCACCAACGTCATTTATTGTCGTAGTGGCCGCCGCTCCGCACAGGCCTGCCTATTTTTAAAACAACAAGCAGATATCAACGCTATCAATTTGTACGGCGGCATCATTAGCTGGAGTCATGCGGGTTTTGCCGTAGTCAAACCCAAGCCTCAGCAGTGATTATTCTTTTTCATATTCATAAATCAAGTCCACACTCTGCTCTCCACCCGCCTGAACTTCCAGATTAAGGTATTTATTAATCTTGTAATCAATCGCAAGCCGGTGAGCTTTATCAAAGATCCCAACCAGATACCGAACATAGAGTTTAGACCCAAGCTTCTTTCCGAGCTGCAACTCACTCTCTCGAAAATCATCTCTGGTCACAATACTCAGATCATCCAAGCCCAACGACTTGCCGATTCGTTGAATTAAGCCATCGCTTCCGTCGATGCCCAAGCCACGCACGGCCTGCATGAGCAATGCTGTTTCACGCCCTGTTGAGGAAGCCAAGCTGTGTCCGGTCACTAGATAGCTAAGAGCATCAGTTTCCTGCATGACTGGATCGGAGAAAATCGTCGATTTCAGCTTCTGAATTGTGCCAGTTAAATGAATCCCCACCTCGCCATCGGTCAATTTTCGAATGGCCCGTACATCTACACCCACATTCTTTGGTGGGCCATTAAACACCAAGCGCCCATCGTCAATTTTTAAATTCTGACCGTAAGCCTCATAACGCCCTTCCAGAATGCTCAACGATCCGTTGGTTACAATGGTATTGCGGTTGTTAGTAATCCTTAACCCTCCCGCCAGGCGAGTAGAAAAACCAAAGCCTTTAAAACGCACATCGCGGCCAAGGCGTACCAGAATATTTGGTCGCAAACGGACGACATTAATTGTGGAACTGGGTCTTTTTTCTCCAATGACAATCACATCTTCGGATTCATCAATGCTAAATTCTGGCACATCTTTCAGGTTAATATCCGCTTTGGGAATATCGACCGTGCCACGAATCACCACCGCTTTTGGGTTAGCCTCAATTTGCAGATTAGGCGTCATATAAGCCTTGGCTTCGTATGTATCGACAAATTGAATGTTCTGACCACTCAGACTCATTTTTGCCGTCCAGTTTTTAACATCCGCCAGTGATAAATAGCCATTCGCACTAATCACACCATCACCGGACTTCATGCTGCCCACGATGACAGCTTGATTCGCCCGATCTGCCTGTACTCGAATATTAATATCCGTCAGCTCTGTGCCGACTTGTGGTAGGCGTAAATAACCCTCCGACATCGCCAACTGCCCGGTCACTCGTGGACGAGATACCAAGCCACTCACATTAACCTTGCCGACAACCTTCCCTCTTAATCCGCGACTGTTAGGCACATAGGGTTGCGCCCAGTGGATATTCGGTATATTAACTTCAGCCACCCCATTAATGCTTGGATCGCCCTTATCCCGTAGCACAATCTGTACACGAGCCTGCAAATCACCCTTCGCTTTAAAGACCAAGGTACTGTTTACATTAATACGATTATCGTTAATGGTGGCATTCAGTACGCCTTGTTGATAGGCAAAGGAGCGTTCATCACCCGAAGCCGTTTTAACCACAAAATAACTATTTGGCAGACTCAGATTAACCTTGCCCGATAACTTAGCGCGCTGCTGACGTAGGCTGTAACGACCATTCACCTTTCCGGGGAATGACACATCCTCAGACAGATAAGGCTCAATAAGTGCCAGTGGCACAGAAGCCAGGTTTCCTTCCACGGTGATGCGATGGGATGTCGCATTTCCTCCCAGCAATATATTGGCTTGGCTATCAATTACGCCGCCTTTTTCCAGTGAAATCTTCGCATCTGCAATAATCGATTTGCCGTTGATCGTCGCATTTAACAGCCCTTCTTCGTAAGCAAATGTTTGCTGCTTGCCCTGTGCATCGGTCACACTAAAACGACTGGCAGGCAGCGTTAGTTGAACACTGCCTTTTTGTCCACCTGTTTGACTCAGTTGGTAATGCCCTTTTGCCACCCCCTCAAAGGTGACGGGCAGTGGCAGGTATGGCTGTAACAGGGCCAACGGAAATGCATCTAAATTTCCCGAGCCCTCAAACGCAAACAAATTGTGTGGCTGAGAAATATCCAAACGGCCCTGGGTTGTAAACGACCCACCATCTTGCAAAGTAAAGGCGACGTCTGTCACCACCTTATTGCCATCAATATCAGCAGTAAGCTCTGCACTACGGTAGCGATAAGTTTGCGGCGTGATACTGCCATCACTATAACTAAAAGAGCTGGCTGGAAGGTTTAATCGAACCTTACCCATTAATTTGCCCTGTTGTTGGATTTGGTATTCCGCATTGATACGCCCATTAACGACCAGGCCTTCAGGTAAATAGGCTTGTGCCAAAGCCATCGGCATTTCCTGAATCGTTCCTTCCGCCGTAAAAACAGGATCACGCTCAAGTGATGAAATATCCGCACTCACATTACTGCGCAGTACCCCACCATCCTTTAGCTCTAACGCCACATTCGCCTGTAACTTATCGCCCTGAAGCTGACCTTCCAGTCTGGCGGCATGGTAATCATAACGCTGGCTCACTGATCCCTCAGCCTGATACACAACGCTGCCACCATTGCTCAACAGATTAAAACGCCCGACCGGTTCGCCACTTTGCTGGTTGACGTTATACTCACCACTTACCAAGCCATCCACATCAAGTGTTTTGGGCAAATAAGGTCGCAACATTGCCAGTGGCATTGCATCAATTTTACCTTCCGCATTCACCGCCTTCACAAAGTCTGGATTACCCAGATCAACCGCCGCACGCCCACTAAATTTACCGCCATTTTTGAGATCAAAATCAACATTGCCATCGACCTTTTCCCCACGAATACTGGCTTGCACCTTGGCGGTGTTATAAAGATATTCCTGAGCTTGCTCTCCCGCTGGCTGGTAAGCAAATACGCCGTTACTGGCTAATAAGTCCACCTGCCCTACCGGCTGCCCACCTTCCTGGCGGATATTAAAGCTGCCACCTACCAAGCCATCCGCGTCAAACGCTTTCGGCAAGTAAGGACGCGCTAATGCCAGTGGCATGTCTTTCACTTGTCCCTCGGCAATAATGGCTTTACTCAGATCATCGGCAGATAAATCCACACGCGCATCCAAATGTCCGCCCGTCACTAAATTAAGCTGTGTATCCGCATCCAGTTGTTCACCCACTAGTGTTGCATTGAGCCGTACCTGGTTGAATGAATAGCGTTGACGACCCGCAGCCTTGTCGGCATAAATAAACTGAACGTCCTGACTGCCAAGTTGCAGCTTTCCATTACGCTGATCGCCCTCTTGCCTAACATTGAAGGAGCCGCTCACCAAGCCCGACACACTCATATCCTCTGGTAAAAACGCCTGCCCCAGGGCCAACGGAATCGACTTGAGTTCACCCGCTGCACGAATCTGATGCTGACCATCATTTGGTGAAAGCTGAATATCCGCAGCAGCATCCAGTACGCCATCATTGAGCAAACTAAAGCGGGTATTCGCCTTGATATTATTGCCATTAATTTCGGTCGCCAACCTACCTGTCCGGTAAGCAATTCGCTGGCGTGAACCCTCTTGATCAATGATTAGCTGTCCGGGTGCAAAGGTCAGATCGGCCTTTCCTGTTAGCACCTCGTTCACTGCGATTGAGTAATCCCCGTTTACCCGTCCCTGTATCCTGAACCCTTGTGGAATCAATGGATTCAGCATTTCCAATGGAGCACTGGTCAGCTTGCCCGCCGTGCGAAAGCCATCTTGCTGTGTGTACTTGACATTAGTACAGGCGGAACCATCATCCCCCGCAACGCACAGTTCATCCGCAACCAGCCCCTGAGCCGAAACGGTCACATTTGCGGGCTTTTGCAAGTGCCACCGACCAAATGTTCGATCCTTAATATCAACCGTTTTCAGAACCCCTTGCCAGTGCTGCCCATCCCATTTTCCATCAACTGAGGCATTCACGGTGGCTTGTGTATGGTTTGCCGTCAGGCTAATACTATGTTGATCCACATCACCACGACCGGAAACAGTCGCATTGAGAATCCGCTCGCCATTCACTAACAGCCCTGTAAAGCGTCCATCCAACTGAAACTGACCCTCTACCGTTTTAATGCTCAAATCACCACTATCAAGTTTATGCCCCTGAAATGACAAACGTGTGGCATTGAGCTGACCATTAATTTCCGGCTTATCCATACTACCGGTTAATTGACCTTTGGCACTGACACGCCCCGCGACACCGAGCATTAAAGCGGATAAATCACGTCCATGAATATCCCAACTTAAATCAAAAGGCTCGCTGCCTCGCCCGTTCACTTTCAACGTATTACTGGCTGATTTCAATTCGAGCTTATCGAATAGCAGCTCGTTATTTAGCATGGATACTCTGCCACTGCCTTTGAGTGGGTAACCGCGCAATGTGCCATTCAAGGTTTTAATATCCAGACCACCACGCAGCTTGCCAGCTTCCTGAGTAATTTTAAGTGCCAACTTGCCCGTCAAATCCGCAGGCCACTCAGGAGTGAACTGTGCGGTGTTCAGAGCATTCGCGGCCACGTCAAGATCAACAGATAAATCCGGCACCCAAGCGACTTCACCCTCCGCCAGCAAACTGCCGCTGTCACCACTCAGTGTTACCTGCCTAATATCCAGAAAATCAAAATCACCTTTGCCCTTTACGGCGAATGTCTGTGTACCCAATTCGGGATGTACAATCTTGCCATCAGCCGTTAACTGATATGACTGAAGCAGCCCTTCACCCTGCAAGTCGGCCGTGACACGACCAACATCGGTATGCTCCCAACTGAGCGTGCCATCCAGATTAATCTCGTGCGGCACCATCATGTTCATGCTGGCCCGCGGAATTATCAGAGCGATGCGTTCCGATGCAATCACCATGTTCGCAGTGGCATTTTTGAGATAAAGCTGATTATCTTTAACTTCAGTGCCACCCAGCAGCACCTCGTCCATCTGAAACAGGTTTTCACCCGCCTCAACAACTCTAAACTCACTCAATTTTCCAGAGTGAATCAGCAAGTTGACAGGAGCCGTACCAAAGTCACCAATATCAACCAGCTCACCTCGCTTTCTGGGCGTGGCCGTCGGCAACAGGTCAACAGCTAAGGACTGAATACTCAGTTGCTCAATGGGTAGTAGATTGGCACCAAAGTCGGGACGACCTACTCGCAGATTAATGTCATTAAGTGTGGTGACATCGCCATCACGCCATTCGATTTTTTTAACCTTGATGTCTGACAACAAACTCCCGCTAACGCCCTCAATCGTCAACGGCTTCACGAACGTATTGCCCGCCCAAGCGCCTAGTAAAGGCCCTAAGGGGGTCAATATCAGTGCCAATAACGTGAGAAGTAAAAAGAGAACTACTATCTGAATCCACGCCAAGGGTGAAAACAGATAATCACTAACAGAAGTCTTCACAGATCAGGGCCTACACTTAGGTGGAACGCTGCATCCTTAAATTTGCCATCAGGAAACGCAATATCGACCCTAACTGGGCCAATGGGCGAACGGTAGCGCCCACCAAACCCGATGCCATACTGTAAATCCATGTCTCCCCAACTATTGAAGGCATCACCGGCATCCAGAAAGGCCGCCACACTCCACGCATCTTTAATCGGGTGCTCGTACTCAACAGAACCTGCCAGCAGATGCTTACCACCAATCACCGCGCCAGAGCTGTTTTTTTCACCGATAGACTCAAAGTCATAACCACGCACACTGTTACCACCACCCGCAAAGAAGCGCAGCCTTTTCGGCAAATCTGCCAGATCCCCCGAACTGGTGGTGCCAATATCCAAGCGATTCACCAAGCGCCCCTTGCCCACCGGAAAGATGTACTTGGTATTCACCTCCAGTTGCGCAATACTTTGGTCACTGAGAAGCTTATCAACAGCACCCTGAGCTTTCATACTCACACGCCAACCAGAGGTTGCAAAGCCTTCGTCGCTAATGTGAGTCTTGGCGAGCCGTACGCCAGCCAATGTCAGAATGGAATTGTCCGCCTCTCCCCCTTTCACCTTGGTTCTATCAAGCAATGTGTTAACAAACAGCCCTTGCTCCCAATCCGAATCCAGTTTTCGCACATAATCGGCTCCAACCCCGAAGGACTGACTGCTGATGTCATTGGCAGTATCGTAAGTCCAGTCAATCAGGTAAGTGAGCTTGTCGTAATCAGGATTCTCACGAGGCTCAACAAGCTTAAACTTCACCTGTGACAGATTTTTCGCCCACTGAGCCGATGTCTCAATTTTACGACCCTTCGGGCCAGTCCAGCGGCGTAGCAACTCTGCTTTCACCCGTGGCCCTGTATCTGTCCCGTAGCCTAGCTTATAACGATACTTATCCCGCTTTGCACGTGTCAGCGAGATAGTGACCGGTATCTGCTGATTCTTGGCATTTTCAATATCAACATCAATCTTCACTAATGAGTAGTAGCCACTGCGTTGAAAAGCTTGTTGCTGCTCAATCACGCGTTCGGTGCTAAATGGCGTACCCGGCTTTATTTTGATAAATCGCTCAATCAGCGAGTCACTCAAGAGATCTTGCTCAACCGTAATATCACCAAAAACGTAACGCGGGCCGGTATTTAGGACCAAATTGACTCGTGCTTGATACGCCAGCGGATCGACCGTCACGGATTTTTGTTCATAAGCCGCATCAAGATAGCCCAAGGTCTCCGCCGTCTCGGTCAATCGTGTCTTAAAGTCATCATAAAGCTGATGGTTGAGTATATCGCCCTGCTGATATGGTGGCGCTTGCATGGCTCGACGAAACAACGGCTCATTAGCTCCCGCACCTTTGACCTCAATATACTGACTCACCACCCTGACAGGTTCACCCGGTTTAATCGCCAGTGTCAGTTCCCAACAGTTATTGACTCGTTTTCCACCTGAGGTAAATTCTGCATCGTAATAGCCCAACGCCCTGCCACCTTTGCGCAGGCTATTTTTAAGTGAACGAAAATAATCGCTCACCTCGGCTTTGGGGGCATCACAAGCGGGCTGATTAACCGGCAAATGCCGTTCCAGCGCTGTTTTCAGCGTTTTGCTAACGCCGCTTATTGTGATCTTCGATAAAGGAACCTGCTTTTCAGCAAAGGCCACATTCAGAGAAAGTGAGGAAAAAAATAACACACAGATAACCGTACCATTCATCATCACTTTTGAAACTGCCATTTAATGTACCCCTTGAGCTTGCCTGAAGCCTGATAGTTATTGTTCGAAAGCCCAGCGCAATATTTCGTCTTGTATTTTACCACCACGTGCGGATGAAGCACGCGGGCCATTTTGCTGAATAACAATGATTAAACGCCGCCCCTGACGATTTAACATATACCCGGACAATGCCGTGACGTAATTCAATGTGCCTGTTTTCAGATGACTCCGCCCCTTGAGCTCACTGCCTTTAAGACGTGACGCAAGCGTTCCGTCAATTCCCGGCAGTGCCATTGATGACATAAACTCCGGCATGTAGGCATCACGGAAAGCAACGTCCAGCAATTGTGCCATTTGACGTGCTGAAATTCTCGATTTTCTCGATAAGCCGGAGCCATTATCTATGATCATGCCAGCGGTATCCACCCCTTGGGCTTCCAGCAACTCCTTGATCGCTTTCCTGCCTTTTTCCAGCGTGGCAGGCGCACCAAAACGCTTGGCGCCTACGGTCAGCAATAATTGACGAGTCATCACATTATTGCTCCATTTATTGATCAACCGAATCTGCTCACCCAAGGTGGGTGAGGCATAGCTATAGAACAACACATCATCCGGCGAAACCCGGCCTTGTTTTAGTTCACCGTGTAAAGTGCCACCCAGCTCTTGCCAAAAGTGGCGAAAGGCATCGTAGACATGCTGGGTCGGTGCAGAAATAAGGCGCATCAGATAGCGCGGCTTGCAGTTAAGTGAAAACTGCCCCTTCACTACCAGCTGCTTCTGCTCTCCCCATGAGAGTTCCGGACGACCGTGGCTACGTTTACATTTACCCTTGACCAAGGTTAATTGATTATCAACATCCAGTGCATCAGAAGGTGGGAACAATGTCACATCTGCAAGCGTTGCTGAGTCATCCGCAGGTGGCTTTAACATAAGTCGACTGGCCTGAAAATTAAACATCAATGGAGAAGGCTCCGCGTTGTACACCCGAAAACCTCGCCCATCAAATGCCGCGCGCTCATGCACGGGTGTGTCGTAGTAGTGATTGTCCACAATGACATCGCCGGTAATTTCCGTTAACCCACGATCACGCAACTCACGAATAAATTTCCAGAACCGCTCATAGACTAAAAACGGGTCGCCATAACCTTTCAGAATCAGATCACCATGCAGCACACCATCTTTAATTTCACCACGTATCCACGCCTCAGTTCGCCATGAGAAATTTGGCCCAAGTTGCTTGAGCGCGGCATACGTTGTCAGCAATTTCAGAGTCGATGCCGGGGCACGCAATACATCCACGTTATGCTCCAACATGGCTTGATTCGCATTAACGTCCCGAATATAAATACTCAGACTGTCACTGGGGACTTTATGCTTTTTTAGTAACACTAACAGTGACTCTGGTAAGGCTTCGCGGGGTGTTTCTTCAATAACCTGATGCGCAATCGCCAATGAGGGGGCTGGCAATGACTTGGCATTCTCAGCAACTGTAGCCACAGGAAACAGACACAGCAGCAACCTGGCTGCCAGATAGATAAAAAAGTCAAATCGCATTATTCACTCATCCATGATTGATAAAGCAACAACCTCGACCACATTCTCCGCGACGTAACGCCAACGTAAATTAAAGTCGTACAGCTTTGTGCCATACATCCTATCGCCATATGTGCCGGATTGATAGGATGGCCTTGGGTCCAGGGCCAATAGTTGCCGAATGAGTGACTCAATATCCCGATTTAGGCGAGCAGAAGCTGATTCACACTCCTTGGCTGCTTGTAAAGTAAAGCAAACATGAAACTGTTCCACTGGCCCGGTGCTGGCAAAACCACCACGAGCATCGGGAATCACATCGGTATAGGGTAAGTATGGCTTGATGTCTAAGACCGGCGTTCCATCCAGTAAATCACAGCCCTCTAACGTGAGCACTAGTCGCCCTTCTCTTGTTTCAATGCCCGCCAGCTTAACCACTGACAGGCCAATAGGGTTAGGGCGGTGCGTCGAGCGCGTTGCAAACACACCAAAGCGCTGGTTTCCGCCTAAACGAGGTGGTTTGACTGTGGGTCGCCATTTTCCTGCGGGAATGGCATGAAACACAAAGATAATCCAAATATGCGAAAACCCTTCCAATCCGCGTACCATTTCTGCCGCCGCATAAGGTTTATCCAAAATCAGCTCTGCGATAGCCTCAGGAACCAGTCCGGGCTGGCGGGGTATTGTGAACTTATCCTTAAAACAAGAGGATATATGCCCCACTGGGGGGAAAATTAAAATGACTCATCGGCGCATATTACATACGTCACAGCGATGCGCGAAATAAAACAACACGACATCAGCGTTATCTTCTCGTTATAACTGATTGCCAATGACGAACAAACCTCTGGTGCAGGGTTCAATCACCCAGCCTGAGCCGGAATATCCGGCAGCGCCGTCGTCACATCAGCATTTTGCGCACGATGTCTTAACAGGTGATCCATTAGCGTCAACGCCATCATCGCTTCGCAGATCGGTGTGGCGCGAATACCCACGCAAGGGTCATGGCGACCTTTAGTAATCACCTCTTTGGGTTCACCATCAAGACCAACCGTGCGACCCGGCAAACGCATACTGGAGGTGGGTTTAAATGCCGTGTGAACAATTATATCCTGACCAGAAGAAATTCCGCCTAAAATACCTCCGGCATGGTTACTCAGAAAACCATCTTTTGTAATTTCATCACGGTGTTCAGTACCTTTTTGCGTCACACAATCAAAGCCTGCGCCAATCTCAACCCCCTTAGCGGCATTGATACTCATCATCGCCAGGGCTAGATCTGCATCCAAACGATCAAAAACCGGCTCGCCTAAGCCCACCGGAACACCACTGGCCACTACCGAGATTTTTGCCCCAATAGAATCACCCGATTTACGCAGTGCATCCATATAAGACTCCATCTCTGACACCTTATCGACATCGGGACAGAAAAACGGGTTATTTTCAACCTCAGCCAGATCAAACTTTTCCGCTTTAATTGGCCCAAGTTGTGACAAATAGCCACGAATACTCACGCCATGCTGTTCTGCCAGGTATTTCTTGGCAATACTGCCTGCCGCCACACGAACCGCCGTCTCACGCGCTGAGGAGCGTCCACCGCCACGATAATCACGGAAGCCATATTTTTTGTAGTAGGTGTAATCCGCATGGCCCGGGCGAAAGCGATCCAGAATGTTAGAGTAATCCTTGGAGCGCTGATCCACATTATTGATCATCAGAGCAATGGGAGTGCCGGTTGTTTTTCCCTCGAACACACCAGATAAAATCCGTACTTCATCAGGCTCACGTCGTTGTGTGGTGTGCCGACTAGTACCCGGACGACGACGATCCAGATCACCCTGAATATCCGCTTCGGTTAGCGCCATCCCTGGAGGGCAACCATCCACAATGCAACCAATCGCCAAACCGTGACTTTCACCAAAAGACGTCACTGTAAATAATTTTCCGAATGTATTTCCTGACATAGTTCACTCTGCTAATTAACGGGGTAACAACTGTACTTTGCCGTCTGCAATACCCAATACTAATTTCTGCGCCCTGACATCGGCAATAACGTCATTCACCAATTCGCCACGCCAATCTTCTGACAAGCTATTGCGCCCCTCCTGAATCATCTTCACCACTTGGCTTTTATTCGCAATCGCCGCCGGACTTACGCCTTGCTTTTCTGCTTGCAAACGAATCACCAGCATCAAATACTCGGCCAACGCATCCACCTCCGGCGTTGGTTTTTGGCGTCGCTTCATTTCCGGCCACTCACTTTCCGGTGCATTTCGTCCAGCCTCGATACACGCTGTCCAGGCAACAAAATAACGCTTGGCCTGATCCGCATTGACCCCACGAATGGCTTGCATTCCCGCCACATCGGAGGGTTGCAGTCGAGCCAAGTCCACCAAAATTTCATCGCCAATAATCCAGCGGCGCGGACGATTACACCTCGCCGCTTCTTCCTCACGCCAAGCGGCCAACTCTCTGAGAATGGATAACTGCTGGCGGTTTAGATTTTGCAAGCCTCTTACTTTTTTCCAGCGAGACCTGGCGTTGAGCTGATATGTGTCGGGGTTGGTTAGTCGCTTAAAGTCACGACTTGGCCATGTTGTCCGTCCGCTTTCTGCCAACTTTTGCAAAAGTAGCGGATACATCTGCTGCAAATAACGCACGTCATCAATCGCATAATCCAGCTGCGACTGGCTTAGTGGACGCTTCGACCAGTCTGTACGGGATGCAGTCTTGGGTAAGGTCACGCCCAGCGTGTGCTCAACCAACCCTGCATAACCAATTTGCTCGCCAATACCCAAAACCGACGCAGCGGGTTGCGTATCAAAAATGGGCGATGGCACCTGCCCGCCGGCGTAATACAGAATCTCCAAATCCTGCTGTGCGGCATGAAAAACTTTCGTGATATTTTGGTCATAAAGCACATCGTACAGTGCCGACAAGTCTGTGATCGCAATCGGGTCAATACAAGCCATGTGCTCACCGGCAGCCACCTGAATCAGACACAGTTGAGGATAATAGGTCTTCTCACGAATGAACTCGGTATCAATGGCAATCCATTTGTGTGGCCGAATAGTTTCGATGAAATCAGCCAAATCTTGTTGACTGTCAATGAATTGGTACACTGATACCTCGCTTAAAATCAGAACAGGCAGAATTGCCGATGGGAGCAGATGTTAACACAAGCACTCTGCTTTAGGTCGATTCGCCATGTGCGAAATTATCAGGATAAAAAAAGCCAAACCTACAAAGTGGTCTGGCTCAAGAACTACGCAAAGGCGGGGAACCTAAGCGTAAGTTGAGCTCGTTGAGCTCGCGGGGGCTAACAACAGAATATAATAATTTTATAATAATCTAATTAACCTAATCCCAGCACTGAAAACGCTTGGGGGAGCGGTTGGATCGAATTAGGTTAAGTGATTGAAACCCAGGGTTTAAGCACTCCTTCTCTGCACTAACTACACCTTCTTACAGCGTTATTATTTACTGACCTAAAGCTTATTAACTGCGTCACGAATGCGCTAACTATCACATATTTTTTTTTGTTTGGATAATCGAAAGCGACAGACTGAGCATAAACACGACTAATGGCTTTATCGGACAGAAATTTCCTCAGCTGTCACTGCTTTCCCAACAACGGGGGATAACTTTGTTCAAGCTTCAGTCGAGACAGCCTAATGTCTTCATACATCAACTGCGATTGCTCTGATAATAGGCGTCTCAGTTCCACCAACTGATCATTCTTTTTATTAACACCTAATTTGATTGCAAGGTAATCTGCCTGAACGGCATGGAGCAGCTGATCCCGGTAATATATTCCCTTATTTCCAAGCCGCAGCCAATCTTCCATAACCTTACCTAGAACTCCCTGCAGGTTTGGATTCTCCAACACATCGTATTTTACTTCCTGGCGCTTACTCGCCGCCATACCCACTTCCCTGCCAAGACCTACGATTTTATCAGCAGTACTCGATTGCACTTTCTCAAGATACGCCAATAAGTCATTCACCGTTTCGGAGGAAAACGCTGACTTGAGCTTCACTCCGCTCGCGGTGGCAAAGGTATCTTTGGCTCGCTGCACTTTCTTCAGATTTTTGATTTGCTGTATGGCGTTATCCACCATAGCATTGGTCACCTTGAGTTGGTTGTTGCGGTATTCACTCAGGCGACGACTAATCACCTTTTCCCAATCAACAGCATCACGATTAAACGTGCTTTCCATGAAGAATGGATCGGTTGCCTTATGCAGGCCCATCGCCGCCCTGACGACATGATCCACCTCTGATTTTAATTGCATCATCCCGCGACGCTCTGACCGCCAAACATCATGTGCTAGCCGCAGATTTACAGATTGTTGAGGATGGCGACGACTCAATTTGGCAATTTGTTGTTGCAATACCGCCAGCTGCTTGAGCTTACGATTCAACTCGGACTGTGCATCCGCTAGTGGCAAATAAACTTGTTCAACAAATAATTGTTGCTCCGTTTTATGAGCATTGCTATTGGGCAATTGCGTACTATCAATTCTCTCTTTGATGAAAAAGACAGAAACGACCAACGCTCCCAGCATAGCCAGAGTCATCACCAGTAAATACTCACTAGGAACACCAGAGACATGGTACAGCCGCCGCGCCATATGAAAAATTCCAAGCACAGCAAGCACGGTCACAGCAATGAGCAACCCGTATAAAAAATAAGCTAACATGCCAAGCCCTGACAGGGGGAAACTTTAGGGTTCGATGTTTGCAAAGTCGTTTGGTTCAGTGGGCTGTATTGAGCTTCTGATACAAAGATGACACTTCCCGACTGGTCGTTCTCAACAAGCTATCCAGACTCAGCACCACAAACTCCACCAAATTTACACTGATATAGGGGTGTTCTATGCACAGACGCTTATACATCGGGCGTGTTATACCCAATAACCGAGCACCCGACGAGGCGCCACGCAGGCGAATGGTTCTTGGTTCACGATCAAAAAAAGACATGTGGCCAGTGAGTTTGCCGGAACCAAGCCGCCCGACCTCAATCTCTTCGCCAAGCTCTTCCCGATACAGCACAACCTCGCCACCGATAATCAAATAAAACTCATCACTAATTGACCCCAGCTCACTTAGGATCTCATTACCCCCAACTTCTTTTTCACGCGTGAAAGCGACAAACTTCTCAACCTCGTCACGTGTCAGTGCCGCACAAAACTCAGGACTCGTTTCTAAGACAATACTCGCTAGCTCTTGCAGATAAGGATCCATAGGCACACCCGGTTAAGTCTATTCGTGATTGGCATTATACGTCATCGTCAAAAAAGATATAATACGCTGCTAATTCTGGGACAACAGACTTTTAAAATAGGAAAATTAACGTATGAGCATTAGTAATGAGGCGGTTCAGGCCATGATTCTTGAAACTTTTAGTGATGCCGAAGTCACCGTGTCGGGCGATGGATACAAGTACGAAGCAACTGTCATCAGCCCTGCGTTCGCCGGCCTTGGAAAAGTGAAACGCCACCAGATGGTCTACGCAGCGATTAAATCAGCAATCACATCTGGTGAACTTCACGCCATGACAATCACAGCCCTCACCCCGGAAGAGGCGGCTTAAGCCTTCGCACACACGATATTTAAACTGTTTTACAGGAGCTAATTTTATGTCCAGTCTGGGATCCGCTTTACTTATTTTGAGCACGGCACTCTGCCTGATTACGTGCGTTGGCTTAATTCGTCCCAGTATCGTCATGCAAAAAGATCGCAAATCCGTATTATTTTACTACACACTGCCGGCTATTTTCACTTTTCTTATCGGAAACTCATTAGTCAGCTAGGTGATTCATTACCAAGGAATATGATCACTTATCGGAAGTTGATTCCTCTCGCTACCGATAGTGGCTAAAATTACCCAAATTCCAGTCGCAACTTTGCGTACAAAATCAAAAATAATTTATCGATGAGCGCCTTGGTAATGATTAAAACATTTACACTCAACAAGATAGTCGAGCAAAGGGTTTCACCCCACAAAGGCATGTTGACCTATCACATTACAGATGAATTAGGAACACCACGAACGGTGACGGCTGTGTCAGTGTTAGATGAGCATCAAAATGTGAAGTCCATCAACCCTGTCCACAAACGGGAGCTGCCACTCATCGACACCTTGGCACATATGCAGGAACAAGACAGCTTTAGTCTCGACTTCAGCACGTATAATAAGTATTTCAATCGTGAGACCAACAAAACGGTCAACCAGGAAGCCTACGATAATGTCATGATGATGGTTGACGAACCGCATGATGACTCAATTATCCCTCGCATTATTATTATTGCGACCGGGCTGTTGTTATCACTTTGTGGGCTTATCCTGCTGGTGATGAACCTGAAGTAATCAGTGGCTGAATACCAGCAGCAGATAAGCAACTAAAATGAAAAGCTATTTTACAAAATAGACGGAACTCTCCATCGTACACTTAGGCGGGCGGTGTACCTATCTGAAAACATGTACTATCATAGGTACCTGACGTGCATCGGATGCCCGACGAAAACGAATATAATATGGAACCCGTCACATGCCTAGAATTCCCCTAAAATCAAACTCGCCGTCCCAACAAACAGGTGCGACAGCGAGTAAATTTCTACTCACCCTTGTTTCGATCGCCTTGCTGATGTTGCTTGTCATATGGGGCGTGCAAAAAAAGTATCCAGGCATCACCGCCCCATTTCAAAAAATTAATCCGTTCGGAGAGAGTAAGGATGAGTTTGCAGGATTTGGCGTTCAAGTCATTGCCACAACAAATCTGGCAGAAGCAAAAAGAGTGATGAACAAGTTTGCTTCAGATGGATACCCTGCTTTTGTCGTAAAAAACTCACAACGCGGCAGCCCACTCTATTTGGTACGTCTGGGACCCTATTCACGCTCAGAAGCCATCGCTATCAACGACAAAATCAAGCGCCGCTATAAGAAAAGCGTGTACGTCAGGGATAGTTTTGTGGTCTACCGTGAAGGTTAATTTAGGATTACACTCGCGTCATGGATAATGAGAGCTTCGAATCACTGCGAATTCCGCCGCATTCGGTGGATGCCGAACAGTCCGTACTGGGCGGCCTAATGCTGGATAATAATGCTTGGGAGACCATTGCTGACAGAGTTTCCGAAGAAGATTTTTACCGGCAGGATCATCGTCTGATTTTTCGGTCGATTACTGAGCTGGCGGAAAATAATCAACCACTGGACTGGATCACTCTGTCCGAGTGGCTAAAACAGCGTTCTGAGCTGGACAATGCAGGCGGCTCCTCCTACTTGGGTACACTTGCTAAAGACACCCCAAGTGCCGCGAATATCCGAGCTTATGCAGATATCGTCCGCGAGAAGTCCATTCTACGGCAGTTAATTTCAGTAGGTACAAACATCTCTGACCTGGCTTACAACAGTGGCGACAGGGATAGTAAATCATTGCTGGACGAAGCGGAACAGCAAGTCTTCCGAATTGCAGAACAAGGGAATCGCGAGCAAAGCTTCAAGCCCATTAAACAGTTGCTCAAGGATAGTCTGGATAACATTCGGAGACTTGCGGAGACCGATGGCACGATAACTGGAACACCCACGGGATATAGCGATCTGGACAACATGACTTCTGGCTTAAACGCCGGGGACTTGGTGATCGTTGCCGGACGACCAGCCATGGGTAAGACGACCTTCTCAATGAATATCGCGGAGCATGTGGCGCTCAGCGACAAGCCTGTCGTCATATTCAGTATGGAAATGCCCGCTGAACAATTAATACTGAGGCTATTTGCCTCCAATGGACGGGTTCCGTTAAGTGATATTCGTACCGGCAAAATCCGTGAAGAAGACTGGCCCCGTGTTGCCATGGCCGTCAAGTCGTTCTCAAACACCAAATTATTCATTGATGACGTAGGTGGCCAGTCACCGATTGAGATTCGAGCCAAGACCCGCCGACTTGCCCGAGAGCATGGCCAACTTGGTCTTGTCGTGATTGACTATCTACAGCTAATGCAGTCGGGAAGCAAGTCAGATAACCGAGCCAATGAAATCTCCGAAATTTCCCGGTCACTAAAAAGCTTGGCCAAAGAGCTCAATTGCCCAGTGATTGCACTATCACAGCTAAATCGTAGTCTCGAACAACGTCCGAATAAGCGCCCGATCATGTCAGATTTGCGTGAATCCGGTGCAATTGAGCAGGATGCAGATATCATTATTTTTGTTTACCGCGACGAAGTCTATGATCCGGAATCTGCCGAAAAAGGACAAGCAGAAATCATTATTGGTAAGCAACGTAATGGCCCCATCGGTACCGTACGTCTGACCTTTCATGGGAAATACACCCGGTTTGATAATTTTGCGCCAGATGTGTATGCCCCTGATTTTATAGGTTAACTTTTGTTATTGTTCTGTATTGTTTACCGCCAGTTCTGACACAAGCAGAAACTTATCCCGGTTGACAAAGTCTATTCCCGTAACAGTTTTCGTTAATCCATCAAAAAGAGGTTGAAGATGGTTCGTACATTGAAAAAAGGCGCTTTTGTTGTAGCACTAAGCGCGATCGTTACGCTGTCCGGCTGTACCAACTCCGGCATGAGCAACAGTGAGACCCGTGCGGTGGTTGGTTCAATCGTGGGCGGCGCAATTGGCCGTGAATTTGGCGGTGGTCGCGGTCGTCATGTCATGACTGCCCTTGGAGCTGCTGTCGGTGGTTTCATTGGTGCAAATATTGGGCGTGAGTTTGATACATATGATCAGAATCACATAAATACTGCGCTGCAAAATACGCCGGATAATCGCCAAGTGCGTTGGAATAACCGTAACTCAGGTGCAACTTACGTATTTACCCCAACCAGTAGCTACCAAACATCAGTGAACAACAGGCCGACGAGGTGTCGTAGTTACACCATGCTGGTTGATATGGAAGGCTCCCCGCAGCGTGTTCAGGGTAGAGCGTGCTATGTTAATGGTCGCTGGTTAGCTGCTCAGTAAAGTTGGGGCCGAGAGTCCGACGTTCAAAAGTCTCGGGAAAGTCTTTTCTTAGAGGGATGGGTTAGGATCTAGGGTGTGTAAAGACTGAAAATGTCTTCGCGCACCCTATATTCATGATGTTCCGTCCGTATTTTTTTCAACCCAGCGCGCAGTACCAGTTGCCAGACTTTCTTTTTTCCAAAAAGGTGCCTGATGTTTCAGATCTTCCATAATGCTCCTACAAGCGTCAGAGGCGGCCGCCCGGTGTGCAGACCACACAGCAACCAATACAATGGGCTCGGCTGGACGTATCACCCCAACCCGGTGACTGAGCAGCACATGCAATAAAGGCCACTGACCCTCGGCCTTCTCAATAATGGAATACAGCTGCTTTTCTGTCATTGCAGGGTAGTGCTCAAGCACCATCTCAACAACCTCATCTCCCTCATTGTAATCACGCATCGTACCTATGAAGGCTGAAGTTGCCCCATAGTTGCAATGTCCAGCCAAATAATCCTTTTGGAAGTTGATGATTTCACACCAGGGATCGAATGCCTCCTGCCATAACCTGACATGCTTCATTCAGCCACCCGTCACTGGCGGAAAAAAGGCAACTTCATCGCCTGCCTTCACACAGGTTTGAAGGTCTGCATACTCCTGATTAATCGCAACAAGACAGGCTTCAGGAATTGCCCGGTCGGGGTTCAGTCGCTGCCAAATCCCCCCCGCATCCAGTGCTTCCTCAAACTCAATCGTATCTTCAGCTTTCGCCAAAGACTCACGAAGGCTCGCAAAATAAAGCACCTTAATCGACTTCATAGCTGAGCACTACTCAACGGTAACTGACTTCGCAAGGTTTCTCGGCTTATCAACATCGGTTCCTTTAAAGACTGCCACATGATATGACAGCAATTGCAGTGGAATTGTGTAAACGATCGGAACCAAACTTTCCGGCATTTCAGGTACACGAATAATATGTACATTTTCCTGCTCCGTGATATCTACCTTTTCATCCGCAAATAAATAAAGCACCCCGCCACGCGAGCGAACTTCCTCAAGGTTAGATTTCAACTTTTCCAGCAATACAGTGTTGGGGACAACCGCAACGATTGGCATATCGCTATCCACAAGCGCCAATGGGCCATGCTTTAACTCTCCAGCAGGATAGGCTTCAGCATGAATGTAAGAAATCTCTTTTAACTTGAGCGCCCCTTCCATGGCAATCGGGTACAGCTCGCCACGCCCAAGGAATAAAGAATGATGCTTATCGATAAAGGCTTCACTCATTGCCTTAATAGAAGCATCTTGCTGTAAAGACTGTTCAATTAGCGCTGGCAAACGTTTCAGATTAGCGAGCATCTCTGCCGCTTTTTGTTTTTGAGCGGCATCACCACGCTGCATCAATGCAATCGTCAATAACTGAAGCGCAACCAACTGTGTTGTAAAAGCTTTAGTTGAGGCGACACCAATTTCAGGCCCAGCTACAGTCATTAGTGCAAAGTCAGACTCTCTGGTCAGTGAGCTCTCAGGGACATTACAGATAGTCAATGTTGCCAGGCAATTGCCACCCTTAACCTTCTCTAAGGCCGCCAATGTATCAGCCGTTTCACCAGACTGAGAAATCGTAACCACTAACAAGCCTTCCCGGTATGGCTGCTTCCGGTAGCGATATTCACTAGCGACTTCTACATGGCAAGGCAGGTCTGCCAGGCTTTCAATCCAATACTTTGCTGTCAATCCAGAGTGAAAGCTTGTGCCGCAGGCAATGATCTGCACTTCTTTGATTTGCTCAAATACCTGCTTTAGCTTTTGCACATCACCATCAATACAATCACGAGCATTTTCCAAGTCAACCCGACCAGCCAACGTATTTTGAATTGCAGCGGGTTGCTCGTAAATCTCCTTGATCATAAAGTGACGATACTCTCCCAACTCCGCATCCATCGAGTTGGCACTTGATTCTTTAATCGGACGTTCGACCTGAGCACCTGACGCATCAAAAATTTTATAACCGTCACACGCTATCTCAACACTGTCGCCATTTTCCAGGTAAATAAATCGACTCGTCACGGGCAAGAGTGCCTGAATATCAGAGCCAATAAAGAACTCACCGACACCAATGCCTAACACCAACGGACTCCCCTGCCTAACCGCAATTAAACGATCAGGAGCCTCCTTTGAGATCACACCTAACGCATAAGCACCGCGCAGCTTCTTTGTTGCCAGATGGACGGCCTCAAGTAAACTTGTTCCATCCTGCAAGAATGTATCAATCAGATGAACAACTGTCTCTGTATCCGTCTCGGAGTGAAACTGATAACCACGGGCAATCAAATCTTCACGCAGGACTTCATAGTTCTCAATAATCCCATTATGCACCACCGCAATGCGATCATGACTCACATGAGGGTGGGCATTCCTTTCAGATGGAACGCCATGAGTTGCCCAGCGCGTATGAGCAATCCCAATCGACCCCAGCACTGGCATAGTTTTCAACTTTTCAGTTAACTCGGCCACTTTGCCCACGGCACGTGTCCGACTGATATTGCCACCATCATTAATGACTGCGACACCTGCAGAGTCGTAGCCTCTGTATTCTAAGCGACGTAATCCCTCTAACAGAATATCTGTTACTTTTCGTTGAGCTACCGCTCCGACAATTCCGCACATAATTTTGACCTCTGTTATTTTTTTGTTGGTTTTTTCCAACCGGGGATTGTGATTTGCTTTGACCTGGAGAGTGTTAACTGCTCAGCGACAGTATCTTTTGTAATCGTCGAACCTGCACCAATCGTGGCACCTTGACCAATCGTTACGGGGGCAACTAATTGAGTATCCGAACCGACAAAAACACCATCACCAATAACCGTTTTGAATTTATTAACGCCATCGTAGTTACAAGTAATCGTCCCAGCACCAATATTGACATCGCTGCCTAACTCAGCATCACCAATGTAGCTCAGATGACTGATTTTACTGCCTTTGCCAACCTGACTCTTTTTAATCTCAACGAAATTTCCAACCTTGGCATTTTGAGCCAATTCAGTGCCAGGACGAATACGTGCAAAAGGACCAATATCACAAGACTCCGCGATGACTGCATCTTCAATTACAGAATGAGACTTTACGATCGTATTTGCACCGAGCACACAATTTTTTAAAATGCAATTGGCTCCAACACTCACACCATCACCCAGCGCGACATCACCCTCCAGTATCGCATTGATGTCGATCACAACATCTTTGCCAACCGTAACCGTTCCACGCACGTCAACACGTGATGGGTCTAATAAGGTAACGCCTCGCGCCATCAGCTCATTCACTTTGCGCGCCTGGTAACAACGCTCAACCATTGCCTGTTGCTGGCGATTATTGACACCCTGAATTTCATCAGGATCTTCGCAGTTCACGGAAGTAATTGCGGCTCCCTCTAAAGCGGCGTGCTCCACACAATCCGTTAAGTAATACTCATTCTGTGCATTATCCGAATTCAATTGCGACAACCAGCGTTTCAGATGCCCACCTTTTGCTGCAACAATACCCGTGTTAATCTCACTAATTTGCTTTACTGTTGCATCGGCATCTTTCTCTTCAACAATCTTCTGGATATTCCCAAACTCATCTCTGACTATTCGCCCATAACCAAACGGGTTATCCAACTTTGCTGTGAGCAGCGAACAGTCAAACTCACCAATACATTCACAGAGAGACTTCAAAGTCTCTGCCTTTATTAATGGCACATCACCATATGCCACTAATACAATGTCGTCATCATTAATCTGAGGCACTGCCTGTGATACGGCATGTCCCGTACCCAGCTGCTCTGCCTGATGAACCCAATGAATAGACTCATCAGCTACACCATCGACGATTTTTTCCGCCGAGTGACCAACAACAGCAACAATCGGCCCATCACCTAACGCTCTACAGGTATCAATGACATGTCGCAACATAGGTTTGCCACCCACTTGGTGCATTACTTTGGGGAGATCCGAGCACATTCTCGTTCCCTTACCGGCTGCAAGGATAATTGATTTAATCTTCATAAATACTCAGTTATTTTGTAATTAGCCAAAATATAGCAACCCACCACTTATCTGTAAAAACAGGACGGAACACCGTGGTCATTCTAACGATAAAAGCGCCGCAAAAAAATAATGGCCGAAATATCGACCATTATTCTTCCTGATTTAGTACGTTTTGCAAGGTGATTTATACTTTTTAGGCACAATCCCCCACCGATACTCCAAGGGAGCGTTAGGGTCCGAAGAAACATAACCCGCATAAAGGCTTTTCCTTAAGTCTCTTAGCGGCATGTAATAGTTTTCTCCCAAACTCATCTGCACCATACAAAAATCATTCAACTGCTTCTTCTGAGCTGGCGTTGGCTCCTTTGGTGAGAATAAAATCTCCGCCCACTGTTTTGGTTGACTGTTCGGAGCTTTTGCTCTCGTTCGAGCATGGTGCTGTCCAACGGCATTAAAGAAAGCTTTGAGGCGACGATCACGGGAGGGGGTCGAATAGCTGTCATACTCTCGCCGATTCATACACTGACGGCCACTTTTTCTTATCTTCTGTAAATGCCAAAGTGCATCATAGACATACACACTACGATCATTTGCATATTGACAAAGTGCAATCATCAAACGTAGCGATTTCTCCTCAGGACGCTCCCGCCTTTTGCCAAGCGCACTAGACAAGATATCAGTGAACTTTACATAGTTTTGCCGCACTGCCTTCGATATTGTAAATTGCTCTATACTGTAACCAGGCTGCTTATTGAGTGGTTTTTTAATATTCTGCGGCTGGATAAATCGACGATAACCATCGCTAAAACCCTTCATATCTTCAGGGACATAGAATGGAAATGACTCAATTTGATCCATGAAGCGGGCGGCCTTGGGGGTTGTCGAATAAACCACCTCGGCAACACCTGCATCAGTAATATTTGCAATAGTATACGAGTGGACTCCTGGGGCAACATAAACATCCCCCGGTTTAATCTGGTTCATCGCAATAGGATAAGTATCCTTCCTCAGCGAAGATGTGCTGACGACCTGTGCGATGTAATCCATAAACTTTCTTACCCGCCGATGCTCAGGTAATTTGTCCCACTTTTTCATGTTATTTGAGATGTACTTATTCTTCTTCTCAGGGTTGTTGATGACAAAAGGAAGTCGATGCTCATAAGCAAAAACCAGCCGCATTGCATAAACAGCATCAGCACAGTCATGCTCGAACTTGTAGTACAAAGGTTTTTTCTCATCCATGAAAAATTCATCATTCCAATAACGACTTACCCAAGCTCGGTAGTTATTTTCCCAACGCTCATCCCAAGTATTCTTTGCCTTCCAAACAGCGGCATTAGCTGAAGAAGCAACAAACAACATTCCAATCAGAAGAACACCGTTAATGACGAAACCTTTTATTATCTTATCCATAAGTTACTCATTCTGACGTTTCTAAGTATATTCCAGGTCAAGATAGACTTAACTATCCGTCGCTACCAAACCAACATCAAGCTGGCTTACAAAATCAAATCGATTTAACAAAAAAAATGGGACTGAAGCTAACCCTCAGTCCCACTTTAATGCTCATCAATCAAGCCTACACGTCAACGTGTAGATAACTGATTAACGGTTACGCATGAACTGCTGAAGTGCTGCACGCGTTCCACGACCGACTACACCATCGATAGGGCCTTTGTAGTAACCCTTAGCCTTCAACTTCTGCTGAAGTTTAAAGACATCGACCTTTGGCGGAGTTACTTTTCCGTACTTAGGCGCTACTACACTATGCCTAGGCGTTACAGGGGCGACAACGTGTCGTCTAGTCTGAGGCTTCTTACCACCGTATGTATGACGGTGGTTACGATTCTTGTACTTATGACAATGCCTCACACTCTTAGTCATGCTATTCGCAGGATGGCTGTGACACCAGCGATTTGTTGGTCGAACAGTTGGTCTGACCGTCGGCCTCACAGAAGGTCGCACTGTCCGTTTAACAGGAGCTGGCTTGTATACAGTCTTCGTTTTATATACGGTCTTTGTCTTATACACGGGCTTCGTTTTATATACCGGCTTGTATACAACACGATCCTTATAAACCACCTTTGGCACTGACTTGTAAACAGTCTTGGTTATAACACGTGGTGGAGTAACACCGCGCTTGGACACAGCCTTCTTACCACCATATGTGTGGCGGTGATTACGATTCTTGTACTTATGACAATGCCTCATACTCTTAGTCATACCATTCGCCGGATGACTATGACACCAGCGGTTCACTGGTCTAACAGTAGGCTTAACTGGTGGCTTTACAACAGGCGTCACCACCCGCACAGGCTTGACTACTTGCTTAGGCTTAACCATAGGCGCTACTGGAGTCTTTGGCACCACAGGCACCACCTTCACAGGATTCTGTGCATCAATCGCTTGTTGACCACCTGCAGCCTGCTGACCACCGGCTACCTGCTGGCCGCCTGCAGCTTGCTGACCACCTGCGACCTGCTGGCCACCAGCTACTTGCTGACCGCCTGCAACCTGCTCGCCGCCAGCGACCTGCTGACCACCCGCAACTTGCGAAGCACCTTCTCCCACCACTGACTGCTGAGAACAACCCGTGGCGAAAACACCCGCCATCACTAAAGTTGCAATCGAGAGTTGATGTTTAGTTTTCATGTAATACATCCTTTAACTAGTTAACTGCGTAGATTTAGATTGAACAAACGATCTATATGTTATTGTTTATCCGCTCCCGAAGTATAGTATTAAATCAAGCTATATTCAAAAAAAAGGCGCGGCAATCACACAGTTTTTTTGTTTAAATGCCTAAAAATCTGATTTAAACCAACAATTGATGGGCATAAAAGCAACAGACAAGGAGAGCGGCCCATCTAGAGCCGCCCCATAAAGAGTCCGAGTAATCTTGAACAATTAATGCCTCAGCGTTTTACCGATTCGGTGAATCATCTCAATCTGAGCCTTGGCTGCATCCAGCTCAGCCTGAACCGCTGCATAATCCAGATCCTCAGGATCCTTTCCTGCCAACGCATCCTGTGCGCGCTTCATAGAGTCATTTGCAGCTTGTTCATCCAAGTCTTCAGCACGCACTGCGGAGTCTGCCAATACTGTAACGATGGATGGCTGTACCTCAATTATTCCACCTGCAACGAACAATGATTCAACACCACTATCCGTCTTGTAATTGAGTTCGCCGGGTCCCAGTGTGGCAATCAACTGACTATGGTTAGGCAAGATACCCATTCCGCCCATTTCACCGGGCGCAGAAACCTCCTGCACATCCCCGGAAAACAGCTCTTCTTCAGCACTTACCACATCCAAACGTATCGTCTTAGCCATAATATCACCCCGCTATTACAATTTAGCTGCTTTCTCAATGGCCTCGTCAATTCCACCAACCATATAGAACGCTTGCTCAGGCATGTGGTCATATTCACCAGCAATAATACCTTTAAAACCAGCCAGCGTATCAGACAACGTCACATACTTACCTGGAAATCCTGTAAATACTTCCGCAACGTGGAATGGTTGAGATAAGAAACGCTGAACACGACGAGCACGTGCAACCACCTGCTTGTCTTCTTCAGACAATTCATCCATACCCAGAATGGCAATAATATCCTGCAATTCTTTGTAACGTTGAAGCACACCCTGCACATCTCGTGCAATACTGTAGTGTTCCTCACCAATAACCAACGGATCCAACTGACGTGATGTGGAGTCCAGAGGATCCACCGCCGGATAAATACCCAGTTCTGCAATTGAACGAGACAATACCAGTGTTGCATCCAAATGGGCAAACGTCGTTGCTGGTGAAGGGTCAGTCAAGTCATCCGCTGGTACGTAAACTGCCTGGAATGAAGTGATCGAACCTGTCTTGGTAGAAGTGATACGCTCCTGAAGCGCACCCATTTCTTCCGCAAGTGTTGGCTGATAACCTACCGCAGAAGGCATACGGCCCAACAAGGCTGATACCTCAGTACCCGCCAATGTATAACGATAGATGTTATCAACGAACATCAATACGTCGCGCCCCTCATCACGGAAGTGCTCTGCCATTGTCAAACCGGTCAAAGCAACACGAAGTCGGTTTCCTGGTGGCTCGTTCATCTGACCGTAAACCAACGCTACCTTATCAAGTACGCCACCCTCTTCCATCTCGTAATAGAAGTCATTACCCTCACGGGTACGCTCACCAACACCTGCGAATACAGACAAACCGGAGTGTGCCTTCGCGATATTGTTGATCAGCTCCATCAGAGTTACTGTCTTACCAACACCCGCTCCACCGAACAGACCAACCTTACCGCCTTTCGCAATAGGCATGATCAGGTCGACCACCTTGATACCTGTCTCCAGAATATCTACCGCCGAAGATAACTCTTCATAACTTGGTGGTTCACGGTGAATCGGCATAGTGGTCTCAGCATTCAGATCACCCGCATGATCAATTGCCTCGCCCAATACATTCATGATACGACCCAGCGTCGCTTCGCCCACAGGCACCTGAATAGGTGAACCCGTGTTGGCGGCTTCCATACCACGCTTTAAACCTTCTGCCTCACCCATAGCAACCGTGCGAACTACACCGTCACCTAGCTGAGACTGCACCTCCAGCGTCAGACCGCCATGGTCCGCAACTTTTAGCGCATCATATACACTCGGTACCGCGTCTCGTGGAAATTCCACATCAACAACCGGCCCGATGACCTGCACTATATGTCCAGTACTCATTTGATAGTACCTCTATAAAATTAATTTAACTTTGCTCAGCCAGTCGCTAGCAGTTTATTCAACTGCCGCTGCACCTGAAACGATTTCGGAAATTTCCTGAGTAATTGCTGCCTGACGCGCCTTGTTATATGCCAATTTAAGTTCATCAATGATCTTTCCCGCATTATCTGATGCACTTTTCATAGCAATCATACGCGCTGACATCTCGCAAGCGATATTCTCGACAACTCCTTGATAAACCACCGACTCAATATAGCGAGTCATCAGGCGGTCAATGACCACTTCAGATTCTGGCTCATAAAGGTAATCCCAGTGAGTGTGGACACCACCTTCTGGCTCAGAAGCGACGATAGGAATCAACTGTGTCACTTGTGGTGTTTGGGTCATACTATTAACGAACTTATTCTCAACAAGGAACAGACGATCTATCTTACCTTCCTCGTAAGCATCCAACATTACCTTGATCGTACCGACGATATCAGTTAATGAAGGCTTATCACCCATATGGGTTCGCTCTGCAACGACACCATAACGACGGAAAGTTGATAACGCCTTGCTGCCAAAAACGGCAATATCAACGTCAACACCCTGTTTTTTCCAATCCGCAATATCCTGCAGTGCTTTTTTGAACAAATTACCGTTCAAACCACCACACAAACCACGGTCTGTAGAGACAATAATATAACCAACTCGCTTCACACTCTCACGATCAATGATGTAAGGGTGACGATATTCAAGATGGCCATTCGCTACATGCCCAACGACTTGCTGCATCTTTTCGGTGTACGGACGAGATTCCTCCATCCGCTCCTTAGCACGACGCATCTTAGACGCAGCAACCATTTCCATTGCCTTAGTAATTTTCTTCGTGTTCTGAATACTACTAATTTGCGAGCGTATTTCCTTTAGACCTGCCATGGGACTTACCTCCCGTTACCAAGTACTGTTGGCTTTAAAGTCTTCAATCAAGCTACGCATCTCATCGGCAACGCTATCGTCATATTTTCCGCTTTCATTAATTGAAGCAAGGAAATCAGACTTTTCTGCGTTTGCATAAGCACGCAATGCTGATTCGAAATCACCAACTTTGGAAACTTCCACATCATCCAGGAAGCCCTCATTCGCAGCAAACAGAGATAAACCAAGCTCCGCCGTTGTCAATGGAGAGTACTGAGCCTGACTCATCAGAGCCGTTACACGTTGACCCCGCTCAAGTTGCTTACGGGTTCCTTCATCAAGATCCGAAGCGAACTGGGAGAACGCTGCCAATTCACGATACTGAGCCAAATCGAGACGCACACCACCACCCAACTTCTTGATGATTTTCGTCTGAGCTGAACCACCCACACGAGATACCGACAGACCAGCATCAATCGCAGGACGATTACCTGAGTTAAATAAATCAGTATCCAAGAAGATCTGACCATCAGTAATCGAAATAACGTTCGTTGCAACGAATGCAGATACGTCGCCTTCCTGAGTTTCGATAATTGGGTACGCTGTCAAAGAACCCGTCTTGCCCTTCACTTCACCATTTGTCATACGCTCAACATAGTCGGCATTAACCCGAGCAGAACGCTCCAACAGGCGGGAGTGTAGATAAAAAACATCACCCGGATATGCTTCACGACCAGGAGGACGGCGCAGCAGCAAAGACACTTGACGATAAGCCCAAGCCTGCTTGGTCAAATCATCATAAATAATCAGTGCATCCTCACCCCGATCACGGAAGTATTCACCCATCGCGCAACCGGCATAAGGCGCAAGATACTGCATTGACGCAGGATCGGACGCATTCGCAGCAACAACAATGGTGTAATCCATCGCACCGTATTCTTCCAATTTACGCACGATACCCGCAACGGAAGAAGCCTTCTGACCAACCGCTACGTAAATACACTTAACGTCTTTACCTTTCTGGTTGATAATCGCGTCGATAGCGATAGCCGTCTTACCAGTCTGACGGTCACCGATAATCAACTCACGCTGACCACGCCCAACCGGAACCATTGAGTCAAGTGCTTTGATACCTGTCTCCATCGGCTCATCAACCGACTGACGATCAATAACACCAGGCGCAACACGTTCAATGGGACCGAACGCCTTAGTCTCAACCGCACCTTTACCATCAATCGGCTGACCCAATGAGTCAACCACACGCCCCATCAGCTCGGGGCCGACAGGAACCTCAAGAATACGACCCGTACATTTTGCGGTATCGCCCTCTTTAATACCTTTGTAGTCACCCAAGACTACAGCACCCACAGAATCACGCTCCAAGTTAAGCGCCAAACCATAAGTGCCCGTCGAGAATTCAATCATCTCACCTGACATTACGTCGCCAAGGCCATGAATACGGACAATACCGTCCGTTACCGAGACAATTGTACCCTCTGTTTTTGCTTCAGCATCTGCTTCGAAGCTTTCAATACGCTTCTTAATCAGATCACTGATTTCAGTTGGGTTCAGTTGCATTAGATATTCCTCTATATCAGCTCAGGTTTGCTTTCATTGCTTGAAAGCGCCCCTGTAGCGAACCATCAATTACCAAGTCGCCCACGCGAACAATCGCGCCGCCCAATAAGGCCTCATCAATCTTGGTAACGAGTTTTACTTTACGGCCCAAACGCTTTTCCAACGCTGTGACAATTGCACTTTCTTGCTCAGATGTAACTTCGGCAGCAGAGATCAGCTCTCCCTCTACTTCACCCTGAGAATCAGACTTAAAAACTTCAAATAATGAAGCCATGTCTGGTAATAGTGCAAAACGATTGTTCTCACCTAGCGACTTCAAAAGATTGATACTTTTATCGTTGAGCGCACCTTTGGCGACTTCAACAAATGTGTCAATCTTCTCCGAAGCCGACGCTTTCGGGCTGCTCAACAATTCAGCCGAGCCTTCCGCAGATGCAATCGCAGCCATTAATCCTAGCTGTTCTGACCAAGCGTCCAGAGTCCCCGAAGACTCCGCAAGCTCGAATACGGCTTTAGCGTAAGGGCGTGCAGCAGTTGTCAATTCAGACATCGTGACACCACCTAAATTTTTGCGGCCAGTTCTTCCAGTGCCTTAGCATGTGTGCCACTGTCAATCTCCTTATTCAGGATTTTTTCAGCACCACTCACTGCCAATGCGGCAACTTGAGAACGCAATTCTTCAGTAGCACGGCTACGTTCCAAATCAATCTCAGCGTCTGCCGCCGCCTTGATTCGGTTCGCTTCATCTGTTGCATCCGCTTTCGCTTTATCAACAATCTCAGCAGCACGCTTCTGTGCCTGAGCAATCAATTCAGCCGCCTGAGCTTTCGCTGTTACCAACTCTTCCTCAGCCTGCTTCTGTGCTTGCTCCTCGAATTTATGACCTTCTTCAGCAGCTGCTAAACCCTCGGCAACACGCGCTTTACGATCTTCAAGCGTGTTAATGATAGGTTCCCACAGGTACTGTTTAATGAACCAAATCAGAACAGTAAATACAACTAGCTGTCCAAACAGGGTAGCTGTGACATTCATAATTACTCTCTCCGAATGTTAAGTTTTAAACACCTCTAACATTGCAGAGTAATTAGCCGCCCAGTGCGCCTCGCGCTGTATCCAGGAATGGGTTCGCAAAGATAAACCACATAGAGACACCCAATACGATCATTGGGAATGCTTCCATCAAACCACCCGCAAACAGCATTTGACCAGTCAACTGAGAACGCATTTCAGGCTGACGCGCAATACCTTCAATAAACTTAGAGCAAATCAAACCCCAACCCAGTGCAGAACCCAGTGCTGCCGCTGCCAGAACAATACCTACAACCAGTGCCGTTGCTGATACGATTTCAGATACTACTGAAGCATCCATAGTCAAACTCCTAAAATGTAAAACAAAAAATAAATCAAACGAAAACGATTAGTGATCTTCACCACGCTGGCTGGCAATACCTAAGAAGATAATGGTCAGCAACATAAAGATATATGCCTGCAGTGTTACCACCATGATATGGAAGATAGCCCAGATAGACCCCAGAGCAACCTGACCCGGCATCGCCCAACCCACACCCAGCAACGCAATCAACAGGAACAGCAGCTCACCAGCAAACATATTTCCGAAAAGACGAAGCCCCATACTGATGGGCTTTGCTAGCTCCTCAATGATCGTCATAGGGATATTCGCTGGAATAGCATACTTACCAAATGGGTGGAACAGATACATTTTGACGTAGCCAACCACTCCCTTGTGCTTGATGTTATAAAAGATAATCAAGCCGAACACCAAGAATGCCAAGGCGAAGGTTGTGTCCAAATTGGTCGTAGGAACCACTTTCAGATACACGTTATGCGGATCAATACCAAAGATACTGGCGATACCTGCAACTAGCGAAGGCAGCAAGTCCACTGGAACCAAGTCCATAGTATTCATCAGGATAACCATCACGAAGATAGTGATCGCCAGCGGCCCAATCCATTTATCAGCATTCGGGAAGGTATCCTGAACTTGCTGGTTAACAAATTCCACAACCATCTCAAGCACATTCTGTATTCCCGACGGATTATCAGGATCCAGATTTTTACCCACTTTGTACGATACAAACGCAAACAACCCTGCGAGAATCACAGTCACCACGAAGATATCTACAAAAAAGACACTGAAGTCCACCAGCGACTCTGGCTTCCCTCCAATACTCATATTCTGCAAATGGTGCTGAATATACTCTACGGGGTTCGAAATTGCTGGCGCATTACCTTCTGCCACAATTCACCACCTATCTAAAAGTAAAAAAACTTTCCATACTTGCCGCTCAGTCCTTTTTCTGACTGGAGCCACAAATTACAAATCCCAGTTGTGCCGCTGCAAAAGCCCCCAGCATTGCTATTGGATTTAACTTTAATAAGCCGATCCCAATACCAAACATGACCAATGTCAAAACGAAACGTTGAACCACACCGACATAGAGTGTCAAAGTGCCTGCATTTGGGTTGTCTGCAGCCATACTACCGGCAGACTCCAAACGCCGCGAGAGAAGAACGGTATTCGCCATTGCCACAACACCGCCGTAGAGCGCAGCAAGCACTGCATCGCTACCAGCATAGTAAGATGACGCAATCGCCGCACACAGCACCAAGCCTATTTGAACTATTAATAACCGCTGCAATCGCTTTACCCGCCCTTAATCAACACTGAATATTTAGGTTCCAAAACAGTCTGCGCAGTATAATGATTCGACCTAAGACGGTCAATAAGGCAATACGGGCCACACCCTTTGCCAAGTCTCCTTCAGCGAATATTCATTCGACTTTTGCAAAACCAAACACCTTGTTTTTAACTGCTTTCCCCATAAGACTATAAAACTATTACCCCAAACAATAGTAATATTCAGTTTCTGAAATTTGCCCAACCCCACCCAAAAGCTGCAACATACACTTACAAAACTTAATGCAATAAAATACCTGACGTATCAGCCCAAAGATAGCGCTCACTGGTGTTGCGCGTTACAATCCGCCGATGGATGTATCACACTTACTCGACGATCTGAATAAACCACAACGGGAAGCCGTTTCCACCCCCTCTCAGCCCACGCTGGTATTAGCAGGTGCAGGAAGTGGTAAAACCCGTGTTTTAGTACATCGTATCGCTTGGCTGATTCAAGTCGAGCAGTTTTCGCCCTTTAGCATTCTGGCCGTCACCTTCACCAACAAGGCAGCCGCAGAAATGCGCGCCCGCATAGAACAATTACTCGGTCATCCCGTTGGCGGTATGTGGGTAGGTACATTCCACAGCTTATCGCACCGACTACTTCGACGGCACTGGCAAGAAGCCGGACTACCACAGCTATTCCAAATCATTGACACTGATGACCAGCTTCGACTGGTTAAGCGGGTTAGCCGAAACCTCGGGCTGGAAGAAGCCAACTGGCCCGCCCGACAAAGCCTGTGGTTTATCAACGGGCGCAAGGACAACGGCGAACGCCCGCAGCATATCGAAGACAAAGGCGACTCTCAGGTATCACAACTGCGCCGTATTTATGAGGCTTATGAGGCGGCTTGCCAACAGGCCGGAGTCGTCGACTTTGCTGAACTGCTGCTTCGCTCACTGGAGCTGCTTCGGGATAATCCAGCACTGCTACAGCAATACCGTCAGCGTTTCCGACACTTGTTAATTGATGAATTTCAGGACACCAATACACTACAGTACGCTTGGCTGCGCCTGATCGCAGGTGACACCACGCCACCTTTTGCGGTTGGCGATGATGATCAATCCATCTACGGCTGGCGTGGCGCAAAAATTGAGAATATTCAAAACTTTAGCAAGGACTTCCCCGGAACAAATACGATTCGACTTGAGCAGAACTACCGCTCCTCCGGTAACATTCTGGATGCAGCCAATGCGCTTATCAGCCATAACCAAAGCCGCCTGGGTAAAAATTTATGGACAGACACCGGTCAAGGTGAGCTTATCCATCTTTATGCAGCACATGATGAGAATGATGAGGCACGTTATATTGCTGCACGTATCAAACAAGAAGTTGAAAAGGGCAGTAGTTTTCAGCAATGTGCCATCCTGTATCGTTCCAATGCCCAGTCACGTGTGTTTGAAAGTCAGTTAATTGAAGCAGGTATTCCCTACCGCGTATATGGCGGTCAGCGTTTTTTCGAGCGCGCTGAAATAAAAGACGCACTTGCCTACCTGCGGCTCAGTGCAAACCGACACGATGATCCGTCATTTGATCGAGTTATTAACCAACCACCACGTGGAATTGGTGAAAAAACTGTGGGCGCGATTCGTGATTATGCCCGCGACAATGGCGTGTCACTCTGGCAAGCCAGTAATGCATTACTCGAACGCAACCACTTTGCGGCTCGTGCAGCCAATGCAATTTCAGGATTCACGCAACTGATCTCCGACATCGCTCGCACCATTTCTGGCTTGCCATTGGAAGAGCAGGTCGATCAGGCAATCCGTGCATCACAGCTAAAACCACACTATCTGCACAAAGAAAAAGGTGACAAAGGCGAAACGCGCGTTGAGAACCTCAACGAGCTGGTTTCGGCAGCACAAAGCTTTGAGTACCAGCCTGAAGATGAACATGCCAATATGGACTTCCTGTCCGCCTTCTTGTCCCACGCTTCACTGGAGGCGGGCGATGCGCAAAATAAAGCGGGCGATGACTGCGTTCAATTAATGACACTGCACTCTGCCAAGGGACTGGAGTTTCCGCTGGTCTTTTTGGTTGGCATGGAAGAAGGATTATTCCCAAGCCAACAATCCAGTGAGGAAGTTGGTCGCATGGAAGAAGAAAGGCGGCTTTGCTATGTCGGCATCACACGTGCAGAAAAGCAACTGGTCATCTCTTACGCCGAACAACGTAGGCTCTACGGAACCACCCACTACGGCGTTCCTTCGCGCTTTATCCACGAAATACCAGAGCAACTCATTGAATCCGTGCGTCCTCAACCAACTCGCTCTCCTTGGCCTAACACCGGGCACCAGAGCCAATCTGCCACGCGTTTTCATGAGGAGGGTAGTGGCCTACGCATTGGCCAGGCAGTGAATCACGCAAAGTTTGGCCATGGCATCATTACGGACACCGAAGGTGCTGGAAATCATGCCCGTGTGCAGGTCAACTTTGAAACCGCAGGGAGCAAATGGCTCGTGCTTAGCTATGCCAATCTAACCCCGTTGTGAGCAATAAAAGCAATGCATAGGCTGATAAAATAAACAACTTGAATCTTGTCTTCAAATTTCTACACCAGACAGTTCATCGACGCATTGATTATGGTGATATAATGTGGCCTCGGATATTAAAATAATGACAATATAGCGAATATTCACCCATGCAACATAGCCAACTGAGCAATGCAAACCGCCAACGCAGCCCGGAGCAGTGGGTTGATTTTTTATGTGTTTCAGACTCCACTGATAGCCGACGGACACTGACAGAGCTCATTGATGCTATACGTACCGCCAGCCAGCACCAACCTTGTGATAATCACCCTTGCAGCCTGGATGTTGCTGATATTCTCCGTAGCCTTCAGGTAGATCAAACCACGCTCATTGCCACCCTGCTTTGTGATACCCGACTGAGTGAGCAATATACACTGGATAAAATTGCGACTGACTACTCCGAAACACTCGCCAACTTGGTCAAAAATGTTCGCTGGCTACGCGGCTTCAAGCCCCCTACATCTGGCGAAACAATCCCCCCTCCGCAACAAGCCGAACGACTTCGGCGCATGTTACTTGCGATGGTGGATGACGTGCGTGCGGTGCTTATTATTTTAGCTTGGCGCTTACAACACCTCCGAGTGCTGAGCGGTACTGCGTCCGCCGAGCGCACCATCATTGCCCGCGAAACAATGGACATCTTCGCACCATTAGCCAACCGGCTTGGTGTCAGCCAACTAAAGTGGGAAATGGAAGACCGCTCATTCCACTACCTCGAACCCATCACTTACAAAAGAATTGCCAAGTCACTGGATGACCGGCGACTTGAACGCGAGGCGTATGTCGAACGGTTTACGGACGAGCTAAGCTCCGTACTCACAAAAGAAGGCATGACCGCCGATATTTATGGGCGACCCAAGCACATCTATAGCATTTGGCGAAAAATGCAACGTAAGCAACTAACCATTGAACAGTTATATGACTTACGCGCGGTTCGAGTCATCGTCGAAAATGTTCGGGAATGCTACAACGTGTTGGGCCTGGTTCACATGCATTGGAAACATGTACCCGAAGAGCTTGACGACTACATTAACCACCGCAAGCCCAACGGCTACCAGTCATTACATACCGTCATCATTGGCCCTGAAGGCAAGTACGTTGAAATCCAGATCCGCACACGTGAGATGCATACTTTTGCAGAACTGGGGGTTGCCGCACACTGGCGCTACAAAGAAGGTGGCGGCAATGATACCGCTATGGAGAGGGCAGTCGCGTCACTGCGTTGTTTGCTTGATGGTGAAGACAAGAATGAAGAATTACTCGAAAATTTTCGCTCTGAAATCTTCCCGGATCGGGTTTTTGTACTCACACCAAAAGGTGAAATTCTCGACCTGCCGAAAGGCGCCACCCCAATCGACTTTGCCTATGCCATTCACACCAAGGTCGGCCACCGCTGCCAAGGCGCTAAAGTCAACGGCAGAATTGTTCCGCTCAACTATGTGTTAAATAATGGCGAGCAAGTCGAGATTTTGACCGGAAAGCACGAGCGCCCTAACCGAAAATGGCTAAAATCATCCTTGGGCTACACCGGCTCCTCACGCTCACGCAATAAGATCAAACACTGGTTCCGCCAACAAGATCATGGAAAAAACCGCGAAGATGGTCTGACCTTATTGGAGCAAGAACAGCAACGGCTTGGTATTAAAAAAATTGACCTTCAGGCCTTGTGTAAACGCTTTAATCAGCAAAGTGAGAACGAATTACTGATTGCGCTGGGGCGTGGTGACATTAGCACAACTCAGCTTACCGATGCCTTGGATGACTCATCCAGTCACGACGAGGCAGTGCGTTTTCGGCGCATCAAAGTAAAAGACCAAGGCAAGGGACATGGGATTCAGGTGCGTGGCGTCAGTAATTTACTGGTGGATACCGCCAATTGCTGCAAACCCGTTCCGGGTGATGAGATCATCGGATATATCACCACAGGGCGCGGTATTTCTATTCACCGTATCGACTGCCCGAATATCTGTGAAGACAACATGACACCCGACCAAATCGTTCGCCTGGTTGAAGCCGACTGGGGTGAGGAAGATAGTAGCTACAGAGCCGATATTCAGATCCACGGACTGAACCAACCGGGCTTATTGCGTGATGTAACGGCAGTGCTTGCCAAAGAGCAGATTAATGTGACCAATATCACCACCCGCCGTGGCTCCACAGACCTAACATCTTACCTAACACTCAGCGTACAGATTCGCAATGTGACCCAACTCTCTGAGCTTCTGGACAAAATATCCCAACTACACAATGTCTTTGATGCCAGACGGTATAATCAATAATCCCTTGTTTTGTCAGCCACTACACTGATCATGCTGTCTGTTATACCATTTCCATTAAATGTTGGTACTATCTACGCAGTTTGTGTCAGGCTTGGAAGATGATATCTGATATCACAATTTAATGGGATTGGTATTGTCCACCATCGTCGTTGAGCTGATGCACTACCACTCGTTAAAAGACCTCTGGCAGAGTATCCAATTGGCGCACCTGACAGGAGTCGAACCTGTGACCTTCGCCTTCGGAGGGCGACACTCTATCCAGCTGAGCTACAGGTGCTTTGGAAAGGAAGCAGGATTATACATCAATCATAAAAAAAATCAGGCACTATCTTACGCATTTCTACAATTCAGACACTGGCGGCTCGGAAGGCTAGTGTTCATTCTGAATAAATTGCTCAAACTTATACCGCCGGAACTTCGCTGAAAGGACTTTCAGAGATTCATAAGCAAAGGCCAGCAGGATCAGTGCAAGGATAAACACGCCAAACCAGGGCAATGATTCAATCCGCAACAAAATCTCCATCTGGTCGCGCAATGCCAAACTATTATCCACAAACAACACTTGGTATTTACTGTAAAACGAAGCGGCCAGCAGCAAGACCCCGACAAAAAATGCACCACCGATTGCCGCTAAATGCCTGACCAGTGCCTGATACCTTTTGTTGTTTGATTCCTCGTCAAAGACTTGTTGATGCACTTTCAGAGGCTTTCCTGAGAACAACTCATTCTGCACCAATGGAGGGGTCAACGCTTTACTATGCGCACCGGTCAGCACTTCAAAACGAATATAGTCATTACGCCTCAGCCGCTTAAAATCAACCCCGATTTCCTGCTCGCTCACCTGAAATTCTGGCTCAACCCCGTCACTGGAAAAATGGGGGTGCTGGGATACGATCTGTAAGTTTTCGAACGAAACAGCCAGCGGCTTCTTAAAATCAACAGGACGAAGTACCCCTTTGCCACTATTAAATAGCGTGATTTCATAGCGCATAAAATCCGAAACGGGCTCGCCCAGATACAACATTTCAACACCCGGCTTGCTCTTACCCTCAATCAATTGATTGGAGTAAATGACGGTCAGCTCTTTGACCGCACGGTTTTTATAAAAGGCGTATGCGCCGAATAAAAAACCCGCTAACCCAATGATAATTGAAATTAATTCCAAGCTATAAACCTCTTTAACAGACACAAAACGGGGGATTTTGATGCTTAACGATAGCTTAACAACATACTAAAAGCTGGCTCTCAGTGTGACAAGATATATCTGAGATAATCAGACAAGGTTCTGCATAAACCGCAGTGCTCGTGCCTCCGACCACATGATATTAGCCAGGCCATATTGATAAAAACCAACATGCCCACCATGAGGCGGCACCTCCAAGTGAACCAAAGGATTCTTACCCACTTCCTCATAGGGATAACAGGCCTCGGACAAAAAAGGATCATTGGCTGCATTGACAATTAATGTCGGTATTTTGATGGATTCAATAAAGTACCGCGCACTACATTGATCATAATAATCATCCGCACCCCGAAAGCCATGCACCGGTCCGGTAAACACCTGATCGAACTCAGGCAAGCTATTCAGGTTTTCGACAACTGAAAAATCAAAACCATGCTGGATCAGCATCTCACGCTTGGCATAAACCTTTTGTTTCAGGGTGTTGACAAAATTGCGGGTATAGAGACGGCTAAAGCCAGTAGCCAATTGATGGCTGGCACTTTTCAAGCAACAAGGTGTTGAAAAAGCACAAGCCGCCTTAATGCGTTCATCCAACTGCCCAGCTTGCTCACCGAGGTATTTAAGGGTCAAATTTCCACCCAAACTGAAACCCACCAAATATATGGCATGATAGTAGCCGCCGCGCAAAACATAGCTCAACACGGCTTCTAAATCTTCAGTCGCACCAGAGTGATAATAACGCACCGTTTTATTGATCTCGCCAGAGCAGCCACGATAGTTCCACGCCAGAATATCGAAGCCATGTTGCCGAAAGTGGTCAGCAATACCTTGCACGTATTTTGCTTTTGAGCTGGACTCCAGACCATGCGAAATAATCAACAACTTCCGACGCCCTGCTTTCACCCAGTCCAAGTCCAGAAAATCCCCGTCTGGTGTATCTATACGCTCTCGCTGGTAGGCTTGCTGCTTGACTGGCCGAAACAAGTAGGGCAACAAGGTTTCAATATGGCCATTTCCCAGATTCGTCGGCGCATCCTGTGGCATGTCGTTATCCCCTTATTCCAAAACGCCATTAGAGTATTTATCTTTGGTAAATTCAATCTGTGCTAGGATGGAAAGCCACCCACTTAAGTCACAGGAAAACACCATGCTCACCTGGCAGGATGTCATCGAATTTGCACAAAACGGCAATCCACCACCAGATAAAACCGTCCAGAAAACAGATGCCGAGTGGCGGGAACAATTAACTGATGAAGTCTACTACGTCACTCGTCAAGCAGGCACCGAGCGCCCATTTAGCTCACAGCTATGCAGCCTGTTTGAACCAGGTTTATACGGCTGCGCCTGTTGCAATAGCCTGTTATTTAATGCAAATGAGAAATTTGAGTCAGGCACTGGCTGGCCGTCATTTACCCAGCCCATTAAAGACAATGCCATTTCCTACCACATGGACAACACACTTGCAGCAACACGCATTGAAACTCGCTGTAATAGCTGCGGCGGACACCTTGGGCATGTATTTCCTGACGGCCCTAAACCCAGTGGCTTACGCTACTGTATGAATGCCGTTGCACTTCACAAAATCGAGTCGTAACACTATCAAAATAGTGGCCTCAAGCCGCCGGTCACATGCTACTATTCACCCATGAATTTCAAAATAATTAATAAAAATACACCGTTCAAACGCTTTTTTCAGATTGATGTTTACCAACTCCAATACGAACACTTTTCTGGTGGCTGGTCAGAGGTTGTCACCCGTGAAATTTTTGAACGCGGCCATGCCGTCGCAGTATTGCTACATGATCCCCAAGCCGACCAGTTACTCTTAATTGAGCAATTTCGCCCGGGAGCCATCCATGACCCAGACGGCCCCTGGATGCTGGAAATCGTCGCCGGTATGGTTGAAGAAGGGGAAAGCAATGAAGATGTGGCGCGCCGCGAAGTTATGGAAGAAGCCGGTTGTACCGTGGATAACTTAGAGTTCATCATGGACTACTACCCCAGCGCAGGCGGCTCTACCGAACGGGTGAGCCTCTATTACGGTACGGTAAATTTATCCACCGTTCAAACAGGGGTTCACGGACTAGGCGATGAACACGAAGACATTCGCACCTTAATCGTTCCGACGGATACCGTGATTCAGTGGCTGAAGCAAGGCAAAATCAAGGCATCCTTAGCTATTATTGCCATTCAGTGGTTGGCAATGAGGCGTTTAAAAAACCATTAATGGCACTTAGCGTACAGATACGGTAAGCTTCAGCACCCGCTCATCAGCGGAGATAATTTCAGCCGTTTTAAAACAAGAGATCTACTATGAGCTTTGCCTCAATGGGCTTATCAGCCCCCATTCTTGATGCTGTAAAAGCATCGGGATACGACACACCTTCACCCATTCAGGCACAAGCGATACCGTTAGTTTTAAAGGGACGTGATGTGATGGCTGCCGCGCAAACCGGCACTGGAAAGACTGCTGGCTTCACCCTGCCCTTACTAGAAAATCTGACCAACGGCCCCAGAGTTAAAGCAAACCAAACTCGCGCATTGGTACTCACGCCCACCCGTGAACTGGCCGCTCAGGTGCATGACAGCATCCTGACTTATGGCAAGCATTTACCACTTCGTTCCACTGTAGTTTTCGGCGGGGTGAAGATTAACCCACAAATGATGAAGCTACGCAAAGGTGTTGATATTCTGGTGGCTACGCCGGGGCGTTTGCTGGACTTATACAACCAGAATGCTATACGTTTTAATCAGCTTGAAGTGCTGATTCTGGATGAAGCCGACCGTATGCTGGATATGGGCTTTATTCACGACATTCGCAAAATCCTGTCGTATCTGCCGGCAAAACGTCAAAACCTGATGTTTTCCGCAACATTCTCCCCTGAAATCCGTACCTTAGCCAAAAGCATTGTGCATAATCCTGCGGAAATTTCAGTAACGCCACGCAATACCACCGCAGCGACCGTCAAACAGTATATTTGTCCGGTGGACAAACGAAACAAATCCCCACTGCTAGTCGAGTTGATCAAAGAAAAACAGTGGCATCAGGTGCTGGTGTTTTCCCGTACCAAACATGGCGCAAACCGCCTTGCCAAACAACTGAGTGCGGCGGACATTCCAGCCACCGCCATTCATGGCAATAAAAGCCAAAGTGCGCGAACCAAAGCCTTGGCTGACTTTAAAACCGGCTCCGTGCAAGTTTTAGTCGCCACCGATATTGCAGCGCGTGGTATTGATATTAGCGACCTGCCCTATGTGGTAAATTTCGACCTGCCAAACGTACCCGAAGATTATGTGCACCGTATTGGCCGTACCGGACGTGCCGGTGCCAGCGGCTTAGCGGTTTCACTGGTTGCAGCAGATGAAATTGCCCTGCTGCGGGATATTGAGCGACTGATCAATAAAGAGCTTGAGCGCAAACTGATTGATGGCTTTGAGCCAGACCATGACTTGCCCCCTTCCCTCTTTGGACAAAAGCAGCCCAAAGTTAAAAAGCCGGGATCTAAAAAACCAGAACCTCGGAAGAAGGCTAACGCGGGCGGCAATAAACCGAATAGAAAGCCGAGCGAAGCTGGCAAGCGACCGCCACGCCGTCGCAAACCGAAGCCAAAGAATGCAGGCGCTTAATAAGCCCAGGCTGCCCATGATGTTTGTGACACACTCTCCTGAACGACCCACCGAGTGACTGCCATGAGCCGCACACCGTTTGTTTCAAGCGATACCATCCGCACCCGATTCTCGCAGGCCATGTCGTTGCTGTATCGTGACGAAGTGCCGCGTTATATGGTGACTTAATTGAACTGGTGGCTAACGTCAATCCACAATATCGGCAACGTCAGCTAATTGAGCAATTCATGTTATGATGCGCTGAATTTCTAATTGTATTTGGGGAACCGCAAAGTATGGCAAAGCATACACTTCAGATTCGTGAAAAAACTATTTTTGACGGCATTTTTGCCAAGTATCCCTTGAAATTTTTTTTTAAAACCTTCTTTAAGCTAACCGGCTGGAGAGCCACCCAGGCGGATATCCACGGTGCGGGCGTCAGTATTGCCGCGCCACACACGTCCAACTGGGACTTCTTCTACGCGCTGGGCGCAGCGTTGATTAATAACAAAAAAATCTACTTTTCGATTAAAGACAGCTGGTGCAGATTACCTATCGTCGGCTCCGTTGTCATGTGGTTGGGTGCCATACCCATCGACCGCTCTGCTGGTGGAAAAGGTCAGGTAGAGCTGATCAAAGCATTTGTAAAACGCCATCGCAATCAAGATGTATTGTTTTTATTTACACCGGAAGGCACGCGCGGCCAGACTAAAAAGTGGAAAACTGGCTTCTATCATGTAGCACAAGATACGGGATTACCCATTTTTCTGGCAAAAGTAGATTACCAAATTAAAGAATCCGGCGTATTCCACAGCTACCAGATTAGCGGCAACAAGGAAGACGACATCCGGATTATTCAGGAGTCCTATAAAAGCATTCGCGGTAAATGTATTGAGAACCAATTTCCCGCATACGTTGGCCCGATGCCTGCTCTTTCCGATACTGATGCAGCGATTATAAAGGCAGTCTACTCCCTGAAAGGCCTGGCGACTAAAATGGACATTGCCTCCAAAGTAAAACTCAGCAAATTACCGCCCAGTGTGCTGGATTTTCTCACGGAAAAGGGAATTTTAGAGCAGGTTAATGAAAATGGTGAGCCTAAGTACCAACTGACGTTCATTGGGAAAGGGTATCTGCTACACCTTGCGCCGACACTCGAGTAAGTGTTCTTCTCATCACTCCGGCGAGTTACCAGACAATCGCTACAATTATCATCAGTAGAGGGATAAATTCTGAACGTTACTTTTTATGCATATACTTAATGTACATCCCCCCGCACTAATGCACTAATTTTTAAAATATAAGGCTTGTTATAAACTAATTTCTCAGTGTAAGATCAAAATCCGCTCAGTGCTGTTCAGTTTGCAGTCAGGTTACTCCGCTGTCTTTTTGGGGTGACGACGGCAAATTACAGTCAGAAGCTAAAATATTTGGGTAAATCTTACCGAGGAAATCAAACATGACGTTTAAGAAAATCTTGTTGGCGTGTTCTTTGTCAGTGCTGCTGGCTGCGTGCGATGAGGATGACAAGAATAAAGCACCTACAGCGAGTGGCGTTGCTATCAGTGGGGATAAAGCCGTTGGTCAAACCCTGACTGGAAAATACACCTACAAGGATGAGGACGACGATAAGGAAGGTGCCTCCAAGTTCAGCTGGCTGCGTAACGGTGAAGCAATCGCTGGTGCCACCAAGGCCACCTATGTGATTACGGCTGATGACTTGGATAAAACTATTACGTTTGTAGTTACACCAGTGGCTTTGACCGGCGAACCCACCGGCTCTAAGGTTGAGTCTTCTCCTGTTAAAATCCCACCAAAAAACCGTGCTCCAACTGCAACTAATGTTCGGATCACGGGCACGCCTTTAGTAGGCAACACGCTAACGGGTATGTATGACTACGAGGATGCCGATGGTGATGACGAGGGGACATCTACTTTCCGCTGGCTGCGTGATGGTGCTCCGATCGCTGACGCTACTGGAAAGACCTACGTTGCAGTGACTGATGATGAGGACAAGAAAATTACATTTGCGGTCACCCCGGTAGCTTTAGCTGGTGAGTCAACTGGCTCTGAGAAGAAGTCCCTCGAAATTACAATTCAAAAAACCGGTATCCCGCTCGCGACTGAGGTTAGGATCACGGGTGAACCTTCACTGGGCAATGAGCTAACGGGTGTGTACACCTACATAAAGAATGGGAGTGGTGATGAAGGGGCATCCACTTTTAGCTGGTTCCGCAATGGCGAATTGATCTCTAACGAAACGGAAAAAACCTATGTAGTAACAAGAGCGGATATTGATGCGAAAATCAGGTTTGCTGTTACGCCAGTAGCTGATGGGGGTGGTACACCAGTCACAGGTGAGGGAGTTAAGTCCGACCCCGTTACTGTAACGGCATCTACTTTCACGCTTAAGTGTAATGCAACGACTGAGGAGAAATTTGCTAACACTGGAGAAAATGATTACACAACCAATAGAGGTGACTTGTTTATTCACAGGCAAATGGATGATAGGCCTTGGTCAAACAAGCAGAATAATGTTGCAGCCGATAAGTTCAGTGTGGCTGACATAAAGGCTGAGTTTGACGCTGCCAGAGAGATGGACCCAACGATCAAAGAAAAGCTTCGAATGCCGACGCAGGAAGTTTGGGATTCTTACTCATCATCCCAGAAGATTTTGTATTTAGTGAATAGTGAGCGCTGCGATAGAGGCTTGGTTCCATTTGAGGGCATTGATCCACGTATGGTGACTACTGCCCAAGAGTGGGCCGATAAAATGACGGAAGAGGACTTCTTTAGTCATGGTAAGGAGGGCACAAGTAATTATTACACTGCTCGCATAGCTGACTCTGGAGTAAATACAGCAGATGGTGGCAATGCCGACTTCTTGGCCCAAGGTGAAAACTTAGCCTTTTTCGATAAGTATTTCCCAGGTGTCGATCCAGAAATTGGGGAGCCGGAAGCGCAATCTGTCTACAACTGGATGTATAACGATAGAGAAGCAACCAGGTCGAACCCCGCCGAACCAAGTGAGTATGGTCACCGTACTTTTATTACGATTACTGGCCTAAAAAACAATTATGCTGCCCCAGGGAACGATTCCGGGGGAGACACCGAAGGGCTACTTGGTGGCGCAATAAAGAACTCTGCAGTTAGTGATTACACACATGACGCTGATGGTAAAACATACAGGAAGAGGACTGTAAAAATTGTCATGCATGCGTTTGACCCGAGCACTAGCTACGAACCAAAGGCAGACGACAAAATTACCCCAGCACCCACATTCATTGCTCCCTCTGCGGCAGATTGTGAAGATGGTTCGACATATAAGTCCGAAACCCTGACGTGTGAGTAGTTGATTACTGAGATGTAACCACAAACGATGAGGTAGGAGTATCTCCTCCGAATCGGATAACGAAAGCCCCCTTCCCATAAAAAGGAAGGGGGCTTTTTGGTTTACTTGCAGGTGCGGCTCCCATCACCACATCAGATCATCAGGAATCTGAAACTCCGCATACGGATCATCTTCCACCGCTGCATCGGTATTCGCCATTGGATCATTTAACAACGCAATCGTAGCCGCATCGCGCTCGATAATTTTATTTGCCGCTTCCGCTGGGATCAGGTGATACGCATCGTTCAATCGAGCAATCGCCAAGCGCCCACGCGCGATCAGGTCATGGTTTTTTGGGGTCACATAAATGGTCTTCACCTTGTTGAAATCAGTGAAGTTATACGCCAGCAAATCATCACCCTTTCCTTTTGGAATCGTGTTCATTTCAATGATTTGCTTAATCTGCGCAGCGATGGCTTTCCGCTCGATCTCCTCCCGTCGCTGCGCATTTAATTCCTGGCTTTTGCGACGCTGCTCCTCACGCGCTGCCTCTGCCAGTTTAGCGGCTTCGTTTTCCAGCTCCGTGTTATTTTTGCGGCTTTGTTTTTCTGCTTTGCGCTTCTTGGCCTTAATATTTTTTGCGTCCTGATCTTTAATCAAACCCGCGCTCAGTAGCTGATCCTGTAGAGAGCCTGCCATGATATTTCTCCTGATTATCGGTGATATTTTAACGCCGATAGTCTACCACTAATGCTTAGGCCAATGCTCATGGTGCTCATCAATCACAAATTTGTGCCGATGCAGGATTGCATCGTGGTGATGCGAATGTACGTGTGGCTCCTCACCCTCCCAGCCTTCATGTTCATGCTGATGGTGTTCATCATGATAATGCGGGTGTTGATGATCCATTTGTGCATGATAATGCTTGAGTGACTCCCTGTCCTGCGCTGGCCACAGCCAAAATGCGGCTACCAGCGCCAACAGGCCAACCACACCCAAGCCAAGTGCGGCGGTATCCGTACCGATATCCCCCCACCAGCCCGCCAGCGGGTAGCAAATGAGCCACATCAAATGCGACAAGGCAAAGTTAGCGGAGAAAAATGCACTACGATCAGCTTTCTGGCAAGACCGTGTCACTAATCGCCCGGCAGTGGTCAGTACCAATGACGAGGCAAAGCCAATCACTGCCCACAAGATTGCCAGATAAATCACATTAGGCTGACCAAGAATCAGTGGCAACATCGGCAGTAGCATTAACGCACCTGCCGCCAGCACCAGACTGCGGTCATCGAAATACTTTTCCAGTAACCACGGCGTTATCTGTGCGGCAACCACCGCACCCATTCCCGATGCAGCCATCACCCAAGCGGTTGCACGTTCGCTTAATTCCAGCACACCTTGCACATAGGCGACGGTATTAATGATCACCATTGCACCTGTTGCCGCCACCACCAGATGTAAGGCCAGCAAGCCCTGTAAGCGTGGCGTGCGCAGATAGGCATTCACACCAAAAACAATATTGTGCCAAACACCATCGGTACGCTCACCGGGTATCATGGGTGGGAATGTAGCCAACCACAACAGCATAGCCGAGATCACAAAGCTCAGCGAATTGAGGACAAATAGCGCGTTAAAGCTCATCAAGAACAAGGCGAATCCAGCAAGTGCCGGACTGAGCACTCGCTCCAGTTCATAGGCCAGGCGTGAATAGGATAAGGCGCGGGTGTAAGTGTCTTCATCGGGCAAAACATCCGGCAGTACCGCCTGAAATACTGGCGTGAAGCCCGCAGACAGTACGTTAATCAGGAAGATCAACGGGTAGAGTACCCAGACATCCTCTACCCAAAACAAACTCAGTACCAATACGGCACGCCCCAGGTCCAAGCCAGTCAACCACGCTTGTCGTGGCAACTTATGTACCAAACCACCAAAAATGGGGGCGAAAATAACAGAAGCCAGCACCCGCGATGCCCAGACAAAGCCAAGCACAGCGGCGGCATGAAGGCCCATCAGATCATAAGCCAATAAGGCTAAAGCCACTTGGGTAAATCCGCTGCCGATTAAAGAGGTGATTTGTGCTGCGAAAAGGTAGCGAAAGGTGCTGTTTCCAAATGGGGAAAGGCTAATTGATCGACCTTTTTGTGCATAAGTAATGTGACCGTGGCCGTCATCATCGTTCCGATGCCCCACTGAGGGAGAGCGTTGGTCGCTTGCTTGCGACTCTCCCCGCCGCTTAGCCATTAAAAATTTTGCCTCCCTCCAAGCGTGTGCGGCGGGTAACCAAGGCATCCAGTAATCCCGGTTCGTGTGAAATAATCAACATGGCTTGTGGCAGGCCCTGCAGCACTTCAATAAGTCGGGCGCGAGCAGCTTTATCCAGTGCATTCGACGGCTCATCCAGCAATAACACCTCTGGCTCCATTGCCAACACCGCCGCCAATGTAATCATACGCTTTTCGCCACCGGACAGCTGGTGTGTTACGCGGTTTTCAAAGCTCGCCATGCCCAGCCTATCCAACACCTCCCGTGAAATGACTTTGGCTTGGTCGGCAGTCTTTCCCTGATTCAGAGGGCCAAAAGCCACGTCCTCCAGTACCGTTGGACAAAATAGCTGGTCGTCCGGGTCCTGGAATAAAAATCCGGCTTTACTGCGCACTTCCACAAAGTCCGCTTCCACTTTACGCTCTTTTCCAAATGCGATAATGCGGCCAGACTTGGGTTTATTAAGCCCCGTGAGTAAATTCAATAATGTTGTTTTACCAGCACCATTGCCTCCTTCCAGCGAAACACGCTCTCCGGCAAACAGGCTAATATCAACTTCATCCAGCACTAAATCACGTGCCGGATAACAATAGGAAACTTGCTCCATTGCAAGTAATGCACTCATGTGACATACGCTCCGAAAATAATGCCAAAGAGGGCAAACACCACCACTGACACCAATAATAAACTATCTCTTAACTGCCACTGCATGACATCAAACAGATACAGCTTACCGCAGTAGCCACGACATTTCATGGCAGCAAAGGTACGCTCGGAACGCTCCAGACTGCGTACCAGCAACATGCCAATCAAATAGCCAAATGAGCGCCATGTGTGTAAGTTATTTTTGGGCACAAACGCACGAGCTTTCATTGCCTTACGCATACGGTTGTATTCGCGGCTAATAACATCCAGATAGCGCACGGTAAACAGCAATAAATGAACTAACTTCTCCGGCACTTTCAAACGCGCCAACGTATGCCCCAAGGTGCTAGCCTCAAGCGTACCCACCAGTGCCAATAAAATCAGCACCACCGCGTTCGCTTTCAAACCGATATTAATCGCATAGAGCAAACCCTGCTTGCTGGCGGCAAAGCCAAACACATGAAACATCACATCGCCGCTCATGGTAAATGGCAACATAATTACCATCACCACGATAAACATATCCATTGCAACCATGCGGCGCAAGGTGCGGTGGAAGTCGAGCGAGGCGCTCAAGGCAAAGGCCAGCGCCAGCAGCAAGCCCAAAAAAGGCAACCACAGCGTTCTACTAAACACCACGGCCAGCGCAAAAATGAGCGTTGCTACCATTCGCGCACGTGGATCGAACTTATCTACCCAGTTCTTACTGCGCCCAAATCGCTGACCCCGCCACGAGGTCATGCTGTGTTCAAGAAACTGTGGCATCAGCCTTTCTTATCCTGACGCTTTGAAGCCACCCATGCCGCTACGCCAAAGAGTCCGAAAATAAAGCCCAGACCACCGGCAATATCCCGAAACATGACCTTTTCTTTATATGAACGAAGTTCTTTTTGCAGTGGACGAACCTGCTGCGCAACAGCACTACGAACCATCGACTTTAACTCAGCCGGAGTAACACCCACAGCGACACCCGCAGATCCAGCGACATTGGCTGGACGATTACCCTGAGTCGCTTGGTTGTCGCTCTTGCTGGCAGGCGCTGCCGCTGAGCTGGCCGTATCGTCATCCGCAGACAAGTCATCAGCTTCAACCACCATTTCAGCAATATGGCCTGAGCTTAGGTCTGCTCGTAGGATGTGCTTCTGCACCGCTTTGGCCTGATAGCTAAAGACCCCGCCCTCTTGCACAACGGCTTCGCCCAGCTTATCGCCTGCCTCATTGAACACAACTACAACCACACCTGCTTCCGCCATGTCGCCATTGGAAAAGCCAATCTCTCCCTCAATGGTCATACCATCTGCATAAGCACCTGCCACGACATTGTGGGCAACAGCGGGAGCGACAAACCCCACCATCAATAAGCACAGCACTAGCTTGCTTAACAAACCGGAGAACAACGGAGTACGACTTGTCCGTTTCGTTACCTCTAAGCTCATTATTTAGCCTCCATTGGGTCAAAAAATTCCGGCTTAACCCGTATCAGCAAAAATACTGCTGCTGCTGTCACTAATGCCTCCACCACCAGCACAGGAATGTGGCTCAACACGGCCAGTTTTGCGGCAGGCACAAAGGCATCACCGCTCAGCGCCAGCGAAGCAGCCACCATAATGGCCGTGAGCGCAATGGAACCTGCACCAGCCACACCGCCCCAAATCGCCGCTTGCCCAGGCGAACTGGTTTGCAGTTTAGGTCGGCACAACAGCCCCATAATTACCGCAGGCACTGCGATATTGAGCGTATTCACACCCAATACAACCACCCCCCCGAAACCAAAAAAGGCGGCTTGCAGCAGTAATGCAATAAACAAAGCAGGAAATGCCGTCCAGCCAAGTGCCAAACCGATCAAGCCATTCAGAATCAAATGCAGGCTGGAGGGGCCAACGGGTACGTGAATTAACGAAGCAACAAAGAATGTCGCGCTTAACATGCCGACCTGTGGGATACGGTCAAGATCCATTTTGCGCAGACCATAAGCAACACCGGCGGCGGCTAGTACAGCCCCGCCGATGACCACCGAATCGGATAATGCACCATCAACGATATGCATGATTTATCTCAATTTTTTCAGTTGATGTGCTTGAATCCAAAGTACTGCGTCTTGAGATAACTCTTTGCCCTTATATTCCTTCTTGGCACCTACCCCCAACGCAGCAAATCCCCAGTAGCCGGCGTGTGGCACACCAAAAAAGAAGCGACCATTATCGTCGGTAACCACTGTGGCGATATTAATATTCTCAACGGGATACTCAACATAGGGGTCTTTAGTAAAGCCATCGCCCGCTTTATTGATGTCATAGTTCAGGAACTCGACTTCCACTTCAGCGCCGGGAACTGGCTTACCATCTGCCAACACCACACCACTAAACAGACCGCCCGCGTACACAGCATAAGGCGGCTGATCTGGCACAATTTCAGCGACGTTATTAAGTGGCTCATTCCAGGTCGTTGGTAAACCACCCACATTCACGATGGTCTTAGTGAACTGCTGGATATAAGCATCCTCACTGGTTTCCAGATAAGGCTCTGGAGTCATGGTAAAGACGTAATCACCCAGTCCGCGCAGCTTCGCCTCAGCCTTAAATGCCTTGGCACTATTCTCAGTGCCTTGCCAAGTGACGGGAGTCACCTTATCCAACAGGTCGGTGGTCTTGCCTTTATGCGACACTTGTACCGACAGCGGTTGCCCCATATCCATCATCGGCCCGCCGTGAGACGGGTGAGTGAATGGCATATTCACGGTCACTTTGCCACCTTTTGTGCGTAGGTAGTCATCAACTTGCAACATCTGAAAGTGGGCGAACGCAGTTTGACTCGCTAATAGGCCGAATCCAAGCCCTGCCAGTAATGAACGGAATTTCAAATCTAAATCTCCTTGGAAGCACACGGGGTCGCGATAGACTCAACCGAATGCGTTTATCAAGAAGGTGGAGAGGGAGTGGCGGATACTGAAATATCGGTAAACGCACGGTGCAGCCCTCCGCGACACCTATCGGCTTTATTGAGCGGCTGGTTTCGGACTCATGGACAAGCCATTTACCGTTGCGGGGGCAGCGTCGGGATAACAAAAAAACACAATGCGCACCGACTTCCCATTTAATCTGGCAATCATTCACATGCCGCCAGCACCGTTCAATCCGTCGATTATGGGGGAGTGTTTCTGGCAGTGTCAAGGTGTCACGCGAGTAGCCCCAACGACTAAACTCAGGGAAATCTTACAGTTATTGACTTACAATCTGACATAATATTACATCTAATATCTTAAGGCAGCGGCATCATCCCTGAATACCTAAGCATCAAATCACGTACAGATACTCCTTTTTTATCTCTTAGGTCGAGGTCTGCACCTGCATGTATTATGGCTTTAGCAAAGGCTAGACGTTCTTTACTCAGGGGGGAGTAGACGGTTAATAATAGATGCAGTGGTGTTTGGCCTTTTTTATTTTGTATATTTACATTCACTTTAGTAATGAGCTTTTCTCCAAATGACACCCAATTTTCAGTAGCATTGTATTCTTCCAGATAATTAAAAGCTGTAAACTGCTTGGCGTAATTATGCAGTGCGGTATTTCCATTATCTTTATTCGCTATATTACGTAGATCAGGGTTAATCTTAATCAAGGCCTCTGCCACACTGGTATTAGGGCAATGGGCATATAGAGGGTCAATTGTTGTGTAATATAATTCATCTCTAGGATAATCAGGTGGCGGTGTGTAATCAGAAGGAAACT
>PDPG01000009.1 GCA_002747455.1 Pseudomonadota bacterium | reverse complement strand
AAACACTTCAATTTCAAAACCTTACTAGCAAACCCAAAAGCGGCTTTGCCTCGTAAAGAGCGGCGCATTATAGACCGTTTTTAACGGCTGTCAACGACCAGGGGGATTATTTTTGAAATTAGTTGATAATGACTGCTTCTTAGAGTTAACCGACCTAATATCAATACAATATTCCACCAGTAGATCAACCAGAGGGAATAGCCCGCTCTCCAGAGGCTATCGCTGACTAACTCACTGAGCAGGACGCTTAGCCACTTCACGCTTTTCCACACTACCTTGTTTGGCAATTTTTGTAGTGATCTTACCAGACCGGACAACTCTGTTTTCAGATACATCAGTTTTACCGACTACGGCTGGCTTCTTTCCAGTCAGCTTACCTTTTCTAGCTGTCTTCCCTTTGGGGTTCATCACAACTGCACCTTGAGTTAACGACAAATCTTCCAGATTTTTCTTCAAAAGACCCTCACCAATACCCTTCACATTTACCAAATCCTTTACATCCGTGAAAACACCATGTGTGTTGCGATACAAGACAATCGCCTCTGCCTTTTTTTCACCAACGCCTTTTAGGTGGTGTGCCAAGGTTTCGCCATCAGCCTTATTAATATTGACCAAGCCAGCCAAAACAGAAGAACAGCTCAACAGTGCTCCAGAAAGACAAAGTATTTTTAATGTTGTAAGTGACATCATTTTCCTCCACAGATGGAATTATTGTTATTAGACACCCTGATAATGAAGTCGCTCTGACAGAAGCAGACCATCCACATTAATCGGCGAGAAGAACAAGCTTAGCACTGATACAGTCAAAAGTAGCCGGCAATTTGACCAAAGGTTGTTAGGCTCCACATACTGAAGAGTCAAAACAAATACCCAAAATGAGCTATTTCATACCTCAACAAGGATCAGTTTGTCTCCTTAGCCCTTTCCTCAATACAGATTATTCCAGTAAGATGGCCTCATTATTTCCGTGTCTTTAAACCTTGAGAGGAGTTTTTTGTGAATAACCAAACCAGTGATGCGTACTTGAAGGAGTATCTGAGCGAACAAACCTTGGCCGAGAAAATAATCCCCGCTATTGGTCAAATGTACCGCGATGATGGTGTTATCCTCACCGTGTTTGGTCGCAAGCTAATGAACTTATCAACGATTGACATCATCAAGGCACACCGCCTTGGCAGGCATGCGGTTGGTGAAAATATCAAACTGGAAGCGACCAAAGAAGTCATCGACATCCTGCAACAAATGGATCTGGGTGTGTCCCGCATTGATGTTGGCAGATTGGCCTATGATTACTCGCAGTTAAATGGCACTCAATCATTGAAGGACTACCTGACAAGTGTAGTTGCCGCCGCCGGTACTGAAAAAGCCAGTGTGCTTGAGCATCCACAGGATATTGTATTGTATGGTTTTGGTCGCATTGGGCGTATCCTCACCCGTTTGTTGGTTGAGAGAGCCACCGCCGGTAACAAGTTGCGCCTTCGCGCCATTGTTGTCCGTAGCAAGGGTGAAGGCGACCTTGAAAAGCGTGCAAGCCTGCTCCGCCGAGACTCTGTTCATGGCGCGTTTAATGGCTCAATCACTGTTGACCACGAGAATAGTGCCATTATCGCTAACGGCAACTACATCAAAGTGATTTATGCAGGCCAGCCCGAAGATATTGATTACACTGCTTACGGCATCAATGATGCTTTAATTGTTGATAATACGGGCGCGTTTAAAGATGAAGCAGCACTAAGTCGCCACCTGACTCCAAAAGGTGCATCCAAGGTACTGCTGACAGCACCAGCAAAAGGTGACATCAAGAATATTGTTTATGGTGTCAATCACAACGATATTGAGCTATCTGACAAGATTATTTCTGCAGCTTCCTGTACTACGAATGCCATCACCCCAGTGCTAAAAGCAATGAACGACAAGTATGGCATAGTGAACGGACACGTTGAGACTGTTCACGCTTATACCAACGGCCAGAATTTAATCGACAACTATCATAAATCAGATCGTCGTGGGCGTAGTGCGCCGTTGAATATGGTGCTGACATCAACGGGAGCTGCCAAGGCGGTTGCGAAAGCACTACCGGAAATGGCTGGAAAGTTAACAGGGAACGCAATTCGCGTACCAACACCAAACGTATCAATGGCAGTTATCAAGCTCAATCTGGAAAAAGCGGCAACGCGCGATGAGGTCAATGAATACCTTCGTGGTGTTTCATTAAATTCGCCACTGGCCGATCAGATTGCTTACTCCTCATCAACAGAAGCGGTTTCCACTGACTTTGTAGGCACTCCTGAGCCAGGAATTTTTGATTCTGTAGCAACGATTACTCAAGACAACAGTTGCGTACTTTATGTGTGGTATGACAACGAATTTGGCTACAGCAACCAGGTCATGCGTGTTATGCGCGGCATGGTTGGCATGAACATTCCGCAGATCCCTGCCTGATTGTGGATTCACCATTACCTCAGTGGTAAACGCGAACCGGCGGATAACTCAATCCGCCGGCTTCGTTTGTGTGCGACGAAATATGGGCTTAACTTGTGCTAATGAAGCCCATATTCTTATAGGCGCCATACGCCTTAAACTTTAGTTCTCGCTTCAGGCCTTCCAACAATAGTTCAGCATCCAGAGGCTTTCCAGAGAACCGGCTTTGGCGTGCGACCGTAGCAAAGTCTCCCGGCGTCAAGTTTTCCAGTGACACGACCGCCTTCTTCCACAAAGACTCATCTGGTTCCTCCGCGTGATAATCCCGTAAAACTTGTTTAAACAGTCCCCACAGCTGATCGGACTTAATAAAGTCAAACTTAATCTTCAAATCAAAACGGCGCAGAGATGCCTGATCCAACTGCTCCATCAAGTTGGTCGAGCAGAAAAACAGGCCATCAAATTGCTCCATCTGGGTCAATAGCTCATTGACCTGAGTGACTTGCCAAGTTTCACGCGCTCTCACTCGATCCTGCAAGAAACTGTCCGCCTCATCCAGCAATAGCACTGCTTTTTCTTCGTTAGCTTGTTCGAACATTTCACTCAAGTGACGCTCTGTCATGCCAAGGTACGGATCCAGCAGATCTGATGCCCGCTTGGTTATTAATGGAAGATCCAAAACATCCGCAATATGCCGTGCAAACTCACTTTTGCCCGTACCCGGCTGCCCATATAGGCAAATTCGACCCTTGGGCTGTTGCTTTAACGCTTTTTGCAATGTCACCAAATCATAATCTGGATTCAATGCTTCCGGACGGTAAGTAATGGGTGGTTCCACACCTTTGGACAAGTCTTTGTCGTACCCCATTGCTCCCAGTGTATTGCTGATAACTTGCTCAAGCCGCGACTCAACTTCCGCCTGTGTTGATGGATTAATCTCCGATACAACCCTAACTGCCCGTGAAATCAAACCCGGTGCCAAGTATTCGTTATTAACAATTTTTTGTAACCACTTGTCGCTAACATCCATACCCTTCGAGTATTCGCGGAAAATCTTTTTTCGTACTTGTCGAGGCGGTGTCTTCAACTCCATCACATAATCAAAGCGCCGAATGATGGCCTCGTCAATATGATAAATTACATTCGACACCCAAATTGCAGGCGCTGTGTTTTCTTCCAGTAATTGGTTAAACCAGCCCTTTTTAGTATCGGAGCTGGTACGAATGCCAAAGCGCTCCATACTGCCGTCGCGCAGGAAAACATCTTCAATCTCATCGAATAGAATCAACGTATCAGGCGTACGTTTCAGAACCTGCTGGCAAAGTTGATATGAGTCAACACGTGTTTCATCGTACTCGCCGGCCGTGCCCTCACCAGTGTTATTCACCTCATACAGGGGAAAACCAAGCGCTTTCGCTATCGTACGAGCCATTTCGGTTTTACCCGTTCCCGGCGGGCCATAAATGAGGATATTGACACCCTTGATGCGTTTCTCATTCGCCACCTTCAGATAGTCATGAATCAGCGTGTAGTCCTTTTCCACATGCTTGAAATCGTCCGGAGTCAACGCCACTTCACGGCCTGTTTTGAAAAAACGGCGTAGCGACTGCATGATGTCCATCTCTTCATCATCCAGCAAAACGTCAGTGATTTCATCCAGCAGTGACAACTGGTCGTCCAAATTATCAGGATAATCACAGTCCAGACGCATCAGACCCGTGCGGTTAAGCAATCCTTCTTTCGACAGCGCTTGACGAATACTACTCGGATCGATATCCAAAATAATGCTAAGCGTGTTCACCACGCCACGCGAAGTCAGGTCGCCAAGCACGTCGCATACTTCGGCCAAATCTTTAACCGCATGAATTAAGGTACCAAACGACAGCAGCTTTTTCTCAGTATCGCTGAGTTCAACTAGCCTCCCCAGCTCGTTTAGGTTGCGAAACAGAACGCCTTCATATGATATGTCCTTCTTCTCATAAAGCTCGCTCTGTGCCTTCAACACTCGACGAAATTTTTTTGCTGAGATTGGTTTGTCGTCATCGTATTTATCAACCAGGTGCTCAAGCCCAACGACACTCAAGACACGCTCATATCCATACAGTCCAAACTCCTGACTCATGCGCGTATAACCTTTCAGATCATATAAAACGCGCAGCGACCAAAGAATGACAAGGTCTTCATATTGTTCGATTAATTCAGGTATTTTCTTCTTCATGTTTCGAGTACAGCAAGAATCTGAAGCCACATAAGGCTTCAGAGGGGTTATTCGATTTTACGGAACACCTTAATCAGTGACCGCCACGATATCTTCTAGTTCTAAACCAGAAAGGCGCTTAATCGTTTTCCAGAGGTAATAAAAGACGCCGAGCATCATAATCATTGAAGGTATGGCAATGACAGGGTAGCTCATGAGCGTCATTTGCCCCAGCTCTTCATTAAACGCTTCCGTACCGGACGGACTGACCACAATCCATTTGGCTAGAATGTAGTTCATCACCGCAGAAAAAAAGAAGGTCCCGGCCAACAAATAATTGGCATTCATTAATCGCTTCTCAAACTGCGCTTTATTCTGCCTCTCTTCAAGCTTTTCGTTAATCTTATCGACATGTAGCACCGTCGGATTAAACAACAAAGTTTTAACCAGTGGATACCTGGTATATGTTGAGATAAGTACGCCAATGCCAATCAGGGCAGGAATTGCGGCCTCTTTCACTGCCAACCACTGGCTGTCCAGTTCAAATAAGCCGATGCCACCAGTCAACAAAACACTAATAATGCCCAATAAGGCAACAAAGTTCCGTTTTTTATGAACAATCAATTCATACAAAGCCCAACCTAAAGGGAAAGCCAACGCTAGTATCAACCCACCCACATGGCCGAGGTGCTCAGCACCACTGAATTTCATCAAAATTACTGATGGAATGACAATACTGACCAATAAATCAATAAATGGATTTTGCTTTTTTTGGGTAGTCTGAGTAGCCATTGTTTATAATCATCTCACTTTGCTTTAATTTCCCATGCGGTGGTATTTCTACAGGGGCATCGCAGTCTAAACGCTCACTTGGCGAGTTTCTATTACTTTATTTTAATTTCATCGAATTGCATAAATTTCGCAGACAAAAGCGCCAGTTGGATTCAACTCGATACATCCCACTTTTCAGGTCACAACAGACCCGTTGTTAATCATGTGGGTAATTTTGCTATCCAGCACGCTCAATGCGACCTCATTGTAACCGCCCATGGGTACGATCAAATCTGCGTAGTATTTGGATGGCTCAATAAATTCGTTATACATTGGCCGCACAGTTTTCTGGTACTGAGATAAAACCGAGTCAACCGTTCTCCCGCGCTCAATGACATCGCGCTCCACTCGCCTTGCCAGACAAATATCCAGCGGTGTATCCACAAATAATTTAAGCGCAAACAAGTCTCTTAAAGACAGCTCATGGTAAAGCAAAATGCCTTCAACGATGATCACAGGAGTGGGGTCGATCGTTACCGTGGCATCCGCACGAGTATGATTCACATAATCATAAGTAGGGCTTTCAATCGACCGCCCCTGTCTTAACAAGTTCATATGTTCAATCAACAAGTCATGGTCGAAGGCACTGGGGTGGTCATAATTGATTACCGCACGCTCCTCAAGGCTCAGATGATCCTGACGCTTATAGTAGGCATCCTCCGCTATAACGCTCACATGACGATCGCTAAAACGCTTGGCAATATTCTTCGCCAAGGCTGTTTTACCAGAGCAAGATGCCCCAACAATTGAGACAAAAACCGAACGGCATTCAAAACCCTGTGCATTGCTCATATTTGAAGAAGTGTATCAGTAATCAAACTGGGATTGAGTTTATCAGTTTTTTCTTCCACGTGGCTGGTTCAAGATTGGAAGTTGGCGCCGGACCAGTTTATTATCGGACTCTGAAGGCTGGACGGCTATTTGTAAAAATCAGCTACGCAGTTTTGTGCTTGCTGTCTGTCTCTAGTATGTGACGTCCCGTTCACTCTCGGGGTCGCGCTCATTCTCTGGCTCCGTACATTCAGGTGTTGATATGAAATCCATTTTAGTGCTACTCAATTTATGCTTCCTGCTGCTCTCAACCCCCTCTCAGGCCTGTACGCCTTCATCGCTGGACAGGCTACAAGCAATGCAGGCAACAATGATGTTATCCAATAATGGTCGCTATCTGGTTAAAATTATTCCTGGGCGCTGGGTACAGGAAAAAAGAAGGATAACCCTGAAACGAAGTCCCTATCTCCTTGCTTTCAAGATTCTTAAAAACGGACAGTTAGAGCAGGTATGGTCCATGAAATCTGAATCTGAACACGGCGCCAGGATGTTTATTTCTAATGACGGGCAGTCTTTGGTCACGCTACAAAACCCGAAGCAGTATGAAGACAGCGTATTAACACTGTTCAGAAATGGTAAAAAAATGAGATCGTATGCCGCCAGGGCGTTCGGTATTCAAGAGAACCATTTACAAATACTTCCGTGTGATGGTCGTCACAGGTGGGTGCATGGTAAGCGTGGTTCTGTGCACTATAGTAGAGGTGCTTTAATCATCCGAACCGTAACTGGTTCCCTATATAAGCTTGACATGAAAACAGGTGTGCTGACACCCCATAATTAAAGTGAAGGGCGGCACTTGAAAAAGCGCAAATTTGCCCCATCATCCAGTTAATCAAAATAACCTTCAGGTGAACAATGGATATTCGTCGGGCCGAATATAATATCGGGCAAGTAATCTACCATAAACACTACAATTTCCGCGGTGTCATCGTCGATGTGGATGCGGAGTTTGCAGGTGATGACAAATGGTATAAAGAGCACGCTAAAAATAATCCGCCAAAGGATGCGCCTTGGTATCACGTACTGGTCGATGAAGACTCCGTAATGGCCTATGTCTCAGAACAGAACATTTGCTCCGATGTTTCTGATCTTGATGTGGATAATCCGATGGTTTTGAATCTGCTTACAAGTGATGGTGAGGGCCGCTACCAAATGCTCAGAACACTCAATTAATACAAACATTCAGGAGTGCCTACTAAGGCGCTCCCTGCGTCAACAAGAATCCTGACACCTGCCCCGCCTTCCCTGTCTTCTTTACAACTAGGTTCCAGTCTTGCCAGTTAAACGCTGTTTCGGACTCATGCTCCAGGTAGATCATCCCCCGCTCATTGAGCAAGTTTTTTTCAATAATCTGCTCAAGCACTGGTGGCAATAAGTCCTTACGATACGGTGGATCAAGAAAAATCAAATCAAAGGGCGCGGGTGACTGTGCTAAAAATTTTAGTGCATCCATATTAATCACCGTCGCATGAGACGTCTCCCCGCCTTCCAGTATTTGGCAATTATCACGAAGCTGCTGGGCAACACGGCCATGTTTTTCAACCATGACAACTTCAGCAGCACCCCGCGATAAGGCTTCAAATGCAATCGCCCCACTGCCTGCAAACAAGTCCAAGCAGCGTGCGCCCACAATGTTTCCCTGTAGCCAGTTAAACAAAGTCTCACGCACGCGGTCAGGTGTTGGCCGTAAGCCGGATACTTCAACAAAGGGGAGTCGGCGGCTACGCCACTCCCCACCAATGATGCGAAGCCGAGAGCGACTGCCCTTTCTCACCCTAGCCACCCGTCGCTGTGTCCACTTTCCTGGTTTCGTGCGCCTCCGCGCCCTTATCTACAGGGGCTTCGGCGTCATTCTGTGGGTCATTTTTAGCTTCACCACCCACAATAACCGTCAGCATCGCATCCGGTTTAATTCGACGCTGCATGGCTTCCCTTGCCTGCGCCTGTGTGACCGCATTAATGTTGTGGGTAAAGCGCTCCAGATAATCCAGGGGCATGCCATAAAAACCAATCATTTCCACATAATTGCCGATATTGCTATTGCCTGCAATGCTCATTGGGAAGCCGCCAGTAATATTCAGCTTGGATTCTTCTATTTCCTGCGCGGTTGCGCCATCTTTCAGGTAGTTATCCAACAATTCACACAGTGCCTGCTTGCCTTCATCAATCTGATCCAACTTGGTTTGCATCCCCATAGTGAAGGCACCCAACTCACGCAATGGTGAGAAATGGCTATAGACGCTGTAGCTCAAACCACGTTTCACCCGAATTTCCTTCATCAAGCGGGAGGTAAAACCACTGCCACCAAAAGGGTGATTAGCCAGATACAGTTTAAAATAGTCTTTGTCACCACGCTTATAGCCCGGCTGCCCAATCAAAATATGCGCCTGACTGGACGGGAACGGGATATGCACTGTTTTTGCTTCCGTCAGTGGCTTAACTGCTGGAATTGGCTCAGGCTTTTTACCAGCAGGCAGCACCTCTGCAACACGTTTTGCCAATACCTCAGCCTCCTTACGGGTCATATCCCCCGTAATGGTCAGCATAGCGTTTTCCTCGACAATATAGCGTCGATAAAAAGCTTTCAGGTCAGCCGTTTTCATGGCTGCAACGGTGTCCTCGAAGCCCTCGGTGGGATTCGCGTATGGATGATCCCCATACAAATGCTTATAAAACGCTTTGCCTGCAACACTTCCCGGGTTTTGCTTATCTGCCTCGAAGCCAACCTTCATTTGCTTTTGCAAGCGCTCAAAGTCTGCTTGGGGAAACTCCGGCGTTTTAATCACTGCCAACCAGTTATCTACTGCTGATTTAAATGGCGCCTCCAGAGTAATAGTGCGCAGGCCAATACTGACCATATCGCGCGAGGCATCCGTATAAAAATTCGCACCCACATTTTCGAACACTTCTGCGAGTTTATTCGCATCCATGCCCGCCGCACCTTTGTCCATCATGCTCATGGTCATGTAGGCAACACCGTTTTTCTTACCATCGCGCGCACTGCCCGCATCAAAGGTCAAGCTTAAGTCCACCATTGGCAAGTCATCAATGCCCACATAGAACACACGCAAGCCGGAGTCCAGCGTCCAGTGCTCTATCTTTGGGCTAGCCATCACTGTGCCTGCAAACAGCACAACCAGCAACAGCACGCCCCTTAGCGCTAGTTTTTGTAAAGTATTCATTATTGATCTACTCCAAGTTGACCTGCTTCGGTTGCTAATGACTGTGGATCCAATCGTGCAAAAGTCATTTGATCTTCATTCAAATATTTTTTTGCAACATACTGCACCTGCTCAGCGGTGATGGCCAAAATCTTATCCTGATATTCATCCATTAGCTGCCAGCCTAGGCCCGTTGACTCCAAAATACCCATGGTCATGGCCATATGTGCAACCGAATCACGCTGGTATATCTCAGAAGCGATAACCTGAGCCTTTACCCGATCTAACTCTTCCTTCGTCACTAGTGTTGTTTTCAGGACTTCAATTTCATCCAGCAGTGCCTTGCGTAAATCCTCAATTTTGACACCTGCGGCGGGAATACCGCTGACAATAAACATTTGAGGCATACGACCGTAGCCTTGATAAGCAGCTCCAGCACTGGCGGCTATTTCATCACCGCGTATTAGATTCTTGGCAAAGCGCGCGCTACTGCCGCCATCCAAGATACTGGACAAAACCTCCAGCGCATACGGCTCCCATACTGCAACGCTACCTTGTTTTGCGTCAACCATCCCCGGCGTTTTAAAGCCCATCATCAAGCGTTCAATCTTGGCTGGTGCCTTGATGACAATTTCCCGTGGGCCAATTTGTGGAATCTCCGTACGTGGCTTAACCTCCGGCAGCTTCATGAACTTATGCTGACCAAAGTACTTTTCTGCCAATGCAAAAATCTTCTCAGGCTCAACGTCACCAGCAACCACCAATGTCGCATTATTAGGCGCATACCATTTTGCGTACCAATCCTTCAGATCACCCAAATTCATATTATCCAAATCTTCCATCCAGCCAATCACAGGGGCTCGATAGGGATTGTTCAGATAAGCCACCGCATTGAATTGTTCACGCATCACGGCATTTGGGTTGTCGTCTGTGCGCATACGGCGCTCCTCTTTGACGATATCAATTTCTGTTTCAAATTCAGTCTCATCCAACACCAGACCACGCATTCGGTCGCCTTCCAACTCTAATGCGGTTTCCACATGATCAGCCGCCAGCACCTCGTAATAGGCTGTAAAATCCTGCAAAGTAAAGGCATTATTTTGTGCGCCAATGCGTGACAAGATAACTTCAAACTCACCAGATTTGCGGTTTTTTGTCCCCTTAAACATCATGTGCTCTAAGGCGTGAGACAAGCCAGTGATTCCCCCGTGCTCATAGCTGGTGCCCACGCGATACCAAACCTGCACCACTGCAATCGGCGCACGATGGTCTTCCTTGACCAACACCTTTAAACCATTTTCCAGCACTTTTTCCGAAACTGAAGGTGCTTTTTTGGGTATTGCATCAGACACCTTGCCCGAACTATCAGCATAGGCACTGGTACAGCTCAACAGCACCGCTGCAAGCCATAAACGATGGTTACGCATTGCCTTCCCAAGTGTTAAGATTCTCTGCATTACAGAATTCACATTTATTAACCAAAATTGAAGTATAAACGATGTTCAAATTTTTCAAGAAGAAAAAGCAGTCTGAACAAGTAAGCGACGCCCCAGCCACGAAGGCTTTGAGCGACCAGCAAGACCCAAGCGCACAAGCAGCAGATGGCAGCACTGGTTCATCCGCAACCATTGGACAAACTGGCGATGTAGTCACAAAAAGTCAAACAGACCACCAAACTACCGCACAAGTCACGGATGATGCAGCCAGTCACCAACCGGCAGAACCACAGGAAAAGCCCGGACTGTTTTCCCGTCTGAAAAGCGGCCTTTCAAAAACAGGCTCATCACTGACGGCGGGTCTGGGTAATCTCTTTTTGGGCGCCAAAAAAATCGACGAGGAGGTTCTCGAAGAACTGGAGACCCGTTTGTTAATGGCCGATGTTGGCATTGAGGCCACTACTGAGATCATTGACCAGCTAACCGATAAGGTGGGTCGCAATGAGTTAGCCGACAGTGAAGCACTAATGCAAGCGCTCTACACCAGCATGAGCGATGTGCTAAAGCCAGTTGCCAAACCATTGGTCATCGACGCCACCAAACAGCCAGCCGTTATTTTGATGGTCGGCATTAACGGTGCCGGTAAAACGACTACGATTGGTAAATTAGCGAAAAAGTTCCAAAATGATGGCAAGAAAGTCATGCTGGCTGCAGGCGACACCTTCCGGGCCGCAGCAGTAGAGCAGCTACAAACCTGGGGACAACGCAATGGTGTTCCAGTCATTGCACAGGGACAAGGCTCCGACAGTGCTTCGGTCATTTATGATGCAATGGAAGCGGCTAAGGCTCGTGGCATTGACGTTTTACTAGCCGACACCGCCGGACGCTTGCATACCCAGACTAACCTAATGGAGGAACTGAAAAAGGTTAAGCGGGTGATGCAAAAAATTGACGCAAGTGCCCCACATGAGGTCATGCTGGTTGTCGATGCCAGCATTGGCCAGAACGCACTGACACAGGCCAAGGAATTCCACGACGCGCTGGGCTTAACAGGCATTACCGTGACCAAACTCGACGGAACGGCCAAAGGTGGCATTTTATTTGCCATTGCCAGGCAAACAGGGATTCCGGTGCGCTTTGTCGGGGTTGGCGAACGCATTGACGATTTGCAAGTGTTTGACGCTGAGCAGTTTACGGGCGCGCTACTGGGCGGGGAGCAAGTCTGATCCCCCCTTCTTCCTACACCTACTTAAACGCCGCAACCGAGCACAAGAAGCCTTCCTTATTTCGCACCACATAGCTCATCTTGGGGCGTAGCTTGCTCGTGCCGGGGTATGGCCAGTTATACTCCACCCAGCCCTCACCCGTATTTTTGGCGACTCGAACCATATCCTGAAACAAGTACTGCCCATACCGGCGGTGATCCAGCAAGTTCCGTCCTACCAGCTGCGGACGCACCGGATGCGACACAACAACACCCGCCAAGGTCATACAAAATACGAAGCCATCTTTCTCTAAAAAGCCGCCGTCAAGCTTTGAAAACCTAGAGAGGGCACGCGTACGCCCCTGCTCATTCACCAAGGCTGCTGCCCGACGACTAATCCGCTGTGCGTCGATAGGTGTCAGGGTGTCAGCAAAACTGACCCGAAACATATTAACTGACTCTTCAGTACCGGCATTGTAACGATCAGCCGAAGCACTGAACGAAACAGACAAGCCAAGACAAAAGGCGACGATCTTATTAGCAGGCATTCTACTTTCCTCAGTCCATTGATAGAAAATTAATCCTTCCGCACAGTCTAACTTATCTGGCCTGTTTCAATCTAATGCCTAATTTCTATACTTAATATAACCTGAACAGATTATTCTATTATTTATCGCTGCCGGCACTCTGCTGACAACAAATAACAGCATGTGGGCGTTATGCCTTCACCGCCCATTGAACCGTATACGCCGCACCCTGTTTTTCTTTTTTATAATTTCCGAACACTTCTGTCAGATTGCGTTTCATGTACTGACGTAAGCCATTCACCGTCACCAGATAAATCTTGGCGCCCGGATTCATGTGACGATATGCATCACGCAACATCAGGGTCATCATTTCATTACCGACCTTGGCAGGCACATTGGATACCACCAGATCAAAACGCCGATCACCATCCACATGCTGAAAACCGTTACTAAGAATCGCTTCGGCATTATTGACATTATTCAGAACGGCGTTGCGATTGGCATATTCAACCGCCATAAAGTCCTTATCAGCCATTAGCACCTGACCTTCCGGTGCCAACTTAGCCAATGTCAGACCAATCGGCCCATAGCCACACCCAAGGTCAAAAATACTCGCATCTTCCGCAGGCTTGAGGTAACGCAGTAATAACGCCGTACCCGCATCAATTTCTCTGGGTGAGAAAATCCCCCACGTTGAATGAAACCGCATTTTCTGATCGCACAGCGTGGCGGTGAATTCAATATCCTTACGCAGTAAATTCAAATAATCGTCAGTTTTCATCATGGCGCACTTATCTCATTAAAGACTCGAGTGGCCTCGTCAACAGCCTCATCCACACTGTCAGCCAGGGTACAGAAATGCCCCATTTTACGGCCTTCTCGCGCAGCCGCTTTTCCATATAAATGTAATTTACTGGATGGACTACCCAACACTTTCGACCAGTCTGGCTGTGTGTCACCCCACACATCACCCAATAAATTCGTCATCACCACTGGACTCAGCAACCGGGTATCGCCGTATGGCAGATTACAAATAGCACGCACTTGTTGCTCGAATTGAGAAGTGACGCAAGCATCAATCGTAAAATGACCACTGTTATGCGTACGTGGTGCTATCTCATTGACCAGCAACTCACCTTGCTTCGTCACAAAAAATTCAACGGCTAGTACACCCACATACTCCAGTTTGGTCGCAATACGCTTAGTAGCAACTTGCGCGGCGCGGGCAATTTCCTCATCCACCGACGCCGGTACGATGCTCTGGAATAAAATGCCATCTTTATGCACGTTTTCAGATACCGGAAAACACTGCGTCTCCCCCTGTGTATTTCGCGCGAGTACCACGGATATTTCACAGGCCAAATCAATACGCTGCTCCAGCACACAATCTACCGAACGAAGTGACTCATAGCCTTTAACCACCTCCTCCGGTGTGTTTACAGCAATCTGGCCCTTGCCGTCATAACCAAAACGGGCCGTCTTTAAAATTGCCGGAAACTCAATTTTATCAATCGCTGGGGCAACCTCCGAGCGCGTTGTAATCACACCATAAGGCACGGGCAATAACCCGCAAGAGCGAATAAACGCCTTCTCGACAATACGATCCTGTGTTTTTGACAGTGCCTGCGCAGATGGGTGAACTGGCCTGGATTCACTGAGCTTTTCCAGCACTGTTGCGGGTATATTTTCAAACTCTGTTGTAATCACATCACAACGTGCGGCCAAGGTTGCCAATGCATCAGGGTCATCATAAGCGGCAACGATCTGCTCATCTGCTACCTGACCGGCTGGGCTGTTTTCAGCAGGTTCCAGCACAATCACATCATAGCCAAGATATTTAGCGGCAATAACAAACATGCGACCTAACTGGCCGCCACCAACCATTCCGATGGTTGCACCGGGTAAAATCATTCCTGTATTCATGCTTCTGGTGGGAGGTTCATATTAAGCGCTTGCTGACGCTGGGTTTCACGGAAATTTTGCAATGCTTTGGCCAGTTCAGGGTCGTTATTTGCCAACATCGCAGCGGCAAACAAGGCAGCATTCGCCGCACCTGCAGTACCAATCGCAAAGGTCGCCACCGGCACGCCTTTAGGCATCTGCACAATAGAGTGCAGCGAGTCAACGCCATTAAGGTGTTTGGAAGGCACTGGCACACCCAATACTGGCACAATAGTCTTGGCAGCCAGCATGCCAGGCAAATGAGCGGCACCACCCGCACCAGCAATAATAGCCTGCAAGCCACGAGACGCTGCGGTTTCTGCATATTCAAACAGTAAATCTGGCGTGCGATGTGCCGACACAACCCGGTACTCACGCGGAATGTCAAATGCCTCTAACATTTTAACCGCCTCGCACATGACCGGCCAGTCACTACTGCTCCCCATCACGATACCAACCACAGGTTGTGACATAATATTCACTCCAATTTCCTGCAAAAAACCTGATATTATAGCACCGTTTACTATTATCTCTATGCCAACGATTATATGAGTCAGCCGATACAGCAATTACAAAACTACCCGCTCATCGCCCAAGGAAAAGTGCGCGATATTTACGCCATTGATGAGCAACACATGCTGATTGTCACCACGGATCGTCTGTCGGCCTTTGATGTCATCTTGCCACAACCAATTCCCGACAAGGGCAAAGTATTGTTGCAGGTTTCAAAATTTTGGTTTGACAAGCTTTCTCATGTAATTGCAAACCATTTGACTGACATTGATATTGATGAACTATCAATCAACGATGAGGAGGCAGCCTACTTAACGGGACGTGCGGTGGTCGTCAAGCATCTGCGCCCTCTTCCGATTGAAGCGATTGTGCGTGGCTATCTAATCGGTTCTGGTTGGAAGGATTACCAGAAAACTGGCGAAGTTTGCGGGATTAAATTACCGGAAAATCTGAAACAGGCGAGCAAGTTGCCCCAGGCGATATTTACCCCCTCCAGCAAAGCAGAGGTGGGCGATCATGATGAGAACATCAGCTATGCAGTCATGGAGCAACGCATTGGTACTGAGTTAGCCGCACAAGTCAAAGCCACCAGCCTGCAGCTTTATACCGAGGCAGCCGAATACGCGCGCGCGCGCGGCATTATTATTGCTGACACCAAGTTTGAATTTGGCCTGGATGAAAATGACAAGCTGGTATTGATTGATGAAATCCTCACGCCCGACTCATCGCGTTTCTGGCCAGCCGATGAGTACAGGGAAGGAACCAGCCCCCCATCATTTGATAAACAATTTGTGCGAGATTATCTGGAGACGCTGGATTGGGATAAAACGCCACCGGGGCCGGAACTGCCGGATGATATTTTGGCACGAACAGCCGAAAAATATCAGGAAGTCGCACGCCGTCTGACAAAGGCTGAATAATGAGTGATATTCAAAAATGGCTTGTGAAGCTTCCGGGCATTCTGACCCTGCTTATGGTCATTACGCTGGGTGTCACACTGGCGAATTTGTTATGGATGATCCTGACGCCCCCCACAGCCGTTGCAGAGGCGGCGAGTTTGAGGAGTCCAGATCAAGCCATCACTACCTCCCGCAAAGAAAACTACGGCAAGCTAATCGCTGATCAGCATATTTTCGGAGCGGCGCCGAAGGCTACGCCTAAAGCCATCAAAGCGCCCTCAACACCCAAAAAAGTAGCACCAAAAATAACTAATCTGAACCTGAAACTCACCGGCATCATTGCATCAAAAACTGGCTTGGGCGGCTTTGCCATGTTGTCTTACAATGGCAAAAATCAGGAAGTTTACAAACTTGGCGACGCAATCCCTAAACAAGAGGAAGGCAAAGCACGTGAACTCAATGGTGTTTTTCTGACATTTATCGGAGACAAATACGTGTTAGTCGATAACAACGGAACCGAGCAAAAAGTTGAACTGCCAGAGTTGGGATCAGGCAAGTCTGGAGCATCTGCCAGAAGTAAGACTCCCCAAACCAGCAGTACCCGACTGAAGCCACGCCCCATATCTAGTAATACTAATACACCAAAGTCGCCATCAGGCGGTGGGCAGATTCCGAGCCTGACCGAACTCCGCGATAAGGCACTGCAAGACCCTAGCGTGTTAATGTCGGTGGTTACGCCTTCCATTGTGCGCAAAAACGGCGAGGTAGCCGGTATTCGAGTTTACCCAGGCAGTAACCGCAGGCTGTTCCGCCAGCTAGGGCTTAAAAACGGTGACATCATCACGCAGGTTAACGGCATCCTGATTGACAGCCCGAACAAAGGTATGGAGATATTCCAGCAACTTTCGGGCGCTTCTTCTCTTTCAATTACAGTGTTACGCGGTGGCAATGAGCACACTCTCAATCCGAACTTTTAAGGCATTCCTGACAACGGCCACGGCTATATTACTGGCACTACAACTCTCAGGTTGTAGCAAGCCTGTGGAAGCCATCAAGATCAGTGGCCCAACGATGGGAACCCGCTACCATATCACGCTGTTTCCAGCAGAGGGGAAAACTCTGGATCGTGCCAGTGTACAACAGTCCATTGACGACTCACTGCGACGCATCAACAAGCAAATGTCCACTTGGGACAAAACCTCCGAGATTACCCGTTTTAATCAAAGCCAAAGCACCGATTGGTTTAGTGTATCGCCTGAGTTCGCCAAGGTGACAGCAGCGGCACAAGAAATCAGTCGGTTAAGCGCTGGTGCCTTTGATGTTACGGTTGGCCCGTTGATTCGCATGTGGGGCTTTGGTAAAGACTTTACGAATAATAACCCGGATCAGGCCAGCATTGATGCGGCTATGAAAAATACGGGCTACCAGAGACTGGAAGTTCGCCTGTCCCCGCCAGCATTGAAGAAAACGATTCCCCAATTACAAATTAACTTGTCGGCCATTGCGAAAGGCTATGCAGTGGATGCCATCGCAGAACAGCTCAGCAAACAAGGCATCAGTAACTATTTGGTTGAAATTGGTGGTGAGATTCGCGCCAATGGAACCAAGCCAAACGGAGGTTTATGGCGTATTGCCATCGAAAAACCGGATGCAAAAGCACGTGCCGTTCAGCAAGGTATTCTGCTAAACAATACCGGCGTGGCCACCTCCGGGGATTACCGCAATTATATTGAGCGGAACGGCAAGCGATATTCCCATACAATCGACCCTGCCACCGGCAAACCTATCACTCACCAACTGGCATCTATTACGATCATGCACGATAGCGCGATGATGGCAGATGGCTTGGCGACGGCTGTTATGGTACTTGGGGAAGACCGAGGCAAGGCCCTGATTACTGACAACCAGCTCACGGCCTATATGATCACACGCGATAAGGAACGCTTTTCGAGCTGGAGCAACTTCCCTGATCATGTCTTTATAAAACCCTAATGGGGTAAAGTTGTTCGGGAAGTTCCACACCACAGGCACAGTCAGTTAGCCGCTTAACTTTGTTCAAAAGTACGCTTCAGCGGGGTAGAATGCCCGACACGCAATTTTTAGATCGGAGACCTCACCCATGCCTGAATATCGTTCACGCACATCCACCCACGGCCGCAACATGGCCGGTGCCCGCGCACTTTGGCGCGCTACAGGCATGAAAGATGATGATTTCAATAAGCCAATTATTGCCATTGCCAATTCATTCACCCAGTTTGTACCAGGACACGTTCACCTGAAGGATGTGGGGCAACTGGTGGCTCGTGAAATTGAAAAAGCGGGCGGGGTTGCGAAGGAATTTAACACCATTGCAGTTGATGACGGGATCGCGATGGGACACGCAGGAATGCTGTACAGCCTTCCTTCACGCGAAATAATCTCCGATGCCGTTGAGTATATGGTCAATGCCCACTGCGCCGATGCGCTGGTGTGTATTTCCAACTGTGACAAAATCACTCCCGGGATGCTCAATGCTGCACTGCGTCTGAACATTCCGGCTATTTTTGTCTCCGGTGGCCCAATGGAATCCGGTAAATCCGTCATTCAAAACAAGGTTGTGAAGCTGGACTTGGTTGATGCGATGGTGTCCGCCGCAGACGACAGCCAGTCTGATGAAGACGTAACCAAAATGGAACGCTCGGCCTGCCCAACCTGCGGCTCCTGCTCAGGTATGTTCACAGCAAACTCCATGAATTGCCTGACCGAAGCACTGGGCTTGTCACTTCCCGGCAATGGTTCACTACTGGCAACTCACGCAGACCGCAAGGAACTATTCCTGCGCGCGGGTCGTGAGATTGTTGGCCTGGCACGTCGCTACTACGAGCAGGATGACGACTCTGTATTGCCACGCAACATTGCCAACTTTAAGGCATTCGAGAACGCTATGAGTCTCGACATTACGATGGGTGGCTCTACCAACACTATCCTGCACCTGCTGGCAGCCGCACACGAGGCGAAGGTTGATTTCACGATGGATGACATCGACCGTTTGTCACGCAAAATTCCTAACCTGAGTAAAGTTGCCCCTGCAACACAGCTATTCCACATGGAAGATGTGCATCGTGCCGGTGGTGTCATGCGCATTTTGGGTGAGCTGGAACGTGGTGGCTTGCTACATACTGGGGTTAGCACGGTGCATAGTCCAACAATGGGCGACGCACTGAAAAAATGGGATATTGGACGCTCCAATGATGAGGCGGTTCGTACTTTTTATAGTGCCGCACCAGGCAACGTACCCACTCAACAAGCCTTTAGCCAAAACAAACGCTGGGAGCTGGATTTGGATCCGGTCAATGGCTGTATCCACGATATTGAACATGCCTACTCCAAAGATGGTGGCTTGGCGGTACTTTACGGCAACATTGCCGTGGATGGCTGTGTGGTTAAAACCGCAGGCGTCGATGAGCACATTCTCAAATTCACTGGCCGCGCTCGTATTTATGAATCGCAGGATGATGCGGTGGCAGCTATTCTTGCCGATGAAATTGTGTCCGGTGATATCGTACTGATTCGCTATGAAGGCCCTCGTGGTGGGCCGGGTATGCAAGAAATGCTCTATCCAACCAGTTATCTGAAATCAAAAGGCTTGGGCAAAGAGTGCGCCCTGATTACTGATGGTCGCTTCTCAGGCGGAACATCAGGCTTATCAATCGGCCATGCCTCGCCAGAAGCTGCCGAAGGTGGTGCAATTGGCTTGGTGGAAGAAGGTGATAGCATCGAAATCGACATTCCAAACCGTAGCATTAACGTAGCGATTTCCGATGAAGAACTGGCCGCCCGCCGTGCAGCAATGGAGACCAAAGGCTCAGCAGCATGGAAGCCCGTCAGCCGTGATCGCCGAGTGAGCGTGTCACTTCGTGCGTATGCCGCAATGGCAACCTCGGCATCCCGTGGCGCAGTACGCGATGTCTCGCGGATTGAAAAGTAACCCATCCACTAAAAGCAAACGCCCCACCCCCGCCACGGGGTGTTTGCTTTTCCCATACAGTCGGAGGCTAAGCTTTGTATAAATTACTACATCAGCGCATTCGCTCAGTTGAAGCAAATGGTGCGCAACACCTACTAAAAAATTCTTTAACAGGTCTGGAGAAAGAAAGCCTGCGAGTGGGTAATGATGGACGGATTTCACAGCGCCCTCACCCAAAACAACTCGGGTCGGCCCTCAAAAATGACTGGATTACCACTGACTATTCCGAAGCCCTGCTGGAGCTGATCACACCGCCTTGTGATCGTGCTTATAAGTCGCTGGATTTCTTGCAAGACATTGAGTCTTTCGTCTATCAAAAACTGGATGATGAGCTACTTTGGACATCCAGTATGCCCTGTATTGTGAGTGGCGATAAAGACATTAAAATCGCCGAATATGGCCAATCAAACAGTGGTCGTATGAAACACGTTTACCGCCAAGGCTTGGCGTGGCGTTACGGTAAAATGATGCAGGTCATCGCCGGTATTCATTTTAACCACTCCGTCGCTGAAGAATTTTGGCCAGTGTTTCAGGAAATTGATCAGGTCAAAGGGAAGCAGATAGATTTCTCTAACGACCGCTACATGGGCATGACCCGCAATATCCAACGCTATGGCTGGTTAATCCCCTATCTATTCGGCTGCTCACCGGCTATTTGCCGCTCCTTTCTTGGCAAAAACGCCCCGCCGCCGGATACCATGAAGGTTTACAATGAAAACACCTATTATGAGCAATGGGGAACGTCACTGCGCATGGGTGATATCGGTTATACCAATCGTAAATCCAGCAAAGTGGGCATCAAAGCCGACTACAGCTCTGTTAAAAGCTACACCGACAGCCTGCGCAAGGCCATTGAAACACCTTATAAGCCTTACGAAGAAATTGGGATCGAAGTGGCTGGCGAGTACCGCCAATTAAATGCCAACATCCTGCAAATTGAAAACGAATACTACAGCACCGTCCGCCCCAAGCAGATTTTGCAAGGCTTTGAGAAACCGATTGATGCGCTGTTAAGACGTGGTGTGCGCTATGTCGAACTACGCTCGGTTGACATCAACGCCTTCCACCCCGCAGGCATTAGTCACCGCCAACTATTTTTTTTGGAGGTGTTTATGCTGTTCTGCCTATTGCAGGAAAGCCCGCTCATTGACGATGCGGAACGCAAAGAAATCGACCACAACCAAAGCACCGTTGCTCACTTAGGCCGTAAGCCCGGATTAGAACTAAACCGCAATGGCGCCCCCATCTCCTTGAAAAACTGGGGGCTGGAACTCATGGACGCGATGCTACCCGTAGCGCAGTTACTTGACCAAATCCACAGCAACACCTGTTACCAAACATCACTGCAACAACAACGCCAGTTGTTTGACAACCCTGCCCTCACACCATCAGCCAAGGTGCTGGATAGCATGATGACCGAGCATGATAGCTACTATGGCTTCGCCCGCCACCAGTCACAACAACACCGCGAATACTTCCTGCAGCGCAAACTAACCAAAGAAACATGGGAAAGGTTTAGCAACAAAGCGGCCGAATCAATCGCTCAACAAGCCGCACTGGAAGCAGAACCACAGATAGATTTTGGAAAATTTTTGCAACAATACTTCGAAGGGAGCCTCTAACGGACAGACTCTCTTTACCGACTGGAACCAGCAAATGTCTAAAATCATAACAATACTGAAGAATCACCGTGGCTTTCTGCTGTTTTTATTTTTGCTATTCATTATGCGTGGTTCTATTTTGGACTGGCATCCCGTGCCAACCGGCTCAATGAAGCCCACTATTTTGGAGGGTGATGTCATTGTCCAAAATAAACTGGCCTATGACCTGCAAATTCCATTCACCGGCATTTCCCTCATGCAACTGGGACAACCAAAGCGTGGGGACATCATCGTGTTCAATTCACAGGGATCAGGCAAGCGGATGATTAAACGGCTGGTCGGCTTACCGGGCGACACTATTGAAATCATCAACAATCAACTGGTAGTCAATGGTCAACACGCCACTTATGAGCCTCTGACAGAGACCGATGCGCGGATTCCAAAAATGTCACCAGACCGTGACCCAGGGATGTACGCCACAGAGTCCACAACAGATATGGCAGCACATCTCACACTAGTCGATACATCAAAATACAATCCACACCGCAATGTCCCGCCCTTCACCATTCCTGAGGGTAACTACTTTTTTATGGGTGACAACCGCGACAACAGCGCTGACTCCAGAGTCTACGGCTATGCACCCCGCTCGGAACTTCGTGGACGTGCCTTCAACATATTGATCTCTGTGCGCTATCTCGAAGACTGGTCGCCGCGCTGGAAGCGTTTCTGGAAAAGCCTGTACTAAGCACCCACGAAAAGCCGCTAAAATATACTTTGGTCGTCCCCGATTCGCCAGTCAGCCGCTATTTTTCACGAGACAAGAACATTGCATCGCCATAACTAAAAAAGCGGTATTTTTGCTCAACGGCATATTGATAAGCATTCATCATCGTCGCATAGCCGGAGAAGGCTGATACCAGCATGAGCAGGGTTGATTTGGGCAAGTGAAAATTAGTGATGAGGCGATCCACCACCTGAAACTCATAACCCGGTGTAATGAAAATATCGGTATCTCCCTGAAATGGCCGCAATACGCCATCGCGTGCGGCGGACTCCAGACTGCGTACTGTTGTCGTCCCCACGGCAACCACTTTGCCACCACGCGCCCGACAAGCAGACACCACGTCACACACTGACTGCGGCACATCAATCCACTCAGCATGCATGACATGTTCGGATAAATCCTCCACACGCACTGGCTGGAATGTTCCCGCTCCCACATGCAATGTCACTTCCGCAGTTGCAACACCCTTGGCTTTCAGTGCATCCAGCACTTCCGTATTAAAGTGCAAGCCCGCAGTCGGTGCAGCAACCGCTCCGGGGCGCTCTGCAAATACGGTTTGGTAACGCTCGCGGTCATCCTCGGTATCACTTCGCTCAATGTACGGCGGCAATGGCATATGACCATGCGCCTCCAGTAATTCAATGGCCGTTTTCTGATCACTCGACTCAAAACGCAGCTCAAACAAAGCCCTATCACGCCCCATGACCTCCGCTTCAAAGCCACCTTCCAGCATTAATCGCGCCCCAGCCTTTGGCGATTTACTGGCACGCACATGCGCCAGTAAACGGTGCTCGTCCAAAAGACGCTCCACCAATACTTCAATCTGACCACCTGTTGATTTTTTTCCAAACAAGCGGGCTGGTAACACTTTGGTATTATTGAACACCAGTAGGTCTTCCGGTTGGATTAAATCCACAATATCGCGGAAGGTTTTGTCTTCACAAACACCATCAGGCATTACCACTAACAAGCGACTGGCCGCACGATCACTCAGTGCCTGCTGAGCAATTAATTCATCCGGCAAGTCATAATCAAAATCACTCAGTTTCATCTTTGAAATCACAGGTCACTTTATCCTTTGGCCTTCGGCCTGTTGTTTTGCTGGCGCGTAGTCGGGCAAATCGTCAACAGCAGGAATGGGAATCAGCCACGCCAATCACACGCCCCGGATTCAAAATATTGTTTGGATCCATCGCCTGTTTCAGTAGTCTCATTAAGGCTATTTCTGCATCACTACGACACAGTTTAAGGTAGTTCACCTTCATATAGCCAATGCCATGTTCTGCGGTTATTGTGCCGCTAAACTCATGCAGTAACTCATAAATATGCTGGTAAATTGCTTTACTATTGTCTGAACCTTCCGTCCACGCCAGCATGTGAATATTGCCATCACCCAAATGTCCAAACGTCAATGAACGAAAGCCTTCAAAGCGTGCTTGTAGCGTTTCCTGAGCCTTGTCCAAAAAGGCTTTCATCTGGCTGACAGGCAAGCCAATATCAAAGGTCGCATAACCTGAAATACTTCCCATGACCTCTGCAATGGAATCGCGAATTGCCCAGAACTGTTCACTATCTCTGCCGGACTGTGCAATCACTGCATCCAATACATCGCCTTTTTCCAATTCATCAAATAGCACTTGCTGGAAGTGCTCAAGGGAGTCGTTTTCCGACTCCAGCAATACATAAAAAGGATATTGCTGATCGAAAGGATGGCTAACATTAGGATTCACTTTTATGACATGGTGGAAAAAATCAGCCCACATCACCTCAAAGGCACTTAAACGAGCTAATTTACCTTGAGCAAGGTTCAGTAAACCAACCACTTTGTCAAAGCTTTCCAATGCAACCAAGGCCGTGTGCTTGCTACGGGCCTGTGGGAATAGACGCAGCACCACTTCGGTAACAACGCCCAACGTGCCCTCACTGCCAATAAATAGCTGTTTAAGATCATAACCGGCATTATTTTTCAGTATCTTATTGTACGCAGGCACAATCGTACCATCAGCTTGTACTGCCTCTAAGCCCAATACCAAAGCACGGGTCATACCAAAGCTCAACACCTGGTTTCCACCTGCATTGGTTGAAACATTCCCCCCTATCTGACACGAGCCCCGCGACCCAAGGTCCAATGGCAGGCGCAAACCCTCAGCTTCTGCCGCCTGATGGATAACCTGCAAAGGTGTGCCAGCCTTGACGGTGATGGTCATGGACTGACTATCCAGCTCGGTAATGCCGCTTAATCGTTCCAGCGACAAGGCAATCTCACCTGCTTGTGGCATCGCGCCTCCAGCCAATCCTGTCAGACCACCCTGTACCATATATGGTCTCCTCCGATATTGCAAAGGAAATATTTACTGTCAGACAGGGATAGGTTTGCTCACATATATCCGGCTTCGAGTTGGGAATAAGTTTGT
>PDPG01000010.1 GCA_002747455.1 Pseudomonadota bacterium | reverse complement strand
TACGCCATCACCGGTAACCATTACCTCACGCACCTCAACCTTCAACCGCTCGCCTAAACTTCCTCCTGGATGGTTTTTTCGAAAATCGGAAGCCTGGAACTTCTTTTTATTTTGCAAGACCACAGCCAGGGCATCCCCCATTGCCAAAGTTGCTGTGGTAGAAGTCGTGGGAGCAAGCCCCAATGAACATGCTTCTTTTTCTATCCCGATATCTAACACCACTTCGGCAACATCTGTCAGTGGTGAAGGAATACCACCAGTCAAGGCAATAATCGCCACACCACGTTTTACCAAACTTTGCAACAAGAGGTTTAGTTCACCTGTTTTACCAGAGTAGGAAATAGCTATCACCACATCTGTAGGCGCTACCATTCCTAAATCTCCATGCATTGCCTCTACTGGATGAAGAAAAAATGAGGGTGTACCTGTGGAGTTCATGGTTGCAGCTATTTTTTGACCAATAATACCTGATTTTCCGATACCGGTTATGACGACACGAGTGGGACAGTTATAGATGAGCTCCACGGCCTGTTCAAATTCCTTACCCAGTTTTTGCCGTATAGTTCGTAACCCTTCTTCTTCTATTGTAATAACATTTTTTGCTTCTTCGATTGACATGAAAAGTATCCTGTTTTTTCTAAATCTTACCTGCCGCATGTAGCAGATTTGATAAAATATCTAGAGTTAGAGAGATGAATATCCTTACAACCTTACAATGTTGAACAATAATCACTTACCTACCGTGAAACAAGCGATCATATCAGGTTATTTACTTTGAAAATAGTATAAAAATAAGAAAAGTTACTTATTTGCTTATTTTCCCGCTGGCATCTAGACCTGTTATGATTTAGTATGTACTATCCACGGTTTTTATTTTTTAATACACATGTCCAATTTCTTTTTACATAACGGAGCTACAATATGAAAGACTATCTTTTCACCTCGGAATCGGTTTCTGAGGGACATCCCGATAAAGTTGCCGACCAGATATCCGATGCAATTTTAGACGCCATTCTCCACCAGGATAAACATGCCCGTGTGGCCTGTGAAACCATGGTCACCACCGGTATGGCACTTATTGCCGGGGAAATAACAACAAGTGCATGGGTGGATATGCCTGAGGTCGTACGCACGACCATACAGGAAATCGGCTACAACTCTTCCGATATGGGCTTTGACGCTCAATCCTGTGCTGTTCTCACCTCCATTGACAAGCAATCACCTGATATTGCTCAAGGTGTTGACGAGGGCGCAGGCATTGATTTAGACCAGGGTGCAGGCGATCAGGGGTTAATGTTCGGCTATGCGACCAATGAAACAGATGTCCTTATGCCGCTGCCCATCTACCTGGCACACAGGTTGACGAAGAAACAATCTGAAGTACGCAAGGACAATACCCTTCCCTGGCTGCGCCCCGACGCCAAGAGCCAGGTTACCGTTGAATATGAGAATGGCGCCCCCAAACGAATTGAGGCCGTTGTGCTCTCCACCCAGCATGATGAATCTGTAACATACGATGACCTGAAAGAAGCGGTGATGGAGGAGATTATCAAATCTACGCTTCCCGCAGACATGGTTGATTCCAACACCAAGTATTTCATCAATCCCACCGGCAGATTTGTTATCGGCGGCCCGGTAGGTGACTGCGGGGTGACTGGCCGCAAGATCATAGTAGACACCTATGGCGGCAAAGGCTCCCATGGCGGCGGTGCTTTTTCCGGGAAGGACCCTTCCAAGGTGGACAGGTCGTCCTCATATATGGGCAGATATGTCGCCAAAAACCTGGTGGCCGCTGGTATTGCCTCTGAAATTGAAGTGCAGGTGGCCTATGCAATCGGCATATCCAACCCTGTATCCATAAGTGTTAATGATTTTGGCACAGGCAAGCTGGAGCCAGCAGAGATTAAACGGCTTATTACCGAGTGCTTTGATTTACGTCCGAAAGCAATTATTCAGCAGCTTGATCTCCTCAGGCCCATTTATCGTAATACTGCGGCCTATGGCCATTTTGGCCGTGAACTTCCCGATTTCACCTGGGAAAAAACTGATAAGGCGGCGCAGTTAAAAGAACTTGCCGGTCTTTAGCAGTGAACTTTTGCCAGAGGTCGTTTGGCGAGCAGTAGAACAAAAGAGAATACTCTGAAATGAGCGGTTTATTCATCTATGCCGGCAGCGTGTTTATGGGGTTCTTTGCTATTATGAACCCCATTGCCAAGCCCCCCGTTTTTTTAGACCTGACCGGAGATTTCAAAAATCATTTTTTCAACAGGCTAGTCGCCATCCATCTGGTCAGGGGGCTTATTTCGTAAAATCGTAAGCCTCACGCTGTCCCTTGAGGCGACTTGTTAGCGATTGGTTTTCATTTATCCTGTAACAATATGTCCCATCGTCATTGTCGATAAAATATGAGCAAATAAAACATTTTTTTATGATACAATGGATGGCTGACATTTAAGCTGTACACCACAAACGAAACACAGCCTAGCTGTTTCCGAACGAGCGTCTTGTTGGGCCTATACTGTTTGAAAATTCACCCAAGACCCGCCAAGTTCAGGTAATAGCGCACATCTCGGCCAAGCATACTACGTGGCTCACTCATCTTACTGATACCCCAGCAACCCATTCACTTAATGATTGAAGTGTCTCGTTTGCGCGGGCAATTGCTTCGTTTCCAGCAGCAAGCAACTGCGACCGCATTGGATCACTCAGTAATGAGGAAGCGGCCTCGGCGATAGTGTCAAGATTAACATCTTCAACCTTATATACGTGGTGCCAGCCCAGCCGCGAAAGAAGCGGCATGACTTTTGCTCCTCCCTTTATCTGGTCAATGGCGATGAAAGGTACTCCCGAACGGAGAGCCTCGATCGCGCCGTGGAATCTTGAGGTGAGTATCAAATCACATTCAGCGTAATGTTGCTCAATTTCGTCAGGGGATCCTGTTGAATGAACAAGATGATTCTCGATGGCTCTAATTTCCGCCTGCATATTGTTAGTGACAGCCCAAGCAGTACGTAAAACGAGGGTTTCTGTTTCAGCCCATAGGCAGCGTTCCTCTCCATATTCAGCCTGCTTGCCACGCAATACAATGCCAATCCTCGGATTTCGTTTACGCTGCAATCGTTTCGTTTTCAGCGGTTTGGGCGCTACAATGGCAACATCGCCATAGTCCTTATCAGCACCTTGCCGCGCAAATACAGCTTGAAATGGATTGTAATAATTGAGATGATCTGGAGAAAAAAGGCTGACCCCCACTCCAGCTATGCACGAGGATGAAAATCGAGAAAAGAGCCTGCTTGATTGAATATGCGACCGTATAATTGGACCACAGACGAACACAACACAATCGAAAAGAACTGGATCCACTGTCCGCCAGTTAACACGGCGGCATCCTGGAATCTCTACATCCAGATCAGTCGCATGCGAAACCTGATGACCAAGGGCGTGAAGGTGTGTAACGACGCTTTCCATAGAGCGCAGGTCGCCGATCGTACCGTGACCGAACGATCCATACCAAGTAACGAGCACTCGTCGATATGACAGAGATATTTTAGTTATTTGCTCCTGTTTTGCAAAAGCAATGATTGCATTCATTAGAGAGTCACCCCTCGTTGGCCTGCTCAGTTTGTGCGTAAGCTTAAAAACAGGTAGTGACGGTGAAACGAGCCCATCATTGTGAACCGGGGAAGGTGGACTGTAAAGCGATGGTGAGTCTGGGCTAAAATGAAACTGGTGCACCGCCGATATTTTCGGTACACTGTTCCAAATGGATTTAAAATGTACGTCTGTTTCGTAAATTTGTCCGAAAAGCTTGTGCAGCCAAAAATATTCATCACGTTCTCCCCGGTCATACCAGTAATGAGCTGCTGCCTCTCGCCAACGTTCCACAATATAAGAGCCCCTATGTGCTGCAAGAAACCATGTTGAAATCATCCGGTCTGGTCCTGGATGATCAAACGCAAAAAAACCCTCTTGCACAAACTGATTTAGCCAATAGTCGAGAGGTTTCGAGCAAATGGTGGTGGCGTCTGCCCAGACGCCACCGTAACGGTGTAACAGTTCGAGGCGAATCAAATCACTAAGAGCCTCTAAAGGGATATTACTGTGTAAAATCCAATTTAACTGATCACGTGGTATGACAGTAGCAAGCGAGTCACGATCGAGGAGCCAAACCTTCCAGCCAAGATTACGATTAGACCAACTGTCCTGCGACGCCTGCACAATCTCGGGAGCACGCTCCCACCCCTGCAACCAGAGTAACCAGATAACTTTCGGTACACTGACAAAATTAGTAGCCAATTTAATCCCTCCAGGACAATTTGCTGAAGAAAGTATAGAATGCATCAGGAACAGAACAACTATACAACTCTGATGACATGAAGTCCAACGTTAAGCTTACCGGATAAGCCGACGAGAATGGTTAAGAGGCCGTAACCCGGAACATAGCTCATCCGAACCATCAAGAGTAATATATGGAAATCCGCGTAGAGTAGAGCAACAAATAAAAAAAAGAGCTTTGATTATTGATATATCGCATAGAAACACGTTCTTCAGAAAAGGCACTTACAGGTAACTCAGGGGAATACCATAAAAAACAAGGCGTATCCCGATACCAGGAATACGCCTTATCATACACGCTGTGCGTTATTTACAGACTATTTTTTCGAGCCCTTGCTTCTTATAAACTTCTTTCTATCATCAAGGAATCATGCAAAATCAAGCTGATGGACAACAGTGTTTTAAAACAGACAGATGTTATCCATAAATTATTGTGATGTCATCTTCAAAAACTTGAAGATGACATCACAATCTGAACTGATGAGAGTTCGGCTAAATGCCGTCTTCCCCCTCTTCATCCTTAATCCGTGAAGGAATACCGTACATGGTGGTGGAACCGGACGACCAGAACATCAAGGAACCTTCGCGGACCATTTCATTGGCCACGTTTTTAATGGTTCTTGGTTTGGCATCAGGATCGCAACTATAAAAATCTTTCACGTACAGTTGTGGTTTTGGTGATTTTGTT
>PDPG01000008.1 GCA_002747455.1 Pseudomonadota bacterium | reverse complement strand
CAAGAAATTTATAATAGGATATTCAACTGGAACTTTTTCAGGTGGCACTTCCTATATCTTGCAAATGATTTGTTCATTAGATGCTGAATTATTGATGAATTACGGCCTTAAAATTGGAGAATTGAAGCCCGATGCTGAAAAGAAATTAATGGCGATGCAGACACATACATCAAGGTCAAATAATACCAAAAAACGATTCCATAACACTGATCCGAAAGACCTGGTTAGCCCCGAAGAATTCAAAAAAATGTCGGGTAAAAAATATAGGCAATATTTATCAAGTCATATCAGAACACAGCCTAACAAAGGGTTGAATCCTTCGTCTTTGGAAGCTGTATTAGTCAATACCAACTTAAATATGATTAGAGGTCGCCTCGACTCAGACACCTACTTACTTTTTAAAGATGGAACAGCCTATGGGGATTGTAAAATTCCTATCCAGGATTTAAACGTAAAGATGTCTAAAATATTAGAAGGACCTGCTTATAGCAAATACCCCAAATGGACACGCTGGAAAAAGAAGGGAGGAAAATATTACATCCAAAATTTAAAAACCAAGCAATGGAAACTGTTAAAAAAAGCACAGAAAGCCTTGCCCGGAAAAAAAGGGGAACGCCTGAATAATACCTTCTGGACATTTTCCGGCAGCCAATTTTTTGGTTCTCACCAAGGCTATTATAAACTTATGCCGAATGGGAGATTTGAAATCTATAATTTCACAATGCGTCAGAATGACCTGCGTGCACAAGACATGGACGGCACAATACCTTATCTAGGTACTGTCAGCGAAAGTGATAAAACAGGGTCAACAGCCAACTCAGTGGCCATTGGCAATAATTTCGGAGGCGGTGCATCTCACAAACGCAAAGATGGCAACAAAAACACCGGCACCTATTATATAGACGGCTACACCATCGAGTTACACCATGATAACGGCTGGGTACATCGAGAGCTATTTCACTTCCCAAGTAAGGATAAAAAGAAATCTATCCAGATAAAAGACACCATATATTGGGTTAGAGAATATGACTAAATATATCACTAATTCAATCTATTGGATTGATGGTTATTAATAAGTAAATCTGGGTTAAACAATGGCAAGCTTCTGTGAATGCAAACTTAAAATCACGACTGAAGACGAAGCGTTCATCAACGATATTTTGGCAATGGACACCAGCAGTCAATCAAAAGGTCTGGTCGGAAAATTAAAAGCACTATTTAACAACATCAGCAAACGCCCTCCCCCCCATCGGCCTGCTGGATTATTTGCGCCCCATGCCGGACGAATTAGCCAAACAAGTCAGCAACAGCTATTCAGGCGAAAAACCAGCCTGGAGAAAATGGCGGGATGATAACTGGGGTTGTGGTGATTACACAGAAATTAACGCCAGCAAAATCGAACCCAATCAGCTACTCATTAGCTTTGAAAGCATATATGGAGTACCCGTCACCGCCTTACAATATGCCGCTAACACCCGGCATTTTAATTTTGAACTAAAATATAGCGACCTGGGTAATGGTGTAGTCGGTACAGCCAATAAAAAAGACTGGAAAGAATACGAAATTGACTTTGAAAAACCACCCACAGAAAACGGTATTCCAGAAGATTTAATCCATGAATTCAATTTGGATAAGGTGTTTCTTGAAGCACAAAAATGGGATGCCGCTTCGTGATTTGAGCCAGAAAATTATCCAGCACTTCAAGTGTGTCGATGCAAAAGACAGAACTTAGGCTGACAGACAGTATCAGGCAGGAATTGTCAGATCGTATTCGCTGTCCGATGTTTCCGGCTGTGGAGTGGTCTTTTCCACGGCCAAATGCTTAGCCGCTCGCGGTTTTGTGTCCGGCTTCCTTGCCAAAAAACCTCGCAATTTTGCAGTTGCCATTCGCTAGTTATTGACGCCATACTACCAGCACGGGGTTCTAGCGGTGATTTCCAGCAGAGGACTTTCACCCTATTAGTTCATGCCCACGTTGGGCGTACACAATACGTTTAAGGAGCAAACCATGTCTAACTGTCTTCGGGAGTTACTGAAAACCCGTCCATATTTACTGGCCGATGGTGCAACGGGCACTAATTTATTCGCAATGGGGCTACAAACCGGCGACTCCCCGGAACTTTGGAATGTAGACCACCCTGACCGGGTTGCTGCCAATTACAATAGTTTTATCGAGGCGGGATCGGACATTGTGCTTACCAATACATTCGGTGGCACTCGTTTCCGCTTACAACTACATGATGCTCAGGATCGTGTGACGGAATTAAACCATGCCGGTGCAAAAATTGCACGCGAATGCGCAGATGCCGCTGACCATACCGTCTTGGTCGCAGGCTCTATGGGGCCAACAGGCGAACTGATGGAACCAATGGGAGCACTTACCAAGGAAACTGCTATCGCCGCATTTACCGAACAAGCACAGGCATTAGCGGAAGGTGGGGCCGATATTTTGTGGATCGAAACCATGTCTTCTGTTGAGGAAGTTGAGGCAGCATTGGCGGGTACGGCGACCACGGGCTTGCCGACCGTTTGTACCATTAGTTTTGATAGCAATGGTCGTTCCATGATGGGCGTGACACCTGCGGACTTGGTGAAGTTATATGAAACTTCAGAAAATGCCCCCACAGCCTGTGGCTCTAACTGCGGTGTCGGTGCTTCGGAGCTGGTAGCTGCCATTCTGAACATGGGTGATGCCTCGGATAATGAGGAAAATATCTACGTTGCCAAGGCCAACTGTGGGATTCCTGAGTATGTAGATGGAAAAATCCATTACAACGGTACACCAGAAATCATGGCAGAGTATGTGCGTATGGCGATTGATTCTGGTGCCAAAATTATTGGTGGCTGCTGTGGAACAACGCCAGAGCACATTCGTGTCATGCGTGAAGCACTGGACAATCACATTAAAGGTGAAAAGCCGACTATTGAGGAAATTGAGGCACGTCTGGGTGAGGTCTCAAGCGGCGCTAAAGCACAGCATCGTGGCGAGATGGGCGTGATGGATGGCGCGGTTTCTGGTGGCGCAGGCGCACCACGTAAGGAACGTCGTCGCAGACGTGGCTAAATCGCTATGCTCTAAACCTCATCACTGCTTCTGACCTGCCCACTGAGTACAGCTTTTGTCGTGTAAGCTGTGCTCAGTAGCTTTTGGTAGGTTCGGTACGCCTGAGTCAGGCAGATGATAGTAGCGAGGTTTGTATCTTACCTAAGATATTTTGGACGAAAGCGAAACTTGGGGGTGTCTTCTGTTCTCAAGTGACGTGTCAGGTACTTTTGCACCAAGCCAAATACAAAGAAAATCAGCATGGAAAGCGCCACAAAATACAGCGCAGCCACCGAGAAGTGCAAGAACACATTGAAGTCTTTCTCAAACAACTCACCGGCTTTATTCATAATGTCTTTTTGCTCATCAATAACAGGCAAAGTGAAATACACGAGCACCGTTGCATGAAACAGAAAAACCACTTCATTGGTATAGGCAGGCCATGCCAGGCGAATAGTGTTAGGCCACTTCACTGACCAAAACTCCTGCCATTTACTCATACCCATCGCCCGTGCTGCTTCAAGCTCTCCTTTTGGCACCGTTTTCAGCGCACCATAGAAAATTTCAGCGGTATAAGCACTGGTGTTCAGCACCAATACCAATGGCCCCAAGAACAAAGGGTGTAAAACAATCTCATCAATCCCCAGTGGCTTCCACACTGTGAGATTCATCGACAAGGCAAGGCTGTAGAACATGAAGAACTGAATAAACAGCGGCGAGCCACGAAAGGCATAAATATACGCGTTGGACAGCCATGAAATCAGGCGGTTACTGGAGTTTTTCCCCAGCGCCAGCAACATTGCGAATGGAAAGCCAATGGGTATCGACGCCAGCGCAAAGTACAGATTAAACAACGATGGACGCGCCAGCGTAATGATGTCCTGCACAATGGCGTTGTTAAGTAACCAATCCATATTAGCTCACCATAACCATTCCGCGACTCGCACGGCGTTGCAGGGCACGGAACACGTACTCTGAAATCATTGACATTAAGATATAAAGGACAAACAAAGCCAAGTAGTATTTCCAACGCCAATCAGGATGTACCAAACCGGCCATGGGTAAGTAGTTGGGCGCACCAAGACGATCAGCCCAGAGTACGATATCGGCAATTTGCAGCAATGAGAGTAATGAGGTGGCTTTTAGCAATAGCATCCAGACGTTGGACAAACCGGGCAGTGCATACACCCACATTTGACGTACTTTAAATCGCCAGAACACTTGTTTGCCACTAAAGCCATAGGCATGTGCAGCTTCTAATTGCCCCCGGGGCACCGCCATCATGGCGCCATGAATCACGTTAGCGGCAAAGGCGCCGTAAACAATCCCCAGCGAAACACAGGCTAATATCAGATAATCATTTGTTCCCAAATACCACTGCGCCGCATCACAGGGCGGCCAAGTCCCCACAGAACTGGCCAACTCTTCGGCAGTACAGCGTGTACGAGAGAAAAAATACTCAACCGTTTGCTCGAAAGCTAACGGAAAGAATAAAAAGAACAAGACATCCGGTACGCCTCGCACGATATTCACATACAAGGTGCCAATCCAGCGAAATGGTGTGAACTTTGATTGCTTTAATGCCGCGCCCAACAAACCAAAAAAGATGGCAAAAAACGCACCCGCAACGGCTGCTATCAGGGTAAATTTGAGACTGGCATACCACGCCATGTGTTTGCCGTTGGTGATGTACTCCAAGCCATCCCGCCAGTCCTCACCCAGCAGCCCTACCACTAAATCGATGATCGACTCGATCATAAATACCCTATTTCCGCAACATCAAAACCACAAGCGGCACCGCCTGTAATCAGGAGTGCCACATTGAGCCAACTAGCAATTACTCGCCAGAATAGAATGGCCCTTTGCCATCAAAAAACTTGCTAATCAACTTATCCACCGTGCCATCCTTCTTGGCTTCAGCCAGTGCTGCGTTCATCTTTTCTGTCAGCTCAGTGTCTTTCTTGCGCAAACCAATCGCAATACCACCACCGATGTTCACACCTGAACCAACAAACACGATATGACCACCGGAGCCCTTGACGATTGGATCAAGGAAACCGCCATCTGCTAACAAGATATCAATGTTGCCCGCGGCCAAGTCTGCCACCGCCTGATCTGGCTTTTCGTAAGACTTGATGGTGTTGTTTTCCTTGAAATTTTCCTCGGCATAAGCTGCCTGAACCGTGCCGCCTTGAACACCAATCTTCTGGTCCTTTAAGTTGTCAAAATCAAACTCACCGCCCTTTACCGCAACATAACGTGATGGATCAACCGGATAATATTCATCACTAAATGCGATGCTTTTCTTCCGCTCATCCGTCACCGACATGCCAGCCATAATCATGTCATAGTTGCCCGCCACCATGTTTGGAATAATGGAATCCCACTCATTAACGACGAACTCACACTCCAGCTTTGCACGCTCACAAAGCGATGTACCCAGCTCAATTTCAAAGCCAGCCAGCTTGCCCTTGTCATCCATAAAGTTCCAAGGCGCATAAGCTCCCTCAGTACCAATACGAACTTTATCGGCTGCCATCGTCGAACTGGTGAATGCAATCATTGCTGCTGCAATTGGTAATAAAATCTTCTTCATAGGATGTTATTCCTCCGTTGGTGCCCATAGATACAAGTTTTTTTGACACATGCGATTGGGCTTAACTCGCTGTATTCGATAGAAATTGTTTTAGTCGTTCAGAGCGCGGATTACTAAACATCTCGGACGGATGCCCCTGCTCTTCGATCAGACCCTGATGCAAAAAAATGGCTTTATTGCACACATCACGGGCGAAAGCCATTTCATGGGTAACGACAATCATGGTTGTGCCTTCTTCTGCGAGTTGCCGCATCACACCTAACACCTCACCTACTAGCTCAGGGTCCAGTGCCGAAGTCGGTTCATCGAACAAAATCGCATCCGGCCGCATGGCCAGCGCACGGGCAATGGCAACACGCTGCTGCTGCCCTCCGGATAAAAAAGCGGGATAGGTGTCACTTTTATTGGCAATACCCACCTTTTCCAAAAAAACCATTGCGATGTCCTTGGCCTCTGCCTTGGACACACCCTGAACTCGCACAGGGGCTTCCATGACATTCTGTAAAATGGTCATATGAGACCAGAGATTGAACTGCTGAAACACCATGCCAATGTGAGTGCGTAGGCGTTGTACTTGTTTAGTATCAGCCGGTACGCGGCCACCATGACCATCGGACTTGAACTTAATGTGTTCACCGGAAAGACTAATATCGCCGTGTTCGGGTACTTCCAGCAGATTAATGCAACGCAGAAAGGTCGATTTACCAGAGCCGGACGAGCCAATCAATGAGATTACATCGCCGGTATGCGCTTCCAATGAAAGTCCGTGTAAAACTTCCAGCTCACCAAATCGTTTTTTAATATCAGTGACAGATAATACGGGTGATGTCATTCAGGGGCCCTGTAGTGCGCTCCATGCAGGAGGCGTTAATGATTTTACGAGCGCTCAAGCTACCGTAAGCCTCAGCAAAAGACAAGTGTAAAAATCAGGGCTATATATAACGAGGGTTTGACCAAGTGCCGCTAATCGACCTCGTCCAACTCGTATTTCTTGATACGATAACGCAGCTGACGGAACGTCATACCTAATTGTTTCGCGGCTGCTGTCCGGTTCCAGCGAGTCTGTTCAAGTGCTTCAAGAATCTGCGTTTTCTCATCCGCCACTCCTGATTGCCAAGCCGGATGTGCGGTAATTCTGGATTGCATCACTTCTGCGGTTTTAACCACTGGATTCACATCCGGCAACTGCAAATCATCGGGTTGAATCACGTTATCTTCGCAAAGTGTGGAGGCACGTTCGAGGATGTTCTCAAGCTCTCGTACATTGCCGGGGAAAGGATATTGATTCAACGCATCCACCGCTGCAGAGGAAAGATGAATGTCGTCCAACTGCCAGCGTTCTGCAATGAGTTGCAGGAAAAAATTCGCCAGCAACGCAATATCGCCACCCCGCTCACGTAATGGTGGCACATCCAGCTTAATGACATTCAGACGATAATATAAATCCTGCCGGAAATTACCATTATCAACTTCCTTTTCCAAATCTTTGTGGGTCGCGCTAAGAATCCGAATATCAACCCCCAGCTCCTCAGTACCGCCAACGGGTTTGATGGCTTTTTCCTGGATGGCACGCAATAGTTTTACTTGCATACCTAACGGTAAATCAGCCACTTCATCCAGAAACAATGTGCCTTTGTGGGCAGCCTGAAACAGACCTTTTTTATCTTCAACCGCGCCGGTGAAACTCCCCTTTTTATGACCAAAAAACTCACTTTCCATTAGGTTCTCAGGAATCGCACCACAGTTAACAGGGATAAAGCTGCCACTCGCTCTTGGACTAAGCCTGTGGATTTCATTAGCGACCAACTCTTTACCACTGCCTGATTCACCATGAATAAACACTGGAGCCTGACTCCGTGCCAACTTTGCAATCGTGGCGTTCAGGCGCTGCATCGCCGCGGACTCACCAATAATTGAGCTCTTCTGCACCTTCCCCTGAGCAGGCTTTGTTTTGCTGCCTGAGGCGGTCTCTGCCTGACCGGAAAGCATCAGTGCGGTTTGCACCAAGTCTCGCAATTTGCTCAAATCAACCGGCTTGGAAACAAAATCATAAGCGCCTGCTTTTAAAGCTTCAACGGCAGATTCCATGCTGCCAAATGCTGTAATCACCGCTACCGGAATATGGGCATACTCGCGCTGGATGTATCGCACAATATCCAGCCCCGTGCCATCCGGTAACTTCATATCCGTCAGACATAAATCGGGTTGGAATGACTGAATGGTTAGTAACGCCTCTTTTACTGATCCGGCAGTCGCTGTATCCAAGCCCATTCGCAATAAAGTAATCTCCAGCAATTCACGAATATCTGGCTCATCATCAATGACTAATACTTTTTGCTGTGCCATAAAATATTTCCCTGATATTTTTTATTATTACTAGTGGCTCTTGCGGTGTGCGAAGATGATTCTAAAACAACTTCCCCTGCCATTAAGCTGAACATATTCCAAATTGGCGCCATTACTCAGACATAACTCCCTCGCCATGAATAGCCCCAAACCGGTTCCTTTTGTGCTCGTGGTATAAAACGGCTCAAACAAACGCTCCTGCGCAGCTTCACCAATCCCCACGCCATTGTCCATCACGCTGAGAATCAAATCACGCGTATGTACGGGCTGCATACATTGAATTTCCAGTTGCAGGTCTGCCGGATTTTCATGCGCGTATTTTTCAGCATTGCGGCACAGGTTCCACATAATCTGATCGAAATGGTTCGGGTCGAACTGAATTTCTGCATCCGATGGCTCAACAAACAGATTCACTTGCCGCATATTCAGAGAGGACTGGCGCACAAAGTCCTCACGGAATTTATGCAACCAAGCCCCCAGCGAAATATTTTCACGCTTCGCTTCTCGCTTACGGGACAAATTCAATACGCTCTCAATCGTGGTATTCATCCGCACAGAATTTTCTCGAATAATCTGTACCATTCGCTGATCTGGCTTGGTCAGCTCAGGAGACTCCGATAACAACTGCGCGGCATGGCTAATTGCTCCCAGGGGATTACGAATCTCATGGGCAATATTTGCTGTTAGCTGGCCTAGTGAAGCCATTTTTACCCCTTGTTGCTTCTCTCTTTGTGCGCTGGTGTCTTCCAGATAAATGAGCGCCGCGCCACTGGAGCGTGTGCCTAACTGTGACATGCGAAAACTTAACTCCGTAGTTCGCCAATGCTTAATGTCATAGCTCACAACTTTTGGGCAAACTTTTGCAACCCAATGTTTGAAATAGGCGTTTAACTCAGGAGCAAAGTCACGCAAGGGTTTGCTGCGCCAGTCTGCGGGTCGCCCCAACATATCCCACGCCGTTGGGTTCATGTGACGGATCACGCCGTTTTGCTCAACAACCAAAATACCCGTTTGTAACTGATCTAAAATGGATTGATTCAACTGAGACAAATTAGCCAAATCCACGCCACGACGATTGGCTAATTCCGCCATCAATGAAGCTTTTTCAAACCACTTGCCCAATATCCATGAGGCAGCAAAGATAAATAGCGTCAGAATGCCGGTATAGGATAAATCAGAGGCATCACGCGTGACCTCCTGCTGCATGTAGACTTCTATCCCCAGCAAACAGGTAATCGCCATTGCTGCCAGCATCAGAGCGACCTGACCGGGGCGCAATACATTCTGCAAGATGATTGGCAGCCCCAACAAAATCCCCATGCCAGCATGTAAGCCACCGCTGGCAAAAATCAGCAACAATAAGAAAATAATGTCCATCACCGGGTGCAAATACACTTGCACCATATAGGACGGCCAACGGAAATGGGCACTGAATATCGTTAACACCGAGATCACCGTAAAACTATTCAGCACACTCTCAAATAGCTTTGGATCAAAACTCCCCAGTTGCATGGGCATGTTGCCAGTTAGAGTCAATAATTGCAGAGCACCAATCAGTATCAACCGATAGATGCTATAAAGCTGGATGGGACTCCAGGGATTTTGGTTCAGGGCAAATGCCGAAATGCTTGGTTTATAACCTGGAGTTAGCCGGGAGGCTTGGCGTGCTCTAGACTGCAAAAGATACTATCCCCTATTCTTATTGCTTCGTTCTCTGGTACATGCAGCCCACACTTTTCGCATGGCACCATTTTTTTATTAGGATTATCGCGCTCAAGTGTGCGCGTAGTACGCGTGAGGCGGCCGCTGCGCCACAATCTTACGGCATATAAGCTGACTGCCAGCAGAACAAACAGTAAAAACAAACGAAACATTGAGGATATTCCTTACAAAACAATACCGGAAACCACAGAAAGAGTACTTGAAAGCAGTGGTGTCAGCTAAATTATATGCTGTTCCGACATGATGGCTCCAAACGTGGTAATTTACGCTATCTGACCAACAAATCTATTATCAACCAGCCAATTATGCCGTTTAATTAAGCAATGAACACCCAACACCGTACCCTCCTTGTTCTCAGTGGTCAACGCTCTGATTGCATCGCACGATGTGAAGCGATACTGCAAGGCCGTAAAGCCGTGCTGGTAAGCCGCACCAGCCGACACAACATCCCCTTTATCCACTACAAACAAGTTGCCACTCAGCTGGGACAAGAGCATACAGAAGTTATCTTCGATGCCACTGATCATTTTGATGCCAATGCACTCGGTGTTATAAGTGGAACCATTGTCGGCGGTGGTCGCCTAATTCTGCTGTTACCCACGCTCCCTTGCAGCAATTATCCCCATGCCCATTTTTTAACGCGGCTACTGACCTTATTGGCACAGCATAACGTTCCGCTCTTGTCATGCAGTCATGCTGATTTAACGTTTTCGCCTTTTAAACACACTGCCACACCCAATGCCCCTTCCCTGCCAACCAGAGCAGACGCATCACCTGAAATAATGCTCAGCGTAGAACAACAACAGGTTGTGGATGTAATCATTAGAGTCGCCAAAGGACATCGCAACCGACCCCTAGTCCTAACCGCAGACAGAGGTCGTGGGAAATCGACAGCACTTGGCTTTGCGGCTAAGGCTTTACTGCAATTAGGGCTGAAACAAATTATTATCTGCGCACCTGCCCAGGCAACAGTACAACCACTATTACAGCTGGTCACGAATGAAGCCGGTGTACATTATCTGTCACCAGATGAATTAGTCCGACAACAGCCGGCAGCCGACATAGTAATGATTGATGAGGCCGGCGCAATTCCGGTTCCCTTGCTTGGCCGATTACTACGCCATTATTCACGCATGGTATTTTCTACCACACTGCAAGGCTATGAGGGCAATGGCAAAGGCTTTGCGATTCGCTTTCAGCACCAGCTGGACAGTATCACACCACAGTGGCGCGCCCTGACACTAACCTCTCCAACCCGCTGGGGTGTCGGCGACCCTTTGGAGCAACTGTTCAATGACATGCTGTTGCTGGATGCAGAGCCAGCCACCATCACTGGATTGCAAGGCACCAAGCCTCACCTGCTCGAACACCGAGTCATATCTGGCAAGGAACTAATCAATGATGAAAGCCTACTCAGACAACTGTTTGGCTTATTGGTAATTGCCCATTACCAAACCCGTCCTTCTGATTTACTGCACCTATTAGACAGCCCCAACATCAACACTCACGTATTGCTAAAAGCGGATCAAGTCATTGCCACCACGATTGTCAGCCACGAAGGTAACCTACCACACACACTGAGCGAGGATATTTATCAAGGACGGCGACGCCCCAAGGGTCATCTTGTGCCGCAAATCCTCACATTCCAACTAGGGGTCGCTGAAGCGGCCACCCTAAAAACTGACCGGATTATGCGTATTGCAGTACACCCTCACTGCCAAAGGCATCATGTGGGCCAGCACCTACTACGCCTTATTCAACAACAATCTACGGCTGATTATTTATCAAGTAGTTTCGGACTCAGCACAAGTTTGCTAAAATTCTGGCGGCAGTCGGACTACCACATCGCGCACTTAGGTCTGAGGCGAGAGGCCAGCAGCGGCTACCACTCTGCGGTGATGCTTCACCCACTTACCCCCGAAGGTGATGCGTTGCTAGTAGACTGTCAAACAGCGTTCCGGCGACATTTTTTAGCGCAACTTGCAGACGCACTGAGTAGCCTCGAACCGGATGTTGTAGTGGCGTTGCTGGCGAGTGTGCCTTGTGATCCAGATTTTACGCTATCACTTCAGGAGCAACGGGATATTGAGCGATTTGCCGATGGTGTATGCGGTTATGATTTGGCCATGTCCGCCCTACTGCGTTGGCTACCAAGTGCTTTAGCCGGTGGACATAGCCGTATAGACAAACGTGGTGCGATATTATTGGTGATGCGTGTACTACAACACCGTGATTGGACATACTGTTGTAAAGTGCTGGGGTTGTCGGGAAAACAGCATGCTCTGAAAACGATGCAACATGCTGTTGCGGTATTGTGGAGTCCATCCTCCGCTATCAGCCCTCCAGAGAAGCATTGAAAAGAGAAACTATGAGAGACCTTAAATCATCCGTATTTCGTGGACTATCCATCTTATTCTTGCTTACTGCAGCGGCGTTATTTTGTGTTGCGATGGTTGATACTGTCTATGTCACCACCGAACAGGCCATCCGTGGGTATTGGATTTTTGTTACCGGCTGGTTAGGTTTTCTTATTTTTCAATTTGCCTGGTACGCCAATCCGCTCACGTTAATGGCCTTACTGCTGATGCGCCGTCATCCGTGGTGGGCGCTTCTGTGTAGTATTCTGGCGCTTATTGCCATGTCGCAAGCCTTCTTATTTCAGGAAATCCCGACAGATACCCTTGGAAATACTATCCAGATACTATCCCGTGGCTTGGGCTTTTACTGCTGGGTTGGCATGGTTGCCTGCGTTTTTTATGCCATCGTTATGCTGCTGATATACCGTATGTTTAAACGTGACTATGAGCGCCACAACCAGCTTCCAAGCTCTATACTTATATCCGACGCGCCAACCAGTACGCTAAAGCCTGTACCTCCGCAGCCTCCACTGAGTTACCCTCCCGGTGTAATCAGCACCCGTTCAAACCCCTGATCAACAACAGCTTTCCCGATTATCATTGACATCTGCCAGAGCATAGCCAATGCTTGCCACAGAGGACTAACGTCAGGTGGTATCAACAAATGCGACGGATTATAAAAATAGCAGCCATCACATTGGGGAAAATAACACTAACTACAGCACTGATAATGGGCGGTGCTGCGGCCTCCGATAGCAATCAGCCAGGCAAATCCACGAAAGCTCCAGCGCTGCGCGTCACCACGCAAACCCTTTCCGAGCTGGAAGTGGAGAGCGAATACTCGGCACCCGCCACTATTGTTAGCCTTAATAACAGTAGTATTAGTGCGGAGATTCAGGGGCGTGCCATAAAAATTCGTGCGGAAGTGGGTGACCAAATACAAAAAGGCAAACTGCTGGTAGAGCTGGACTGCCGAAGCTATGTCAATCAACGAAAGCAAGCATTAGCCGCATTAAAACTCAGCAAAACGCAGCGTGATTTTGCAAGAAAACAATATGCCAGACATCAACGCCTGCTGCGCCGAGGTGCTTTAGCACGGGAAAGTTACGATAAGGCACAATCTGACTTGTCTATCAGTGCAGCCGATATAGAGCTCAAGCAGACCAACGTGGAAGCCGCAGATTTAGCCATTTCCAAATGCAAAATTTACGCACCCTTTAGTGGGCAAGTGACAGCCAAATATGTCCAGCAGGGGCAGTTGATTACTCCGGGCACACCGTTGGTACAGCTATTGCAGACAGGTAAGTTAGAAGTTGAAGCAGAGCTTTCATCCAACGAGTTAATTAAAATCCGCAACAGCCCCAATATACGATTCACTACTGCAACCACCTCACAACCAGTGACCATACGAAGCGTCATCCGGCAGCTTAATGCCAGCAGCAATACCTTGCGCGTACGCCTGAACATACCAGTAAATGACTCCGTGATTGCGGGACTCAATGGCCGTTTAAAGTGGCGTGATGACCGCCATAAAATCCCGCCTGAATTTTTGGTTCAGCGTGATCATAAACTGGGGGTTATGCTGGAAATTGATGGCAAAGCCAGGTTCCACCCGCTTCCCACTGCACGCGAAGGACAACCCGCCGAAATCAACCTGCCCACGTCGTCAAGAATTATTATTGTTAATCGCTATTCTGTGCAGGATGGCCAAGCAGTGACGACAAAATAATGTATCGTTCACTTTTACAAAATCATGTACTCGCCAATCTGACGTTTATTCTAATACTGACCATTGGCTATTTGTCCTATCAGAGTATGCCGCGCCAGCAAGATCCTAGTATCAACTTTAACTGGATCAGTATCATCACCATACTGCCCGGGGCTTCTGCCGAAGACGTGGAAAATCGCATTACTGATCCCATCGAAGATGCAATTAATGGCATTGCAGACATAAACTTCGTATCCAGTAATAGCCGTGAAGATGCATCCAGTATCCTGGTTCGCTTTGAAGACTTGGAGTCTGACATTTATGACAAACGCTTAAGTGAATTACGGCGTAAATTACAAAGCGTGCAAAACCAGTTACCCGATGAAGCCATTAACCCCCAGCTTGTCGAAATAACAACAGGCAACGCATTTCCAGCGGCAATGATTGCGGTAACAGCACTGGCTGATAATGAGCAATTGCGTAAGTCAGCATATAATGCATCACTGAGCATTGACCAGATGTCGGGTGTGGATCGGGTCGATACCATCGCGTTAGATGATCCTGAGTTACAAATCAACTTCGACCCACAGGCACTGGAAGCGCATGGCCTGCTCCCCGGACAACTGGCCGACACCATACAGCTTTGGTTTCAGGACATGGCGGCTGGCAACCTAAATGTTGGCAGGGAGAGATGGCTGGTCAGGTTGATTGGAAAGACGGCTGATCCGGCACAAGTCAACACACTGCCCTTGCCTGCACTGAAAGGTGAAATTAATCTGGCAAGTGTCGCTACCATACAACGCACCCGCAAGAGAGCGGTACAAGATGCCAGAGTGGACGGCAAACCAGCCATCATTCTGTCAGTAATGAAACAGGATAACGCCAATGTCATTGAGTTAATTGACCGATTAAACGTCTGGGTAGCGCAACAAAACAAAATCAATACCACCACTGGCATTCAATTCAGACTAATTGATGACCAAACACTAACGACTAAAAAAGCCATCAACATCATGCAAAGCAACGCTTTAATCGGCTTGATATTAGTGTTAGTGGTCGCTTGGCTATTTTTGGGAACACAAATCGCCATACTGACCGCAATTGGTATTCCGTTTATCCTAGCACTGACGTTTTGGGTGTTGTCAGCGACTGGCGAAACGCTGAATGTCACCGTGTTATTAGGTGTGGTCATTGTATTGGGCATGCTGGTGGATGATGCCGTGGTAGTGGTTGAGGCCATTTACTACCGCTTACAACGTGGTATGAAAACACTTGATGCCACTCTTGATGCAATGCGTGAAGTGGCACTGCCAGTTACCACCGCTGTGCTCACCACCATCGCAGCTTTTTTACCGCTCATGCTGCTCCCCGGCATTCTGGGTAAATTTATGAAAGTAATTCCAATGGTTGTGACTATTGCCTTAGCCATCAGCCTGGTGGAAGCCTTTTGGATGTTGCCCTCGCATATCAGTGCGGCAAAAATTACTTTTGCCAAAAAATCACGCATTCAACGCTGGCGAAAATCAGCAATTCACTGGATTCAACTTAAATACTCCAGACTGCTCATCAAAGCGCTGCACTGGCCAAAACTCACATTTGCGGCCATCCTGTTATCCTTTTTCAGTGCTGTTGGCGTACTATCCGCCGGATTAATTAAAGTCGATTTCTTTGCCAGTGATTCACTTCGCCTGTTTTTTATCAATGTGGAAATGAGTGCGACCACGCCGCTGAGCGACACACTTAAAAAAGTGCTGGAAGTTGAACAACAGGTTAAAAAACATTTACAGCCCGGTGATGCCCGTTCTGTGGCGTCTTATGCTGGCTTAATGTTCACCGAAACTGAACCCAAAAATGGTGATCAATACGGCCAAATCGTGGTTAGCCTGTTACCTAAAGCGGAAGGTATGCGCGAAGTGGGGGAAATCGTGGATGCCATGCGTCAGGATGTTACCTCTGTAATCGGCGCAGAAAACATTTCATTTTTGCCCATGCAATCCGGCCCCCCATCCAGCAAACCTATCAGCCTGAAAGTGCGTGGTGACAGTTATCAGGAGGTTACTGCCGCAAGCAAGGTGCTGTCAGGTATTTTGGCGAATATCAAAGGCGTGAAAGACATTAGCAATGATGCAAGCCGTGGCCGCATGGAATTAACGCTGCGTATGAAGCACGATGCTATCCGCCGCGCAGGGCTGAACCCGGCGGTGATTGCCCGCACCATCCGGCTTCTGGTTGATGGAGAAGTCGTTTCAGAAATGCAGAATAACGGCGAAAAGCTGCAAATTCGGGTGAAATCAAACGTTACACAGGTTGATGACTTGGACAAGCTGCTGAGCTTCCGCATTCCACTGCCCTCGGGTGGCTCAATACCACTTAGTCATCTGGTGGATGATACGCGCAAAATATCACTGGGCAATATTCGCCATTACAACTTTAGGAAGGCCATTACGCTAGAGGCGGATTTGGTTAAGCTCACTGAGCCAGAAGACTTCTGGGAATGTCGCCTAGTGCCAGCGTTTAAGGGAACGCCACGAGACTACGATAAGTGTCAGCTAGATACGGTCACGGCCAACACCCTGCTAAAACAAGGCTGGGCAAAATACCAAACCCAATATCCGGGAGTCGATTTGGACTTTTCTGGTCAGTTGGATGATATCGAAGAAAGTCTGGACTCTATCGGTCAGCTATTCCTTATTGGGATTGGCTTAATGTATTTGATATTGGGTACACAATTTCAAAGTTACTTCCAGCCTCTGATGATTCTGGCAACCGTGCCGCTGGCTTTTACCGGCGTAGTGCTGGGCCTGTTGGTAACACAGAACCCGCTCAGCTTGTACACGTTATACGGCATCGTCGCATTGACCGGCATTGCGGTTAATGCAGCCATTGTCCTGATCTCCGCAGCCAATGATCGTTTTTATGCTGGAATGGGCATCATACATGCCGCGGTTTATGCCGCCCGCCGCCGTGTCATCCCCATACTCATTACCACCCTCACTACCATTGCCGGTCTCTTTTCACTGGCTAACGGGCTTGGGGGTAAATCATTGGTCTGGGGGCCTGTGGCAACAGCGATTGTCTGGGGCGTTGGCTTTTCGGCATTTTTGACACTCTTCACCATTCCCATGCTTTATGTGGCAGGAATGACCCGAAAAGTACGAAAACTAAAACAAAAAAGTGCTAAACTCGCCGCTCTTAGCAATACTAACAATTAACAGCTGCATCCATAAATGGCCAACTTCAATACTCACATTAGTGTCGCCGCTGTGGCTTCAGGGCTTATCAGTACGTTGTGCCTGCAGGTTGGCTTGGTCGATTCTAAAGATGCCATGTTGTTAATGTTAATGGGTACGATCGGTGGCATTCTGCCGGATATTGACCTGAAGTATTCATACCCCAGCCGAATCATCTTCTCGACATTGGGGATTATTGTGTCCTTTTTATGGATACTTTCCGCAGAAAACGTCTTATCCATCTCCGAACTTTGGGTAATCGGTATCATCATTTATCTGACGGTCCGCTATGGCCTGTGGAAACTGTTTAACCATTACACCGTGCATCGTGGCGCACTCCACTCAGTAATTGCTGCGTTTTTATTTATGCAGCTGACCACGGTGATAAGCTTTCATTTTTATGGCAGAGATGATTTTACTGCTTGGTTAATCGGCTTTATGGTGTTTATCGGTTTTCTCATCCATTTGCTACTGGATGAGTTATACAGTGTGGATTTTATGAACCGCCGTATTAAACGCTCTTTTGGAACTGCACTTAAAATTGTTGACACGCGTCACGCCTACTCCAGCAGCTTAATCATTGCACTGTGTATCGGGCTATGGTTCGTGTCACCGGATGTTAGCCGTTTTGCCGACACCCTAACCTCTGGCGAAACTTATCAGCTTATTTACAGCCGCCTACTGCCAACAAACCTTAATTTCGGTTCGTCAGCATTGGCAAATTAAGAATACTAAACAGTAATAAACAAGTGCGGTTTAGCGGTGTGATCTGAACCAATCTAACAAGCCTTTGGTTGAGCTATCATGTTCAAACCGATTAGTACCCGTTTCAATTTCCTGAAGAATATCCTTCGCTAATTGTTTACCTAACTCAACCCCCCACTGATCATAAGAATTTACATTCCAGACCACGCCCTGCACAAAGATTTTATGTTCATAAGCGGCTACAAGACTGCCCAGGTTATAGGGCGTTAGTTTATCCATCACGATGGAGTTCGTCGGCTGATTGCCCTCAAAATACATGTGTGGCAAGCGCGTCGCCGCTGCTGTTTCTGAAATACCCAAGCCATTCAGTATTTGCTGCGTTTCTTCCAGCGAGCGACCACGCATCAAGGCCTCAGTTTGCGCAAGGAAATTTGAGGCCAGAATATCAGTGTGGTGTTGCAAATCCGCCTGTGACTGTACCGAGGCGATAAAATCTGCTGGGATAATTCGCGTCCCCTGGTGGATTAGTTGGTAAAAAGCGTGCTGGCCATTGATTCCTTCAGCACCCCACACAATCGGACCAGTGGAGTAATCAACCGCATACCCGTCGCGCGTCACTGACTTGCCATTGCTTTCCATATCGGCCTGCTCAAGATAAGCCGGCAACAAGCGTAAGTTATGATCGTAAGGCAGAATAGCCTGTGACTCTGCACCAAAAAAGTTGTAATACCAAATGCCAAGCATTGCCATCACAACAGGGATATTCTGCTCCAATGGTGCCGTTCGGAAGTGCTGATCCATGCTATGAGCACCCTCAAGCAGTTGCTCATAATTATCCATACCGATGAACAAAATAATCGACAAACCAACTGCCGACCACAAGGAATAACGCCCACCAACCCAGTTCCAGAAACGAAACATATTATGGGTATCAATACCGAACGCGGCGACCGCTTCACTATTAGTAGAAACCGCGACAAAATGTTTGGCAATATCGGCTTCACTGGTGCCAGCCTGATTAAGAAACCAGGCCTTTGCTGTATTAGCGTTAGTCAGTGTTTCCTGAGTTGTAAAGGTTTTGGATGCGATAATGAATAAAGTGGTTTCTACATCCAGATTGCTCAGGGTCTGGGTAATCTGCATGGCATCAACGCTGGAAACGAAGTGTACATTCAGCGAGCTTGACGCATAAGGTTTTAATGCAGTGCAAATCATGTTCGGCCCCAAATCGGAACCACCAATACCGATATTGACAATATCTGTAATTGCTTTGCCGCTAAACCCCTTCCACTCACCGGAGCGAACACGTTCACTAAATCGGCGCATTTTATCCAGCTCAACATTCACCGCTGGCATTACGTCTTTGCCGTCACATTCGATGGGTGCATTAGCACGGTTGCGGAGCGCCACATGAAGCACAGCACGCTCTTCAGTGTTATTAATTTTTGCACCACTGAATAGCCGTTCACGCCAAGCCTCCAACTCAGACTGTCGTGCAAGGCTCATTAGCAATGGTAAGGTTTCATCTGATATACGGTTTTTGGAATAATCAAACAGAAGACTGCCTTGCTGAATCGAATACTTCTCAAAACGCTGCGGGTCAGATGCAAATAAATCCCGCATGTGGAGTTGCTTACATTGCTGATGGTGCTCTGCGAGTATCTTCCAAGCCGCGCTTTCAGTCAGTTTGTATTCTTTTTTAATTGTATCTCTTACCATGCGCATAGACATCATCCTCTGCATGTTGTGATATTGGAATTATTTTCGCTAAGTTTGGCACTTTTTCTCAGTGCTTGCAGCTACTTCAAAAAATTAGCTGGCCAATTAAGCTTTACCCATTACAAGACCCAATCCCTAAACATGGTACAACTGACTGAATGGCCTCGACCAATTTGACCTTGACACCAACAAAAAAAGCCGCGAATAAATCGCGGCTAAAAAGACCATCCCTGACCTTTTACCCAAGCATTACCACTTAAGTCCTAACCTTTGGGTTCTTCCACATGAACACTCACATTAGCAGCATACTCATTGCCTTCCCTATCCCTGATACGGTACGAGAAAACATCATTACCAATGAATCCCTCTCTTGGCGTGTAGATCGCCTTATCACCACTAATGGTAACAGTAGCACCATGCCCTCCCTGAGAAACTTCGACAATGCGTAAGTCAACACCTTCGTCATTATCCAATACAGCGATGGTTTCGGAGGTGTTAGCGTACACACGCACGTTATCATCTAACGCTTCGATACACACGACAACACAACCATTGCCACCATTATTTGAGGGCTTCACATCAATGTAGACGGTCGCCCTAGCGGTTAGACCTGCTGTATCTTCGATGATATAAGTGAAATAATCCTGACCAACGAACCCAGCGTCCGGTGTATAAATCAGTTTGCCACCAGCTCCTTTCTCTACTCGGCCATGCTCACCCGGTGTGTAATTCTTAATGACGATATTATCGCCATCAGGGTCGCTATCGTTACCAATAACATCAATAGTAATTGAGTTACCTTTCTCAATGGTCTCGTAGTCATCAACCGCATTCGGTGCATGATTTGTTGTACCGTTATTACCTGATCCGTTGGAGCCATCATCATAACTACCGTCAGCAATCGTCCGGTAAGTATCAACATTACGGTTATGACTAAAGTTATGACGCAATGCCCTCGAAATCCATGCCGGAGCGGTTGGGATTGCTTCCGTTCTCCAGATTACACGTGGGGTACCCGGTGCACCTTGGGAAACCAAAATATCCTCGGTTCCCACCTGTACATTGCGGAGACCAACCTGAACATTTTTTGTACCGACTTGTACTCGTTTATAACCCGCAATAACATCACGGAAGCCATTCTGCACACGGCGAGTTTCAGTGCGGTAGCCACCACCGCCTTTAATCTGACGCTCAGTCACGTACTCAATGTCAACGCGACGGTTCTTGAAATCCTGATCCGCAGTTCTCGGATATTTAGGATGTGATTTACCCAAACCACGTGCAATTAAATGCGCAGGGTTAAAGCCTTGTGTGATCAGGAAGTTTCGCACAGCATGGGCACGTTCTTCTGATAACTTCTGATCAAGACGTGGATCACCCAAGCCGCAGCTATTTCCGGTAATGCGAATATTACCTTTGTAGCCGTGCTTGCGAATTTCAGCCGCAATCTGACGCAAACGCTGCTGTGCAGATGGAATAAGTACCGCAGAACCATACTTGAAGAATGTCTGGCCTTCTAACTCAACCGTACCCTTCGCCAGACCGCCCGTTGGCACCTGTACCTGCTTGTGGGTATAAATAGGCTGTTTCTTGTAAATCGGCTGATTCTTGTAAACTGGTTGTTGCTTATAAATCGGTTGCTGTTTATAAATCGGCTTTTTCGTATATACCGCAGCACGACCCTTACCTGGAACCTCAACACGGACACGACGGTATCGCTGATCAGGCTGGTAAATATTCGCACCACCAAAGTCGTAATGATAACTTAGGCTTGCAGTTGTCGTTGTGTCATCCGAGTCACCGTTTTCATAGCCGCCTTTCTTGCGGGAAGCAGCAACATCAAGCCCAATACTATGGGGCGAGTTCTGGAAGAATTTTTCGACACCGGCAGACAGAGTTGTCATCACCGCTTTTTCTTCACTCTTTGCCTCATCCTCACTCCACTGATGGTCAACGCCAGCACGGACTCGGGTATTAGAGCCTGTTAAAAACGTACCCACACTGCCGCCGACACCCCAGTCATATGCCTTTTCATAAACCTCAGCCGTATGATCAGTCGCTGGTATTACTGAACGCTTGTCAGACAAGCCCTTGCTGACATGAGCTTCCCAAAAGCCGTTAGCACGCTCCTGACCATAACCCACAGTGACTTTCTCATCATCTTCTTTATTGCGATCATAAGCGACAAACGCTTTATTCACGTGCGTAGCATTACCCTGGCCATTGCGTGATACCCAGTTATGATTGACACGAACACCACCAGAATCAACACCTTTATCATCGCCTTCCAAATCGAAACCAGCCCACAGACCACCACTGGTCGAGCTGTTTTCAGTCTCAGAGAAGACATGACTCAAATCCGCACTGGCATCCCCATCATCTGATACACTAACACCAACGCGAGTCCTGCCCCCCACATACTGGTGGCTAACACTATTCACTTGTCGCGCACCCTGCTCCTCATATTCCCCAGCCACTAATTGAGTACTCAAGACAGCCACAGAACTGAAAAGTATTGGTAAATAGGCCCACTTATAGTTAATTCTGCTCTTAGATTCCATAATATATTCTCTTTATAGAGTTGTTGTTTCTGAATATTTATCCGGCCTCCAGCAACAACTGAAAAGCACCGATAAATTAACCACTTGCACTACGCGTTAATCATGGTTTAAGTATGAATTGATCTGTTCGTTTGAGAATTCCCACCTATCAGTCGATAGATACAACTAATACCGTTCTTCGACTTTAAGCTGCCGTTGATTTTCGGGATGTCGCCCCCGGATGGAATTTTATTCAGTGAAAAACTGCCTGTAGAGAAAAGTTTGGGCTATACTCGGGGAGTCGATGACATGGAGCTTGCTCGTGCGGCTTCAACCCTCGTTATGAACAAGAGTCACCACCAATGCCAGTTCTGAGCTTCTTCCCACTGCTTGGCTTTTTTTTGCTTGGCTACCATGCTTTGTACTTTATAGGTATATTTCCCACCTACCTAGGCTATACGTTTTTTCCTGACGGAATAACACTACCGTCGGGAGCACCGTGGAAGCCAACAGTTGCCGTTATTGTAATACTACTTGGGTTGGTAGCACTCTTTATTGAACTGTTCAAATCGACCCGCACTTCCAGTGTGTCTATTATGGATCACATACTCTCCACCTTTGTACTGATCGGTTTTATGGTATCATGGCTGGTTTGTGACTGGGCTGGTAACTCGGTTTTCCTTATTCTGACCACCATGTCATTTCTGGATGTAATCGCCGGCTTTACAATTACGATTGCCTCGGCAAGGCGTGACTTGTCATTGGGCGGTAAATGATAACAATATTATTGAATACGAACCTCGGAGATATTAGAACGATGCGCAGCACCATAAGGCCTCTGATCTTCGCTAGCTTGCTGGTTTACACTGGCCACCCAGCCTTTGCCGACTTGGTAAAAGACGGTGGTAAAAAAGATACTGCAACTACCGAAACACAAAAAGCGATGACAACCCCAAATTCGGTTGTTGTCACCACACCGGTCATTCAAACACCATCCACTCAGAACCTTGATGCAAACATGGAGACGAGCGAGGGTAACTACTTCAGTTTGATGCCAATGCCCAACATGCTCCCCGTGGTGCCGGACGCTCTATTTCAAATCCCTCCTGAGAGCCTACCATCCTACGCACCATCCACGCTGATGGGTATGCCACCTGCTCCCTTTTATATCGTCGATATTCCATTACCAGATGACGACTTGGAGCAGATTGACGCGCTGCGTGCCCAGCTAAAAGAGGTGGAAACCGCTGCGGCTCAGACTTCTGCCGGTGATAAGAAAAAGATTGCAGAACTCATGGCAGAACGCACTAGGCTGCGTTCCCGTATTGCGGAGCTGGAAAAGCAATTCTCGAGCCTTGATGCCATGACCAATAAGCTGGCTGGGCAACTCGCTACTCAGAACCAGAATCTGGAAAAAAAGTTTGCTGAGCGACTAAGCGCCCAGAACCAAAGCCTGGAGAAACGGCTTGCTGAACAACTAGCGAACCAGCGCCAAGGTTTGGAAGAAAGACTGACTGGTGAATTATCAACCAGAAGTCAGCTTCTGGGTGAAAAATTGACTGGTGAATTATCAACTAGAAATCAACTTCTGGGAGAAAAGCTGGCCGGTGAGTTGGCCGCTAGTAATCAAAGTCTGGAGAAAAAACTAACTGGTGAGTTGGCTGCCAGAAATCAAGACCTGGAGAAAAAGATCACGGGTGAGTTGGCCACCCGGAGCCAAGGTCTGGAGAAGAAACTCACTGGCGAACTGGTCATGCAAAGTCAGGGCCTGCAAGAGAAGCTTGTCGGTTTCAATGGCATGACACAACAGTTTGTCACCCTTGAGGCAAACGCACAGAGCGACAAAAGCCGCCTATTAAGTGAGAATGAAAAACTGCAACTGGCTCTCAACAATGCGACGGCTGATCAGGATGCTGATGGTGTTGTGAATGCTTCTGACCAGTGTGCAGATACTGCGCCTAGTGTGATTGTCGATAGTAAAGGATGTGATCTGGACACCGACAAAGATGGTGTTATTGAGATTCTGGATCGTTGCCCCGGAACGGCGTCTGGCTTGGTAGTCGCTGCCGATGGTTGCGAAGTTGATACCGACGGCGACACCGTTGTAGATAGCAAGGACAAATGCCCTAAGACGGTTGCTGGCGCGGCAGTTGATGCTAGTGGCTGTGAAATCGACACGGATAAGGACGGTGTCGTTGATCGCATGGATCGTTGCCCTGCGACACCCAAAGGCTTAACCGTTGATAGCAAAGGCTGCCAGATCGACTCCGATAAGGACGGTGTTCTGGATGGTTCTGACGAATGTCCGAATACGGCTTCAGGTACGGCGGTTGATGACACGGGCTGTGAGCAAGATGCCGATCAAGACACCATTGTCGATAGCAAGGATCAATGCCCCAATACACCATTTGGCGTAACTGTCGAAGAAACTGGCTGTGAGGTTGATGATGATCAAGACGGTGTCGCCGACAGTAAAGACCAATGTCCTAAGACCCCTGCCGGAATCAAAGTAAATGCAACAGGTTGTGAAGTTGATACCGATACAGATGGCGTTTTAGACAGCAAGGACTCATGCCCAAATACGGTCCCTAATGCCAAGGTCAATACATTTGGTTGCGAGCTGGATGGTGATAAAGACTTTATTCCAAACAGTGCAGATGCCTGCCTAGAAACTATCGCAGGCGCAACAGTTGATGCCAAGGGTTGCGAGATTGATTCTGACAAGGATGGCGTGAAAGACAGCGCGGATCAGTGTCCGAAAACACCCGCCGGGGCCAAGGTCAATGCCAAAGGCTGTGAGCTAGACGATGACAAAGATAGTGTGGTCAATAGCAAAGATGCTTGTCCTAAAACTGTCGCGGGTGCAACCGTTGCAGTGTCCGAAAACACCCGCCGGCGCCAAGGTGAATGCCAAAGGCTGTGAGCTAGACGATGACAAAGACAGTGTGGTCAATAGCAAAGACGCTTGCCCTAAAACTGTCGCGGGTGCCACCGTTGATGCCAAGGGTTGTGAAATCGACTCAGATAAAGATGGCATTAAAGACAGTGCCGATCAGTGTCCAAAAACACCTGCCGGTGCCAAGGTCAATGGCAAAGGCTGTGAGCTAGATGATGACAAAGACAGTGTGGTCAATAGCAAAGACGCTTGTCCGAAAACTGTCGCAGGTGCAACCGTCGATACCAAGGGTTGTGAGATTGATTCGGATAAAGATGGTATTAAAGACAGTGC
>PDPG01000012.1 GCA_002747455.1 Pseudomonadota bacterium | reverse complement strand
AGTGGCTGGCCTGTTGCAGTAACTGATAGTGCCGAAGTCATTAACACCCTGAGCGTTGTGATTCCCGTGTTGGACAATGACCTCGGGCAAAACCTCAGCCTGATCGAAGTTAATACCACCACCAAACGGGGTGGTCATGCCAGGATTGAAGGCAGCCGCGTTCGCTATTTACCGCCGGTCGGTTTCTCTGGTGAAGACTCTTTCTGGTACGCCTTTAGCGACGATCAGGGACGCACGAACAGTGCCAAAGTCACAGTGACAGTAGAAGCCAATACCGAAAACTCGGTTGTGAAATTCTGCGGGGCAAATTATTCCACCGACGGTACGCCGGAGGGGACGTTTGTTACTCAGGATGAGGTTGAGGATAATATCAGAGTGGGAGGACTGGGTGATGGTGAAACCAAAACCATGCTGGAAACAGGTGATGACAACCTGAATATCACGGGCATTGGGGTGTTTGGGGACACACTGCTCTATCGCGTTATTGAAGACTCAGAAACCTATTTATCATTGAATCATGCCAATGAACCCATTGACCCTGAGCTGGTTGGCCTTACCTATCACTCCCACGATGGAACAACCAGACGTGTTTTAACCAATCCTTCTGAAGACTACATTAGCTCTCTGTACCTTATGAGAAATAACCTAACGCCTTACTTCCTTTCGGGAGTTGTAGACTCAGAAGAAGGTGGCAGGGGGAAAGCGTATTACTATCGGCTTGATGAGGAAACAGGTAAATTCATTAATGTTACACCGCCTGCAATCCCCCCGTTGAACCGCATAGTCAATGGCTTCTTCTACCATAATGGCATTGACTATTCTGATGCAGAATACCGAATAAATAGTTCAGATGGTTACAAAATAGCGAAGTCCCTACTTACACAAACAGACTACCATACCACCCCCGCAACACCGCTTAATCAGATACATGCCCGAGCGTTAGAATACGCTTTCCCTGTCTACAGTAAAAACCGATTATTATTTGTTACAGGCTCTCATACAGAATATGCCAAGCAGGAAGGCAGCGATACATACACCGTTGTCGCCCAGTATCCTCCCAAGCTATTCACCATTAATACGAATAATGACTTCGTAGAATTAGCGACTTGTAGTCAATAATCCACGATGCCACCTCTTTCCAATGAAGAAAGGGGGGCATACTCAACAATTACAAACAGCAGTTTTGTAAAGAAACCCCAGAAGACACCGAAGAAAGACTGCGTACTGCTGCTGGTTTGACTCAAGACGAGTTGGCTCGTCGCGTGGGTACTAAAAAAAGCAATATCGGTCGCTTAGAAAACGTAGGTGCAGACCCAGGTTGGCAAACACTAAAAAATATGCGCGTACCTGTGGCTTTGCGCTTTTTGTAGATTTTCACGGTGTTTTCTAGCTTCTCATGGTAACGGCTTATTCAACATGTGACCAGCTCAGAAAAATCTTTCCAGTTGCTCTTTGGTGAGCAGGAAAACACCATCGCCGCCTCTTTCAAAGTCCAGCCAGTGGAACGGCACGTGGGGGAAGGCGGATTGCAGCGCGTACTGGCTATTGCCCACTTCCACCACCAGAATGCCGTTGTCGTTCAGGTGGCCTGCCGCGGTTTGCAGAATATGGCGGGTTAAGTCCAACCCATCCTCACCGGAGCTAAGTCCCAGCTCTGGTTCATGTTTAAATTCATCGCTCAGTGCGGCCATGTCCTCTGCATCAACATAGGGCGGGTTGCTGACAATAATGTCGTAACTGCGTCCCTCAAGTTGCTTTAGGCCGTCAGACTGAACAGTGGTTACTTGACTGGCTGCATCGTGGCGTTGAATGTTAATGGTGGCAACATCCAATGCATCTTGAGAAATATCGGCCAGCTCAACTTCCGCCCCCGGAAAAGCATAGGCGCAGGCAATGCCAATACAACCGCTGCCTGTACAAAGATCAAGGATGGACTCAACTTCTTCAGGATCAACCCAAGGGGCGAACTGCGTATCAACGAGCTCGGCAATCGGAGAGCGAGGAACCAACACGCGCTCATCAACAAAAAATGGCAGGCCCGCAAACCAGCCTTCCTGAGTGATATAAGCCGCCGGAATACGCTCATCAATACGACGCTTTAACAGGGCGTAAAGTTGCTCCTTTTCAGTGTCAGTTACCATCGCATCCCAGTAAGTTGCGGGCGTATCAATGGCTAGGTGTAAGCCATGCAGGGTTAAATACACCGCTTCGTCAATCGCCGTTGACATGCCATGACCATAGTCTAATTTGGCCTCATTAAAGCGGCTGGCAGCCCAGCGAATAATGTCTTTTACACTGTGTAGTTTCTGAAATTCACTGAAGGTTTGCATGTGCTGTTTTCCCGGTGCCGAATCGCGTATCATCGCTTAATTCGTCGCTTGTGAAAAGTCAGTCATCCAAAATAAGGTTAACAATGAACGCATCACTGCTTGATTACATAAAGTCCGGTTCTTTATACGCTCTACCACACCATGCCATTTCTCGTGTTGTGTATAAACTGACACGTATTGAAACACCATTGGCAGTGCCGGTTATTAAACTGTTCAGTAAAGCGTTTAATGTAGACCTAAACGAAGCGGTACGCTCTGATCCGGCGGCATATCGTAGTTTTAATGCATTTTTCACTCGCGAAATAAAGCCAGCGCTTCGGCCTGTTTCACAGGCTGCGATGGTTTGCCCAGTTGATGGAACGGTTAGCCAATCAGGGAAAATAAAGCAGGGGCGAATTTTTCAGGCAAAAGGGCAGGATTACACTGTGCAGGAATTGCTGGCCTGTGATGCGGCAACAGCGGAACATTTTGCGAATGGTCAGTTTGTCACTATTTACCTTTCCCCCAGAGATTATCACCGTATCCACATGCCATTTCAGGGGCAGCTAACAGAGCAGGTACATATTCCGGGGCGCTTATTCAGTGTTGCACCTCATACCGTAAAAACGGTATCAAGAATTTTTGCTCGTAATGAGCGGGTAGTCGCACATTTTGATACTGACTATGGGCGTATGGCGATGGTTCTAGTGGGTGCGATTAATGTGGCTGCCATTGAAACCGTTTGGGATGGCTTGGTGACACCCCCAAAAGGAAAGGCGGTTTCCCGAAAAAGTTATCGTGACTCAGGAATTAGTCTGAAAAAAGGTGAAGAAATGGGGCGTTTCAATATGGGCTCAACGATTGTGATGTTGCTGGAAGCAGATAGCCCTGCGGTATCTCGGTCATTTGTCGAGGGACTGCCGGTTAAAATGGGGCAGAGTATGACTGATGAGTCTTAAGGGTGAGGCCTGTCCGGTTGTGGCTCCGCGTGGGTTTCCTTTATGGACTGCATGATTGGCAGGTTAGCGATGAAGACGCGATATAAGTCGGGGTCAAAGTGCTTGCCGACCATGCTGGACATTACTTTCAAGGTGGTGTGTTCACTGCTGGCTGCCTTGTAAACTCGTCGGTGAATTAGTGCATCATAAACGTCCACAATGGTGGTGATGCGAGCTGATTCAGGAATTTCCTTGCCTTTCAGCCCTCTAGGGTAGCCGGTGCCATCCCAGCGTTCGTGGTGGCAAAGTGCAATTTCAGAAGCCAGCTCCAGTAGTGGGATGTCGGTTCCGCTCAGCATATCCGCCCCGATTTCTGTGTGCCGTTGCATAATGGTGAATTCTTCTTCGGTGAGCTTGCCGGGCTTTAGCAGAACGTGATCAGGGATACCGATCTTACCAATATCGTGCATGGAGGCAGCAATGCGAAAATCGGTGCTCATTGACTCGTCCCAGCCCAGGGCTTTTGCCATGACCTCAGCGTAAAGCCCAATCCGACGTACATGGGCTGCGGTTTCATGGTCACGATGTCCTGCCGCACTTAGGAGCTTTATGATAATTTCTTCTTCACGATGACGAATTTGCTTGGTTTGTTGCTTAATCACTTCTTGCAGCCTTTCTTGAGTGAGTGACTTATCTCTGTCGCTTTGTAGTTTCAGCAATTCGTCATAGTAGCTCTGGCCAAGATCTTGAATCACCAACAGATGTTTGTTTTCTTGGCAGAGTGCGGTTGCCTCCAGGGGAATCTCTTCACCCTGCTCAGTAAATTCAATCCACGGCCCTGAATGGTGAGGAATACTTGTACCACTTTCCCATACATCATTGGCTTCGTGCATAAAGCACGCCAGAAACGGGAACAGTTCTCCCAAGTTTATTGTGTCACCTTTGGTTAGTTGTGAGTCACAGAAGCTATCCAACCATTCGGGCTTTTCAGTGAGTAGTTGAAACATCGACGCACCGGTTCGCAGAAAAACGGCGATATCCATTAACTTCAAGATGCTTGTAAGTGTGAGGCTCATAATATTAATACGGTTAGAGGTACGTGGCACGCAGCCGGGTTAATTCGTCGTGGCTCGCCAAATCCCAAATCATGAGTGTGGCATCTTGGTAGTTTCCGTGCTTTTTATATTATTATTGGCTAGTGTGACGACACCTTACGCAGCGGCTCTAGCAGCGTAAGAGCCTCCGCATACGTCAATGGCTAATCATAAATCGTTGACGTTAATCTTGAATGAATTTCGGTATATGAATCCATCAGTTTATATAGACGAGTCTGGTACATCGTCTATTCGGCTGTTGGATTAATACAATATTGCCCTCTGGTTGTTCGACTTATCCAAGAATGCGGTTTTTGGCAATTCGGTATTGTGCTTCGACGCGACCTACCCCTGAGATACTCATATCCAGGTTTTTTAAGTGGCCGTCCTTGATGGAGTAAATCAAACCGTGAACATTGACATCCTGATTACGAGCCCAGGCATCTTCCATTGTGGTGGTATTACAAATGTTGACAACTTGTTCGATAACATTCAACTCACAAACACGATCCATCTTTTGGCTTTCATCTTTAATCAATTTTAACTGTTCACTGTGCTTGGTAATGGTATCCCTAACGTGAAGTAACCAATTATCCACCAGTCCGTGGCGCTCCCGTTCCAGCGCTGCTTTGACCCCGCCGCAAGAGTAGTGTCCGCAAACAATTACGTGGCGAACCTGTAACACATCTACCGCAAATTGCAGGGCAGTCAGGCAGTTCATATCTGAGTGAACCACCTGGTTAGCAACATTACGCTGTACGAAAACCTCTCCTGGTAGCAGGTTCATAATTTCGCTGGCCGGAACACGGCTGTCCGAACAACCCACCCAAAAGTACTCAGGGTTTTGTTGTTGCTGTAATTTTTCAAAAAAATCTGGATCAGTCTCAAGCATTTTTTTGGCCCATTGCTTATTGTTTTCAAATAAATTTTCTAACATTGTCTCATCTCTCCTCAGCATGATATTTGGCAGAGTATAGCGACACTCTCATGTGAATCGCAAAACTAATCCCAATAAGCACGCTAAGGCATCCAATAATCAGATAATCCAGTCAAAGCACGTTCATTTGCTATACTTTAGCTGCATAAATAGCCACTGAAAGGTGAGTAATCCATGACAATTTTAGGAATAGATTTGGGGACAACCAATAGCGCTTGCGCCGTTTGGCGTGAAGGTGTGGTTGAGTTGATTCCAAATGCCTTGGGGGAGTTTTTAACGCCCTCCGCCATTTACATTGATGACAACGATCAGGTGCATGTAGGCAAAGTGGCTCGTGAACGGGCAGTGACCAACCCGCAGGCGACAGCA
>PDPG01000045.1 GCA_002747455.1 Pseudomonadota bacterium | reverse complement strand
CTGTGCGGACATTTCAGTATAGTAGATGCCATGTACGCGCCGGTGATGTGGCGTATCAGTGGCTATGGACTGGAAGTTTCAGCAGACTTTGAGCAGTGGGTGAAAGCAATGAAGAACCTGCCTGCCATGCAAGAGTGGCTAGCTGCTGCACAGCATGAAGAATGGGTCATGGAACATTACGAAGCGATGGGTGATTAAACTCACATTTGACCTAGACAGTATACTTTGCATCACTAATCACGCCGACGCCGAATCTCCGCAAACACCTCCACCTCCGGTGCATTTTCCATACCCAGTTGCTTACGAATCGCCGGATCATCTGCTCGCAAAAAGGGATTGGTCGCCAGTTCTGTGGCTAAAGTAAATGGCACTGTCGGTAGGTCATTTGCTCGTAAGCGATCAACTTCTGCTTTACGTGCTTGCAAGGCTGTATTTTCAGGGTCAATCTGGAGTGCAAATGCCATATTTTCTTGCGTGTACTCATGGCTACAGTAAATCATGGTTTCAGGCGGTAGTGCGCGAAGCTTTTTCAGGCTTTCCCAAATCATTTCAGCCGTGCCTTCAAACGCCTTGCCACAGCCCAGTCCGAACAATGTATCGCCCACAAAAATCACTCCTTCGGATGGGATGTAATAATTAAGCAAATCCATTGTGTGGCCGGGGGTATGGATAACCTGAATGGTCACGCCTGCGAACTCAAAACAATCACCATCACTGACGGCTTGGTCAATACCTTTAATGGGTTGAGCACCCACATAGCTGGGGCCGATAACATGGGCGTCATAGTGCGTTTTTAGCTCCAAAAGGCCAGAGGTGTGGTCTGCGTGGTGATGGGTAATCAATATATGAGTCAGGTGCCAGCCTTTCTCATCTAATGCTTGTTGGTAAGTCTCGGCAATTCCCGCATCCACGCAAGCAGTTTCGCCGGTTTCGGGGGAGTGAATTAACACGCCATAGTTGTCATACCAGTCATAGGGAAACTGAAAAAACACTAGTTGACTCATACATGTATCCTTATTTGATTTCGTCAGTTGCTGGTGGGTGATGATTTTGCCTTCAGGTTTTCGTAAATCTGATCCACATTGCGAATCATCGACAGGCCGTCACGAATATCGGATTCAATCGCGCGACGCAGCGCAAACGCATCACGCTGGCGAAGTGCTTCAATCGCTTCCTGATGGCGGTCGTATTTGTAATATTGCTCCAGTTGGCTCAGCCCAATGCGGACAAACGGCCCCAATTGCAACCAGACACTTTCAATCATGGGGAGAATGAGCTGATTGGGGTCTTGCACGTAGATAAAGCGGTGGAACGCCTGGTTTGCCAAGCTACCCGCCACCACATCACCACAAGAATAAGCCTCATCCACCGCCACATCAAGCTGCTCTAGCTCGGCGATTTTCTCAGTGGTGAAATAGGGGAGCGCGGTCTCGGCAGCATGGGTTTCCAGCAATGTTCGGAGCGCAAACAATGATTTGAATTTCTCTGGCGAAATCAATGGCACGGTGACTCGGCGATTATCTTTAATTTCTACCGCTGCCTCGGACACCAGTTTGCGTAAGGCCTCGCGCACTGGCATTGGGCTAACCTCAAGACATTCAGCAAGGCCACGAATGGTGAGCGCACTCCCCGGACGAATCTCTCCACACATAATACTTTTGCGTAGCGTTTTATATACCCACTCATTCACGCTGAGTAAGTCGGTCTTCTCAACTAGCGAGAGAGAGGGTGTCGTTTTTTTCATACGTGATCACAAAATATTGCGGCGCTGTTATTGTAGCATCAAGCAAATCAAAATAGCGCAACGATGTGGATAAAAGCTGGGTGCGTTGTATCAGGAAGCTTGTTACCATTTGTGATCACAGAATGTAATGCCGGATATTGGCAGGAAGTATAAATATGATTCAACCCATTCCTTATATTGGCATCCCGGCGGATGTAAAATCTGTCGAGGCTAAGCCCTTTCATTGTGTCGGTGAAAAGTACATCAATGCGGTGGCACATGGCGCAAAAGGTTTTCCTTTATTGATTCCGGCGATTGCAGCAGGTGAGCAACTTCAGGCACTGGATAGTGCCTTTGATTTGCGCGAAGTGGTGAGCCGCCTGGATGGGATTTTTCTGGCAGGGAGTGCGGCCAATGTTGACCCATCTCTATATGGCCAACGCTTGGAAACGCCAGATTTGCCGCAAGATCCGCAGCGTGATCAGACCACATTGCCGTTGATTCAGTTAGCCATTGAGCTGGATATTCCGGTGTTGGCGGTGTGTCGCGGGTTTCAGGAGATCAATGTCGCGCTGGGCGGCACATTGCATCAACAGGTACATAAAGTGGCAGGCTATATGGATCACCGTGAAGACCCTAATGCTCCGATGGCAGAGCAGTATGATTTCGCACATGATCTGCACATGACCACAGGTGGATTGTTAGCAAGTATTGCTGGCACGGAAACCACGCGCGTGAACTCAATTCATGGGCAGGGCATTGATCAATTAGCGGAGGGACTGGTGGTGGAGGCGCGTGCGCCGGATGGCTTGATTGAGGCATTTCGCTTGGCGGATGACAGCCGTTTTATGCTGGGAGTGCAGTGGCATCCTGAGTGGCTATTTGATCAAATCCCGTTTTATGGCGCGATTTTTCAGGCATTTGGGGATGCGATTCGGCTGAGACAGCAGCGTAAGTTGGCAGGTTAAGCGGTTAAGGCGCTGAATCACGCTACCGTAACCAACCTTCGCGCTGTCACTGCGTCGGGTGGTTACGGTGCCAGATGTGATTAAACAATGTTGTTATGAATTATAGGAGACATTATGCTAAATTTGTTACAAAGAGTATGTTGGAATACAAGAGGATGGCAACTTCCGTCAGGTTCTACTAATGAAATGGGGTTTCCAGGTGAGAATGGCTTTGGTCACGAGGAATGGAATTTCCAACTTGCCGATACATGGAATGGGTTTATATTTCCTTATACTTACCTTACTCCACAACAAAAGCTCATAGATGAGAATCATGGCTCATTCAATATTGGCTTTTTTACACGCCATCAAGAGCGTAACGAGTGGCTTTTTCTTGGTATTCATCATAACGCTGAGTTAATCCATGATGATGAATATCCTGATATACTGGAAGCCTTTAAAAATAATGGCATACTTAAGCGAAGGGCTGAGGAGCTCTTATCTGTCACAAATAAATTTAGAACGGAAGATGCTGCAATAAAAGAGGTAATGGCGGCATTTGAAAGTCCGTACATTAGGGTCAAAAGCCCAGTCTCTGATATAGAAATATTTCCTCAACCAATACCAATAAATAAGCCACCTAACCATAGATTTAAGTCATTTACCTACGTTGAAAGGTTTCCTTCTATTAAGAGTAATAGCAGCAATAGGCAACAACGTTCTGCCTTGGCAGAAGATGGGTATTATAGGGAATCATCAAGCAAGCTAAAAATAATAATTCCAAAACATAATAAACTATCTAATAGCTTTAGTGCATGGCTAGAGAGTAAAGGCATATCAGTAAAGCAAGAAGAAAACTACATTGATATTTTGTTTGAGTTTGAAGATGTTGATTATATTGCAGAGCTCAAAGTGGTTTATGGTGTTGGCACAACAAAAGCAATTCGGGAGGCATTAGGGCAATTACTGGAATATAACTATTACCCAGGTAGAGATAAAAAGAAAGAGTGGATGATTGTGCTTGATCGGGAATCTTCAAAAAAGGATCAATATTATATAAAAACACTAATTGAAAAAATTGATCTTCCATTACGGATCGGATGGCAAACTGAAGATAGTTTCGTATTTTATCCGGAATGGGATTATAATTTATAATAAGTCGCTCCACCGGCCCCGTGTCACTCGCCGGTGAACTCCGCGTTATAAATACCAATCATACTCCCGCGATGAAATAGCGTCTTCAAACTCTCTGACTTCACTGCGTTTTTGAGCACAGTACACTGGAATAAAATCCTCACCCAAATACGACTTCAACACGGTGGATGCTTCGGTTTGTCGCAGCGCTTGACGGAAGTCAGTTGGCAAACCGGAGGCTTCAGTACACAGGTCATCACGAGGGGCGCCGGGGTCAGACTTTTGTGCCATCCCCCAATGGATAGCTGCCAGCAGTGAGGCCAATGCCAAGTAAGGATTGGCATCTGCACCACCGACCCGATATTCAATCCGGCGATTGTTATCATCAGAGGAGGGGACACGCGCGGCAACTGAGCGATTCTCATAGCCCCAGGTCGGACTGACTGGCACATTGTTATGTGGCGTGAGTCGTCGGAAGGCGTTGAGGTTAGGTGCAAAAATTGACAATGAATCTGGCATCAATGCCAGAATACCGCCAATGGCATGTTTCAGTTTACTGTCGCCGGATTCTGCTGAAGGCTCGGCAAAGATGTTCTTGCCATCCTTGTCATAAAAGCTGGTGTGCAAATGCAAGCCGTTACCTGCATGATCCAGATAAGGTTTGGCAATAAAGCTCGCCTGAAAGCCGTGTTTCATGGCGACACCTTTCACAATGCGCTTAAACAGCACACACTGATCTGCCGCTGCCATGACATCCGCATTGTGTAGCAGGTTAATCTCATACTGCCCCAGCCCAACTTCGGCGGAAATAGGGCCAACCGCCACGCCTTGCTCAGCACAGGTGCGGGTGATGTCGCTCAGACAGTCACCGAAGTCGGCCAAGCGATCCATACTCAGCACTGCATAGCTGTCACGCTGGTTGGAGCGCGGGCCAACGGCTGGTTGCACCAAGCCTTCATCGGTGCGTTGCTGGTCAAATAAATAAAACTCCAGTTCGTAGGCAACCACTGGCGAGATGTCATCGTCGGCAAAGCGTTGCAGCACACGTTTCAGGATATTGCGCGGTTCCCAAAAGGGCGAGTCTTCATTGCCTTGCACATAACTCACCATCACTTGAGCGCGTGGCTCGGACTCCCACGACACCCGTTTCAGAGAGCCGGGAATCAGGGCAATCTCCGCATCGGGGTCGCCATCCTCAATACCATGTCCCAAGGCATCAATGGTATGCCCCTGAACGGACATCAATGGCATACCGCGAGGAAATTTCAATCCCTTCTCTGCAAGCTTGGGCAGCTCCTGAATGGCGTAGCGTTTGCCGTAGAAATTACCAGGAATGTCGAGAATGATCAGATCCACTTCATTCACGTCAGGGTTGTCAGCCATGAACTGTTCGATTTCTTGTTTCATAGATTACGCTAGTCTTCAGTGGCGCGGAGGCGTGCTTGTTCGGCACGTTTTGCGATAAGTGAGGCGGTAATGGCACCGACCGACACGATGAGAATTAACAGGGTTGACAGGGCGTTGATTTCGGGCTTTAGGCCCAAACGAACCTGACTGTAAATTTTCATTGGCAGGGTGGTTGCACCGGGGCCGGAGGTGAACGAGGCAATGACCAAGTCATCCAGCGACAATGTGAACGCCAACAGCCACGCGGCGACAATCGCAGGCATGATGATAGGCAAGGTGACCTGGATAAACGCCTTGAATGGGCTGCAACCAAGGTCGAGTGCGGCTTCCTCAAGTGAGCGATCAAAGCTGATAAGACGTGACGAGACGACCACCGCAACATAACACATTGAAAAGGTGACATGCGCGATAGTAATAGTCCAAAAGCCACGATCCATGCCAATGGCGACAAATAGCAACAGCAATGACAAGCCGGTAATGACTTCCGGCATAACCAGTGGCGAATAGACCATGCCGGAAAACAGCATACGCCCGTGAAAGCGTCCAGCACGAGTCAACACCAAGGCGGCCAGAGTGCCCAGCACTGTGGCAATGGTAGCGCTGAGAACCGCCACCTGTAAGGTCACCCACGCAGCATTCATAAAGGATTCGTTTTGAAATAACGACGTGTACCAGCGCGTGGAGAAGCCTCCCCAAACAGTGACCAGCTTGGAGTCATTAAAGCTGAAGATAATCAGCAACAGGATTGGCAGGTATAAAAATACGAAACCAAAGGTCAGTGAGGTGGCATTAAACCAGGTAAATCGTTTCTGGCTCATGAGGCAGCCTCCTGTTCTCTTTCTTGCTGTTTCTGGAACAACAGAATCGGGACAACCAGTAATAACAGAAGTACGATGGCAACCGCCGAGGCCACTGGCCAGTCACGGTTCGCGAAGAACTCGCCCCACAAGGTTTTTCCGATCATTAGCGTTTCTGAGCCACCCAGTAAGTCTGGTATAACAAACTCGCCAACCGCTGGAATAAATACCAGGAAGCAACCAGCAATCGCGCCGGGTAAGGACAGCGGGAAGGTGATCTGCCAAAAGGCGCGGATACGGGTTGTGCCCAAGTCCATCGCCGCTTCAATCAATGAGTCGTCCATTTTCTCCAGTGCCGCATACAGTGGCAGCACCATGAAGGGCAGGTAGGAATAGACGATGCCTACATAAACGGCAAAGTCAGTGTTGATCATGGCCAGCGGGCTGTCAATGACACCCAGCCAGAGTAAAAAGTGGTTGAGAAAACCCTCTGTTTTCAGAATACCGATCCATGAATAAACGCGGATCAGAAAGCTTGTCCAGAATGGCAGGATAATGATTAATACTAAAAGGCCACGCCATTTCGAGGGCGAACGTGCCAGTGCGTAGGCAACTGGATAGCCAATCAACAAGGTAAACAGGGTTGAAAAGATGGCTATTTTTAAGCTGGATAGATAAGACAACCAGTAGATATTGTCTTCCATGATCCAGATGAAGTTCTCCAGGTCCAGCTTTTGCCACAGAGCCGCCAGACCCTGAACACCCGCTTCAGGATTGTAGGTGGGGGTGTATGGTGGCATGGCGGTGGCCATGTCAGACAGTGAAATTTTAAGTACGATGAAAAAAGGTGCCAGGAAGAATACCAGCAACCAAATCATCGGGATGCCAATCAGGAAGAAACGACGCCAGTTCACACTCATGGCATCACTCCGTCAATGCAATGGCTGCAGTATCTGTCCAGGAAAGCCATACTTTGTCTTCCCAGGTAATTCTGCGATTGCTCAAGCGACGATGATTGGTCATTTGCGATTTAATCAGGTCGCCATTACTCAGCCGGACGTGGTAGGTCGAAATGTTGCCGTGATAGGCAATATCATCGACAACCCCCTGAATGACATTGCGCCGATCTTCTGGCTTTTCTTCATTCACCGCAACTTTTTCAGGGCGGATGGATAGCCACGCAGTTGAGCCGATTGGTAGCGGGTCATCACTTTGCAGGATGAATTGCTGACCTAGTGCTGATTCCAGCACTACCTCCGTGCCTTCATGGCTGACAACCTTGCCTTCGATGAAATTCACGTCGCCAATGAAGTCAGATACATAGCGGGATTTAGGCGCTTCATAAATAACCGCTGGCGTGTCTACCTGCGCGACAAGCCCTTTATCCATAATGGCAATGCGACTGGCAACAGTCATGGCTTCTTCCTGATCGTGCGTGACAATCAGGAAGGTCACGCCGAGCTGTTCTTGCAGGTTCATCAACTCAAACTGGGTGCGCTCACGGAGTTTTTTATCCAGTGCGCCGAGCGGCTCATCCAGCAGTAACAGCTTAGGGCGCTTCGCCAAAGAGCGAGCCAATGCCACGCGCTGCCGCTGACCACCGGAAAGCTGATCGGGCTTGCGCTTGGCAAATTCCTGAAGCTGTACGAGCTTCAGCATCTCATTAACTCGCTCGTCAATTTCAGACTTGCTCTTGCCTTCTTGTTTCAGCCCAAAGCCAATGTTTTTTTCCACGCTCATGTGTGGGAACAGGGCGTAAGACTGGAACATCATATTAACGGGGCGCTGGTTTGGCGGGATATGTGAAATATCCTGACCATCGATCAGTACGCGCCCCTCGGTTGGCTCCTCAAAACCAGCCAGCAGGCGCAGCAGCGTGGTTTTACCACAACCGGAAGGGCCGAGCAGGGCGTAGAACTCCCGCTCGTAAATATCCAGTGTCAGGTTATCGATGGCGGTGAAATCGCCATAGCGTTTGGTCACGCCCTCAAAGCGGATCAGAGGCACCTCGTTAGGATCATCCCACGGGGCAAACACATTGTTGGGATTATTATCTTCTGACATAGTGACTTACTTACCGCTCTTGATACGTGTCCACGTTCGGTTTAGCACCCGCTGTGCCTTCGCTTCAGGTAACGTCACCACGTACAAGCCCTTGAGTGTCTCCTCATCAGGGTAAACCGCATTATCTTTAAACACAGCGTCATCCAGCAGTTTCTGAGAAGCAAGGTTGCCATTGGCAAAACTCACATAATTACTGGCTTTAGCGGCAACATCCGGGCGTAACACAAAGTCCAAGAAGGCATAGGCTTCATCAACATTCTTGGCATCCGCCGGAATCGCCATTTGGTCAAACCACATTTGCGCGCCTTCCTTTGGAATCACGTACGCTACGGTATTGCCATTTTTGGCTTCCTTTGCACGATCACGCGCCTGTAGCACATCGCCGGAATAACCGACTGCCAGACAAATATCGCCATTAGCGAGTGCGCCGATATATTCGGATGAGTGGAACTTTTGAACATGTGGGCGAACCTTGGCAATCAGTTCCTCTGCTTTTTTCAGGTTTTCCTTGCTGAAATCGCCCGGGTCCAGTCCCAAGTAGTGCAGTGCTGCAGGAACCATCTCCATTGGCGCATCCAGCCAGTGGATTCCACAATCAGCTAATTTTTCGACAATTTCTGGTTTGAAAATCAGATCCCAGGAGTTCAGTGGTACATCATCGCCAAGACGCTCTTTGACTTTCTCTGCAACGTAACCAACACCCGTAGTCCCCCACATATAGTTGAATGAGTGTGCATTATCAGGGTCATACTTCTCAGTGCGCTCCGCAATTTTATCCCAGGTGTTTTTTAGGTTTGGCAGTTTGCTTTTATCCAGTTTGGCAAACGCGCCCGCCTTAATCTGGCGGCTGATAAAGGTGGCACTTGGAACAACCACATCATAACCCGACGAACCCGCCAGTAACTTGGTCTCAAGCAATTCGTTGGTATCAAACACGTCATAATTGACTTTAATCCCGGTCTCTTTGGTGAAATCTTCGAGCACGCTCTCATCAATGTAATCAGACCAGTTGTATACATTAACAACGCGCTCCTCGGCGTTGGCCACTCCCCCCAGTATCGAACTCGTTGCAAGACAAATAGCGGATACCGCCAGCACCAACTTACTTTTCACCATCATAATTGAGACTCCTGAATTGTGATTGTTTAGGTTCTGATACAGGCCGTTAATCTTGCATAAACTTACCGTTAAGTCAATTTTATGTGATCACATTTCGATTGTCTTAAAGTGTTGGTTTTGCTGCTTTATCGCGCGTTTTACTCCGTTCACTTGACTTTTTGTGTTTCGCTCAACAGAATGTGATCACATTATTTAAGCCAATGGTTACTGTATGGAACAGCCTGAAATTGTCACTGCCCCGAACTCTCCGGAAGCTTTAAAAAAACTGGTGGTCAGTCGCCGGATTGATGAGGTGGAGTGTACCATCGCGGACATTCATGGCGTGGCACGCGGCAAGTTGATGCCTGCCAGTAAGTTTGTGGCGATGAACCCGACGTTTCTGCCCTACAGTATCTTTTTTCAGAGTATTACTGGTGATTATTTGGAGTATGACTCCGAAGATTATATGACCGAGGTGGATATCCAGCTTGTGCCAGATCTGACGACTGTGCGCACCTTACCTTGGGCGCGTTCACCGAGTTTGATGGTGATTCATGACTTGCAGTATCAGGATGGTCGTCCGGTAGAGAGTGGGCCACGTAGTGTGTTAAGGCGTGTACTCAAACTTTATGAGGAGCAGAACTGGAAGCCAGTGGTCGCGCCGGAAATTGAATTCTACCTAACGGAGCGTAATACTGATCCTGACTTGCCATTAAAGCCACCCATTGGTCGCTCTGGCCGTCAATCCGTTGGTCGTCAGTCTTTTTCCATGATGGCGATTGATGAATATGAGCCGATCATTGAAGATATTTACAAGTTTGCCGAAGTCATGGGGCTGGAAATTGACACGCTGATCCAGGAAGGCGGTCCTGCGCAGTTAGAAGTGAACATGGCGCATGGTGATCCACTTGAGCTGGCCGATGAGGTGTTTGTATTCAAGCGCCTGATTCGTGAAGCAGCAATACGCCATGACTGTTATGCCACGTTTATGGCGAAGCCCATGAAGAACCACCCTGGTAGTGCGATGCACATTCACCAAAGTGTGGTGGATATTCACAACGGTAGTAATATTTTTAGCAATGAAGACGGCAGTCCCAGTGAGTTGTTTGGCTATTTTATTGGCGGGCAGCAGAAGTATTTGGGAGCCTCGACGTGTCTGTTAGCACCTTACGTTAATTCGTACCGGCGCTTAATGCCGGGGGATTCCGCGCCGATTAATCTGGAGTGGTCAATGGATAACCGCTCGGCGGGCTTGCGTGTACCCAGAAGCGCCCCCAATGCGCGGCGGGTGGAGAATCGTATTGCCGGTATGGATACCAATCCCTATTTGGCATTGGCGAGTAGTTTGGCGACAGGCTATCTCGGCATGGTGAACCAGATTCCGTGTCGGGAGGAGTTTAAAGGTGATGCGCATGAAGAAGACTTTGGCCTGCCGCGTGGTTTGCTGGAGTCATTAGTGCGGTTTGATGAAGCACCAGAGTTGCAAGCCATACTAGGTCAGGAGTTTTGTAGTATTTACAAGGCCCTAAAACAACACGAGTTTAATGAGTACATGATGGTCGTCAGTCCGTGGGAGCGAGAGCATTTGCTGCTTACGGTATAGCTTCAGTACCCAATCAACCAATTTAGCACCAGGATTTTATTAAGGATTATCTATGACAGACAATACAGTTGCGGCTTCACGCAGTCCCGTTCAACAGCAGGATGCGGGACATCATGTCCACCCGTTTACCAACACCAGAACACTGAATGAAAAGGGCGCGCGCGTCATTAGTCGTGCCGAAGGGGTGTATGTCTGGGATGATGCGGGCAATAAGATACTGGATGCGATGGCAGGTCTGTGGTGCATGTCGATTGGCTACGGGCGTACGGAGGTTGCGGACGCGGTTCACGCACAAATGCTGGAGCTGCCATATTACAATACGTTTTTCCAGACCACTCACCAGCCGGTTGCGGAGTTGTCCAAGAAGCTCGCAGAAATATCACCACCGGGGATTAACCGTACCTTCTTTACCAGCGGTGGTTCGGATGCCAATGACACCATGTTGCGTTTGGTACGCCATTACTGGTCGTTGTTGGGTAAGCCCAGTAAGAAGGTGATTATCGCTCGTGAAAACGCTTATCATGGCTCAACGGTTGCAGGCGCAAGCTTGGGGGGCATGAAGTTTATGCATGAGCAGGGTGATTTGCCCATTCCTAATATCGTGCATATTGGCCAGCCGTATTGGTATAAAGAAGGGGGTGACTTAACGCCGGAGGCATTTGGTTTAAAGCGCGCACAGGAGCTTGAGGCAAAAATTCTGGAGCTGGGCGAAGACAAGGTGGCGGCGTTTATTGCAGAGCCGATACAAGGGGCTGGCGGGGTGATTATTCCCCCGGATAGCTACTGGCCAGAGATTCAGCGGATTTGTGACAAGTATGAAATTTTGCTGGTTGCGGACGAGGTGATTACCGGCTTTGGCCGTACGGGTGAGATGTTTGCCAGTGTGACCTACAATCTGAAGCCGGATGTGATTTGTATTGCGAAAGCCCTAAGCTCTGGTTATCTGCCAATCGGTGGTGTGATGATTAGTGATCGTGTGGCGGATGTGTTGGTCAGTGAGGGGGGAGAGTTTGCCCACGGTTACACCTACTCAGGGCATCCGGCAGCGTGTGCGGCAGCGTTGAAAGTACTGGAGATCATGGAACGTGAAGATTTGGTGAATTACGTCAAAAATGATATTGGTCCTTACCTGAAAGAACGCTGGTTGACTTTGGCTGAGCATCCGCTGGTGGGTGAGGCACGCATGAAGGGGTTGGTGGGTGCTTTGGAGCTGACTCCGGATAAGGTGACGCGTGCCCCCTTTGATGTAGAAAGTGGCACTGTGGGGACAATATGCCGTGAGTTCTGTTTCAACAATGGCTTGGTGATGCGTGCAGTTGGTGACACGATGATTATTTCACCGCCATTAGTGCTGAGCCATGAGGAAGCAGATGAGTTGGTCGAAAAGGCCAAGGCGGTGCTGGATTTGACCTATGATGCAGCCAAGGAAGCGGGTTACCTCTAAATGTCAGTGCTAGGGGCTAAGGGGTTTCTTTATAGTAATGACAGGGCGGGACACTATCCTGACTCTTACTACCATGCCACTGCCAATACCATTCCCGAATTTCCTCGCCAGACAGGTGAGGAAGCGGCGGATGTGTGTATTGTGGGAGCGGGCTACACCGGATTATCCGCCGCGCTGCATCTGGCGCAGGCGGGTTATCGAGTCACTTTGCTGGATGCACACCGCGTCGCCTGGGGGGCGTCCGGGCGCAATGGTGGACAGCTTGCCGCAGACCCGCGCAGTGATCAGGACACGCTGGAGTCTCGGTATGGAAAAGACCATGCTAGGGCGTTGTGGGACATTAGCTTGGCCGCAAATCAGCTATGCAAGGACTTAATTCACGACCATGCTATTGCCTGTGATCTGACACCCGGAATTATCCATGCAGACCACCGGAAGCGTTATCTGAAGCACTCCCAGGCGTATGCGGAAAAGTTACAAAGTGAATATGACTACGAGGATATTCACTATCTGGCACAGGATGAAATCCGTCAGTTAGTAGGCTCTGAGTCCTATTATGGCGGCTTGCTGGATAGCCGCGCAGCGCACATTCATCCATTGAACTTTGCCTTGGGGTTGGCAGAGGCCGCGCGGGATGCCGGAGCGATTATTTATCAGGAATCGCCGGTGCTGGATTACACCGAAGGCTCGTCGGTTACTGTTCGGTTAGCCAGTGGCAGTATCAAAGCCAAGCAAATGCTGCTGGCATGTAACGGTTATCTTGATACGCTGAATAAAAAAGTAGCGGCACGGGTCATGCCGATTAATAACTATATTATCGCTACTGAGCCATTGTCAGAGTCACTCGCAACCGAACTTCTGAGTCAGAATCACGCAGTCGCAGATTCGCGGTTTGTGGTGAATTACTTTCGCTTGAGTGCCGACCGACGCCTGTTGTTTGGTGGTGGTGAGAATTATCGTTTTAAGTTTCCAGCCGATATTAAAGGCTTTGTTCGCAAGCACATGCTGGAGGTGTATCCGCAGCTAGCGAATACGCGCATCGACTATGGTTGGGGTGGAACCTTAGCCATTACTGTGAGCCGTATGCCATATTTTGCCAAGCTGTCAGAATCCGTAGTCTCCGCCAGTGGTTATTCTGGTCACGGGGTAGCAATGGCCACTTTTGCCGGAAAGATAATGGCGGATATGGTTGATGGAAAATTGGCACAGTTCGACACGATGGCGGGGTTGAAAACGTATCCGTTTCCCGGAGGCGCTGCATTGCGTTGGCCGTTGTTAGCATTGGCAATGAGTTATTATTCTCTGCGGGATCGTTTCTGATTGACAGATTATTTTGTGGCTCCATTAAAAAGCACCCCTGAAAGGCAGTCAGCCGCTTTTATTTCAGAGTCAAAATGGTGTTTAATAGCGGCCGATATATTAGAGTATTCTAAACTATTGCGACATAGGCAATGTGCTTGTGTTGACATGATTAATCACTGAGGTTTTACAATGGCGAATAATTACGATTATGTAGGAACATTGTTTGATAATGACAGCAACCCCAATAAGGTTACTGTAGCTTTCACGATGGCGAGCAAAGCCTTGGAAGCAGGGCACTCGGCAGCACTTATTTTAATGGTGGATGCGGTGCACCTGGCGTGTCCAGGCAGCGTTGATGGCATCGACATTGGTGAGCCGTTCATGCCAGTTAAGTCTGTACAGGAGGCCTTTCTAGAAAAGGGCGGTAAGATACTGGTTTGTGGTGCATGTATGATTCATAACAAGGTCAAGGCAGACACGATTGACGAGCGCTTTGAAATCATCAATGCTGATGATGTGGTGGAACTGGTTATGAACGCCAAGGGTTCGTTACAGCTTACTTAGTTAGTTTCACTGGTCAGCGATGTTGAGTCATTTATGGAAGCATCACTGGCGAGAAAAACGACAGCTCGTGCATCATCTATTTCTGATTTTGGGATAAGTATCGAAGCAGATTACCCCAGTTTTTAATACAGATGATGCACGAAGCCGGTAGGGCATCGGGCGGGTAGAGCCTTATCCGTGGCTGCCTTGCCAACCTTTTGTCTTTGGTCGATATGCCAACCTTCCCACTAAAAAGTCGATCTTATCCCCGACCTCGATAGCCCGCTACACCTTGCTCAGGCACCCAGACACCTTTTGGAATATCGCCCTGTGCAAAGAAGACATCAATGGGAATGCCGCCGCGGGGATACCAATAGCCGCCAATACGAATCCATTTTGGTTTAATCTCTTTGATTAGTCGGCGTGCAATGCTCACGGTGCAGTCTTCATGGAACGCGCCATGATTGCGGAATGCGCCAAGAAATAACTTTAACGACTTGCTCTCAACCAGTAGCTGATCGGGAATATAGTCAATAACCAAGTGCGCGAAATCAGGCTGTGAGGTCATGGGGCAAAGTGATGTAAATTCAGGAGCGGTGAAACGGATCACATAATCCACATCGGCCTGTGGGTTTTGTACGCTTTCCAGAATGGCCTTATCGGGTGAATCCGGCAGAATGGTGTCACCACCGAGTTGCTGCAAGTTTTGATAAATGTTGTCGCTCATATCGGTTACTCCCTATGAATTTTGATCTACCCTGGCGTGGCGAGTCACTTGCCACCATGGGTTTATAATAAACACCGTTATATTCCGTAGCTACACGCCACGTTGATTACCCCACAAAAGATTGTGCAACTGCGGCAATACGGTGGCTTGATGCCAGCCCGCAGCAACAACTTGCTCAATCAGTTCCCGTGTGGACTGTAAATTCTGTTCTAAAGTGGCCTCGCCAGCTTGCAGATTGCAGGGTTGCAAGTAGTAATTGAACTGAGGATAGCGCTGCCTGACATCCCATGCCCAGTTGAAATCGGCGGTATCGGCAATAACCAGTTTGATACTGATGGCTTGCGGCGTTTTTGCCAGTGATACGCAGCGTTCAAATAATTCCCAGCGGGTTTTCATACCGGAGGAAGGAGGCTTGGGACTGAGTGTTAGGTAGTCAATGTGTGAAAACCAGGACTTGGCAATACTGCCCTGTGTTTCCATGGCAAAGTCATAACCTGCGGCGTGACCTGTGGCGATTAACTCCGCAAAATCTTGCAGTGCGGGGTTACCGCCAGATAAGGTAATTAAAATCGGTGTTGGGCTGAGGGTTTGAATACGTTCCCAGACGGCTGCTGTGCTGAGGGTTTGCCACTCTGGTCGATATTTTTTCTCGACCGCATACAGCGTATCACACCAGCGGCAACGATAGTCACAGCCACCACTGCGCACAAAGACCGTCGGTTTACCCACCAAAGCGCCTTCACCCTGAATGGTCGGGCCAAAGATTTCACTAATGACTAACTGGCTCATGGCCGGTATTCCGCCCATGTTTTGGGGGTTTCACTAACGCGTACCCCGCTGGTCTCTGGCCACTTGGCTTTGCACCAGTCATACAAATGCCTGGCAAGTTGTTCGGCGGTAGTGCAATCATCACCTAACACATCATTCAAGTGACGGTGATCCAAGGTGCTATCTATATATTCTTTCAGTGGTTTTAGCTCGGTGTAATCACGTACAAAACCGTACTGATCCAGTGTGGGTGAGCTGAGTTCGATCACAACAATGTAGTTATGCCCATGCAGGCGAGCGCACTGATGATCCGCTGGCATTTGCTTGAGCTGGTGCGAGGCTGAAAATTGAAATTCCTTACTGATCCGAAACATGGGCTGCCTCCTCTGAGTGGTGTGATTGAACGGCGGAGCGCCAAAAGTCAGGGTCTTCATAATCCGTCGGGTCAGTCACGCCTGCGTTGTAAAATGCCTCGGCACGTTCCACACAGGTGCCACATTTTCCACAGTGCTTTTCACCGCCTTTATAGCAAGACCAGGTGTCGGCAAATGGCACATTGAGTGCGGCACCGGCTGCGGTAATATCGGCCTTGCTGCTTTGCAAAAATGGGGCATAAATATCAATGTCTGCAAAGCCATCCAGTGCCATCTTTTGCATTTTTGCAAATTGCTCAATGAATTCAGGGCGACAGTCGGGGTAGATGAAATGATCCCCGCCATGCACGGCAATCCCTACTGTGTCTGCGCCTTGTGAAGCCGCCATGCCGTAGGCAATGGTGAGCATAATGGCATTACGGTTAGGGACGATGGTGAGTTTCATGCTGTCTTCAGCATAATGCCCATCGGGGACGTCTACATCATCGGTAAGTGCAGAGCCGGTGAGTTGCGCGCCAACATTGCTAATATCAATAATGTGGTGCGGAACGGCAAAGTGCTGGGCGCAGCGCGCGGCATAGCTCAGCTCTTTGTCATGGCGCTGGCCGTACTGAAACGAAACCAGGGAAGTGAGGCTGTTTTCGGCAGCCACTTTATAGGCGAGCGTGACAGAATCCAGTCCGCCCGAACAGATGATCATTGCTTTCATAGTGTTTTTTACCTGGTGCTACGACAGGGGCCACAATAATGGCCGGTAAATCGGGGGCGAGTTATAGCACGGTTTTAGCGGATGGGTCTAACACTATCAGGGGGATATTTTAAACTGACCAGCCTGACCTGGTAGTCGTTTGTGTTTGATCATTAACGATCAGGCCAGGCTGGAACAGGGGCGGTTATTTCATAAGGTTAATTAACTTGTTCGCCCAGTCGGTGCTGTGCTGAATGGTTGCAAAAGGCTTTTCTGCACTTTCAGGGCCATAAGCAAAGACATAGACTGGCGTACTGGTGTGATTGTCAGTTGCCCAGACGATGTTTGCATATTTGCCGGTTACCACTGCCAGAAGGTTTTTGCGTAGTTCTGAACCATAGACAAAAAACTCTTCGCGCTCTTCAAAGCGAGGGAATTTTTTACTATCCAAATAGGTGTGACCTTTCACCCGATAGTTATTCTTTTCAGTTTCTAAAATGCGCCTGGCTTCATCTAAAGTAATCGGGAAGCCGGTGTTTGCATTGACAATTTTTTGCAAGTTTTCTGGGGTTTTGTTTTCTTTACCCAAAGCATCAAACTCACGGAACAAATTGTTGTATGATTTTTTCTGAGCATAAAGCTTATCCAGCGTGTTTAAATCGCCAAAGTTCCACTGTGGTTTAAACTCGTCACCGTTAAATATATTGCCTGACAATGGTTTGCCTTCCGGTAGGTCATTGCGTGAATAGGCAAAGCCAAAACCACCAGTCTCATGGTCGGCAGAAACAACCAGCAGGGTATCATCGCGGCCTTTCATCCAGTCCATAACCGCATTAATGGCATCTGAGAATTTAATCATCTCGTGCAGCACACTGCCGGCATCATTATCGTGGGCTGCCCAGTCAATTTGTCCCCCTTCAACCATCAGGAAAAAGCCATCCTCATCTTTTTCCAATACCGAGAGGGCTTTGTTGGTCATTTCGGTTAATGTCGGCTGGATGCGGTCGGGATCATTCCTGGTTTGGTTATAGGTAATGCCATCCAGCATTGCGGAATAGCTGTAGAGCCCAAGAATTTTATTGGATTGACTTTTCTCCAGGCTTTCTTTGTCAAACGATAAGTCGTAGCCTTGTTTCTTCGCCATCTCCAGCAGGTTTTTTTCATCCTTGCGCTTGGACTTAATGCGAATATTACCTCGCGTCATATCGCTGAGTTGCTTGTGTAGCGCGCCTTCTTTGTCATTGGCCGATTTAGGAATCCAGTGTCGAAGACCACCTGCCAGCATCACATCCACATTATGCGCCAGCATTTCTTCAGCAATTTCATTCTCATACTTACGATGCTTTAGGTGAGCCGCGTAAGTTGCCGGGGTGGCGTGTGTCATGCGCGTATCGGTAATTAGACCAACGGCTTTACCCTTTTTCTGCGCAATTTCCAGCATACTGGTGGTGGCATCACCCTTGTAATTTACACCAATCATTTCTGAGCCAGCCATTTCACCACTGGAAAATTGGGTGGATGAGGCAGCAGAGTCAACGACTAAACCTTCATGTGGTTCAGTTCTTGCGATGCCAATAATGCCTTCATCGGCCAAGCGTTGGAACGCCGACTGTTTGATTTGTGGATTTTTGGAATAACGGACATATGAGTCCAGCAACCCCACCTGTTGTGGCCCCATGCCGTCGCCAATCATGACAATGATGTTTTTAATCTTCTCCATCTCTGGCGTTGCTGTCTGGGCGATAGCAGTATTGAGTGCCATCGAAGCAATAGCGGCACTTAAAATCAGTTTCTTCATAATGATTTCCTCATCTCCTGGTACGTGTTTACGTACCTGTGCGAACCCCAAGTCTGTTGCACAGGCAACCCATAAACTAACACAAAGCGGATATGTATAAAGATTAATTTTCCCAGACTGCAACATCGGTTACTATAAGCCGGCTTTTGATTTTAATCATTTATTTTTAACAGGTAATTTCTATGAAAAACATTTTAGGTTTAGTATTGCTGGTGCTGTTTACCCACAGTGCGTACGCTGCCGTCAACGTCGGTTCGGTGGATTATTCTTGTCAAAGCAATCGTTCTGTCAAAGTCAGTTATTACTTCAACAAACAAGGATTGCCAACCAAGGCAGTGGCTGTGATTAATGGTTCAAAGCGTGTTATGCCAATTAATCTTAGCCGCTCTAATCATGTTGATACAATCTTTGGTAAAGAAGGGCAATATGTACTGTCGGCCAATTATATTGATAGTAAAAATTATCAAAAGTCGAGTATATTGGTGACTTCACCAAAGAATGAAATTTTGTTTAAAAATTGTTTTGTCACGAAGAATAAGGAAACCAGTGTAACTTCAGGAAAAGTACACTATGCCTGTCAAAGCGGTAAATCTATTGATGTGATTTATTCCTTTAATAGACAAGGTTTACCAACCAGGGCGAAGGCAATTATTCAGGGTAAACAACGTACTATGCCAATTAATCTTAGCCGTTCTAATCATGTTGATACGATTTTTGGTAAGGAAGGGCAGTACGTATTGTCTGCTAATTATATCGATAGTAAAAATTATCGCCGGTCGAGTATATTGGTGACTTCGCCAAAGAATGAAATTTTGTTTAAAAATTGTTTTGCCAGATAATGTAATTGGACATTAATTCCTCCGTGCACGACAAAAAATTTAAAGTGGATGTGATTCATTGATTATTCACTGTGGCTTTCTAGCTATCAGAACGGTAAATCGATAACTTCCGGTAGTCTGATAAAAATTGTCGTGTACGGAGTGAGCTAGCGGCCTTTCTTTTTCTTGAAGCGTTTTTTTCGAGCTTCTTCTTTAAGTCGTTTGGCTTCCTGTGCAGCAATTACTTCTTGCTGCTCAATTTCAATCCGTGCGGGATCTTCCAGCGTAATGCAACCCAACATGCCGCTACGGAACTCTGAGATCAGAATGTTGCTGGCTTTTTCTAGTAGTACACCGCCACCAGAGCGCAATGAGCCTCGTAAGTGGCCAATTGCTTCGATCAATTCCAGTGATGATTCGGGTGTTTCCTCTAATTGGTAGCGCTCAATTAGTCTTTCGGGATAAACGTCCAGCAGGTATTCTGCCAGTGCAAAAGCTACATCAGTGTTGTCGGTGGCTGTCTCTTTGATGGCTCCCGTTGCCGCCAGTCGATAGCCGCTATTTTCATGTTCAATCTTGGGCCACATCATTCCGGGTGTATCAATCAGGGTAATTCCATGTTCTAGCTTTATGCGCTGTTGATTTTTGGTGACAGCGGGTTCGTTGCCAGTTTTGGCAATGGTGCGGCCAGCCAATGAGTTAATCAGTGTGGACTTGCCAACATTCGGAATGCCAATAATCATGGCGTGAATATTGCGGTAATCGTCTTCACCGCCTTTGTGTGGAATGAGTTTGTGACATAAGTTTGTGATTTGGCGCAAGCTTGTTGTGGTTGTTGCATTGGTTGCCAGCGTGCGAATGTTGTTGTTACGTTCCAGATACTCCTGCCAGATTTTAGTGAATTCAGGGTCGGCCAGGTCGCTTTTATTCAGCAGTTTAATACAGGGCTTATCACCCATCAGCTGAGCAATCATCGGGTTTTGGCTGCTAAAGGGAATGCGTGCATCCAACACTTCAATCAACACATCAACTGTTGGAAGTATTTCACGAACCGCTTTGGCGGCTTTGTGCATGTGTCCGGGAAACCATTGGATTTGCATATTAGTCCGCCTCGCTCAAGCGAATCTGTTCGTGAGTAATGAGAATTTTGCGTTGTTTGTACAGGCTACTGAGTGCGCGCTTATAGTTTGCTTTACTCACCGAGTAGCTGCGGTAAATCGCTTCCGGTGGGCTTTTGTCGGTCAGCTTGGATACACCGTCATTATCTTTCAGATGTTGCAATATCTTATCTTCCAGCGTCTGGACGACGGCCTGTTTATTTTTATCCAGTCGTAAGTCAATTTTGCCGTCCTCTCGAATGTGTTTAACGAAGCCTTTCAGCTCAGTGCCGGGGTGAAGTTCACGAAACACTTCATTGCGAAAGAGCAGGCCAAGATAGTCGTGATTGATGACCGCCTTGTAACCCAGATCAGTTTGACCGGCGATCATCAGGTCAACGGCATCACCAACCTTAATGTCATCGTCTGCCGTTTCATCAAGGTAATCATACAGGCGTGAGGAGCCAACAATACGATTGGTGGCATCATCCAGTACCACGACAACGACATAGGATTTACCAACCTCCATTGGGCGATCTTGCTCGTTAAACGGAACCAGTAAATCTTTCGGCAAACCCCAGTCCAGAAATGCCCCCACGGGAGTCACTGATACCACTTTCAGGTAAGCACACTTATCGACCATGACCTTGGGTGTTTGCGTGGTGGCAATGAGACGATCTTCTGAGTCCAGATAAATAAAGACATCCAGCCAGTCCTGAACCTCTGTGCCTTTTGGTACATAACGTTTGGGTAGCAGGACTTCCCCGGCTTCTCCGCCGTCCAGATACAGGCCAAACGTGACTTGTTTATATACTTGTAATGTATTGATGCGCCCGATTTCCAGCATCGTTTCGTCCTGTTGTCATGTGGTCAAAGCAGGGGATTCTGCAAACGGGCATTCTATCCTTGATTTCGTGAGGTCTCCATTTAAATTCATTAATCAGGCCATGTATTGCGAAAATTCTTGTGTAACACTCGTGTAATTTCATTGAGTATTTGTATAATGCGCTGATTTTATTGTTTTAATCATGCACCGGATTTACGTTCCGGTCAGCAAAGGTAAATGTTATGTCACAAGTCGTTGTATGCGCACTGTATAAGTTCGTTACTCTGGATAAATTTGCAAACCTCCGTCAGCCACTTTTGGAGACGATGCTGGCGAATGGGGTTCGTGGTACTTTGTTACTCGCCCAGGAAGGCATTAATGGCACGATTGCTGGTAGCCGTGAGGGCATTGATGCGGTATTGAATTTTTTGAAAACTGATCCGCGACTTGCAGCACTGGATAGTAAAGAGTCCTACACCGATGAAATACCGTTTAAACGTACTAAGGTTAAGCTAAAAAAAGAAATTGTGACGATGGGTGTAGAGGGAATTGACCCCAAGCGTGTAGTGGGTACTTATGTCGATCCAAAAGATTGGAATGCACTCATCAGTGACCCAGATGTGTTACTGATTGATACCCGCAATAACTATGAATATCAGGTGGGTACATTCAAAAATGCCATCAACCCAAACACAGACAGCTTCCGCCAGTTTCCGGCGTATATTTCTGAAAATGTACTGCCTAAAAAGCCCAAAAAAGTGGCCATGTTCTGTACTGGCGGGATTCGTTGTGAAAAGTCTACCGCTTATCTGAAGGAGCAGGGGATTGATGAGGTTTACCATCTGAAAGGCGGTATCCTGAAGTACTTGGAGAATGTCGATGAAAGTGAGAGCCTGTGGCAAGGTGAGTGTTTTGTGTTTGATGACCGCGTAACCGTTAATCACCAGCTTGAGCGTGGTCACTATGATCAGTGTCATGCCTGCCGTTTACCCATCACCGAAGAAGATAAACGCAGTGATAAATACCAGCCGGGTGTGAGCTGCCCATCATGTTATGACCGTATATCGGCAGAGAAGCGTGCCCGTTTTGCCGAGCGTGAACGGCAGATTCAGTTGGCAAAACAGCGTGGTGAAGAACACATTGGTGGTGGCGTTGCCTGTCGTATTGAGCAGGCTAGATTGAAAAAACTGGCTGCCAGAAAGCGTCAACGGGAGCGTGATCGTTTAAAGCTGGTAAAGTAACTTGTAATGTCCAATGACACCGAAGCGCGAAGCTTACGCCGGACACTAAAATATGAAAAAAATGAGGAAATGTTATGTTTGAATGGATAAGCAGCCCAGAGGCTTGGGTCGCGCTCGGTACGTTGACTGCGCTGGAAGTCGTGTTGGGTATTGACAATATTATCTTTATCTCGATTTTGGTTTCCCGCTTGCCCGATGAGCAACGGGATCGTGCACGTCGCTTAGGGATTGCCTTGGCAATGTTGACCCGTTTGGCATTGCTATTTTCAATTTCCTGGGTGATGGGGTTGACTGAGCCTTGGTTTAGCGTGTTGGGACAAGAGATTTCTGGTCGTGATTTCATTCTGATTGTTGGTGGCTTATTCCTGCTGGCGAAGTCTACTCACGAGATTCATGCCAGTGTGGAAGGTGGATCGGAATCTGAGCACCAGGCCGCCAAAGCTGCCGCTAGTTTTAGCATGGTGTTGGTGCAGATTGCGATTCTGGACATTGTATTCTCGCTGGATTCGGTGATTACCGCCGTCGGTTTGGTTGATCATATCTCTATTATGGCGATTGCCATCGTGGTGGCTGTGGGTGTTATGTTAATCGCCTCAAAAGCCATTGGTGATTTTGTGGATGCGCATCCAACCATTAAGATACTGGCATTATCATTCCTGATTGTTGTTGGATTAACGCTGACGATGGAAGGTCTCGATGTGCATGTGCCAAAAGGCTATATCTACTTTGCAATGTTATTCTCTCTTGCGGTGGAGCTAATCAATATCCGTATGCGAAAGAAGCGGGCAGCCAGCTAACAAGATGGCGCGGGTAATGAATGTGCGCACCGGGCGTTTGTGGTGTGGTGCGCACCATAGGGAGAATTGGATCCGCCAAAATGGACTTAAGGGCTCGCGGCCTTTTGTGAAGTGATGATGGTTGGTTCTGAGTCTTTCATGTCAGATATTCCCGCTCAATGCCCACTTTGTAACGATCAGCATATCCGGCATTTTTTTCGGGATCATCGTGACTATTGGCAATGTGGGCATTGTCTGTTGCTGTTCGTGGAGCCCTCCCAACAGCTTGCCGAGTCGGACGAAAAAGTGCGTTATGATCTGCATGAAAATGACATAGATAACGCCGGTTACTGCGCCTTTCTGGGAAAACTGCTGGAGCCGTTGGCTGAACGCTTGCCAGTCGGCGCGCGTGGCTTGGACTTTGGCTGTGGCCCCGGCCCTACGCTATCGCGCTTACTTGAAAAGAAAGGTTTTCAGGTTGCCTGCTATGACAAATACTTTCGACCCGATGCAGACGTGCTTGAACAACGCTATGACTTCATTACCTCCACTGAAGTGCTGGAGCATTTGCGTGACCCCAAATCGGTCATAAACCAACTGGTCAACTGCCTAAACCCACGGGCATACCTTGGAATAATGACTTGTTTGCTACCAAAACAGTGCGACTTTGCTGGATGGCATTATAAAAGAGACCCGACTCACATCACCTTTTATTCAACCGAAACGTTCGAGTGGATCGCAGAGCATTGGCATCTGGATCTGGAAATTCTGGGTAAAGATGTCATTATCCTGGGGCGCGGGAACTAAATGATTGCTTGAATCATCAAATTAGCACGACCTTAATTTGGAGAGGCTGGATCAGTGGATATCAAAAAAACACCATATCGGGCGACGCTTGCCGTTGTTTTGTCGGGCTTGTTATTGGCCGCTTGTGATGACACTCGGGTAAGAATTTCAGGGGAGACAGGGCCAAGACTATACAGTTCGGGTGGCTACTTTACTTACACACCTCAGCGCTATCGGGTATCTTTTGACGCCGATTTGGGCATGTACGTTGTGTTAGATTTAATAGACACTTATTGGAATGATGGGTATTACTACCGTTATCGCAATCATCGTTGGCATCGTTCCCCTGATTGTCGCCGCTGGAGCCGCCTGAGACGTCACCATGTACCGTCACATTTGTACCGTAGACATTACAGCCCTGAACGACATCATGATCGCATCAGAATCACCAGAACACGCCGCCACCATTCTAGTGTCCGTCGGCATCATTAATGTGCCTATAGCTTGTGGTCAGCAATGCCTAACTGACTCAGAATGAAGGCGTAGTCGAACGCCAAATCTTTCAGATAGGCATAGCGACCGGAGGATGCGAAGTGACCCGCGCCCATGTGCATATGTAGATAAAGCGGGTTGGAGTCTGTTTTGTGTGCGCGTAACTTGGCGACCCACTTGGCCGGCTCCCAGTACTGTACGCGAGGGTCATTTAGTCCTGCTGTGACCAGAATTGCCGGATAGTCCTGCGCACAAACATTGTCATATGGTGAGTAGGAGAGCATGTAGTGATAGTACGTCTCATCCTGGGGGTTTCCCCATTCTTCGAACTCGCCGGTGGTTAGTGGGATGGATTCGTCCAGCATTGTATTGACCACATCAACAAATGGCACGCCAGCCAAGGCAACGCTAAATAACTCAGGTGCCATGTTTAATACTGCCCCGATTAGTAAGCCGCCCGCACTACGTCCTTCGATGGAGAGTTTTTCAGGCAGGGTATAGTTCTCACTAATCAGATGCTTGGCGCATGTTATAAAGTCATTGAAGGTATTTTTCTTATTCAGAAATTTGCCGTCTTCATACCAGTGACGACCATAAATTTCTTCACCACGAATGTGGGCAATGGCATAAACCATACCTCGATCAAGTAGGCTGAGTCGTGTGGTGGAGAAAGTTGGCTCGACGGTGTGACCATAAGCACCATAGCCATAAAGGTGGCAATAGGTTGGCGTACCGTGCCACGCTGCTTTGCGATATACCAATGAAATAGGAATTTTTGTGCCATCCTCTGCGGTCGCAAAAATACGTTCGGTGGTATAGAGACTGGCATCGTAACCCGGTACGTTGGTTTGCTTCATCAATTCACGTTCATGGGTGTTCATGTCGTAGTCGAAGGTAGATAGCGGAGTGACCAATGAGGTATAAACGAAGCGCAAGGTGCTGGTGTTAAACTCGGGATTGGCCGCCGGAGCAACGGCATAAACGGGCTCGGGCAGGCTGATAGTATGGGTGGATTGGTCGGCCAAACAGGTGACTTTAAGGTGGTGCAAGCCATCTTCACGTTCGTACAACACCATGAAATCATTGAATAGCTCAACGTGTTCCAGTTGCACATTATCCCGATGGGCGATGTGTGTTTCCCAATGTTCCCAAGCGGGTGTGTCAACCGGGCAAGTCATGAGCTTTTGATTGATGGCATCATCTGCATTGGTGAGGATGTAGAACAGTCCGTTATGGTGCTCAACAGAGTAGCGCAATCCGGTGATGCGGGGCTGAATAAGCCGTGCGGGTTGGTCGATTTCGTGGGTGGGAATAAACTGATACTCTGTGGTTTCGATGCTGCCTGCGGTGATAAATAGATACTTGTCATCTTTGCTCAGTCCGGCTGAAACATTGAATAAGCCGTCATCGTCATGGAAAATCAGCACATCGTCGCTTTGCGGTGTTCTGAGTTTATGGCGGTAGAGTTTATCGCTACGCTTGGTTTCTGGCTCTTCCGTGGTGTAGAAAAGCGTGTTGCTATCACCCCAGCTTACTGTTCCGGCATTATTGCTGAGCCTCTCCTCCAGCAGCTCACCAGATGCCAAGTGTTTGATATGTATGGTGTAGGTTTCGGATCCCGTGGTATCGGTGGAGTAAGCCAGCCACTGATGATCCGGGCTGACTTCCAGTGCGCCGAGCTCAAAATAGTCGTGCCCACCAGAGTCAGCCAACTCGTTCTCATCCAGAATCAATTCCTCTGCAGCATCCAGCGACAAGTGTTTGCGGTAATGCGCCCAATACTGTTTGCCTTCCTCAATGCGCTGGTAGTAATAATAATCTCCCACTTTGACAGGTGTTGAGGCATCACTTTCTTCGATGTGGCTGAGCATCTCATTGTATAGCTCGGTCTGAAATGCCTGAGTATGTTCCATATTGGCTTGCGTGTAGGCATTCTCAGCTTCCAGATAAGCTTTTACCTCATCGGATTCTTTTTCTCTAAGCCACGCATAATTATCCGTACGCTCATGGCCGTGAGTGCGAGTAATCACGGGGTGGATATTGGCAATGGGCGGTGTTCTGTGGTTTTGATGGCTCATGGCAGTGACTCAGTTTGCTGGGATGTGATTAGCGTTTATCTGCAAAGTGGTCTGACTATACACGTTACCTTCTGTAAGTTAAATCAGATTGGCAGAGTGGTGAATTACTACTCTGAGTCATTTTTTTTTAAGGGTATCTGTGTTAATAATAGCGGCCATGACTAGAGAAAAAAGCACGCCGCCTAAGGGCGTTTACGTATTGCCAAATCTAATTACAACTGCCGCCATGTTTAGCGGCTTTTATGCTATTTTGGCTGCAATTAATGGACGGTTCGAGGATGCAGCGGTCGCTGTGTTTGTTGCGATGGTCCTGGATGGTGCAGACGGTCGGGTGGCTCGCTGGACGAATACACAGTCCGAATTTGGCGCACAACTGGACAGTCTATCCGATTTGGTGTCATTTGGTGTCGCCCCGGCCATTGTAATTTATCAGTGGGCTTTGGTGCATATGGCAAATTACTCAACTGCGTGGGGGAAAGTCGGGTGGATGGCTGCATTTATCTATGTTGCTTGCGCGGCGCTGCGCTTGGCACGGTTTAATGTGCAAATTGAAGAAGTGGATAAGCGTTACTTTGTGGGCTTGCCCAGCCCCGCCTCGGCGGCCATTATGGTGGGCATGGTGTGGTTCTTTTCAGGACTGGATGTCACAGGGCGCTCGGTTCAAATTCCGGCTTTACTCATGACTTTCTGCGCGGGCTTATTGATGGTGAGCAATGTGCTTTATACCAGCTTTAAGGACTTCGATTATCGGAGCAAGGTTCCGTATATTGCGGTGCTGGTGATATTGCTTGCATTCTCTCTGACCGCGATTGACCCACCCAAAGTGTTGTTCAGCGTATTTTTGATTTACGCACTGTCTGGCCCCGTATTCTATGTATTGCGACGTTTTGGTTACGTTAAAAGTGTCCCAACCATTTCCTTACCAAAAGATGATGAATAAACAGGCTGTGGCAGGCTGGTGCGGAGCCATAAATAACGTGCAGCGTGTAAACCTTGCCTGTTAGTCAGCGGCAAATAGAGTATCTGAATGCAATGGGGATTCCGGTATGGATTCCCCGCGATATGGCTGTGCCTGATTTTACAGAAAATGATCAAACGGCAGTGATAGAGGATAATTCGCAGCAGGTCTCATCTTTATCGGCAGTGGTTGAGTTACTGAGTGATGAGGTGACAAAGGAATCTGTAGAACCTGCAACTGGCACCGCATCACATCCTACTGACACTGTCGCACATAGCAAGGGTTTTCAGGCGGCCAACGAGTTAATTCAGGGTTTACAGCAGGGGCGCGTCATGCCTCCCAACGTATCGGCAAAAATTGCAGAGATTGCAGCCAGTCTGGATGATGAAACCGTATCAGAGACACCGGCGCCTATTGCTCCGCCACAAGACTTTGATACATTGGGTTGGGAGGAGTTAGAGCAGGCGATGACAGCCCGTATTGCCGGTGACGATCGGCAACCATTGGTATTTGGTCGTGGTAACAGGCAGGCGAAGTGGATGATTGTTGGCGATATTCCACGGCTGGAAGACGTGTGGGCGAAGCAGGTATTTACGGGTAAATCGGGTGAGCTGTTGGCGGCCATGTTGCTGAGTTTGGGGCTGGATGGCAGCGACGTGTATATGACAAATTTGCTCAAATATCGTCCGCCGGTGGATCGCTCACCAGAACCGGATCAAGCCAGAAGTTGCTTGCCTTATTTGCAACGTGAGGCCGAATTACTAAAGCCGGAGATTATCGTACTCATGGGGCGGGATACTGCTCAGCAAATTTTAGCCAGCTCTGAGCCAATGGCGCGTCTCCGACAGCAGCCCCATCAGTGTCCAGGGTTTGCCGCACCGATTATTGTCACTTATCACCCTGCTTATCTGCTCCGACAGCCTCGGCTGAAGGCACTTGTCTGGCAAGATCTGCAACTGGCGAAGCGGGTGGTGTCGTGAATACAGCAACAGCTTGCAGTGACCAGTCGTTATTGCGCCCGATGGAGTTAAAAGATCTTCCCGAGGTGATGGTGGTTGAGCGGCTGGCTTATCCGTACCCTTGGACTGAGAAAGTCATGCAGAATTGTCTGCAGGCCAAGCATTATCATGGCTGGGTTTTAGAAATTAACCATGCCATCAAGGGGTATCTGTTTTTGTCCGTCATGGTGGACGAAATGCACATATTGAATCTGTGTGTGCATCCTGAGTTGCAAGGCCAAGGTTGGGGGCGGAATTTATTAAACCGAGCGTTTCAGCTTGCCGGTAGCTTGTATAAGGCCAATATGTGCTTTCTGGAGGTACGACCATCCAATGCGGCCGCACTGGCTTTGTATCAATCAGTAGGTTTTAACGAAATCGGTTTGCGCAAGAATTACTATCCGGCAGATCAGGGTAGGGAAGACGCTTTAGTGATGGCGAGGAGCATAATCCCTTGAAAACTGTGTTATTATCCGCGCTGTTGCCTATCAAGTGTCGTGTCTTGGGCAGTCGGATATCTGATTTATGGGAAACCAATGTTGAAGCATAAACAAGCAGAACCTGTCGTGTTATCAGCAGCGAAGTGGGGTGTGAGCAAAACTGCGATTGACCCCAGAGCACTCACCATTCTTCAAGCTCTAAACGATGCCGGTTATGATGCCTATCTGGTCGGTGGTTGCGTTCGTGATTTGTTATTGGGATATAAGCCAAAAGATTTTGATATTGCAACCAGTGCCCACCCCGAACAAATTAAGGCTGTGTTACCCAGTACCCGCATTATTGGTCGCCGTTTTCGTTTGGCACATGTGCATTTTGGGCGGGAGTATTACGAAGTTGCGACATTCCGTGCGCCACATGATGAATCGGATGCCGGGCAAGTGGGGCGGGATGGGCGAATTATCCATGATAATGTCTATGGTACGATCAACGAAGATGCGCTGCGCCGTGACTTTGCCGTTAATGCCTTGTTTTATGATGTGCAGCATGAGCAAATTCTGGACTTCGTGGGTGGCATGGATGATATTGAAAAGCGTCAGTTACGATTGATTGGTGACCCTGAGATCCGTTATCGGGAAGATCCCGTGCGAATGCTGCGGGCCATTCGCTTCGCTGCCAAGCTCGGCTTTTCCATTGAGCACGATAGTGAGACGCCAATCCGTCAACTGGCACCATTGTTAAGAAACATTGCACCGGCTCGTTTGTTTGATGAAGCATTGAAATTATTCCACAGTGGCCAGGCACAGCATGTGCTCACTTTATTACGTGATTATGAATTATTTTCCAATCTGTTTCCGCTGACCGAGCAAGCTCTGCATCGAGAGAGCAGTGGGCACTTTCAGGCTTTAGTGAATGACTCACTGAAAAATACGGACAACCGTATCAATGAGGGCCTGTCTGTAACCCCCGCATTTTTGTTTGCAGTGATGCTTTGGAAGCCAATGAGAGCCGCTGAGGCGGCTTACCGTGAGGCTTCTTATCCAGATCTGCAATGTATGCAAATGGCCGCAAACGATGTGCTAGCGGATCAGATGCGCTTTACAGCAATACCCCGTCGGTTTAGCAATGTCACTCGCGAGATTTGGTTGTTACAGTCACGTTTTAACCAGAAAAACTGTAGCCGAGCGATGCCGTTTCTAGAGAACCGGCGGTTTCGTGCGGCGTTTGATTTTTTGTGTTTGCGTGCAGTGGCGGAGCAAAATGAACAGCTACAGGCTGATGCATTGTGGTGGGAGGCGTTTCAGAAGGTTAGTGCCGAGCGTCAGTTAGAAATGTGTTCTGCAGCGCCGTACGTCAAGAAAAAGCGTCGGCGCAAAAAAAAGCGTAAGAGTTCACCGAAAACATGACTTGGACACAGTGCTACATCGGCTTAGGGAGTAATCTGGGAGACTCTGAGGAGACCTTGACGGCAGCGATTGCGGTCTTGGCGGATCATGCCAGCATTCGCAATTTGAGCATTTCTTCCTTTTATCAAAGTAAGCCGCACGGGCCACAGGATCAGCCAGACTATACTAATGCGGTTGCCGGTTTTGAAACGTGCTTGGCGGCAGAGCCTTTACTTGATTTATTGCAGTCGATAGAAACACAGCACGGGCGTGTCCGAAGCGGTGAGCAATGGACGGCACGGACGTTGGATCTGGACATTTTATTGTTTGGTCAGCAGCAAATAGAGACAGCACGTCTTCAAGTGCCGCATCCGTGGATGAAGTCACGGGAGTTTGTACTATACCCTTTGTATGAGCTGGAACCAGCCCTGTGCTTTCCTGATGGCAGCACCTTGGCCGAGAGTTTAACGGGAGTCTCGGAGAATGACCTGGTTCGGTTAGCGGTAAAACCATTGTTAAAAATAGCTGAGGATATCTGATATGCAGCTTGTTCACTCAATTGCCCAGTTGCGGTCAGTGATCAAAAGCTACCGACGTGCCGGTGAAACCATCGGTTTGGTGCCGACAATGGGGAACTTGCACGCAGGCCATTTGGAATTGGTGAAGTGCGCCGACGGCAAGGCTACCCGCAAGGTGGTGTCTATTTTCGTGAATCCTACACAGTTTGAAAAACAGGATGATCTGGACAAATATCCGCGCACGATGGAGGCGGATCTTGCGCAGTTAGAAGCCTTGGGAGTGGATGTGGTCTTTGCACCAGAGCCACAAGAGATGTATCCACACGGTCGGTTAGTTACGCATGTTGATGTGCCCAAAATCAGTAGCTTGCTGGAGGGCAGTTCAAGACCCGGTCATTTTCGTGGTGTAGCGACAGTGGTGACCAAGCTGTTTAATATTGTTACACCTGATTACGCTGTCTTTGGCCAAAAAGACTTTCAGCAGTTGATGCTAGTTCGTCAGGTGGTCAAGGATTTGGATATACCGATTGAGATTATAGCCGTGCCCACAATGCGGGAAAAAGATGGTTTGGCAATGAGCTCACGTAACAATCGTTTGACACAGGCGCAGCGGCGACAAGCACCTAATTTATATCGGGTACTACAACATATCGAAATACAGCTCAGTGAAGGGGTTAAAGATTTTCAATCCTTGCAAAATGCCGCAATGGCAGAGCTGGACGGACTTGGTTTCCAATCCGACTATATTCAGATTTGTAATGCGAATGACTTGATGCCTGCAGCAGCCAATGACAAGGCATTGGTGATTCTTGCGGCGGCTTATATGGGGGATATTCGTTTGATTGACAATATTCCGGTGCAGTTAGCTTAATGTGCAAGGTGGGTGTGATTTATGCTTGATAGATAGCGCCTAAAATTCTTGGGCCGCTTGCACCCGTCGCTGAGGGGAGGTTGCCGGGGAGGCTGTGCAGGGTTTGTCTGGCAAGCCAGGCAAAGGCAATGGCCTCAACCCAATTGGCGTCTATTCCTAGCGCGTCTGTTTTATCCACGCGCACATGCTTCATCAGTGCTTTCAGTCGGGCCATCAGTGCGCTGTTCTTGGCACCACCACCACAGATAAATAGCTCATCAACATTTGGGGCAGCCCGAAGGGTACTTTGTTGAATACTAATGGCCGTCAGCTCTAATAGTGTCGTTTGTACGTCACGAGCGGCCATTTCTGGCTGTAAATAAGCACTCAGCCAGTCAAGGTTGAAATACTCCTTGCCGGTACTCTTGGGGTGGGGGCGATTAAAGTACGGATCTTGTAAAAGCTGATTCAAAAGTGAGGGGATGCACTGGCCACTTGTAGCCCATACACCATTGTGATCATACGGCTTAGCGTGATGTTTCAAGCACCATGCATCCATTAAGCCATTCCCCGGGCCAGTATCAAAACCGATGGTGTCTTTTCCCGAAATTAATAGGCTGAGATTAGAAATTCCGCCAATATTAACGATTACCCGCGCTTTGCTTTTTGAGGCAAAAACCGCCTCGTGAAATGCTGGTACCAGTGGAGCTCCTTCTCCACCAGCCGCAATATCACGATTCCGAAAGTCCGCGATGGTTGTTATGCCGGTCAGTTCGGCGATTTGGTTAGCATCACCCAATTGCCAGCTAAAACAGGGTGCCTGCTTTGGCTGGTGCCAGATTGTTTGACCATGATTGCCAATGGCGAGGATCTTGTCTTTGGGAATGTTAGATTTTGCAATGAGTGATTGTGCGGTATGTGCGTACAGACTGCCTAGGGTGGCATTGAGGGTGGCTACATCCTGCAACGTGCCGACCCAGTGAGGCGTAATGAGCTGAGTCAGTGCCTGACGGATACCCTCAGGAAAGGGAGTTGAGAAAGTTTCGCATGTTTCAATACTTTGATCAGGTCGGAAGCAAACCAGCACGGCATCAATTGCATCCATGCTGGTTCCTGACATTATGCCGATAAAGTACTCGGCACGATCCCGTGATTTAACCACCCGTTGCGCTATTAATATCGAAGTTCTCCATCGCGAAACGATGTAACACATTCAGCTGCAACTTCATGTTGATAGCATCTGCTTTGAATTTCACCAGTTCCTTTTTGGTTAGCGACATACTGTTTGGCAGTCTAACGGTCATTGGGTCAGCAGGAATATTGTTCTTGCGGAACTCATAATGCAGGTGAGGGCCGGTTGCCAGTCCAGTAGAGCCTACATAACCAATCACATCACCTTGGGCAACAATTTGACCCTGCTTCAAATTCTTTTTAAATTTGGACATGTGAGCATAGAGCGTGGTGTAGCCTTCACGGTGTTTTAAAATAATCGTGTTGCCATAGCCGCCCTTGCGTCCTTTAAACTGCACTTCACCATCGCCTGTAGCGATAATCGGTGTGCCTCTGCGTGCGGCAAAGTCTGTTCCTTTATGGGAACGAATCTTGTGAAGAACGGGGTGGAAACGGCCTGGATTAAAGTGGGAAGAAACACGCGCATGCTCAACCGGTGTGCGGATAAAGGCACGTTTCATCTCCCGACCTTCTGGTGTGAAGAAGTCAGTCAACCCTCGTTCAGTGGTATGGCGAATGGTGCGGTGTATTTTGCCTTTATTAATGAACTCCGCCGCCAACAGATTCTGGCTGCCTACCAAGTCACCATCGTGATAAATATTTTCGTACACCACGGTCACTTGGTCACCTACACGCACATCGTGGGAGAAGTCTATATCCCAGTCAAATACGCTGACTACCTGACGAATAATGTTGTTAGGTACATCAACCCTTTTTCCATCAAGAAACAGTCCATTCTTAACAACGAACGTTGCTCTGGCTTGGCGTACTTCAAACACCTTCTCTTGCCACTGACCGCTAAAGCTACCCTTTCCGTCTGGTTTGATAACAAAGCTTCTTTTGTTGTCAGGCGTGAAGGCGAGCTGTTCTAATTTTCCATTAAAAGATTTGGCGCGAACAATCGTGCCCATCTTAATATCTTTTAATGCTTCTCTGATTGGCTCAATACCACGCAATTTATCCAAAATTGCAGCTTGCCTGACCTGAGTAAAGGTATTGTGCAGGTTGTCGTATCGTTGAACGGTATGCGTATACCACGTGCTTTCAGGATTGATAAGCTGGTGGCCGGTATAAGTTTCCAGAGCACGTTTTGGGAGCGGTAGTTCCAATACGGCATCACCGTCTATATTGTTTACTAAGAGTTGCTGTTTGTCGGCGGCGTGCGTCGCCAATTTTACCGAGGCGGCTTGAACCGCGGGAGCAGGTTTGGCTTCATCATTGGTGGTTACAGGCGATGCCGAACTCTCACCATGCTCCAAGGCAATTTCAAACTGACTGTCTGCAGTATTCGGCAGGAAAGACTGTAAAGGGATATTACCCAGTGCCGTTGCACAGCCAACAAAGATGGCGGCCCGACCAGTCCAGCGCGATGCGCCCTTTTCGGCTGTCTCATTGCACACAGCATCTGCTTGTGGCTCATCAAAACCAAGGTACTCCTGGTTTTGAATATCATAACAGGCTAATACGTCGTCCCAGCTTTTATTGTTATTGACTGATGCTTCTTTTGTTCGAGAACTCAAGACTGGCAGCTCCATAATAGATAAATGTGTTTCACTTGCTTCAGCATGAATACACCACTCCGCACACCCGTGGCTTCAGGTTCCACGAAGATATGGCAAGTTTGCGATATTAACACTCCAAGGTAAAGTTTTGTCAGCCTGACGGTACTTCCCATATTGCTTCGCCAGACCTAACCTCACAAGGCGCGTTGATGTTAATGCGCTGAATAATATTTGTAAATGACTGTTAATGTACATTGGTCGTTATCGGCCCGTTATGGGCTAGGTTACGATCTAACTTGGCGTAATATAATTTTTCATTTGAATGGACGTTAAATGTAATTAATTGCACTCGATAAAAATACACTTAGTTTTATGGGGTTTTTATGATCAATATCATGTTCATGATAATCGACATGTGAATTAGAACAGAAATAGCTGAACCTGAGCTGAAAAAGTGAATGTTGAGTCTATTAAATTTTTTAATAAAGGAAAAATTTTGTTATGGGTGTGCATTTAACGACCGTGTGTAATGTGCTGATTTTACCGGTAGTCAATCAGACTTCACCAATAATCTGATTGGGGCCGGCGCTTGATTGTGAAATAATGCGCCGCTCATTGCAAAGCGTTACTCAGGACTTGATCATCATGGAAAAACGATTCATATCATCCGCAGAATTATTGCGTGACTCTTTTCGCTTAGCTTCGCAGGTGTATGACGATGGATTCCGACCACAGTTTATCGTTGGAATTTGGCGTGGTGGGGCGCCGATTGGGATTGCGGTTCAGGAATACTTTGACTACAAGCAGATACCTACTGACCATATTGCCGTGCGCACTTCATCGTACTATGGCATTAATAAGCAGAGTAAAGAAATTCGGGTTCATGGTACGCACTACCTTATTGAAAATGCCAACGCAGAGGATGGCTTGTTGATTGTTGATGATGTGTTTGATTCTGGTCGCAGCATTGATGCACTCATGAAGGACATCTCTCGGCTATCACGGCGAAATATGCCGCAAGATATTCGCATTGCTTGTCCTTGGTATAAGCCGGCAAATAAATCCGTGGACATTGTGCCGGACTATTATGTACATGCAACGGACGAGTGGTTAGTCTTCCCGCACGAGTTATCGGGCTTGACGATGGATGAACTCAAGCAAGGGAAATCCGAACTGGCTGAGGTTCTGGGGCTTTTCTAGCAGACTGACCTAGCGGTTGCCCTTGTTCAGCATCTCGCGTGCCAGTGCCCGTGTGGACTCAGTAATTTCAATGCCACCCATCATACGAGCAATTTCCTCAGTTCGTTCTTCACCACGCAGAGTAATCATGCCGGTACTTGTGCTGGACTTTCCCTTAATCTTGGTAACTTTGTAGTGCTGGTGAGCTTGTGAAGCCACTTGGGGCAGGTGTGTTACGCATAGCACTTGTCGAGTACTACCCAACTTATTGAGCTGCTGACCGACTACTTCGGCGGTGCCACCACCGATACCTGTATCGACTTCATCAAAAATTAGCGCGGGCAATGTGACCTTTTGTGCAGCGATCATCTGAATGGCCAGTGAGATTCGTGATAACTCACCCCCGGAGGCCACTTTAACCAGCGGTTTTAGTGGTTGGCCGGGGTTGGCACTGACTTGAAACTCAATATCATCCATACCGTGTGCGGTAAACCTGGCATTTTCGTCAAAGCCACAAGCGATTTCAAAAACGCCACCGTCCATGCCCAATTGTTGCATGGCTTTAGAAACACCCTGGCCCAGTTGTTTGGCGGCCTTTTCACGAGATTTATGGAGCTTTGTGGCGCTGTTAAGATACGTTTGGCGACTTTCTTCCAACTTCTCTTGCAAAGCCTCCAAGTCATATTCATCACCACTCAGTACGGCCAGCTTGAGCGATAGATCGTTGAACTTTTCCGGCAAGACCTCGGGTGAAACATGATGCTTTCGGGCCATTTGGTGTAATTCGGCGATACGGTTTTCTACCCATTGTAGACGCTGGGGGTCTAGCTCCAAACTGTCCTGATACTGACGTAATAAACGACTAGCTTCCTCAATCTGAATTTGTGCTTCCGTGAGTAAGTTGAGTGGTTCGTTAAAGTGATCATCTAATGTTTTGAGCTGGGACATTTCAGCAATTAAACCACTCAATACTGAGTACACAGACTGTTGCTCTGCATCATAAAGCTGCTCTACGCCTTGTGCTGCGGCCTGAAGTAACTGACCCGCGTTAGAGAGGCGATTGTGTTCTTCATCCAGTTGTTGGTACTCCCCCTCGGTCAGTGACAGGGCTTCCAGTTCCTGTGTTTGGAAACTTAATAGATCAATCCGTGCCTGATGATCACTGCTTTGGTTTTGCAGCCGATCAAGTTTATCCTGCAAGGTTTTCCATTGCTGGTAGTGTGTGCTCAGTGTGTCTAGTTGCTTGTGGTGGTTGCCGTAACCGTCTAGCATCTGTCGTTGCATTTCTTTTTTCATGAGCGACTGGTGCTCATGTTGGCCGTGGATGTCAATTACCTGCTCACCCAGTTGCCGCAGCATGGTGAGATTCGCCGGAGAGCCGTTAATCCACGCTCTGGACTTGCCGGTGTTGGTAATCACTCGACGCAGGATGCACTGATCATCCTGATCAAGGTCTTGCTCCTGCAACCACTTCAGGGCAGATGGTGTATCAGCAAGATCAATGCTCAGCGTAATTTCTGTTTTCTCTGCACCATGACGCACCACACTACTATCTGCGCGATCTCCCAGTACTAAGCCGATGGCATCTACCAAAATTGATTTACCTGCCCCTGTTTCGCCTGTTAGTGCGGTCATGCCAGGCTCCAGCTCTAAATCCAGCGTTTCGATAATCGCGAAGTCACGAAGGAAGATGTGGCTTAACATGGTGGTTTATTCCTGAGTGTGTTGAAGGGTTGGTGATGAGCGCCGGAGGCTAAGGTGGTGTTGTGCTCCAACCTAGCTTGGTTCGTAAAATATGGTAGTAATCATACGTCACGGGATGGATCAGCAATAATTTATTCGGATGTTGGCGAATCACAATCCGGTCGCCCGCCCGTAAATTTAAATTTGATTGCCCGTCAAATGATACCCGTGCATCCACATTACGTGACTCGCACAGTAAGATTTCAATACTGCTTTCAGAACTGACAACAATAGGGCGATGGCTGAGTGTATGTGGGCAAATGGGAACCAGTGTCACTGCACCCAGGCTGGGGTGAAGAATCGGGCCACCTGCGGATAATGAATAAGCTGTTGAGCCAGTCGGCGTGGAGATGATCATTCCATCGGCACGTTGCGTATTGACAAAATATCCGTCAATCGTTGTGTCAAACTCAATCATCCGCACATCATTGCGTACATGCACTGTGACATCGTTCAGGGCATTGCCGGAGCCGAGCAGTTCATCATCGCGAAAAACTTCGGCTTGCAGTAAGGTTCGTGCCTCAGTGGTGTACTGGCCGTCCAGTATTGACTGTAGTTGTTCATCCAGATTGGTGGAAGATATATCCACCAGAAAGCCAAGCCGTCCCAGATTAATGCCAATAATAGGAATGCCTTTGGGAGCTAGCAGACGCCCCACTTTTAGTAGTGTGCCGTCACCACCAACAACAATGGCTAAATCAATATTGTCAGCCAGGTGCTCGTTATCCACCCCTTCGACTGCCAGAAAAGAAGCCACCGTATGGGTGACGGACACCGCAAAGGATTGTGTCGTCAGAAACTGGTACAGCTTATGTAAGGTGGCAGCGATGCGCGTATCTTGTTGTTTTGAGAATAATCCGATTCGGCTAAATGACCGCATATAAAACCCAGTATTGAGCAGGGCGATTAGAGTCGCAAACCTTGCTTATAAATGCAAGCGTGCCAATTCTATTTGCAAGCATTCACATCTGCCCCCATATTTAAGGCCAGTGGTAGTATTGAAAAAAACGGAGCAATGTATCAGGCGGAATCATGGCTACTGACAAATCGCAGTTAAATGAACGTGCAAAGCAGTTGTTAAAGGTACTGATTGAGGGCTATATCATTGACGGAGCGCCAGTGGGTTCCTCCACATTGGTAAAGCGAAGTGGCCTGAAAATCAGCCCGGCCACAGTGCGTAATGTGATGGCGAACCTGGAAGAGCAGGGCTACGTCCACTCACCGCATACATCTGCGGGGCGGGTGCCGACTGCACGGGGTTATCGTTTGTTTGTGGACTCACTGGTGAATGTAAAGGCGCTGGATGAAACCGAGCTACATGCGCTTCAGGGGCGTTTCAGCGATACGCACACGACCAGTTCGCAACTTATTCAGAGTGCCTCTAGCCTATTGTCCAGCATTACGCACATGGCCGGCGTAGTGACGCTGCCCAGTGCTGAAGCAGTGGCGATTCGTCATATTGAGTTTTTGTATTTATCACCGGATCAGGTGTTGGCGGTGCTGGTCATGAATGACAACGAAGTTCAGAACCGGATGCTCTACACTGACCGCGAATATTCACCGGAAGAATTGCAGCAGTTTGGTAATTATCTGAACCAGCACCTAAATGGCATGGACTTGCATGCGGCGCGTCAGCACATGCTGGAAGCCATGCATAAAGACCGCGAAACGCTTAACAACATGATGATGTCTGCTATTGAATTGGGCGAGAAAGCATTCAGTGATATCTCCAAAGACGAAAAAGCGGAAGATAACTGTCTGATTGTCGGCAAGGCAAACTTGCTGGAGTACGATGATTTTTCAGATGTTGAAACATTGCGCCAAATCTTTAATGCCTTCAATGAAAAACGGGATGTGCTGACGCTACTGGATAGTTGCATTCAGGCAGATGGTGTACAGATATTTATAGGCCGTGAGTCGGGCAGGACGGTGTTTAACGATTGCAGTCTGGTGACATCCTCTTACCATGTTGATGATAAACATCTAGGTGTTTTAGGCGTTATTGGCCCTAAACGTATGCAATATGAGCGGGTTATTCCCGTGGTAGATATCACTTCACGCTTACTCAGTGCAGCACTGCGCTCCAAAATTTCCTGAAATCGTTGCAAGAAACCGAACATTAGATATTGTTAATATACTTAATTAAAAAACCAGACTCGACTCAAGGTTTTTCATATTTTTTCGTGGCGAAAGCTTGAAAATAAATGGAGCACACCAAATTATGGTGTGACAAAAGATTACCAAGAGAGTTGAACCAATGAGCAAGTCTGATCAAACATCTGAAAATCAGCACATTTCTGAGGTCGATGCAGAGGCTGTTTCAGCGGAAGACGCAGGTGCCGAATCGGTTGAAGAAGTCGCCAGTACGGATGAGGAGCTGTCGAGTGACGAAGTCATTACACAGTTGCGTGAGGAGCTGGAGGCTGTCAAGAAAAAGGCGGACGAGCACTGGGAGAGTCTTGTGCGTGTTCAGGCAGAAATGGACAACCATCGCAAGCGTAGTGCCAAACAGCTTGAAGATGCTCACAAATTTGCATCACAGAAATTTGTAGAGGCTTTGTTACCAGTCATCGATAGCCTGGAAATGGGCATGACTGCAGAGGGCAGCGTTGAGCAAATTCGTGAGGGCGTAGAGTTGACCATGAAGCAGTTTGAGTCGGTCATGGAAAAGTTCAATATTGCAGCAGTAGATCCGCTTGGTGAGAAGTTTAACCCGGAATTGCACCAAGCTATGGGCATGCAGCCCAATCCTGAGATGGAAAATAATACAGTGATGGCCGTGATGCAAAAAGGCTTTACTCTGAACGGACGTTTGGTTCGTCCGGCGATGGTGATGGTCGTTAAGAACTAATCAGTAACCAATTGAGTAATTTAGCGGAATTAATTCATCGTTAGCGCGAATTACCACTTGAAATTAAGAGAAATGAACCGCATTTATTTCTCAAGTTAAAAATTCTCTTTAGGAGCAAGAAAATGGGAAAAATTATTGGAATTGACTTGGGTACGACCAATTCATGTGTGGCGGTCATTGAGGGCAAAGAGCCTAAGGTGATTGAGAATGCTGAAGGTCATCGCACAACGCCTTCAATCGTTGCATTTACCGACGAAGAAGTGTTGGTTGGGCAGTCCGCAAAACGTCAGGCGGTCACGAATCCTGACAACACTTTGTATGCCATCAAGCGTCTGATTGGACGTACGTTTGATGAAGAAGCCGTGCAAAAAGATATTGAGCTGGTCCCTTATAACATTGTAAAAGCAGATAATGGCGATGCATGGGTTGAGGTAAATGGCAAGAAGATGTCAGCACCTGAAGTGTCAGCCCGCGTGTTGATGAAGCTGAAGAAAGATGCAGAAGCGTATCTGGGTGAGGAAGTGACCGAGGCGGTTATTACTGTTCCTGCTTACTTTAATGACTCACAGCGCCAGGCGACAAAAGATGCTGGTAAGATCGCTGGCTTGGATGTAAAGCGTATTATCAATGAGCCAACAGCGGCAGCGTTGGCCTATGGCATGGATAAGGCGTCCAAAGGCGACAAGAAGATTGCTGTTTATGACTTAGGTGGCGGTACGTTTGACGTGTCAATCATCGAAATTGCTGAGATTGATGGTGAGTACCAGTTTGAAGTATTGGCAACCAACGGTGACACATTCCTTGGTGGTGAAGACTTCGACATGCGCCTGATCGACTACTTGGCGGATGAGTTCAAGAAAGAAAACGGCGTGGATCTGCATAACGATCCGTTGGCGTTGCAACGTCTGAAAGAAGCGGCGGAGAAAGCCAAGATTGAGCTGTCTTCTTCAACTCAAACCGATGTCAATCTGCCTTATATCACGGCGGATGCGACAGGGCCTAAGCACTTGAACGTCAAGGTGACACGTGCGAAGTTGGAGTCTTTGGTTGAGGACTTGGTCACACGTACTATCCAGCCTTGTAAGATTGCACTGAAGGATGCGGGTTTGTCAGCATCTGAAATTGATGATGTGATCTTGGTTGGTGGTCAGACACGTATGCCTAAGGTTCAGGAAGCGGTGGCGGATTTCTTCGGCAAAGAGCCTCGTAAAGATGTGAACCCTGATGAAGCGGTTGCCATGGGTGCTGCGATTCAAGGTGGTGTACTGGGTGGTTCGGTAACAGACGTACTGCTGTTGGATGTAACGCCGCTGTCTCTGGGTATTGAGACCATGGGTGGTGTGATGACCAAGCTGGTTGAGAAGAACACCACGATTCCGACAAAGGCACAGCAGGTATTCTCAACGGCAGAAGATAACCAGAACGCAGTAACGGTTCACGTATTACAGGGTGAACGCGAGATGGCATCTGGTAATAAGTCGCTGGGTCGTTTTGACTTGACGGATATTCCGCCAGCGCCGCGTGGTGTGCCTCAGATCGAAGTAAGTCTGGACATTGATGCCAACGGTATCCTGAATGTATCCGCGAAGGATAAGGCAACGGGTAAAGAGCAGTCTATCCAGATTCAGGCATCTTCTGGTTTGTCGGATGATGAAATTGAGCAAATGGTTAAAGATGCCGAGGCTCATGCTGAGGAAGATAAAAAGCTTCGTGAGCTGGTGGATGCACGTAACTCTGCAGACTCTATGGTTCACGCCACAGAGAAGTCGCTAAAAGAATTTGGTGACAAGGTTGATGGTGCGGAAGTTGCCAAGGTTCAGGCCCTGGTGGATGAAGTCAAAGAAGCGATCAAAGGTGATGATAAAGATTTGATTGAATCTAAGGCGCAAGCACTGATGGAAGCGTCTGGCGCATTGGCGCAGGCACAAGCTCAGGCGGGTGCGGCACCAGGCGGTGATCAGGCACAGCAAAAGCCGGTTGACGACGATGTCGTTGATGCTGAGTTTGAAGAAGTTGATGACAATAAGAAGTAATCAACGTTAAGTCAGCAATACAGCAGGCGCGCAGGGTTTTCTCTGTGCGCCTGCTTTGGTATTAAACAAATCATAATTTAGTTACAAGTACTCAGGTTAACAGTATGGCCAAGCAGGATTATTACGATGCTCTCGGAGTCAATAAGAACGCGAGCGAGAGTGAGTTAAAAAAAGCGTATAAGCGGATGGCGATGAAATATCACCCCGACCGTAATGTCGACAATCCAGACGCAGAAGCGAAGTTCAAAGCTGTTAAGGAGGCCTATGAAGTACTGAATGATCCACAAAAGCGTGCTGCTTATGATCAGTTTGGCCATGCAGGTGTGGACGGTTCTGCTGGTATGGGTGGTGGAGGCGGCGGCTTCGGTGACATCTTTGATGAAATCTTTGGTGGCGGAAGGCGCAGAGCAAATCCAAATCGTGCCTATCGAGGCAATGATCTGCAATACAACCTGGACCTGACACTGGAGCAGGCGGTCTTTGGTACGACCGTGGATATTCGTGTTCCAACCCTGCAAAACTGTGATACTTGTAAGGGCTCTGGTGCTAAACCCGGCACAACACCAGAGACTTGTTCCGCCTGTCATGGCCAGGGGCAGGTGCGTATTCAGCAAGGTTTCTTCTCGGTTGAACAAACCTGCCCAAGTTGCCAGGGCAGTGGAAAAACGATTAAGGAAAAGTGTGGTAGCTGTCGCGGTCAGGGGCGTGTCGAAAAGCAAAAGACACTGGAAGTCAAAATTCCGATGGGTGTGGACACTGGCGACCGGATTCGCCTATCCGGTGAGGGCGAAGCAGGTATCAACGGTGGCCCAGCGGGTGACTTATATGTGCAAATGAACCTGAAGCGCCACGATATTTTTGAGCGTGAAGGTAGTGATTTGTACTGCACTATTCCGGTTACTTTTGTCACCACCGCGTTGGGGGGAGAAGTTGAAGTACCCACGCTGAACGGCAAGGTAAATTTAAAGATTCCGCATGGCTCGCAATCAGGCAAAGTATTCCGTATGCGGGGTAAGGGCGTGAAGTCGGTGCGTGATGCGTTTGAAGGTGACTTATTCTGTAAAATTCAGGTGGAAACGCCGGTCAGTCTGACCAAGGATCAGAAGCGTTTGCTGCGTGAGTTTGAAAATAGTCTGGAGGGCAACCACGGAAAGCACAGTCCAGAAATGCATGGTTGGGGCAATAAGACAAAATCTTTCCTTGATAACGTCAAGAGCTGGTTCGAGGGAGATAAGAAATGATTAACATCGCGATTGTTGGTGCGGCTGGTCGCATGGGGAAAACGCTGGTTGAGGCCGTTCAGGCCGATGAGCACAGTCAGGTAACAGTAGGGACTGTCCTGCCGGATAGCTCGTTGGTTGGTGCAGATCTAGGTGAAGTGGCCGGAATTGGCAAGAACCAAGTGGCCCTATCCAGCTCTCTGGAAGCCGCGGGTGACTTTGATGTGTTGATCGACTTTACGACCACTGATGCAACCATGGCGCACTTGGACTACTGTGTGGCTCACGGGAAGTCGATGGTGATCGGTACTACAGGTTTTAGTGATGAGCAAAAAGCTCGAATTCAGGCTGCGGGCGAGCGCATTCCGTTGGTCTTTGCACCCAATATGAGTGTCGGGGTCAACCTCTGTTTTAAATTGTTGGATATGGCTGCGCGAGTGCTGGGGGACACAGTAGATATCGAAGTGATTGAGGCCCATCATCGCCATAAAATTGATGCACCATCTGGTACCGCGCTGGGCATGGGTGAAGTGTTAGCCAAAGCGCTGGATCGTGATCTGAAGAAATGCGCCGTTTATGGCCGTGAAGGTGTAACCGGCGAGCGTGAGCGTCAGACAATTGGCTTTGAAACGATTCGTGCGGGTGATATTGTGGGCGAGCACACAGTAATGTTTGCAGATATTGGTGAGCGTATTGAAATCACCCACAAAGCATCCAGCCGTATGACTTTTGCCAAAGGTGCAGTGCGTGCCGCAAACTGGCTGGTCGGTAAACCGGCTCGCGTCTATAGCATGCAGGATGTACTGGATTTAAATTGATCCTCATTTAGCCGTTAGGAAGGTGTTATGGCTGCAAATACAAAATGGTTTTGGTTGGCCATGTTTGGTGTTACGGGCATCATGCTCTATTTATTGGCACCGATTCTGTTGCCCTTCGTGACGGGTGCGTTACTGGCTTATCTAGGTGATCCATTAGTTGATCGGCTGGAAACGTATAAGATTTCCCGAACAGCTTCGGTTCTTATTGTTTTTACCGTTTTATTCTGCATCCTGTTACCTTTTCTGGTGGTATTGGTCACGCTATTAGAAAACCAGGTATCTGATTTTGATAAAAACTTCCATATCTATATCGAATGGTTTAGTGGCACGGTTGAGCCATTACTGACCAAGTTGGGCATTAGTGTCCCTAGCTTGAATATAGAGCGCCTTGGGCAAACACTGACGGAAGAATGGTCAACCGCTGGCGGTTTTTTAAAGGGATTGATTAGCACGGTATCACGCTCTGGTTTGGCGGTGATGGGCTGGCTGGCGAACATTGTGCTTATTCCGGTGATTACCTTCTATCTGTTGCGTGACTGGGATCGTCTGGTTGCTTATATCCGTGAATTATTGCCGCGCAATGTTGAACCAAAATTAGTGATGTTGGCTGAAGAGTCCGACGAAGTATTAGGTGCGTTTCTGCGTGGCCAAATGCTGGTGATGTTGGCGTTGAGTTTTATGTACAGCGTTGGACTGGCCATTGTGGGTGTTAATTTTGCCCTATTGATTGGTATTATCTCCGGTATTATTAGCTTTGTGCCCTATATGGGACTGATTGTGGGCATGGCATTGGCAGGCATCTCGGCATTTGTGGAAACGCAAAGCTTTATGATGGTGTTCTGGGTGTTCGTGGTGTTTGGTATAGCACAAATGGTGGAAGGCATGCTGCTGACCCCATTGCTGGTGGGTGACCGGATTGGGTTACATCCGGTGGCGGTCATCTTTGCAGTCTTGGCAGGTGGGCAATTATTCGGCTTTTTTGGCATCTTGCTGGCCTTACCTGCGTTTGCTGTGCTAGCCGTACTGCTTCGTCATGCCCATGATTCTTATATCGAAAGTCAAATATACCGATTCTGATGACACAGCAAATGACACTCAATGTCACCACACGTGACGGACTGCGTTTTGATTCCTTCTTTGCAACAGAAGAAAATCATGATGTGATCGAACGAGTCAAAAGCTTTGCTGAGTCTGAGCAAACGGCGCAGTTATTTGTCTGGGGTGAAATGCATTCTGGCAAATCACATTTGCTACAAGCCTGCTGCTACCATGCCAGCGAACGAGGGCAGCGTGTATCTTATTTGCCCATGAAGTCCCTGGCCAGTTACGGCACGGCGGCAACCCGTGGCTTGGACAGCGTGAACCTGATCGTGGTGGATGATGTTGATTTGGTGTTGGGCAATCTGGATTGGGAAGAAGCCTTATTTGATTTGATTAACAACAGCCGCACAGGCAATCAACGCCTACTCTTTAGCGCCTCGCAAAACCCACGTCACCTCGACTGCAAACTAGCAGACCTTGCCTCCCGCCTGATTTGGGGGGAAAGCTATTCGCTTCATGCCTTGTCCAATGATGATAAAAATAATGCCCTGCGGCAGCGTGCCGCGCAACGTGGTTTGGCATTGAATGATCGGGTGATTGACTACTTAAACCGCCACTACCCACGGGATATGGGGTCAATGTTGACCATGCTGGATGTGATTGATCAGGAAAGTCTGCGGCAACACGCCAAAATTACAATACCATTTCTTAAGCAAGTGCTTGATTCTTAACAGAGTATCGTGATAAAGCCTGATTAATCCCCAGAACCTTTGGCACAACGCCACAACCCATTGCCAGGAAATGGCGTTATAACCCTACAGCCTAAAATTCGTAATTGACTGACAGACCATAGTTGCGACCCGGTGCTGAGTAGCGCCAGATACCATCGCCCTTTACCATATTATTAATGCCAATGGTGGAGAGCTGACGTACGCTATCCCACGGGATGTATTTTTCATTAAAGAGGTTGTACACACCCGCGTTCAAGCTCAAACCTTTGCCTAGCTTCACGCTACCGTAAAGATCAAACAGCATTGCGGAAGACAGCTTATCTTCCAGCCCTTCGGTTCTGATAAATGAGTCAACATACTCACGATCTTCATCGTAGTTGTATTCGAGCTTCTTGGCGTCATCCGCGTCTTTTTCAGCAATATAAGTGAGTTTTGCATGTAGCTTGTATTTCTCACTTGGTGAGGTATAGTCTACACCGATAATACTGGTCAATGGCTGCGTTGCCAGCAGGTTAGTGCCTTTGCTGGTGCTGTCCTCGGCATAAGTGACTTTGGCGTTTAGGGTAATGCTGGCACCTGAGTCAATATTGAATAAACTATCAAGGTACAGCTCACCACCGACACTAATCCCTTTTACTTCGGCCTCATCAATATTGATGGCTTCGATCAGGTTGCTGTAAGTGCCGCTTGGCAGTTGGCCATTGTAATTAATGGTGTCGATAAAGTCCTTGTACTTACTGTAAAAGCCTCTTACTTCAACATTACCTTTGTCAAACTCGCCTTTTAGGGCCAGTTCGTGGTTAACCGAGGTTTCAGGGCGTAAATTGATATTAGGCTTTTGGCAGTTGCCTAAGAAACAGAAGCTGCTGTACATCTGATTGATCGTTGGCACCAAAAAGCCAGTTGCGACTTTATATTCCCCTGTCCAGCGATTTGTCAGTTGGTGCTCGCCTAATAATGACCAGCCAAAGTTGTCAAATGTGGTGTGCTTATCGAAGCTGCCATTTTCATACATTTCTTTCAGTATACCGCCACTGTACTTGGTTATATCCGCTTCTTTTGCCGGATGAAAATATGGCTTGCGGGTGTATCGGTCATAACGCACACCAGCCTCAATGCGGGTTTTGTCACCGATTTTGACTTTGTCGGTAACCGATGCATTGAAAATATCGGTTTTCATGTCGGGAGACGCGATTGTGATAAAGTCGCCAAAGGTGGAGTAGGTCATGTAATACGGGTCATAATCCCCGCGACTGAATGAGGTATTCACCGATACTTCGTGTGAAGTCTTCGTAGAAAATATGGATAAATCTTTTGGTGAGAAATTAGCGGAAAGCGATACCTTATCCGTGTCTTGGTAAATGGGGCGATACTCGTTGAACCATAGCTCATACACCCCCTCTGTAGCGAATTTTTCATAATAGGTGAAGGTGTTTCCAAGCGCCATCACACTCTGGTGTTGGTATTTCGCTTCAATATTATCAATGGCTTTATGATCAAGGGGGGTGTATTCGTAGGCTATGCCATAGCTGCTGCGTTGGTTTTTATCCCATGCAAGGCGGCGCTGATTACCAAGAGTTATTTTGGTAATGGCGTAGTTTTGATTTTCTCGCTCGTCAAAGCTACCGTTTAGCCCAATCTTATGCTGTTCGTTTGGTTGAAACTGGACCTTACCTAAAATGGCATTACTGACATAGTGCGACGGGTCAGGGTAAATCCCCTTGGTTCCAATCTCGTTTTCAGGAAATACATGATTAATGGATAAACGGTCTTTATCAAACTTACGCATTTCATGATTTTTTAGTTCATGTCCATCACGCGTCACGTAGTTGACAATGGCTGAGAGCTTATTCGTCTTGGCAGATGCACCAACGGCAAACATACCTTCTTCGTTTTTTGTGGAATAACCAGTTTTTGCATACCCGCCAACTTGCACGTTGCCAATCTTTTTGCCATTCAGTAAGTCTTCGGGCTTCTTGGTGTTATAGCTAACCGACCCACCTAAGGAGCCACTGCCTGAACTCACACCGTCCGAGCCACTTTTTATCTGGATGCTTTCCATCAACTCCACATCAGATGAAAAGCGGCTGTTGTTAAGGTAGCCATACGGTGTAAATATCTCATTGACTTCAATGTCAGGAATCGCAAGACCATCAACCGTAATCGCCACACGATTACCTTCCACGCCCCGAATCGCAAAGCCTTTTGAGCCATAGCGCCCCACCTCTGAGACACTGACACCGGGGTTGTAGCGTACCAGATCTTTTTGGCTATTAATTTGGTTTTCGCGAATCTCTTTACTGGTTGTATTACTGGTGTTGGTGGTATCCACGGTGTCTGCAATTTTATCAGCAGTGACCACCACCTCATCAAACACGGTGACGGATGCGGCAGAGCTGGCCTTTTTATCCTTTTGGGGTGCAGCCTCCTCAGCCAGTGCAGGGTTACACAACAGCAATGCAATGGCATAAGGCAGCGGCCTCATACACGGTAGGTTTGTAACGAGTTTCATAAATTTCAGATCCATTAGAAAAAGACAGAAGTAATGATTAAAACCACAGTGGCTAGTGCTGGCGGGGCGGAAACTGCTCAAAACCCGATGGAACACCTGCTGCTATAGCCCAGATTTTAGCAGCTGCGAATGGTAACGATTATCATTTGTATTATCAAATGGTTTGTGATTGAATACGCGCAAATATTGCTGGGCAAGTCGTCAACTTGGGGAATCGCAATATTTTGTCCTTATAGCTGTAATTTTTCCGGCACATGATCGCTGGGAAAGTTAGTGTTTATTACGTATTCAAAGGAACATTTTTATGTTACTCAAACCCATCGCCATCTCCCGGCTATTGTTAGCCGGTTCGTTGTGTGTATTTTTGGCCGCTTGTGACGGTACTGATGATAAACCCAATCTAAACCCGCAAACACCGAGTACGGGCGGAACAGGTTCAGGTGGAACAGGTTCAGGTGGAACAGGTTCAGGTGGAACAGGTTCAGAGGCTCCTCCGACTATAAAAATAAATGCCTTACGTATGGGGCTTGAGGATCTTTATGAAGATGGATCTCACTACACTAAAAACATGGGTGGCGGTGATGGTAATGTAATTTTTATGTGCGAAAAGGAAAAGCCATGTAATCTGTTGAAGATAGATGTAACAACTAATGAGTTCGTTTATGTAACTAAACTGACAAAAGATAAAGCCATCACTGTGGACTATGAGCTGACCAGTGCCAAAGGCGATGTTGCCACGATTCTTGAAGACCCCAAACAAGCTCGGGGTACGATTGAACTGTATAGCGGCAGTAGAGGGCATCAGATGATGAGATTTATCTTTAAGCCCGATGGGGTTAGTGGAGGTGACTGGGATCTGACCTTTACCTTAAGTAACCCAAAAAACCCGAATAAACCTTCGGATGGTGCCGTTGTGGTGCTGGGTACTGTTAATGTAAAAGTCATTGATAATTCGGGTACTTCAGCAGAGGTAACACCAAAAATCAACGACACTGGTGTGACTTATTCTGCGGGTGTTGAAAAGGGGAGTAATGGCACAACGTGCGCGGATGGCTCAAAGCAAGATTGTGCAGCTGGGCGCGATGTTGTTTATAACGATAATGCGAATGGTCATGCCGGTTTTGACTTCACTAAGTTGGATGAAAATGGCGGTGAGCTGGCTAACGATGACGAAAATTGGGCTTGTGTAAAAGATAATGTGACCAATCTGGTTTGGGAGCGTAAGACTTATGCCAAGTACACCTATGGTGAAGAAGATAAGCGGGGTTTGCGCGATTCTCAGTGGGACTATTCCTATTATGATGAGAGTCAGGGTTTAGGTAAAAAAGATAACGAAGAAAGTGAGTGGAGTCCATGTGGCAAAATTGGGAATTGTACAACAGCTGCTTATCTTGCCAAGCTAAATGCAATTCAGTTGTGTGGTAAGAGTAACTGGCAATTGCCAAGTAAAGCAGAACTATTTGATATTGTTAACCTTAATAGCTCTGATAATGAAGTTGTGACGCAGGCAGATTGGTTAATGAGTATCTATACTGTTCCGGCAGATGAAACTGATCCCGAGCTGGTTGATACTCGTTATAAAAGGGTGAGGGTATCTTACTGGACAAGATCTGTCACTGCGACCCCTGATACGCGTGATGGCTATTCAGGGCCTTATTCAGTGAAGTTTGACCGTGTATGGACTATGTTGCCAAATGGTGAATTTACTCCGGAAGATCCGAGTAGCACCTACAACAAGACTGGACTGATCGCGGTATCAAAATAGATTAATTGTGCTAACGGTATGGATTCAATAGAAAGGTTTTATTATGTTTAAAAATACACTACAAACGGGCTACTCTCTCTTGGTATGTGCGGTCGCGATCAGCGGAATTATGGCAAGCAATGTTTATGCTGCTGATGCGATTGTGGATCGTGAATATCAATACGATGACAAGGTAGTTGCTGATATTCCTGCAGGTAATTTTCAGGTAAGTGGCGAAGAGGTGACCAGTACTGAGGATGGCTTGGTCTGGTCACGTTGTCTTGTTGGTCAAACTTATGTCCCAGGTAGTAGTGCTGAAGATGGGAGCTGTAGTGGCGATGCTACAGAGTTCCAGAGTTGGAAAGATGCCTTGAATGCAGTCACCGAGCAACAAAAGGCCGAGGGTTGGCGCGTGGCTAATATTAAGGAGCTAATGCGTATTATTGATAACCGTTATATCTTTCCCGCTACTAATCGTGAGTTATTTTTGTTTGCCAGGGGCTTGAAGTACAAGCAGGAAAATAGTAACGGCTTGGCTCTCCGTAATGGTAGCTCGCCATATCTCTGGTCTTCTACACCTAAGAAGTATCCGACCACAAGAGAGAAAGGCTGGAGTCCGATGACGAAAGAGGAGTCGGCAGCGGACGCGGAGGAGAAAGGAAAGATATACGACCTCGTGTACGCTCTGGATATGAGTGACGGGAATGTTGTAGTGGCTTACCGTGACGGTAAAAGCCGCGGTGAGCACCAGGCGGATCCAAAAAGAAACTTTTTCCCCGATCCAGACCATGTGGAAAAAGCCCGTTATGTCCTATTGGTAAAAACCTACCAGCCATAACCGCTAATGCCTTGGGTTGTTGTTAATAAATAACCCATTGCAAAAAATAAAAGCCTCGCAGGTATTCGTTATTTGCGGGGCTTTTACATTTTTGGGCAGTTGATGATGTTGTTGACCAACAATGTATCCCATTACTGAGTGATTCTGTATCAGTGGAGCGTGTACGCTTGTGAATCGGCACCTAAGCCCTGATAATATCGAGCATCATCATAATAAAGAGAGGAGATGCCGGATGCTGAATCCTGCCATTGCTCAGTCGGTTATCGACCATGCCCTGTCACTGGGGGCGAACTTTGCTGAATTATTTATCGAAAAACATCGTACCTCCTCCATAGAGACTCTGAGCGACAAAGTAAAGTCGGTGGATTCAGGTATCGACTTTGGTATTGGCCTGCGTATTGTTTTTGGTAGCAAGGTGCTTTATGGCTACACCAATCAAACGGATGCGGAGAGTTTAAAGCGCATCGCTTCCACATTATCGGCGCGGGATTTAAGCCAGCGGCTGCATGACTTCACTCGCTTTGATTGTCGTAGTATAAGCAATCATCACCCCGCTAAAATCGTGCTGAGTCAGAATGCAGCGATTGATAGTAAGGTTGATTATCTACTAAAGGCTAATGCAGCGGCACATGCGGTTGGTGAGCGTATTAGCCAGACACGCGGTTATTGTATGCAGCGTGAGCAGGCCGTTGAGATTTTTAACAGCGAAGGTCTGCACATTAATGACACTCGCAACTATATCCGCGCTGGTTTAACCGCCATTGCCAGTGATGGCACAGAGCAGTCCAGTGGCCGCTGGAACGATGGTGGTTTATCAGGCTGGGAATTAGGCGACACCATCGACCCCAAATACACCGGGGAAGAAGCGGCTCGTCAGGCACTGGTAAACCTGACCGCCAGGCCTTGTCCATCGGGTAAAATGCCGGTGGTTATTGGTAATGGTTTTGGTGGGGTCATTTTTCATGAAGCTTGCGGGCATTTGCTGGAAACCACCGCCGTGGCAAAAAAGGCATCTGTATTCCACGACCAAATGGGTGAAATGATTGCCAGCGATGTTGTGAATGCGGTTGATGATGGCACTTTGGTCAATGGGTGGGGTTCGATTAATGTGGATGATGAGGGCATGGAAACTCAACGTACCCAGCTTATAAAAAATGGTCAGCTCACCAGCTTTTTGGTGGATCGTGTGGGGAGCGAGAAAACGGGTTATGCGCGCACTGGCTCTGGCCGTCGTCAGTCTTATCGCTTTGCGCCTGCATCGCGGATGCGTAACACGTTTATTGAGGCAGGTGACAGCAGCTTTGATGACATGATTGCTTCCATCGACAAGGGTATTTATGCCTCGCACATGGGCGGTGGCTCGGTGCAGCCGGGTACAGGAGAGTTTAACTTTGCCGTTACCGAAGGCTATTATGTCGAGAAGGGTAAAATTCAGTATCCGGTTAAAGCGGCAACGCTGATTAGTACTGGCCCTGAGGTATTAAAAGAGATCAGTATGGTTGGCAAAGATTTTGAACTCGCCTGTGGCATGTGTGGCTCGGTAAGTGGTTCGATTCCGACAACGGTGGGGCAGCCAACGCTTAAAGTCGATAATATTTTGGTCGGAGGTAATGCCTGATGACACAGCCAGTAGAGAATACTTTGGTCGCCGCCAGTGAGCAGGTATTTGAGCGAGCCAACGCTGCGGGTGCGGATGCCGATTTGATTGTGCTGGAAAATGAGTCCTTGTCGCTAAAAGCCAATGAGGGTGAGCTGGAAGAGCACACGGTCAGCAATACGCGAACCTTTGGGGTGCGGGTGATTAAGGATAACAAGGTTGGGATTGCCTACAGCGAGGCCGGTGACCAGGAATCCTTGGTTTGGATGGTCGATCAGGCTTTGCAAAACGCCACTTTCTCCACTGAGGAGCCACACGAAAAGATTCTGAATGATCCACAGTCATTACGTTCAGATGATGCCATTTTCTGCCCACAAGATGACAGTACCGTCGAGGAGAAAATCGACATGGTACTAGCCTTGGAGCAAGGTTTACTCGATAAGGCCCTGATTAAAAGTGCACCCTATAATGGCGTGGCAGAGTCTTTCGGCAGTCGCTATATTTTTTCCAGTGCTGGACTAGATGCCGCCAGTCGTTCGCGCATGGTTTATGCCTACGCCTATGCGCTGGCCGAGGATGGCGAGAAAAATGCGATGAAAGGTACTGGTCAAATGTCTCGTTTGACCTGTGACCTGAATATTCCTGAGTTGGTGGAAACCGTTGCAGATTTAAGCCTGAATATGCTGGAAGGCAGGCCCGTCCCATCAAAACACTATGATGTGATTTTTGACCGTGAATGTCAGGTTGGTCTATTTTCTGTCTTCACGATGGTGTTATCGGGCAAGGCTGCCAAAGACGGGATTAACCCGTGGCGCGAAAAATTGGGGCAGCAGGTGGCCGATAGTCGCCTTCAGCTCTGGGATAAGCCACGCTTGATGGATGGTTTTGGTTACAGTTTGTTTGACGATGAAGGCACCGCCACGATGGATGTGCCGTTTATTGTCGATGGCATGTTCCAGAATATGATGCACAATAGTGTGACAGCCAGTCATTTTGGGGTTAAGACAACCGGCCATGCTTCGCGCGGTGTGCGCTCGCCGCTGGGAGTGGGCCATCACCAGTTGTTTGTTGAGCAGGGGGAGGCTGGTCAAGCTGAGCTACTTGCAGGCGACTATCTGGAAGTGACCAGTATGCAGGGCTTACATTCTGGTGCGAATCCCATTTCGGGTGATTTTAGCTTGGGCGCTGCCGGTTATTTATGCCGCGATGGTCAGCGCATTCAGCCAGTACGGGGTATAACGGTTGCCGGTAACTTCTACAAAATGCTGAATCATATTGCCTGCATTGGTGATGAAACTTACTGGAACTGGCAACGCTCGGCGTGTATGCCTGCCATTCGTTTTGCGGATCTTGCCATTTCGGGTGAATAACTCATGTTCTTTTGGATTAATGCGCTCAAGCGACTCAAGGCGTTGCGGACAATTCGGGAGAACAAGTATTTGTTACTGTTGTTCCTCGGTTTGTCATTCTTTTTTGCCTTATATATGTCTCTGGTTGAGGGGTTGCCGCCGCTCGATACTTATTACTTTTTAGTCACCACGGCCACCACCGTTGGCTATGGAGATATTTCCCCAAGTAGTGGCTTTGGTAAGGTATTGGTGACGTTGTATATGGTGGTTGGCATTGCCTTGCTGGGTTTGTTCTTGGGTAAAATGACGGAGGTGATGGTGGGCATTAGCTCCCGTCGCAAACGAGGATTAATGAGTATGAAGGATAAGATAGATTTGATTATTGCCGGCTACCCAAGTGACGACAAGGTGCAGCATATTGTGTCGGAGTTGCGTAACGATGTGCGTTATGAAGATTTGGGCATTGTATGTGTGAATAACCAACTGGAGGAGAAGGCGGCATGGATGACATCACTGGCGGTGCAATTTGTAAAAGGTGTGCCTTCAGACAGTGATGTGTTAAAGCGGGCGAATATTGACACGGCCTCAACCTTATTGATCCTGGCCAATGACTCACACCAGATTGAGTCGGATGATTTATCGACATCAGTATGCGCAGTTGCCGAGCGTTTAAAGCCGGAAATCCGCACGATTATTGAAAAAGTGCGCAAGGATGGCCTGCTATTTGAAGTGGTCAATGCGGATACCGTCGTTGATGTAGCCTCACCGAGCGTGTTGGCTCAGGAGATTCTCGACCCTGGCGCAATTGAGTTGCAAAATGCTATTTTCTCCACGCATACGGATGGAACACAATACAACGTGAGGTACGACGGTGAGGATACAACGTGGTCTGAGATTGCGATGGCAATTCTGAAAACGGACTCCATTCCAGAGGGCTATCAAAACCCCGGAGAACGTCATTTCTTGTTATTACCCAAGCAGGGTGATGCGGTTAAGCGAGGTGCGTGGGTGAAGTATCGTGGCACTAAGGTATTGAATACCCTGTCGTTTTAACGCTCGTCGGTTATTTTTGAAATTAATCGCGAATAAAGCTTGCGTGAAGGTAGGGGAGTTCCTATAATCCCAACTCTCTGGTGCGGGGTGGAGCAGCCAGGCAGCTCGTCGGGCTCATAACCCGAAGGTCGTAGGTTCGAATCCTACCCCCGCTACCAATTCTATCAAGTTCAGCAAGTAGCAATTAATGCACAGCGCTTGTTGACTCGCCAACATCGAGTTCCATCACCTTTTTGTAAAAGACTGCTGATCCTTAACGGTCAGTTGTTGGGGTTGTTCAACCTCGGCAGCATCGCGTCGTTGGGAGATTTTATCACCAAGCACCTCCTATTGTTTCAAAGCTAGCCTGATCGGGTCAGACGCCTTGCCATCCGGTGTGTTGGCAGGCAGCGAACCGATGATTCGCCCCAAACAAGCACAATAAGCGAATATTGATACAACGCAATAAGCGAACAATGGATACGCACGATAAGCGAGAAGAACACCCATGGCGACCCCCTCGCGTATGATGTTAATAGGTGCGTGGCTTAATTCTGAGAAAGCGATTACCGCTAATAATGGGTGCATAGCTAATGTTCAAAAAACTTTGATGATAGTATTCAGAGCAAGGTAAAGGTATTTGGTTGGTAATCATGGCATTAATATCCCCGCTACTCAGGCTTCAACGATTTGCCCAATTTATGCTTTTCATTGCGCTGCTTGCAAATCTTGTATCTTGCGGAACCCACGATATAAAGCACCAGGCAAATGTAGGCCTCACAAATTCTCAATCATCTTTGCAGGTGAAGATTGCCAGTCAAAAGGTCAATGCTTTGACACCGAGTTTTCCTATTGAAGTGAGCTATCCCTACGTTCTTACCGGAAATATGAGTCATAGGGATTTATTATTTTGGAAAGCTAAAATACAACGGATTCAGGGAGCGTTGAGAAGACAACTTTTTGCCGCAGACCCTGATAAGGTGATTACTATCTGGTTATTTAAGGATGCTGAAAGCTATACCAAATATAACCGGAAACTATGGTCTGTTGTGCCTCCAAGCAACTATGGCTATTACCAGCCTCCCGCCGGTAGAATGGCGATGAATGTGGGGACAGGCAGTGGCACGTTGTTGCATGAAATTGTGCATCCCTATATTGAGAAAAACTTTCCTGAAAGCCCATTATGGTTCAATGAGGGCCTCGCCTCGCTCTATGAGCGTTCAAGCTCTCGCTTTGGGCGCGTTTTAGGTCTGAATAATTGGCGGCTTGGCAGTCTTCAGGCCGCAATCAGATCAAAATCGCTGATGAGTCTGCAAAAGGTGATGCGGGGTTCTGATCGGGCGTTTTATGGTATCAACCGGAACCTGAATTATGCTCAGGCTAGATACCTGATGTTTTATCTGCAATCCAAAGGACTTTTGGTGAAATACTACACGCTTTATCGCGATAATATAAAGAGCGACCCGTTTGGTATTCAGTCATTACTTGCTGTCACTGGGTATACGGATATGTCTGAGCTGGAAGTGGATTGGCGGCAGTTCGTGCTTAAACAACGGTATTGATCACCTGCTGTCCGATATACATATTGCCACTTGAGTAGCATTCCGGCACTATCGTGCCATTAGTATATTGAGGAGTCGTTATGTCAGGATTGTTACCCGGTATTGATCCAGATGGGTTGTTAGAATATTCAGTGGTCTACACGGATCGTTCCCTAAATCATATGTCGCAGTTGTTCCAGGGCGTGATGAACGATATTTCATCTGCGTTGAAAGCGGTCTATAACGCTCACGCTGTCGCGATTGTACCGGGCAGTGGTACGTTTGGTATGGAGGCAGTTGCACGCCAGTTTGCGACGGATAAGAAGGTTTTGGTTGTCAGAAATGGCTGGTTTAGCTACCGCTGGACACAAATTTTTGAAATGGGCAATATTCCTGCGAGTGAGACGGTACTAAAAGCACGTCGTATTGCTGATGAGCCACAGTCTCCTTTTGCACCAGCTCCCATCGAAGAAGTAGTGGCAGCAATTCGTGATAAACAGCCGGATGTGGTGTTTGCGCCGCATGTAGAAACATCCGCTGGTCTTATGCTCCCTGATGACTATATCGCTGCAATGGCTGAAGCCGTACATGAAGTGGGCGGTTTAATGGTGTTGGACTGCATCGCATCCGGGACGGTTTGGGTGGACATGAAAGCCTTGGGCGTTGATGTGTTGGTGAGCGCACCTCAAAAGGGCTGGAGTGCGTCGCCGTGTTGTGGTTTGGTGATGATGGGCGAGTTGGCCAGAGCGCGCATTGAAGAAACTACCAGCAGTAGCTTTGCGTGTGATCTGAAAAAATGGTTACAGATTATGGAAGCCTATGAAAACGGTGGACACGCTTACCATGCGACTATGCCAACCGATGCGCTAACTCGTTTTCGCGATATTATCAATGAGACGCGTGAGTATGGTTTTGACAAAGTGCGTGATGAACAGTTGGAGCTTGGGCAGCGAGTCAGGGCATTGTTTGCTGAAAAAGGCATTAAGAGTGTGGCGGCGGATGGTTTCGGTGCGCCGGGCGTGGTGGTGTGTTATACCGATGATACGGGGCTCCACACGGGTAAGAAATTTGCTGATGTGGGCTTGCAGATTGCAGCGGGCGTACCGCTTCAGTGTGATGAGCCGGATGACTACCAAACCTTCCGTATTGGCTTATTTGGTTTGGATAAGCTGCATCATATTGATGAGACGGTTGCGAACTTAGCGTCTGCGCTGGATAAAATTCTATAAAGTAGTTCACTCCAATCGGGGGTGTTGCTGAAAAATCAGTATTGCGATTGAGTCGTCATGGCCTCGTACATTCTTTTATGTATGGGGCTTTTTTCTCTGGGTTGATGGTATAAAGTGAAGCAACCAAATCCGTATTAAGTACGTATGGAAATTCCATGAATAAAAAAATAGTGTTTGGTGTGATGGTGCTGTTGGTTGCAATTTTTTTCTTGTGTGATTTACAGCAGTATCTTTCTCTGGATTTTATTAAAGCAAAGCAACAAGCCTTCAATCATTATTATCAAGAAAATACAGCCCTAACATTGCTGATGTTCTTTGTGGCTTATGTGGTGGTGACAGCGCTATCCTTACCGGGAGCCACGATTATGACGCCCTTGGCTGGCGCATTATTTGGCTTGCCTGTAGGGGTTGTGATTGTGTCTTTTGCCAGCACTATCGGCGCTACATTGGCCTTTTTGGTGGCCCGTTATTTATTTCGGGACAGCCTGCAACGTCGCTATGCCGATAAACTAAAAGTGATTAACGAAGGCATGGATAGGGAAGGGGCGTTGTACTTATTTGCAATGCGTCTGGTGCCTTTATTTCCATTCTTTTTAGTAAATATCTTAATGGGCTTCACGACGATTCGCACCCGTACCTTTGCATGGGTGAGTCAGCTTGGCATGTTGGCTGGGACTTTTGTTTATATCTATGCAGGTACACAACTGGGCAAGATTGACTCGCTGTCCGGTATTCTTTCGCCGGAGTTATTCATCGCTTTTGCACTACTTGGCATTTTCCCCATAGTGGCTAAAAAAGTGGTGGATAAAATCCGCGCTAATCAAATCTTAGCGGCTTATGACAAGCCCAAGCGTTTTGATTACAACCTCTTGGTGATTGGCGCTGGCGCAGGTGGTTTGGTGTCGGCTTATATTGCAGCGGCAGTTAAAGCCAAAGTGGGCTTAATTGAGAAGCATAAAATGGGTGGCGATTGCTTGAATACGGGCTGTGTGCCAAGTAAGGCTCTCATCCGAACGGCCAAGGCGATGTATGAAGCGGAACATGCGGAGCGGTATGGCTTGAACAACATGCAGCCAAGTTTTGACTTTAAGGTTGTCATGCAGCGTGTACAGGAAGTGATCAAAAAAATTGAGCCACATGATTCGATTGAGCGTTATACCGATCTGGGGGTGGAGGTGATCACGGGGGAAGCCAGCATTATTGATCCTTACCGTGTTGAGGTAAACGGCAAGCTACTTACGACCAAAACGATGATTATCGCCACGGGTGCACGCCCGCGTGTGCCATCGATAACAGGCCTGGACAAGATTGATTACCTGACCAGCGATAATTTGTGGGACCTTGATAGGTTGCCGGGGCGTTTACTTGTTTTGGGTGGTGGTCCGATTGGTTGTGAATTAGCGCAAGCATTTAGTCGCTTGGGATCCACGGTAACAATGATTGAGCACTCTGAACGCATTATGAATCGTGAGGATGAGGATATTGCGAAATGGATGCAGAGCCGTTTTGTTGAAGAAGGTATTAAGGTGCTGTTGTCGCACCACGCCAAAGCATTTGTTGTCGAAGCAGGGCAAAAACTTCTGCTGTGTGAGCATGAAGGAGCAACCAGGCGAATCCCATTTGATCACGTACTACTGGCTTTGGGGCGTGAAGCGAATGTTGAGGGCTTTGGTCTGGAAAAGCTGGGGGTCGAGATTAGTCCACGAGGCACGGTTCATACCGATAGTTTTTTAACCACTAATTTCCCGAACATTTATGCCGTTGGTGATGTGGCTGGCCCTTATCAGTTGACTCATGCTGCAGCACATCAGGCCTGGTTTGCCAGTGTCAATGCACTGTTTGGTGGCGTGAAGCGCTTTAAAGTGGATTATCGTGTGGTTCCCTGGGCGACATTTACTGATCCTGAAGTGGCACGAGTTGGCCTGAATGAAAAGGAGGCAGGCGAGCAGGGAATTGCCTATGAACTCACCACGTATGGAATAGATGACCTTGATCGTGCCATTGCGGATAGTAGTAATGAAGGGATAGTGAAAGTACTCACTGTGCCGGGTAAAGATAAAATTCTGGGGGTGACAATTCTAGGAAAAAATGCTGGCGACTTGATTCCTGAATTTATCCTAGCCATGAAACATAATCTTGGCTTAAGCAAAATACTTGGCACAATTCACATCTACCCAACAATGTCTGAAGCGAATAAGTTTGCCGCAGGGCACTGGAAGCGCGCACATGCACCGGAGAAATTATTGGAGTATGTGGCTAAATTTCATGCGTGGCGCAGAGGCTAGTCCTCAGATTTTGAGGCTGCCGGTAGGGGTTTACAGTCGCGCTTAACAATGTCTTCAATGCGTTGTTTGCGCATTGCGAATGCGGAGTCGGTAAGGTTCTTTAGACTTTTTTGCCAATAGTCGCAGGCCATGTCCTTTTTATTCCATGCGGTGTATAAAAAACCAAGATTAATATACTGATTGATAATTGCCTGTGGGTGATTGCCTTGCTGATAAAGCTCAATGGCCCTTTGGTGTAATGCTTCGCTTTGCTGAAACTGTTTTTTACCCCGTGCCAATATTGCTAAATTACTCAGCTGGTCGGCAGTACCCTTGTCTTGCTGAATCGCCTGATAAAGCGCCAGAGCCTGCTTAAAATAAGCTTCAGCCTTATCTGGGTCGTTGTTCCGCTGGGCTAATATCCCCATGTTTGAATACAAGCCCGCACTGACACGTTCGTTGGGGTTGTCCTGACTCAGAGCGAGTGCTTTCTCGTACTCTTTCAAAGCATCTTGTGTCCGTTGCATCCCCTGATACAAACTCCCTAGAGCGGAGTGTATTTCAATCAGCTTTGAGGTTTCATGGCTCGATTTATATAAGTCAAATGCCGCTTTATAGTGTTGTTCAGCACGTGCGTAGTCTTGCGTGGTTCGATACAAGCTTGCCAGATTTTCGTGGTTAGATGCGGCGCCAGAATTGTTGTTGATTTTGTCATTAATTCGCAAAGCTTCACTAAATGAGGTGATAGCTTTGTCGTACTGGTTTTGGGATTGGTGCAATAAGCCAAAATTGGCAAATGAGAGTGCCTGTGTTTGACTTAGCTCATCGGATAAACGGGTAACGTGCTGGTAGGCGATTTCCGCTTCATCATAATGTTTACGTTTACGCGCTAAGTGACCAATACGATTCCATGCATTGATATTGTCGGGGTCTAGCGTGACAGATTTCTGGTAGGAATCCAGCGCGTGTTGCTCTGCGTTTAAGTTGCTGATATTGCCAATATCTACCCACATTTTCGCGGCATCCCGCTTTGCTTGAGTATTCAAGGCAAGTGCTTTAAGCGTTTTGACAGCATCCTCAACGTTATTATCCGTCAATAGTTGCAGAGCCGTTTTGGCGGCTTGGTGTGGGGAGTGATTGAGATTGCGTAGTGTGTTGCCCAGTGCCTGCAGATCCTCCTTGGCTGCATTGCCTTTTTCACTCAGATGAGCAGTGACAAGGGTTTCAGCCAGAGATTGCAGCTCGTCATCATTCAGAGAGACTTGCTGGAGTGGCAGGGAGGCAGGCTCGGGGAGTTGCTTATTTCTTTCTGAATAAATGACGGTGTAGGCGACCGCAGCAACGGCTGCAATCAACACCAATGCGGCGAAGCCAATGAGCCATCCTTGCCCACGCTGCGCTGCGACTGAATCCCTCAGCATTGTTATATCCTTTTGTCGGCCACCGAATCAGCTATCGGCATTCGGGTCTTCCCTTAATAAGGTACGCTTCCTATCCTTATAGCGTATAACAACACGTTTCTCTTTGCCGGATTTATTTTCAGCAATGGCGTTATCCCAGTCTTTATCTGGCATTCTCGCCGGCTGGTTGCTTTGCGTGCCAACAGTGCTCACACCAAATTCAGTACGCTTACGTTGTACGCCACCATTTAAGCGGCCATAAGGTCCTTTGCGTTGACGTCTTTGGTCTTTGTTACCGCTTGATGTTGAGTTGTTGGTGCGGCCATTTTTCCGCGCATTGGTGTTGGTGGTGCGACCTCGTTTATTCTCTGAAGCGGTTCCCTTTTCTGCCTGTTGACGACTGAGGGTTGTCCTACCCTTATTCGTGCGTTTTTGATTGTCCTTGCTCGGCCCAGACTTTGCTCTGGTCTTGGCTCCGTTGGGTTTTCTGAGCGTGTGCTTTTGGGTGCTGATAAATGGATTTAGTGGCTCAAGTCCCGGTGCGGTGCGCTGTGTGACAGGCGAGCCAATCGCTTTCTCAATACGCCGTAATGCATCATAGTCATTGCCATCAGCAATAATGATCATGGCAGACTCACGCGCTTCGCTATGAGATTCCAGCCGTTTTCTGTAATTTTCGGTTTTATAGGGCAGGTCAAAGTGAATAATGTTTTGATCAGTGCCCTCAGGTAAATTCACTGCCTGCTGATCGGAAACAATCAATGTAGGCGTATCGGTTGGCGAAATATCCTGTGTTTTTAGCTGGTGAGCAAGCCCGGCAACATGACCATGATTGGCCATATTTTCTTGTAGTGTTATAGCGGCCTTGTTGGTTGAGGTGTAGATAACGGTTGGCTGGCCAGCAAATTCATCCAGGAAATGATCCATTAAGGCAATTTTGTGCGTGTAGTCATCCGCAACATAAGCATGTTGTTTATGGCTGGGGAAGTCATTCCTGCTTTGTACCGGAGTATGAATAATTGATCGGCCACTCTCCAAGTGATCTGGCAGCACTTCCTCTTCTTCAACAATACCCTCAATTTCAACAGCGTCCGGGAAAAGTTCTCTGGCAAGACGGGTGACTTCGTCGTTATGGCGTACAAAAGCAATCGTTGGACAGTCGCTTTTAACCTGGTCAAGAATTTTGGCAATCAGCCCGTGCATATTTTTTTGATAAATGGTGGTCATGTCATCAATGATCAACATTTCGAGCTGTGAGAAGTCCGCCTTATTATTATCGACTAAATCATTTAAGCGTCCTGGTGTGGCGACCATCATATCCAGCGGGCGGCGCATTAAACGCATTTGTGGCTGATAGGGGCGGCCACTGACAATAAAGCCAAAGCGCATATTGTGGTTACTGGTGAGTCGCTTTAATGTGTAATTGATCTGGCTGACTCGGTCGCGACGAGAAGTCAGTATCAGGATGCGCGCACCCCGTTTTTCCTCAAGTGGATTGGCCAAAATGTAGTTGACGGCGGGTATCAGGAAAGCGCCCGTCTTTCCGGCAGCCGATTGGCTCCAGACTAATACACTTTTACGATCTCCAACTAAAGGAATAAGTTGGGTTTGCAGTTCTGTCGGTGCTAAATAACCCGCTTCCTCAATGGAGGTAACAAAACTCTCTTGTAAATTTAAGTTTGAAAATGACAAATTAAAACCTGATAAGCACGAAAAGCCCAAGGCCATCCCTAATCTAAAGTTATGAATAAGAAAACACTAACGGCACTAAAGATAACTTGATGCCCACCCCGATTTATGATTTGGTCTCGTGGCATCATGAAAGCGCCGGTTTTTAGCGCATTTGGCAGCCGTTTGAAGCACAGCCGCCCTCCCGACGAACTTATAGCAATCAAACAGGCGAGTCAAGCATTTACAGAGGAGCGGTGTGTTTATTTTACAACAGAATGGCGGTTAGTGTATCAGATGTAAGACAGTGGTTTAATTTGCGTACTCACCGCTGCGTAAACACTGAATGGATCACGCAGCACAATGGTGGAACCCAACGATCTGGTTTATGGGAGCATTTTTTTCCAGTCCTTTTCCTCGCCACGCAAGGTCAGTATTTCGTAGCCGGAAGCGGTGACTAATATTGTGTGTTCCCATTGTGCGGACAAGGAGCGGTCTTTGGTCACAACCGTCCAGTTGTCCCCCAATAACCGGCAGTGGCATTTGCCGAGATTAATCATGGGTTCAATCGTGAAGGTCATGCCTTCCTCAATCGTCATGCCAGTATTCGGCTTGCCATAATGCAGCACCTGTGGTTCTTCGTGGAATTTACTGCCAATGCCATGTCCGCAGTATTCTCGAACCACTGAGGTATGGTTTGCCTCCGCATAAGTTTGAATAGCATGACCAATATCGCCCAATTTGACGCCCGGCTTAACCTTGTCGATACCGATATACATTGCGACCTGGGCAATATGGCTCAGCCGCTTGGCTGGTGGTGCAACATCACCCACATGGAACATGCGGCTGGTGTCGCCATGGTAGCCATCTTTAATGACTGTCACATCTATATTGACGGTATCGCCTTTTTTGAGCTTCTTGTCACTAGGAATACCGTGACAGATTTGTGTATTAACAGAGGTACAAATGGATTTTGGAAAAGGGGGATTGCCGTAGTTTAGTGGTGCGGGAATTGCGCCTTGTTCATTAGTGATGAAGTTGTGGCAAATATCATTTAATTCGTTGGTCGTTATGCCGGGTACAACATGCGGTTCAATCATCTCCAACACTTGCGCGGCAAGTTTGCCGGCGGTGCGCATTTTTTCGATCTCTTCAGGCGTTTTTATCGTGACAGGCATAAGGTCTATGTTTACCGGTTGTATTTAGTAAATCAAACATGGTATAAAGCGCGCGCGTTTAACGCAAACATATTTTTTCTGGGTAATTTTACCCCTAATACTCACACAGATCGACACGTTTAACAGGGTGCTAAAAACACAGTTTTTGGTTGTTAGATGGGGTTTGTGGAGGCTTAACCCATTGAGGACTACAAAATGGCAAAAGTTACAATGCGCCAAATGCTTGAAGCAGGCGTTCACTTCGGACACCAAACTCGTTATTGGAACCCAAAGATGGGGCCCTATATCTTTGGTCACCGCAACAAAATTCACATTATCAACCTGGAAAAGACCTTGCCAATGTTTAACGATGCGTTGAACTTTGCGGGTAAGCTCGCAGCTAAAGGCGGCAAGATTCTCTTTGTTGGTACTAAGCGTGCAGCACAGAACACAATTCGTGAAGAAGCCGTACGCGCCAAGATGCCCTATGTAAACCACCGTTGGTTGGGTGGTATGCTGACAAACTTCAAAACAGTTAAGCAGTCCATTCGTCGTTTGCACGATCTGGAAAAGATGATTGCTGATGGCAGTATGCAGAGTCGCGGTAAGAAAGAAGTGCTGACACTGACTCGTGAGCTGGAAAAGCTGGAAAAGAGTCTGGGCGGTATCAAGGACATGCGCGGTCTGCCGGATGCACTGTTCGTTATTGACGTTGGACATGAAGATATCGCTGTTAAAGAAGCGGTGACTTTGGGTATTCCTGTTATCGGTGTTGTTGATACAAACAATGGGCTTGAGGGGGTCGATTACCCAATTCCAGGTAACGATGACGCGATTCGTGCGATTCAGTTATATGCCTCTGCGGTGGCGGACAGTATTGTTGAAGGTCACGTCAGTGCTGCAAAAACAGCTGAGGATATGGCAAAAGCAGTTGAGCCTGCTGCCGAAGCGCCAGCAGATGCTGAGCCGGTCGCAGAGCCAGAAGCTGCAACTGAAGAAAAAGCAACTCCTGCTGAGTAATCGCTTTTCGCGAATGCCTATTTAATAGGCAATTATGGGCAATCAATTTTTAGGATTAAAATTATGGCTATTTCAACGGCTTTAGTGAAAGAGTTACGCGAGCGTACGGGCGCTGGTATGATGGACTGCAAGAGAATGCTGACTGAAACTAATGGTGACATGGAAGCAGCAGTTGATTTGATGCGCAAGCGGGGTGCTGCTAAGGCGGATAAAAAAGCAGGTCGCATTGCTGCCGAGGGTCGCGTTGTTATCGTATTGAGCGATGACAAAAAAGAAGGCGCAATGGTTGAAGTCAACTCTGAAACTGACTTTGTTGCGAAGGATGCGAATTTTGCAGCTTTCGCCCAGTCTGTTGCCGAGCAGACGTTGGTGGATAAGCCTGCGGACGTTGCTGCGTTGTCTGAATTACCACTGGATTCTGGTGAGTCTGTGGGCGAGGCGCGTGCAGGATTAGTTGCAAAAATCGGTGAGAATATTCAAATTCGCCGTTTTGAGTTACTGACGGCTGCGGATGCGGATTCAGAAATTAGCTACTACCAGCATGGCGAAAAAATCGGCGTGGCTGTCGTCATGAAAGGTGGTGACGAAGCATTGGGTAAGGATATTGCAATGCACATTGCAGCCAGTCGCCCAATTTGTGTTTCTGAAAGCGAAGTGCCTGCTGATGTTATGCAGCGTGAAAAGGATATCCTGGTCGCTCAGGCGCAGGAAAGTGGCAAGCCAATGGAAATCATTGAGAAAATGATTCAGGGCCGTTTGCGTAAGTATCTTGCGGAAGTGACGTTGCTTGGGCAGCAGTTTGTTAAGAATCCTGACCAGACAGTTGAGCAGCTGTTGAAAGATGCAGGTGCTGAAGTCATTAGCTTTGTACGATATGAAGTGGGTGAAGGCATCGAAAAAGTTGAAGAAGACTTTGCTGCTGAAGTAATGGCTGAAGTAAATAAGTCTAAGTAAATAATTCTGCATTTTTAGTGGAATTGAAAAAAGGGGCGTAGCAACGTCCCTTTTTTTTATGTAACCTAAGTGCGTTTGAGCTGAGTAGGCGCATTCTTTTGTGCTACTGCTGCTTGTTCTATAGCTTCCCAATCAGGTTAATGAATAATGTCAGAAAATACAGGAACACGTCCAAAACGGATTTTGTTGAAGCTCAGCGGTGAAGCGCTGATGGGTGGTTTTGATTTTGGTTTCGATGCGGATATGTTGCAGCAGACTGCCCGACAGGTTGCCGAGCAGCGAAAGCAGGGCGTGCAGATAGCGTTGGTTATCGGCGGCGGAAATATTTTCCGGGGCGCGGGTTTGGCTAAAAGTGGGATTAATCGTGTCAGCGGTGACCAGATGGGGATGTTGGCAACGGTGATGAATGCGCTGGCAATGCAGGATGCGTTGCACAAACAGGGCGTTCGTTGTCGGGTGATGACAGCCATGAATATTGACGGCGTGGGCGAGGGCTTCTCTGCAGAAGCAGCCCGACGTTATTTGGAGCAGGGCGAGGTTGTGATTTTTTCGGCGGGTACTGGCAACCCTTGCTTTACCACTGATAGTGCTGCCAGTCTTCGGGCTATTGAGATTCAGGCTGATTTATTACTAAAAGCGACCAAGGTTGATGGGGTTTATGATAAAGACCCTGTGAAGTACGCGGATGCTGTGCGTTATGACACAATCAGTTATGACGATGCAATTGAACAGCGTTTGGCTGTAATGGATCTGACAGCGATGGTATTATGCAACGAGAACGGCATGCCGATGCGTGTGTTTAATATGTTTGAATCCGGTGCGTTAGCGGCCATTGTAGATGGCGAGAATATCGGAACTTTAGTTGAGGTAGCACAATGATTGACGATATCCAGCAAGATGCTGATACAAGAATGAATAAAACCATCGATGCATTGAAAGATGAGTTGGCCAAGGTTCGTACAGGCCGCGCGCATCCATCTCTACTGGATCATGTGAGCGTTGATTACTACGGAAGCATGGTGCCACTCAGTCAAGTCGCCAATATTGGTATCGAAGACTCCCGCACTTTGAGCATTACGCCTTGGGAAAGAACGATGGTTCAAGCCATCGAAAAGGCTATTATGACATCAGACTTGGGATTGAATCCAAACTCGGCTGGTACTGTGATTCGTGTTCCAATGCCCGCATTAACTGAAGAGCGTCGTAAGGACTTGGTTAAGGTTGTGCGTGGTGAAGCTGAAAACTCCCGTGTGGCAATCCGCAATATTCGCCGTGATGCAAACTCAAGCTTGAAGACGCTGCAAAAGGATAAAGAAATTTCTGAAGATGATGAGCGTCGGGCACAGGATGCCATTCAGAAGTTGACCGACCAGTTTATTAAGGTTGTTGATGAGCTTTTAGTGAAGAAAGAACAAGACTTGATGGAAATATAATACCCACAATATCCCCCAAAGACCTGCCGTTAAAGAATAATAATTTATGATAAATCAATTGCTTATACCTCGCCATATTGCCATCGTCATGGATGGCAATGGGCGCTGGGCGCAGCAACGGCGGCGTCCCCGTTTGTTTGGTCACCATCGTGGAGCGGAAGCGGTGAGAGCGACGGTTAAAACCTGTGGCCGTTTACCTGTTGAGTGTCTTACTTTATTTGCTTTTAGTAGTGAGAACTGGAAGCGCCCCGAGGATGAAGTAAAGGGACTCATGTCATTATTGGCAACGGCTTTGGATCGCGAAGTGAAAGGCTTGGTTAGGCATGGCGTTCGCCTCAAGTTTATCGGCGATATTGCAGGGTTTTCCCAGAAGTTACAGGATAAAATTGCCCACGTTGAAACCTTGACTGCGGGTGGCGACAGGCTTTTATTACAAGTAGCAGCGAATTATGGTGGACGCTGGGATATTGTCCAAGCGGCTCAGCAGTTAATACAGGAAAAACCTGATTCCCCCGTGACTGAGGCAATGATCTCAGCAAAACTGACCACATGCGATGTGGGCGATCCTGATTTGTTTATTCGCACAGGGGGTGAACAACGGATCAGTAATTTCTTACTATGGCAGCTTGCCTATTCTGAACTATACTTTACCGACGTACTTTGGCCTGATTTTGATGAGACTGCATTGATGTCAGCGATAGAAGACTATTCCGGTAGGCAGCGTCGGTTCGGAATGACGGGAGAACAAGTCGAGGGAGGTCAAAATGCTTAAACAACGTGTAGTCACTGGCATCATCATGGCGGTTGTTGTCTTTGCAGCGGTACTGCTACTTCCATCCAAGTATTTTATGATTGCGTCACTGGCTGTCATCCTCAGTGTTGGTGGATGGGAGTGGGGACGACTGATTGGCCTGGATGAAATGCCCCGTGTTGTGGCTGTCATTGGCTTGATCAGTGTTGCCATAATGAGTCAGGTTGCAGGCTTGTCGTGGTATGTGATTGCCATTGGCGTTGTTTGGTGGGTAACAATTTTGGGTTTACTTACCATTTATCGGCAGGGGAGTACCTTCTACTCAAGCCGCCGCTGGATTCTGAGATTGTCGGCGGTATTGGTACTTATTCCTGCATGGCTGGCTATTGTGCGCCTGCAACACCATGACCCTCGTTTGGTTTTGTATCTGGTTTTTCTAGTCGCAGCGATGGATACCGGTGCTTATTTTGTAGGTAAATCCATCGGAAAGAACAAGTTAGCATCGCATCTTAGCCCCGGTAAAACCATTGAAGGTGTCAAAGGTGGTTTGGCGGCGGCTTTATTATTTGCGGTGCTCGGTGCCTCATTCTTTGGTTTCCATGGGGTCGAGTGGGTGTATTTCTTGCTACTGTCCCTATTAGTGGCGGCGCTATCCGTTGCAGGGGACTTGTTTGAAAGTTTGATAAAGCGCGAGGCTGGTCAAAAGGACAGCGGCAGTCTTTTGCCCGGACATGGTGGCGTTTTAGATCGAATTGATGGTTTGCTGGCGGCACTGCCTGTTTTTGTATTGGGCCTATCTGTGAGCCTTATTGAGCGAGGGATATAATCCTGACTGACTCGAAAACGGATTGTGAAAACACTTGTCGGATTGATCCGGTTCTTGAGAAATAAATTAACATTACAGAGATACTGTAACTTATTGGAAAATACCCCAACAATCTGCTGGTGGAATGCCGCTTATCTTAAGTGAAACTGTTGTTCAGGATATGCTCAGCCGTAAATAGGCAGGCTTGCGGGTAAAAAACAATAAGAAGCAGTGAACTGCATTATATGAATATCTTAATTATTATCGCTGCCTTTTTTGTCACCATCGGCTTGTTAGTCGCTGTTCATGAGTTTGGGCACTATTGGGTGGCTAGAAAGCTGGGGATTAAAGTCCTGCGTTTTTCGATTGGTTTTGGCAAGGTCATCTGGTCTAAAAAGGGCAAGGATGAAGACGAGGTTGAATATGCCTTATCTATCATTCCTTTGGGTGGCTACGTCAAAATGCTGGATGAACGTGAAGGCGAGGTTGATCCTTCCGAGCGCCATCGAGCATTTAACCTCCAGCCAGTCTGGAAGCGTTTCTTGGTTGTACTGGCCGGGCCAGTATTTAATTTTATCTTTGCTATCTTCGCATTTGCCGCCACTTACATGTATGGCATTGAGTCGGTGCGCCCGTATCTGGGTACACCAGTGCCTAACACGCCGGCGGCCATGAGCGGCGTTATTGCCGGAGACAAAGTCACCCATGTGAATCAAGTACCTGTTGAGTCAGTGAGTCAGTTGCGGCTGGCGCTGTTAAATGAGTATCTGGGAGATACCAAGGTGAGTCTTCAGGTAGTGGATGCTGATGGCAGCCCTGCACAGCGCGTACTTGATTTAAGTAACACGCCCTTATTAAAAGATGAAGGCGACTATTTTAGTAAGATCGGACTAAAGCTTGAAAAGGCAGAGAATCATCCGGTGGTCGTGAAGATATTGGAAGGCTCTGCCGCAGAAGCAGCGGGTTTGCAACTTGACGATCATATTCAAATCTTGAATGGTGAAGCGATAGAATCAACCAGTGCATTTTCAGCGTTTATCAGTGCTAATCCGGGAAAGCAGGTTGAGTTGGGGGTATTGCGAGAAGGTCAGTTGCTTGATGTTACCGTTGTTCCTAGAGCTGCCGAACGTGATGGCAAGACGGTTGGCCTGATCGGTATAGGCATGGCTTATTCCGTAACCGATGAGGCCCGCCAAAAACTAATGTTTAGTCGCCATGCGTCACCTTTTGAAGCAATTAAGATGGGCGCACTGGAAACTTGGGATATGTCACTCATGACTCTGCGCGTTATGGGGCGGTTGATCACGGGGGAGGCATCAGTTAAAAATATCAGTGGCCCTCTGACGATTGCGAATTATGCCGGTAAAAGTGCCATTATCGGCTTTTCGGTATTTATGAGCTTTTTGGCGATTATTAGTTTAAGTTTAGGTGTCCTGAATTTGCTGCCCATTCCAATGTTGGATGGTGGTCATTTGATGTATTACCTGATCGAAATAGTAAAAGGGAGCCCTGTGTCAGAAAAATTTGAGGCGGTGGGCATGAGAATCGGGATGGCGATGGTTGGCGTGCTTATGGTGCTGGCAATTTATAATGATATTACGCGATTAGTGAGTTAAATATGAAAAAACAGACACTACGGCTTTCGTTTGCAAGCTGCTTATTTGCAATAAGTCAAGGGGTGTGGGCTGAAAGCTTTGTGCTCAAAGATATTCAGGTCACGGGCCTGCAGCGAATTAAGGCTGATACGGTGCTTAGTAATGTTCCTGTCAGAGTAGGGCAGACCTTCGATGACCGCATGACCGGAAATGTGGTTAATTCGTTGTATCGCACAGGGTTGTTTGATGATGTCTCGCTGAGTCGTCGGGGCGACGTTCTGATCGTTAAAGTTGCTGAGCGCATGGCGATTGGTGATCTGAAAATTGAGGGCAATAAGCAGATTCCCGATAAGGTGCTGTTTGATGCCTTGCGAGGTGGCGGTATTGCGCCGGGGCGCCCTTTAGATCGTGCTGCGTTGGCTCAGTTTGAAAAAGAGCTTCAGAAGCAATATTTGTCGCGTGGTAACTATGCAGCCAGGGTTTCATCGTCAATTACGCCAATGGAAAGAGGGCGTGCTGCGGTAAAAATTCATATTCAGGAAGGTGGTGTTGCGAAGATTCGCAATGTAAAGATCACCGGCAATAGGGCCTTTCCTGAGTCCGTTCTGAAAAAACTACTGGCCTCTGGCCCAAAGAGTCGTTTGGCTATTTTGAGTACCAAAGACCAGTATTCAAAAGGCAAGTTAGTAGGTGATTTAGATAACCTGACAGCTTTCTACCGTGACCGTGGTTTCCTTCGCTTTAAGGTGCTGTCTTCTCAGGTGTCTTTATCGGATGACAAGCGTTATGTAAACATCAATATCAATATACACGAAGGTGATCAGTATCGTGTGGGGCGTGTTGATGTAACGGGTACTCAATCGGCAGCAGTTCAGAAAATGGTGGCCTTGAAACAAGGGCAGGTTTTCTCCCAGAAGCGACTGCGTGAGACTCAGAAAAATTTTGCGGCTGAGATGGGTAAGTATGGATACGCATTTGCTAAAGTGGATGTGATTCCACGGGTGAATGAAATCAATAAGACCGTTGATTTGACCTTCGATCTGAAGCAGGGTAAGCGTGTTTATGTTCGTCGGATTAATGTTCGTGGAAATTTCAGAACCAATGACATTGTGTTCCGTCGTGAGATGCGTCAGCTAGAAAGCTCTTTCTACTCAAAGGAAGCAGTTGAAAGGTCTCGTCGTAAAATTCAGCGCCTTCCTTTTGTGGAGTCGGTTAAGATTCAGACCTCGCCTGTTGCGGGGACGGGAGATCAGGTTGATTTAGATGTGACAGTCACTGAGCGCTCGTCGAATCAATTTACCGCCGGTGTGGGTTATTCGCAAAGTGCCGGTATCCTGTTTAATGTGGGGTTGAAGCAAAATAACTTCATGGGAACGGGCAAGAGTTTGTCGATTGCAGGGGCGAATAGTGACGATAAGCGTAGTTTTAATCTGAGCTACAACAATCCTTACCACACAATTGATGGTATTGGCCGTGGCTTTAAAGTGTACTACAAGAAGACTGATGCCACTGACGATGACACGTCGGATTTCCTCAGTGACAAATATGGTGCGAGTGTCAATTACACTTTCCCGCTGGATGATGATAATTCTTTGCGTTTTAGTTTGGGTGCAGAGCGCCTTGAGATTAAGACAACCTCATCAAGTCCAACGGAAGTTACAGGCTTTATTGATATACATGGCGATGAATACACTCAGTTTATTGCCTCAGCCAGCTATGTGCATGACACCCGTGACCGGGTTATTTTCCCAACGAAGGGAGGCAGGCATAGTCTGATTCTGGAGGTAGGTTTGCCAGGAAGTGATCTTGAGTATTATAAACTGAAATACAGGGGATCAGCTTACCGCCCGCTGTCTGAGAATATTACAGCGGTACTGAAAGGTAGTGTTGGGTATGGTGATGGCTTTGGTAATACCGATGAATTGCCATTCTTTGAGAACTATTACTCAGGTGGGATTCGCACGGTACGCGGTTTTAGGCATAACTCTCTGGGACCAAAAGACTCCAGCGGTAGTGATGCAGCAGGTGGTAATTTGTCACTCAATGCAACAGCGGAACTGCGTTTTCCAATTCCCATGCTGACGGATGTGAAAGGGCTCAAAGGGAATGTCTTTGTTGATGCCGGTAACGTGTTTGATGGTTCTTTTGAAGGTGATGAAGTGCGTTACTCGGCAGGGGTCGGTGTGACGTGGGTTTCACCACTAGGGCCGTTGACCTTGAGTTATGCGAAGCCATTGAACTCAAAAGATAGAGATGATGTTCAGGAGTTGCAGTTCTCCGTTGGTGCCAATTTCTGATTTGTTTGTCGCAACTGGTATGAATCGGTTAAGGCCTTGTCTTCTGACAGGGCCTTGTTTGTTTATGCTGCGTTGTTTTGATGATAGTAAGAGCACTTCTAATCTATAATGGTGCCAATTTAATTCTGCGGGTAGACTATCCTGATGATCTATTTTCTGACAAAAAAAATGCTTCACCAATCCCTCTTGCTTCGCTGGGTGATGTTGTTGTGGCTTGGGATGGCGCAGACTCTGGTATTCGCAGGTGATGAGATTAGTATTGCGGTGGTGAATGTTGCTTATTTGATAAAGAATGCACCGGAAGCCGAGTTGGCCAGTCAGGCACTGAAAGCAGATTTTTTGCCCAAAGAAAAGGCCCTTCAGAAAAAACAAGAACATATTAGGCAACTCGAAGCCGAGCGGGATCAAAATAAATCCACATGGTCTGCGGAGAAGGTGCGTCAGGCTGATCGACAGATTCGTGCACTGGAACGGGAGCGCACCAGGGCACTTGAGGACTTTCGTGAGGAATTACGTTTTGCGCGTGATAGTGCGCTCGACGATGTCCAGAAAAGTGTATTTCAGGCCATTGAAGAAGTACGCAAACAAAAAAATATTGATATTGTTATTCAGGAATACGTTGCCGCCAGTCAGCGGGTGAACGTAACAGATGAGGTGCTTGAATATCTACGAGCTCAACTGACTTTAAAGCAGTCCGGGCGCTCCAAACAACATAATAAAAAGGAGAAATAAGATGCCGTGTCAATCACTTCGGGATATTGCCGAATTTATAGGTGGGCATATTGAAGGGGATGACTCCATAAAAATCTCATCCGTTGCTCCACTGGATCAGGCAGGATGTGGTGAAATCACCTTTATCACCGGTAGCAAGTTCCTGTCTAAGTTGGCGGGCTTGAATGCCTCAGCGTTGATCGCCCCGTTATCGTTAGATACCAGTGCTTTTTCTGGTGTTGTCTTACGGCACAGTAATCCCTATTTAGCCTATGCAAAAACGGTTCAGCTCATGTATCCTGAGCCACGCTTGCCAGCCGTGATTCATGCATCGGCAGTGGTTGCCGATGATGTTGAAATGGGCGAGCAGGTAGCGATTGCGGCCAAGGCGGTGATTGACTCAGGGGTTAAGATAGGCAACCGTGTGCAAATTGGTGCAGGCTGTGTGGTGGGAGCGGGCTGTGTGCTTGAAGATGATGTTTGCTTGAAAGCGAATGTCACGCTCTACGAAGGAGTGACTATTGGTGCCAGGACACGCTTGCATTCAGGTGCTGTTATTGGCGCCGATGGCTTTGGCTATGCCCCGGATGCTGGAAAGTGGGAGAAAATCCCGCAAATTGGAGCAGTAACCATTGGCGAAGATGTGGAGATTGGCGCCAATACGACAATTGATCGCGGGGCATTAAGTAACACCATTATCGGCAATGGCGTGATTATTGATAACCAAGTCCAGATTGGCCACAATATCGTCATTGGCGACCAAACGGCGATTGCGGGCGCGGCGGCGATCGCTGGCAGTACGGTGATCGGTAAACGTTGTCAAATAGCGGGTGCTGCTGCAATTGCCGGACATATTACCATTGCTGATGATGTTACCGTGACCGGCATGAGTATGGTGGCAGGTTCAATTAAACAAAAAGGCGTTTATTCGTCTGGTACGCCCGTTACTGACAGTCGGCGCTGGCGTAAAAATGCAGTGCGTTTCACACAGCTTGATGACATTACCAAGACTGTGCGTGAATTGCGAAAACAAATACAAGGTAAATAGGAACCACCCAATGAATGTTATGGATGTTGTAGAAATCAGAAAATTTCTTGCCCACCGTTATCCTTTTTTGCTGGTAGACCGAGTGCTGGACTACGAAGCAGGGAAGCATCTGACAGCCATTAAAAACGTAACCATCAACGAGCCTTTCTTCAACGGCCATTTCCCTGATAAGCCGATTATGCCGGGGGTTTTGTTGATCGAAGCAATGGCACAGGCCACGGGTTTACTGGGCTTTTTAACCATGGGTACTGAACCTCAGGACGATACCTTATACATTCTGGTTAGTGTTGATAAGGTGAAGTTCCGCAAGCAAGTGGTTCCGGGGGACCAGGTGGAGTTGTATGCCGAGTTGCTCAAGCGAAAGGGTAATATGTGGATTTTTAATACGGTTGCAAAAGTTGATGGAAAAATGGTGACCTCCGCCGAGTTGATGTGTGCTGCTGTTAAGGAGGCACCTTGATTCATCCAACGGCCGTCATTGATCCTAAGGCACAGCTTGCGGATACCGTTTCGGTCGGTGCATTCAGTGTTATTGGGGCGGACGTCACCATTGGCGCGGGTTGTAAAATCGGCCCGCATGTCGTTATCGAAGGGCCGTGTACGATAGGTGAAGATAATGACATTTTCCAGTTTGCCTCCGTTGGTGCTGCGCCACAGGATAAGAAACACGCCGGTGAACCAACCGAGCTCATTATTGGTGATCGCAATCTGATTCGTGAAAACGTCACCATCAATCGTGGCACCATTCAGGACATCGGCAAAACTGTGATCGGTGATGATAACTGGATTATGGCTTATGTGCATATTGCGCATGATTGTGTCGTTGGTAGTAATACGATTTTTGCAAATAATGCGACATTGGCCGGTCATGTACACGTTTATGATTATGCAATTCTCGGTGGGTTTACCTTGGTGCATCAGTTCTGCCATGTGGGGGAGTACTCATTTACTGGAATGGGTACGGCGCTGTCTAAAGACTTGCCGCCTTATGTGATGGCACATGGTGCGCCAGCATTGCCACGGGGCATCAATGGGGAAGGGCTGAAACGCAATGGTTTCGATGCGGAGAGCGTGGCTCGCATTAAACAATGTTATCGCTGGTTGTACCGTCAGGATTTACTGTTTCGGCAAGCATTGGAAAAGATCGAAGCGTCTTACCCTGAGCATGAAGAAATTATGCTGCTCAGCCAATTCTGTAAGCGCAGTGAACGCGGCATTATTCGCTAACCATGAAAATTGCGATGGTCGCCGGAGAGGTATCGGGGGATATTCTCGGTGCGCGTTTAATTGAAGCCTTAAAAACGTACTACCCTAACGCCGAGTTTGAAGGCATTGCCGGCGCAGAGATGCAAGTACAGGGCTGTCGGTCGCTCTTTGACATGGATCGTTTGTCGGTGATGGGCTTCAGTGAGGTCGTTGGCCGTCTGCGAGAGCTGATGGGGATACGTAAAGACCTATTGCAACGTTGGTGCGATAATCCACCAGATGTTTTTATTGGCATTGATGCGCCGGATTTCAATATCTGGTTGGAAAAGCGGTTACACGCCCAGTCGATTCCTAGTGTGCATTATGTGAGCCCTTCAATCTGGGCATGGCGGCAAGGTCGGGTGAAAAAGTTTGTTGGCAATCTTGATTTGATGCTGGCGTTGTTTCCGTTTGAAGTGGACTTTTACCAACAACACAAGGTTCCGGTTGCTTTTGTGGGTCATCCCCTGGCAGATGAAATTCCATTGGAAAATGACAAACAGGTGGCAAGACAAACCTTGGCACTGCAGTCTGAGCCGTTTACCCTTGGGGTGTTGCCCGGAAGTCGGGCGGGGGAAATTCAGCGCATCGGGCCGGACTTTCTAAAAGCACTGAAAACCCTGCACCAACGTCATCCTGACTGGCAACTGGTTTGCCCGTTAGTGAATGATATTATTGCTGCTCAGTTTAAGGCACTACATCATGCTATTGCACCCGAAGTGCCTATCCAATGGATAGCGGGACAGTCTCGTACCGTGATGAAAGCATCCGATCAGTTATTAATGGCCTCTGGTACAGCCGTATTGGAAGGGATGCTGGTCGGGCGACCGATGGTAGCAGCGTATCGTGTCGCGGCGTTAACCGGCTGGATTATTCAACGCCTCGGGATGATTAAATCACCGTTCTACACTTTGCCCAATAATCTTTCTAATGAGGCACTGGTGCCGGAGTTGATTCAGCAGGAACTCACGCCCAAGGCAGTTATCCAGGCGGTCGAAACACAGTTTAAGCAGCCTGTGGCGGAAAAAAATGATTGCCTGCAACGCTTTCAGGAAATTCATCACACCTTGAGACGAGGCGCAAGTCAGCAGGCTGCTGCCGCAATACATCAGTTACTTGAAAAGAGAGCCTAATTGCCAATGCGAATTGCTGGAGTGGATGAAGTTGGCCGTGGGCCACTGGTCGGCGCAGTGGTGGCTGCCGCAGTCATTTTGGATCCGCGCCAGCCAATCGATGGGCTGACGGACTCTAAAAAACTCACCGAAAAAAAGCGGGAGTCATTGGCTCTTGAAATCAAGGCAAAGGCACTGTCTTGGTCGCTGGGCCGGGCGGAAGTCGAGGAGATTGATCAGCTGAATATCCTCTGGGCCAGTATGCTGGCGATGAAACGTGCCGTTGAAGGTCTGCACATTGAGCCGGAGTTTGTAAAGATAGACGGGAATCGGTGCCCTGATTTGCCTTACCCAATGCAGGCCATTGTCAAAGGAGATTTAACTGAGGCGGAAATCAGCGCCGCCTCGATTCTGGCGAAAGTCTCGCGTGATCACGAAATGGTCACATTGGATAAACAATACCCCGGCTATGGCTTGGCCAAACACAAGGGCTATCCCACAAAGCAACATCTACAGGCGTTAGAAACATTGGGAGCCTCCCCCGTTCATCGCCGAAGTTTCAAGCCCGTACAACGCATTATAGGACGCATGGAATGAGTTTCGTACATCTCAGACTGCACACTGAGTTTTCATTGGTTGATAGCACGCTAAGAATTAAGCAGCTCATGCCCGCAGTAGAAGATGCGGGAATGCCAGCGATAGCCATGACTGACCAGAATAACCTGTTTGCCATGGTCAAGTTTTACCGTGCGGCAACGGATCAGGGGCTAAAGCCGATCTTTGGTGTGGATGTGCTGCTCCAGGATGAAGGTGATAAAAGCCTGCAGTATCACATGATCTTGTTGTGTCAGAACAATCAAGGCTATCTCAATATCTCCAAACTGATTTCCAGAGCCTATCAGGAGGGGCAGACTCTGGGGGTGCCGCATGTGAGCCGTGAGTGGGTGCGTGAGTATAGCGATGGCGTTATTGCCTTATCCGGCGGTAAAGATGGCGACATCGGCTACTCCCTGTTAGCGGGCAACATCGAAGAAGCGGAGCGCCGCCTGGCTGAATGGAAAACGGTGTTTCCTGATCGTTACTATCTGGAGTTACAACGCACTGGGCGTACGGGGGAGGAGCGTTACCTACAGGCTGCGGTTGAGCTGGCGGTAAGGCATGATATTCCTGTCGTTGCCACCAATGACGTGCGCTTTTTGACGGAGGAAGATTTTGCCTCGCATGAAGCGCGTGTGTGCATTCACGATGGCTTTACGCTGGCGGATAAAGGCCGCAAGAAGAAATATAGCGACCAGCAATACTTGAAGTCTGCGGAGGAAATGAAGGCACTGTTTAAAGACATTCCTTCTGCCATTGAAAATAGCGTAGAAATAGCCAAACGCTGCACTGTCGAGCTGACACTGGGCAAAAACTATTTGCCCGAATTTCCGATTCCCGATGGCATGACAGAAGCGGAATACTTCTGCCAAACCTCCCGCGAAGGCATGGAAGAACGCTTTAAAGTCATGTTTGACGTGAACTCAGAAGCGTTTAAAGAAGAACGCAAAGCCTACGATGAACGTCTGCAAGTTGAGTTGGATGTGATTAACAACATGGGTTTCCCCGGTTACTTCCTGATTGTTGCCGACTTCATTCAATGGGCCAAAGATAACGACGTACCGGTGGGGCCGGGTCGTGGCTCTGGTGCTGGTTCATTGGTGGCTTATGCGCTGAAAATTACCGATATTGATCCGTTAAAATATGACCTGCTGTTTGAGCGCTTCCTGAATCCTGAACGTGTTTCCATGCCCGACTTTGATATCGACTTCTGCATGGATAAGCGGGAAAAGGTGATTGACTACGTTGCAGAAACGTATGGTCGTGACAAGGTGTCGCAAATCATCACCTACGGTTCAATGGCGGCGAAGGCGGTCGTGCGAGATGTCGGACGGGTGCTGGGTCATCCTTATGGCTTTGTGGATCGTATCGCCAAGCTGATTCCCTTTGAAATTAAGATGACGCTGACCAAGGCGTTGAATGAATCACCTGACCTTAAACAACTGTATGACGACGAGGATGTTAAAAGCCTGATCGACTTGGCCTTGTCACTGGAAGGGTTGACCCGAAATGTTGGTAAACACGCTGGCGGTGTATTGATCTCGCCTTCTTCATTGGTGGACTTTACGCCGCTGTATTGCGAAGAAGGTGGCGGTAGCCTGGTATCACAGTTTGATAAGGATGACGTGGAAGCTGTCGGCTTGGTGAAGTTCGACTTTCTGGGGCTGCGTAACCTGACCATTATCGACTGGGCAGTGCAGATCATTAATGATTTTCGCCAGGCAAAGGGTGAAGAACCGCTGGATATTTCACAAATTGATCTGGCTGATGAAAAGTCGTTCGAGCTACTACGCTCAGCAAAAACCACCGCCGTATTCCAGTTGGAATCACGGGGCATGAAAGAGCTAATCCAACGCCTACAGCCGGATGTATTCGAGGACATCGTCGCACTGGTTGCGCTATATCGTCCCGGCCCCTTGCAGTCGGGCATGGTGGATGATTTTGTAAACCGGAAAAAAGGTATTGCCAAAGTGGAATACCCACACCCCGACTTGGAGCCGGTTCTGAATACCACCTACGGGGTGATTGTCTACCAGGAACAGGTAATGCAGATCGCACAGATTCTGGCGGGCTACTCGCTGGGTGGTGCGGATATGCTGCGGCGTGCGATGGGTAAGAAAAAACCGGAAGAAATGGCGAAACAACGCCAAATCTTTATGGAAGGTTCTGGCAAGCGCAACATTGATGCGGATCAGGCAACCGCTATTTTTGACTTGATGGAAAAGTTCGCGGAGTACGGATTTAACAAGTCTCACTCGGCAGCCTATGCTTTGGTTTCTTTCCAGACCATTTGGTTAAAGGCACATTATCCCGCGGCCTTTATGGCGGCGGTGTTGTCGTCAGATATGGATAACACCGAAAAAGTGGTGACGTTCATTGATGAGTGTCGGCAGTTAGGTCTGGAAGTCATTCCGCCGGATGTAAACCGCTCGGGCTATCGCTTTAGTACAGAGAATGAAGGCAATGTAATCTTTGGCTTAGGGGCGATTAAAGGCGCGGGAGAGAGCGCAATCGGGGTCATCCTGGCAGAGCGCGAAGCCAACGGGCCATTCACCTCAATGGTGGATGTGTGCAAACGGGTCAATTCCAACAAGCTTAGCAAGCGGGTACTGGAGACGCTGATTAATGCCGGCGTGTTTGATAGCTTGGGGAAAAACCGACACTCCATGCAGGCACATTTGCCGGAAGTTATTCGCATGGCGAGCCAGTTGCATCGTGATGAAGCCATCGGCCAAACCGATTTATTCGGTGGCTCAATGGTGGTTGAAGAAGATGAAAAACTGGCACCGGATTTACCGGAATGGCCAGAACGCGAACGTCTGCGTAAGGAAAAAGATGCCTTGGGTCTATACCTTACCGGACACCCAATCAATGAGTACGAGGCGGAAATCAGCCAAATGCGTACCATGAAACTATCCGATCTGAGCGAGGAGGATAGTACGCAAAAGTACCAAAAGCATCCGGTGGTATTGGCCGGTTTGGTCACGGCAATTCGTACACAAAACACCGAGAAGGGCAAACGTGCTTTTGTGCAGTTAGATGATAAAACCTCCTACTATGAGGTATTTATTTTCAGCAATGTATTTGCAGAATACGAGCATTTAGTGGTTAAGGAAGAGGTCTTGATCATTAGCGGAACGCTGAATACGGAATACCATACTGGCAATACCCGACTGCGAATTGAGGCGCTTTATGATATTGAAACAGCGCGTAGTATTTATGCCCGTAGCCTGAATCTAACGGTATCCGAAGCACAGGCAAACAATGGCTTTATTGACACCTTGGCAGAGATGATTCCACCGCAGGGTGAAAGCGAATGCCCCATTATTCTGAACTATTCGAATGCTCAGGCTAGTGCGCAAATACGGCTTGGGGCGAAGTTTAAAGCACCGCTGGACAATGCCTCACTAGAATCATTGCGCAATTATTTGGGTAAGGATCAGGTACGGGTGGTTTACTAGCAGTGACTGGCTAACGACAGTATTACGCGCGGGCAAAACTGCTTGGGGCATCAGGCAATATAAGCATGTATCCTGGCCGGAGGGATGGTTGTGAGTGTTGAAAAAACACCCCTCGATTGTCTGGTTATGACCCGCTAAAAGGTAATTTTATAGACATTTTGTTCTTGACTTTTTCATTTAATTAAGATTCTCTGTCTTCTCCCCCCAAAAAGCAACACAATTTAACCGAGGAAAAATCTTCAAGGAGAAAAGAGATGCCTATACATCACATTGACTTAAATGACGACTCGAATTTGCAGGATGTTTACGCAAGCGAGGCCTCAGAAAAGGAACTGCCTAAGTATCGTA
>PDPG01000007.1 GCA_002747455.1 Pseudomonadota bacterium | reverse complement strand
CTGAAGGTCATTTTTGAGTGCTGCAATTTCGGTATGTAATTGGCGAAGCTGTTGGCTGGGATCGCTGATTTTTTTGAATGGCCCGGGGTTAAACGATGCACCCGCCGAACCAAAAGCGCGATGAAACCAGATGGCTAATTCACGTGCGACCGTTAAGCCGTTAATCGCTTCTTTATGCTTGGTGTTGAACTCGTGGGTTGCGCGGTTACCTTCCACTCGTAGGGTATGGAAGAGCTTGCGGACGGTTGGTTCTAATTGTAATTCACGACTAATCTTATTGAGCAAATCTAATTGCGAGGTCTGACTATCAAACTGAACACCCAAACGTACGGCTAGATTTTGTGCTAACGCTTCTCCAAGTTGCCGAAGTTTTATCAGCGTAGTGTTAGGGTCACTACTAAATGCTCGTTCAGCAGCACTAGCTAACTCAACAAACAGCGGATCGTGTTCTTTGAGAAATTCGAAATTGCTGGAGTTGCTGAGATCACTGAGAGCCATTCATAAGTACCGTGTTTATATATTAGGCTACCTTATCGTAACCCTCCAATAAACTGCAAGGTGTTGCCCTATCAACCAAATTAGTCAATGCCTATGGCTAGAAATAGGATATTTAACAAAATGTATAAACCACTCATGTAAACATCCCCGCCATAGTCTGAGGCATAACTTCATGTTTACCCGCATTGCCTCAAAAGAAAAACTATTGAGCTATCTGTTCAGACCTAATAACATCCTCAAGCCGAATCCGCTTCTGGGTTCATATTCAATATGGCGAATGTTATGTCTGCAATCATCTCGATCAAAGACTTGTGTAAGACCTATGATACTGGGCATCAGGCACTTAAATCCGTTAATTTAGAGATTAATAAAGGTGAGATTCTTGCCTTGCTAGGCCCCAATGGTGCGGGTAAAACAACTCTGATTTCAATTATTTGCGGCTTGGTGTCGCCAAGTTCAGGGACTGTGACGGTTAACGGAAATGATATTGTTAAGGACTTCCGGCTAACCCGTAAAGACATTGGCTTGGTGCCTCAGGAGCTATCACTGGGCGCATTTGATTTGGTGTGGGATACGGTGAATTTTAGCCGTGGCTTGTTTGGTAAAAAGCCGAATCATGCGTATATTGAGCAATTACTTAAAGACTTGAGCCTGTGGGATAAGAGGCAGAATGAGTTGATGACATTGTCCGGTGGGATGAAGCGTCGGGTGTTGATTGCCAAAGCGTTATCACATGAGCCAAAGATATTATTCTTGGACGAGCCAACGGCGGGTGTGGATGTTGAGCTGCGTAAGGATATGTGGAAAATCGTTAATAAACTGCGCCAGTCGGGTGTGACGATTATTTTGACCACTCATTACATTGAAGAAGCCGAAGAAATTGCAGACCGTGTTGGCATTATTACTCAAGGTGAACTGCTGTTGATTGAAGAGAAGGATACCCTGATGCACAAAATGGGTGGGAAGCAGATGACCATTGAGCTGAAAGAGGTAATTACCGAGGTGCCTGAAAGTCTGAAAAAATACCAGTTGTCACTGTCAGAGAGTGGTGACTCACTGTGTTATACCTATGACATTAATGAGGAAAAGACGGGCATTACTCGCTTGTTGCAGGATGTTCATGCGGTTGGCCTGTCGCTGAAAGATGTGCAGACGACTCAAAGCTCTTTGGAGGATATTTTTGTGAAGTTGGTGGGGAATAAGGCATGAATTTTCAGGCGATCAGAGCCATTTACTTCAACGAAATGTTGCGGGCATGGAAAACCCTGTTGCAGACCATTGCCTCACCCGTGCTGTCAACGTGTTTGTACTTTGTGGTATTTGGTAGTGCGATTGGTGGGCGGATCCAGGAGATTGATGGTGTACCGTATGGCTCGTTTATTGTGCCCGGTTTGATGATGCTTTCTTTGCTGACACAGAGTATTTCCAACGCCTCGTTTGGCATTTATTTTCCAAAATTCACGGGTACGATTTATGAGGTAATGTCGGCGCCAATCTCATTTTTTGAGGTTTTGATTGGCTATGTTGGGGCAGCCGCAAGTAAGTCGCTCATTATTGGCGCGATTATCCTGTTTACGGCAGGCTTCTTTGTGGATTTGGAAATTCAGCATCCACTATGGATGGTGACGTTTCTGATTCTTACGTGCATATCGTTTAGCCTGTTTGGATTTATTATTGGGCTGTGGGCGACCAGTTTTGAAAAGCTCCAACTGGTTCCAATGTTGGTGATTACGCCGTTGGTATTTCTCGGCGGGACTTTTTATTCAGTGAGTATGTTGCCACCCTTTTGGCAAAAACTGACTCTGCTTAATCCGGTGTTGTATTTGGTGAGTGGTTTTCGCTGGAGTTTTTTTGGGGCAGGGGATGTGTCGATTGTAACCAGTTTCGTGATGGTTTTGGTTTTTTTGACGTTGTGCTTTGGTATCGTTTGGTGGATGTTTAAGACAGGCTATCGGCTGAGGCAATAAATATCGCTTGATTCGGTAAAGGGCAGGTTCATAATGAACCCCTTGAAGCGATATCAATAGCAACTTAATGCGTTAGTAAGGCGGTGGTTATGTTGACTCAAGATCAGGTTCAAACCTTTAAGGAGCAAGGTTTCGTTGTGCTGCCAGCCGTGGCGGATGCCGATACGGTAAGGGCGATGCGTGAACAAACATTCGCACAATTAGCCGCCAGAGAGGAGCCGCTGGAGCTTGAGGCAGCGGTAAAATACCCGGGAGCGCCTAAGAGCTTGGATGCAGAGGGTGGGATGACAGCACGTCGCTTACTCATGGCCTATGATCGTGGCTCAGTGTTCAAAGACTGGGCGCATAACAAGTTTATTACGCAAAATATTCAACAGCTTCTGGGCTCTAAAGAGCTTTGGTTGACCCCCAATCATCACAATACAGTGATGACGAAGCATCCAAAATACAGCAGCGATACCTTGTGGCACCGTGATACACGCTATTGGCATTATACTGATAATAGCTTGGTTAATGCGTGGACGGCGCTGGGAGCAGAGTATCCACAAAATGGTGGCATGAAGGTCATTCCGGGGTCGCACCTTTGGCATGTGGATGATCAGGGACTGGATGATTTGCAGTTCCTGAAGTTGGATTATGAAGGCAACCAGGCGCAGTTGGAAAAGGCAGTTTATGTCGAGTTGAGTGCGGGTGATGTGTTGTTGTTTAGTCCGTATATTTTCCACGCTGCAGATCGCTGCAAGACCGATGAGATCAAATGTTCATTGGTGTTTACCTATCATGGTGAGAACACCGTGCCGGTTGGTAACACCAAGTCTGCTCACTTGCCGGAAATTCGCATTATTTAAGTTTCAAACACCGACAAAGCGAAGCGCACTTCCAGGGTACGCTTCACTCGCTGTTTACAATCTACACGGGTGGTATGGAGCGACTAGCGACTAGCGGCAATCCACTGTCATGGTTTCGGTAATAATGGAATGACCATCAATGACACCGACTTGAGACTGTTGCAACTGAGGCGTCTGACAGTGACTTTTCAGTGGCTCCTCCAGCTTCAAGTGAGTGGGATCAACAAATGTTGCCAAGCCCACCGCACTGGCGTCCGACACAATGACCTCTAATACATGCCCTTTAACTGGAGCAGGAGATGTCAGTGGTAGTGTTAGATTTAGTTGCAAGCGGGATTGCTTGTTGAGTGCCAGTTTGTATTCGCTAACTTCTGCGGTCGCAAGTGCCTGGCCATCAATCTTCAGTGTTGTGAAATAGCCAACGCCTTTGAGTCCATCCAAAATATCCGCAGCACGCCTTTTTAAGGTTGCATCACGTTTAGCCTCAGATAAGTCCTCACCGTCCATCAGGGTTGCAGACAGATTGGGGTCGTAAAGCCAACTCATTTGCACGCCGACGAGTTCACCCTCACTGGTGGTGACCAGGCGCGCGGTTAAGTCGAGTCGATAGTGATATGCTCCACCCGAAGCAAAACAGCTCGTTGAACTGAATAACAAGGCTGAAGCCACGACCGCCAGTTTACGCGGCAGATTCATTTGTTTCACAGCAAATTGTCTCATTAAATCTTCCTTATGAGTTTTGTCGTTATAGGCCGGACACACGGCTAAGTCGTAACGTCAGCACCAACACGGCCCCGGCAGTAGCCCACGCGCCCAATATCCGCAGTGGAACGCCTTGCAGGACATTCCTGAGCAGTGTTGCAATCAGGCTGATCAGTAGCAAAATACCGCATATTGTCAGCCCACTGCCAGCCAGGTTGGCGTATATTTTCCTCACTTGCAACCCCGGAATCACCGGCACTGCTGAGTCCATACCAACGATCACCGCAGTGATTACCGCGATAGTAAAAGTGACACCCACAGGCAGTTGCCACTTTAACATTACGAGGAGGCCACCTATCGCGGCCAGTGGTAACAGCATCATTTCGCTGTTCCAGCTGGCGGATTGATAACGTGTCATTACCAAGCCTGCAGCCAAGGCAACCACAAAGGCCGGGAGTACACGTGTCAAGTGTTTCCAACCTTGTTGGCCAATGAGTAGTCCCAGCGAAAAAATAGCCACCAACTGGGTGGGAACTGTCAGGGGATGAGACAGGCCTTGCACAAAAAAGTTTGTTCCGGCGGCAAAAGTGGTCGCTGGAACCATTAAGCACCCAAGCAGGCACAGTCTGGTTAGCAGTGTATGAAACATGTGGTGAAGTAATTTATGACCGTTAACGATGAGTCGAGTCTATCATGCTGTTTATATAGCGACTAGCGTTGGCAGTGGGTTTTGAATGATCCCGACAGCGGCTGCACACAGCAATCTGCTTGCTAGATATTTGTTGGTGAATCGGGCAGAATCCCCCCACTCATCAAGCATAGAACTTCTATGATTAATAGCATCCCAATTGACCTCAACCAATTGCAGCACTCCGCCGTTGACTGGAAGCAATCCTTGTCAAACCTGTTACGCGATCCTGAAGAATTGTGTGATTTACTAGCGCTTACGGGGGATGAGAGAGCGACGGTGAAAGCCGCTTGTGGCACGTTTCCATTGCGTATTCCCCGACCCTATCTATCCCGAATGACACCGGGTGACGTGCAAGACCCGCTCTTGCTCCAAGTGTTACCGCAAGCGGCTGAATTAGTCTCTGTTGAGGGCTATACCAGCGATCCACTGGAGGAGGCAGAATTTACCCCCATACCGGGCTTATTGCATAAATATCATGGGCGGGTACTGGTGGTACTGAATGGCAGTTGTGCGATTCATTGTCGTTATTGCTTTCGTCGCCATTTTCCATATCAGGCACATCAGGTGTCATCGGCTCAATGGGGGCAGGTCTTACAGTATATTGCCGCAGATGACAGCGTGACCGAGGTCATTTTCAGCGGCGGCGACCCGCTTACTTGCAATGACACCGTTTTGTCGAAGCGTTGTGCGGATCTGGCGGCCATTCCGCATTTAAAAACACTGCGCTTACACACCCGTCTGCCGATTATGATCCCGCAGCGAATAGATCACGCCTGTTTGGAGTGGATGGCCCAAACGCGTCTACAGATAGTGATGGTGATTCACAGTAATCATGCTCAGGAAATTGACCATGAGGTTGCTACCGCGTTGACGGACTTAGCCAGCATTGGGGTGGTGTTGTTGAACCAAAGCGTACTGCTGGCTGGGATCAATGATAGTGTGGCGGCGCTTGAGTCACTCAGTCGGCGGCTGCTTGAGTGTCGGGTGTTGCCCTACTACTTACACCTGCTGGATAAGGTGACAGGCGCGGCACATTTTGATGTGGCTGAGGAGAAAGTAAGAGCACTGCGCGATGAGCTAAGTAGCCGTGTACCCGGTTACATGGTGCCAAAATTTGTGCGTGAACAGGCAAATGAAGCTAACAAGACACCTTTGGAGTAATGATGGAAGATTGGAAAGAAGGCTATCAGGTTGTTATCTCACAGGAAATACACTGGGGAGATATGGATGCGTTTCAACATGTGAATAATAAAGTTTACTTCCGGTTTTTTGAGGATGCGCGTCTGGCATTTTTGCAAAGAATCAACGTGATGGAGTTTATGCAACGCAGCAAGATCGGCCCGATATTAGCCTCTACAAGCTGTGATTATAGAGCGCCAGTGCTGTACCCAGACACAGTTCATATTGCCAGTCGCGTTCATGACCTGCAGGCCAAACGTGTCTCGATGGATCATCTGGTGTTTAGTGAGCAGCAGCAAAAAGTTGTAGCCGATGGCACATCACTGATGGTTTTTTATGACTTTAACTCTGGTAAAAGCACAGAGATTCCGACACAAATAGTGGAGCAAATCAAAGCAATTCAGCAGGAATAATTATCATTTACGTTAAGCTGTGCATCCATAGTGGCGGTGCTTTTAGTTCGGGTGATAGATATGTTTTGCGCGTGGTGTCACTCGTCCTTTACAATCTTGATGTGATGGACGCAAGTTTGTCCCACCTTTACGCAAGGGTGGGATTGAACGATAATTGACGTGGTACGAAAACATAAGGGTGAGATGATGAGTACGAGTTCCGAGCGGGAGAGTATGGAATATGATGTCGTGATCGTTGGCGGTGGCCCCGCTGGCTTGTCTACGGCAATACGGTTAAGGCAACTGGCAGCGGAGAGCGGCCAGGAAATTTCCGTTTGTTTACTGGAAAAGGGATCGGAGATTGGTGCGCACATTTTGTCCGGCGCTGTGGTGGAGTCGCGCGCCCTTGATGAGTTGCTGCCAAGCTGGAAAGAGGATGGTGCGCCGTTGAATGTGTCGGTCGCGCGCGACGAAGTGTATCTGTTCACCAATGAGCGTAAGTCGGTGAAGTTGCCGAATTTCATGATTCCGCCAAGTATGCACAACGAAGGCAATTATATCGTGAGCTTGGGCAATGTCGTCCGTTGGTTGGGTGAGCAAGCCGAGGCAATGGAAGTTGAAGTCTATCCGGGATTCCCCGCAGCCGAAATCCTTTACCACGAAGATGGCAGTGTTAAAGGTGTTGCAACACCGGACATGGGGCTGGATCAAAATGGTGAGAAAAAAGACTCCTACGAGCCGGGCATGGAGCTTCACGCAAAGTACACCGTATTTGCGGAAGGCTGCCGTGGTCAGCTTGGTAAAGAATTGCTAAACAAATTTAATCTGGATGCAGATGCTGACCCGCAGCACTACGGCATTGGCCTGAAAGAGCTCTGGGAAGTAAAACCTGAGAATCACCAGGAAGGTTTGGTCGTACACAGTTCTGGCTGGCCTCTTGAAGATGCAACGGGTGGCTCGTTCCTCTATCACATGGAAAACAATCAAGTGGTTCTCGGGCTGATTGTTGATTTGAACTATAGCAACCCCCACCTCAGTCCATTTGATGAATTCCAGCGTATGAAACATCATCCGGTGTTTGCTAAGGTGCTGGAGGGTGGTTCCCGTATTTCTTACGGTGCGCGGGCTATCACCAAAGGTGGCCTGAATGCCCTGCCCAAAATGAGTATGCCGGGTGGATTGCTGTTGGGCTGTGACGCCGGAACGCTGAATTTTGCCAAAATCAAAGGCACACATACTGCAATGAAATCGGGCATGATTGCAGCTGAGGTTTTATTTGAGCAGCTGAAAGACGATGGAGAGGGCTCATTAGATCTGACACAGTTTGATCAAGCATTCCTTGATTCGTGGGCTGGACAGGAGCTACGCGAGTCACGTAATTTCGGCCCTGCGATGCACAAATATGGTTTGATGCTAGGTGGTGCGTTTAACTATCTGGATCAGAAGCTATTTAAGGGCAATGCGCCATTCACACTGCGCGACAAGCATTTTGATTATGCCATGATGAAGCCAGCTGCGGAGTGCCGAAGCATTGAGTACCCTAAGCCAGATGGAAAACTAAGCTTTGATAAGTTGTCGTCGGTATTTTTGACCAACACTTTCCATGAAGAAAACCAGCCCTGCCATCTGAAATTAACTGATACAACTGTGCCGATTACTAAAAACTTGGCCATCTATGATGCTCCTGAGCAGCGTTATTGTCCGGCGGGTGTTTACGAAATCGTTGAAGAAAATGGCCAGCCAGAGTTGCAGATTAACGGCCAGAACTGTATTCACTGTAAGACCTGCGACATCAAAGATCCAAGCCAGAATATTACTTGGGTTGCACCGGAAGGTGGCGGCGGGCCAAGTTACCCGAATATGTAAGTCATTTAAAACTGCGGTCGGGTTTTCCACCGCAGTTTTTTATTGTGTGCCAGACGTGGCGCGTATTGGATAATTAAGTTTTTCAGAATTTGTGCTAGAGGCGACAAATTGACTGTGGCATATTTAACGACCGACATAATCGTTATGAAGTGATTCGCATGGCTAAAGCATTTGGAACAGAGTTCATGCCAGAAATGGCAATCAGTTGGTACAACGGAAGCAGTTGGAGTACACCAGAGATCGTACCCAGTGACTCACTGCCATTGCATCCGGCCACACACGCCTTGCATTATTCCAGTACCTGCTTTGAAGGTTTAAAAGCCTTTCGTCAGCAAGACGGGTCGGTAAAAATCTTCCGTATGGATCAGAATGTTCAGCGGCTTGCACAAAGTAGCCGCCTGTTGTCTTTGCCTGAAATTAATGAGGCAGCAACCCGCCAAATGATTCTGGATATTGTGGCACGCTACAAAGCGGAAGTCCCAGCGGCTCCTGGTTCTATGTATATTCGCCCGACGCACTTCGGTACCGAGCTGAGTATTGGTAAAGCAGCGGCTCCATCTACCACATCGGTGGAGTATGTATTACTGTCGCCTGTGGGGGACTACTTCTCCAGTGATGCTGCGGCATTGCGAGTCTTGATTGATGATAATGACATGCGTTGTGCGCCCCACATGGGAATGGTCAAAAGTGGTGGGAATTATGCCAGTGCCCTAGGGCCAATTATGAAGGCGCGGGCGGATTACAATGCAGATCAAACTCTATTTGCGCCAGATGGTAATGTTCAGGAGACTGGTGCAGCGAATTTTTTGTTGATTGATGACAATGAAATCATCACGAAGCCTCTGGATGAATCTTTTCTACACGGCATTACCCGCGACTCCCTGTTGATACTGGCGCGTGATGCTGGCTTTAAGGTTAGCGAGCGTGAGTTGCCGGTTGAGGAAGTGCTGGAGCGTACCAAAAATCCTGCGTGCGAAGCAGCATTGTCTGGTACGGCAGCGGTACTGGCACCCGTGGGTACTTTTATTTACAACGACAAGGAATACCGTGTGGGTAGTGGTGAACTTGGTCCGGTGACTCGCCAGCTTAAAAGTGAGATGAATGCTATCCAGTGGGGGCAAGCCGAAGATAAGTATGGCTGGATGACTGAAGTTTAAAAGCCATTTTTGGTCAGGTATGGTTGATACATTGGACTCGCCTGGAGCCTCACCGATGTACCGGCTTAGGTTGGGCTAAAGGCAAGCCAGTTGTGTTTTCTTTAAACTTTTTGTCGGTAATAAAGCATGTCGGAAGTGCGTGAGTATCACATTCCAGTGACGCGCGATGGTGAGAGTGCTGTCGATTGTTTGCAGCAAGCCTCTGGCTTATCCAAGCAAAAGCTCAAGCAAGCCATGCAGAAGGGATGTGTGTGGCTAGAGCGGGCCTCTGGTTCGCGAAAAACTAGGTCGCAGGTGGTCAGTCCGTATTATGCGGTAGTGCCAGATAGTGATCAATCCACCACCAACACCCAGTTTATCCAGCGCTTACGACGCGCGAAAAAAGCGTTAAAGGCAGGGGATATGCTGCATTTTTATTATGATACGGCGGTGTTGTCAGCAGTCCCCACTCCTGCCACATTGATCAGTGATTGTGGTGATTATTCGGTGTGGGATAAGCCCTGCGGTATGTTGTCCCAGGGCTCAAAATGGGGGGATCATTGCACCATTTATCGTTGGGCCGAGCAGCATTTAGTCCCAGAGCGTCCTGCTTTCATTGTGCATCGTTTGGATCGTGCCGCCAGTGGCTTGATTATTCTGGCGCATAAGAAATCGACCGCCGCAGCCTTCTCTCAGTTATTTGCACAACGACAGATTGAAAAACATTACCGTGTCTGGGTGGACGGGGACTTTCGAGTCATGATCCCCGAAGGTGAAATGCTGAAAACCATTCGTGATGATATTGATGGAAAACCTGCCTGTAGCCATGTGACACTGTTGCAATTTGACGATGCCAAAAACCAGTCATTGCTGGATGTGAATATTGAAACTGGCCGCAAGCACCAGATTCGCAAGCACTTGCTGAGTGTGGGTTATCCCGTCGTGGGGGATCGCTTGTATGGCTCAGTAGATCACGATGTGGACTTGCAGCTACAGGCAGTGATGCTGAAGTTTACCTGTCCGGTATCGGGGGATGTGGTTGAGTTTGGTCTCAGCCGAGATGATGTTTAATGGTGCACAAAAATGCCCCGTCAGCTTATTACTAACGGGGCACACAGGCTATCACGGTACGATTAATGCACTCTAAATGAACCCGTCACTGTCTTTCTCGGCGGAAACCTCCTCTCTAATTCATTAGCAATCTTACTTTTTAACGACCCTTCGCCTGAAGCCATTTGCCTCTTCTGATCAGGAGAGAGCGTTACTTTTTCAAGCTGCTTGTGAGAAGGGAGTACGTTACGTTCAAAGAGATCCCTCAAGTCTGGCTCGCTCAGCATCTCTTTTTCAGCCTCATGTATGATCTCCTTCTGCTTCGCTAGATTAACAAACGACCTTCCACCAGATGGCTTCAACCTAGACCCAAAAGCTCCCTTCGACGCATCCGCCTCTCTAAGCTGTTCTTTTGCTCTCTTGAGTATGGCGGGATTCACTAAATCCTTCACTGCTGAATTGAATGCCCTGACCTCCGAGGCGGTGATAGGGCGCTTTGTATCGAGTGAAGGTATCAGCGAAGGTTTACAGTTATGCACATTCTCATTGTGCAAATTGACTAAGTTTCGCGTTCTTGCAGGCAGGAACATTTGCTTCAGTGCGGGGGATAGGGCAAAAGCATTGGGAGTGTCAAAAAAGCGCCTTCTAACACCGAAGCCCCTCATATTCTCAATCTCCGCATCAACGGGGACAAAGTCTGCAACCTCCACATCAACGTGGACAAAGTCCGCACTAGGCCACTGTTGACCCGGACCAATCGCGTTGGGTTCATCAAGATCAAATGTACTAGGCTTGTGACATCCGGCACAACTTAACGCGGTGGCGCGGTTTGCTAGTTGCGCTGCAGTCAGGCGGAGAGGCCGCCCCGCCTTCTTTAGACTGTTTTCAAAACTACCATCTTGTTCCACTGCTTTTTCCATCTGTTGTCGGTAGTTGTCGACTGCACCCGGAAATCCCTGTGATGTGCTAAGTGCCGCATTGTGGTTAGGTTGAACCGCGTAAGAGAATCTGCCCATACTAGGGTTCCCCAGCAGGTTCCTATTTACTTGACGGAGCACGTTTTTCTGAAATTCACCGGCTTTATGGCTAAGTGAAGCGCTCCCGTTGTTAGCGATATCATAGTTCCATAACTCACCATACGGGTTGCCTTTTACCGAGATAGGGATAATGTCTAAATCACACCTTCCTTCACTTGCCGAACAAGAGACGAAGGTTTTAAACTCTTTCAACTGCCACGGATCATCCTCATCCCTACCCATGAACTGATTGGTTCTAATTTGTCCACTGTTACTCCCACCGTAAAAACCAGAGGTGGAAGACGAACTGTAGTGATTTACGTGAACCACCGGGGAGTAGCCTTTTAGACCTTTAAAGTAGAATTTTTCTAACTCTAGCGCTCGTTTCCTCGGGCTAGACTCTCCGGAAAGGCTGACCCAGAAGTCTATGACATCACGACAGCCCGAACGACAACCCGGTTTTGGATTTGGCAAGACAGATTCGAAAATAATAAGATTTTTCTTACCTCCACCACCATCTTTTCCATAAATAATCCGGTATTCACCACAGTTCCTCCAGTCTTGGTGGGCAAGGTCAATACGGTTTACAAGCGCTGTTGGTCTATACTCGTTGATTCGATCAATGATATCCCCATCTGTTTCCGTCTTTCCTTCTGCCCTAGGGCAAGGGTTCACCGGAAATCCATTAATGTTGGTATCACAGTGAACATTGTCCGGGATTAGGCCATTATTGGAGCTATTCTGGGTGTCCCACATTTGCTTAAATATATCCTCAGCTGTGGGTCCCCCAGGTACCTGATTTGCCAGTGTTGTTAGGACTCTTTGCAACGAAAAGCCAACACCTGAGTCAAACGGTGTTACCCGACGGTGCGTGGATGTGGAGGACAAAGTCGCCAAGTCGTGAACTAATAAAGATCTATGGGGGTCGATATCATCGATTGAAATAGGAATGGGGCGCACGGATATTTCGCCATCAGTAAATCCCAGCACACCTCTCCCATCAATCAATTTATCAAACCAGTGGTGAAGAATTGCTTCCTTGAATGTTTCAGCCTTTTTTCCGTTATCGGATTCTGAGTGTACTCCCTCAATACCCTCATCTAGTTTCGAGTGCAACACCCCCGTTCTTTTTGCACGATAGGACTCAAAGTTATACTCAACCGCGCCATCCCATCTCAGTTGGCTTCCCGATTTCTCTTCTGAGAAAGCAAGATTTGGTAAAGGCGATAACGTACCTGCTAAGATTACCACGGATAGATACTTCATCCTGATGACCTCCTCCCATGTAGTAAATTAAGATATCAGAAAAAGAAAGCCGAAAAATGTTGATTATTTACGGCAATGATTGCTTTTTCTGCAAGTGCTTCACAGAACCTACCCTGCCTGTGTATAAAAAACAATCTTAATTTGTTTTTTTATTTTTTATAGGTGTCAATAAGTAAAATAAATGATTTTTTTGTCAAAACGGCTTTTTTTACTTGATTTGTTGGTATATATTCCAAGTTTGAATCTAGGTGAACGGATGGTCATAGGTATTTTCAATCATTCGGGACGCGGCTCTTCCCCTGCCGTGGAGCCGATTGGTAACGGGGAGTTTGATGATTTAAGACTGTTTTTCTTGCCGTGTCATGGGTGGGCAATCTTTTTCGAATGGGGATACCTTCAGATTCGGCGCAAAAAATTTCGTGATAGTTCATTCATTAACCCCCAACTGCTCATAATCCAAAATCAAGTAATGTGCCGGCTTCTTTTTCTTGCGGTTGCCATCATCACTAAGCAGTATAATTTTGGGCGCGCCATCAATCACGACTGAACTAATCGCTTCTATATTTTTCATGGCTTCCACGGCAGGGATATTCAGTGCCTGAGGAAGGTCCTCACTTTCCCCACTCCATAGCCAAAGCTTGGCGCGCCACTTTCCTTTATGGTTTTTCACCTCATTAGCAATCAAATACGCATCAAGGTGTGAATCATAGGTCAGTGCACGAATCCCGCCACCGTCCAAATCAAGCAGGCTAATGTCTTCTGATAGTTTGGGGTTTGATTGATTGCTAAACACCTCATCGGGGTTCTGCATTCTCACTATCATGCTTTTGCCTTGCACAAGAGGCTCTCTAAAGCCAAACAACAACTGCTGTTTGTTGGCATCAAAACTCAGGGCTTCGATATTGATATTCTTGCGGCTAACTTTTTCACCACCGTTTACCTTACGTAAATGGTCAAAAATGTCGGAATTACGCAGGAAGTCACCAAAGTCCATATAAGCAGACCCGGAAACTAACTTGTTTTTCTCAATACGGAAACGGATTAACTGCTCTCGTGATTGTACCCGTTTACCTTTCGCAGTTCGGGAAAATGAGGTGGTTGCATAGACCTCACCATTGCTGTCCATCGCAATGCCTTCCAAGTCATTCAGCTTACGCTTGAATGAGTCAACCAAGCGGGCATCTTGTGTATCATCCTCGAACGCTTCGCCTTGCTTATTCAGTGTCACCAGATTGAACGCGTAGTCGCTCTCATCTTCTAACACCAACAATGTGCCATCGGGAAGCTGCTGAGCCGCTGATGCTTCGTAGATTCCCTTAAACCTTAGAGGAGAAAGTGCCTCTACGCTCTTTGTACCAGCGGATTCTGGCGACAGCGGTTTTGTCTTCGGGGCCTGTGTCTGCGTGATAGCCACGTCCGAGGGGTTGTCGTGAAAATAGTCATTGACCTTAATAGCCAGAAATAACAATACAGAACAAATAATCCCCCAGCGCAAGATCGCATATGAGGTTTTGAGCAATTTAAATTTTCTGTCAGCCATACCACCTAACCAATATAATTGATCGCTCATTGTTTCATAAACTCGCTCCTGATTCGAAACCAGTTTGTGCATTTGTTGCAGATACTCAGGTTTAGATAATTTTGCACGATTTTCATAAATCAGAATGTTGGAGTCCTTGGCTAAGGATCGTTGAGATCTATCGACATGAAATACTCTGTTCAACCACCTGATAATTTTAAGGTAAACCGGGGTTGTATCGGGGGAGGCAGAGAGCAGGGCAAAGTAAATGGAAAGTGCTGAGGAAAATAGAAATACCGTCGCAGGCCCCAAGAGCCGTGGATTACTGACATCCACAAAGCCACCCGAAATGATCAGTGCCGATACGATGAATCCGTTAATAGAAATCATGATATTTGACTTGGTGGTGGCTAAGGCAATCAAATCCAGTTCGGCACGATAAGCATTGCGGTACAGCGTTTCGACACCTTTTGCGGAGCCAATCTGATGCTTGGGGTGCTTGTATTTGTGTTTTTGTTTTTTGTGTGCGGAGGACATGATCGTCAGATTTTTTATTAATACAGACAAACCTACCTCAAGATTAGAGTCGGTAAACATCTCCCCATTGACATCCCAGCAAGATAGTCTGATCAGTGGCAAAATAGGTATTTTTGCGACAACACCCAAGCCCTGATGGGGAAGTTGTAGTAGACTGGCCGGATGATTCGTTTAGCCACACTAATACTCGCTTACTTTTTTCTGGCACTAGCCGTTATTGGCATTTTTCTGCCAGGATTACCGACTGTGCCTTTCTTGTTACTAGCCGTGTGGTGTGCCGCCAGAGGCTCTAAATCTCTGCACCGCTGGATTTATGCGCATCCGCACTTGGGGAAACTGCTCACTGATTGGGAGCAGCAACAAGCGATTCCACGTAAGGCCAAGGTGATCGCAGTATTGATGCTGATATGTAGCTGGTGTTTTCTATTTTTCCAATTAGATAACCGATGGCTTTTTACCGGAATCACTGTCATGTTCTTAATCGTCGCCAGCTTCCTCATTAGTCGGCCAGAGCCAGTGTCGGATCGCTGAGTCCGTTGGCGAGAAAGTGGCTGATAGCCTTGGTGAATCACGCGCTTTAATGCCTGTATCCAAAGCTGATAACCCGCCGTGTTCAAATGGAGTCCGTCACCACTGTGCAACTGAGGCTTCAGGTTGCCGCTTGCGTCGGTAAATTCCTGTTGTAAATCAGCGAAGGTGAGTTGCCGATGTGTAGCCAGTTGAGCCAGCGAGGCATTGAGTGTCTGAATTCGCTGGTTAAACCCAGACATTCCCAGGCGCTCATCTACTGGAAAAATGGCCTGTATTATCGCGGGTACGCCATCAGGCAAGCCATCCAGTATTTTGCGGTAATTCCCAATAATTTCAGTATCACTGCGCGAGGTACGAATGAGATCATTAATGCCAATGCAAATGATGATTGCAGATGCTTTGGATAGAGATTGGTACTGTGGGATACGCCGCAATAAACCGGCAGTGGTATCCATGCCGATGCCATAGTTAATTGCGGGCTGGGCGATGGCCGCGACGTTCAGCCCTTGTGTCAGGCTATCGCCAAGAAAAATTACTGAGCCGGCTTCAACACTGCCGTCCATACTGAGGTGGCTTTCCAGAAGATTGTGATGGTACTGGGTAATTTCAGGCGGCTTGAGCAAACCGACATCTAGCTTGCGGTCGATACGATACATCAGGTCTGTATCAACCACGGCTAACAAAGCAATAGCATGAACCAGCAGTAACCAGGCGGATAGAATAAGCTTTTTCATAATGGCATTATAGTTTTCCTTGCCACCCATAAAATGTCATCTGTACCGATTTTGATAAAGCAACTCCGCAGTCATCACCATCACGATCCAACGTCTGCCTACATGCCGCATGATACGGCGGATCATCCCGCGGGTGTTGGATCAGATTGACAGTATTTTGAAGTGAACAACTCATACACAACTCCGAGTCTGTGATTTAGGCTATGGAAAAATCATAAACCGCATTCATAGGGAAGGGAACAGCACTACCACGGGCATCACAAGGCGGTGAATTGTTAAGCAGTTGGTGATGGATCGTGCTTAAATTATATGCTACTTTAGGCTGCGTAGTATGAAATTTAAGCAAAAAGGGGGTGCTGTGAGCTACAAAGTGTCCACTAAGAGCGGGCGGACTTATCATGCTTCCAAAATAGACCACAAGGCGGGTTTTCTTGAGATGCACTGTTGGGATGGTGAACATCGAGTACCTGCAGGTGAGATAACTTACATTAAATCTACAGAAGTGGATGAACTGATAGAGATTGTTTTGCCGGTCTTCGTGTTTTCGTTTGTCTTTTTCTTAGTGATTTTTGTCCTCACATAGGCCTAGCGTCGCCCCTTGCGCCACTCCCACGGCGCAGTGGGTTTGCGATCACTCCATAGTCCCAAGTGCCCTTCCTCTGCGGTCTCTTGGGCTTCTGCGTATCGCACCCGATCATACAGTGTCTGTTCGTCCTGATAGCGTTTGTAGTGCCAAGCCAGTCCTGCTTTAACTAACTGGTAAGCCACATCCACGCCATTTATCCACACCGTTCCCACCACGCGTTTATAACGGTCACGTTTAGACCAGCCTACGCAAACTGTTTTGCCAAACACTCTGTCCGACAGGAATTTTTTTGCGGTCTTGCCATAAGGTTGATTCCGCTCTGGCGCGTCGATACCTTGCAAACGAACCTTATGCTGCACGTTGTCACTGTCTAGGACAACAATGCTGTCGCCATCTGCCAGTTTGACCACCTTCCCCTGTAGGTTGCAATTATTCCTGTCTGTCTGATAGTCATTGTAGTAGCGTAGGACAGTAGCCAATGCCGAGAACGCCAGCACTACCGCAATGTATTTTAGGAGTTTCAAAGCTTGGTCATCCTCGTTGAGCCAATATTGGTATTGGCCAACAGCAATCCACTGGCAACCAAACACATCCCCAGATAGTGATAGCTTTGTAACCGCTCACCTAGAATCAGTGTGGCAATGGTTAAACCGAATACGGGAATCAGGTGAATAAATTGTCCCGCACGATTTGCTCCCAAACGGCTGGCTGCATTATTCCAGAATAAAAATGCCAACAATGAGGCAAACACCGAGACGTAAGCCACGCCTGCGACTGTAATCAGGCTCAATGATACCGGTCGCCCATTCATGGTTTCAGTGAGATAAAACGGTGAAATAAACAGAACACCGAACAGTATGGAGTAGCCCAGAAACGGCATCCCTTTTAACGCCTGAGGCAGTTTGCGCAACAATACGGTATACACCGACCAGCAGATTACTGCGCACAATACCCAAAGATCACCGCCATTAAAATCCAGTGTAAATAGTATGGAGATGTTCCCTCGTACCAGCACCACCGCTGCGCCAATAAGCGATACCAGTACGCCAACCCATTGTTTAGGGCTGGCTTTGTCATCAAAAAATACTGTCGATAACAGAATGATTAATACCGGAGAGATGGACTGCATGAGCACACCGTTGGTGGCGGTGGTGGTTTGTAGCGCGATGTAGACGAAACTATTGAAAATAGCCACTCCAAGTGCTGAAAGTATTAAAACCAGTCTAAGGTGTTGTCGTACCAAAGGCCATTGTTGACGCATCGGGCGGTAGGCAAATGGCGAGAGAACCACAAAGGCCACTGTCCAGCGCCAAAAAGCCAAGCCAAGTGGGGGAATCTCGCCAGCAATAACCCGCCCTAGATTGATGTTTCCCGCCCAAAACAATGTGGTGAGTACAAGCAATAAATAGGGGGAAACCCGATCAAGAAAAGACATGAGTGCTCTACTGACAATAAGAAACCTGAAGGTCGATAGTAGCCCTTATTTTGTACAATTACGATATGGCCCTGAGTCAGGGCTAGAAAATCTTTTCTTGCAAGCGTGCCTGTAATTGTTATGATCGGAGCATGAGTACATTATACGCACAGCGATTTATGCAGCCAGTCACACAGTCTGACCCAGTCGGGACGGACTATGCGTGGCTGGGCTATTTTTACGTTTTTAACGAATAGATCGCCCGACAAATAGTGTAGGCGGTCTTGAGACTGCCTAAGAAAGCCCCGATAGGTAGTCCACTTATCGGGGCTTTTTTTGAATAATGGGAAATAAAAAATGCAGAATACTGATTTAGAGGATTTAAACGTGCTGAGTGAGGAGCGTTTGATTACACCGGCTGAGTTAAAGGAAATCGTGCCGGTCTCCGATGCCGGAATGCGCACAGTTGCTGAAGGGCGTCGGACAATCAAACGTATTTTGGATCGCGTTGATCCGCGATTATTCTTAGTTGTTGGGCCTTGCTCCATCCATGATACAAAAGCGGCACTAGACTACGCGACTCGCCTGAAAGCACTTGCCGAAGAAGTTTCTGACACACTGTACCTCGTGATGCGTGTGTATTTCGAAAAACCACGTACCACCGTTGGCTGGAAAGGCTTGATTAACGACCCACACTTGAATAACTCCTTTGCGATTGCAGAAGGCTTGCAAATTGGCCGTAAGCTGCTGACAGATATTGCGGAAATGGGCATTCCAACCTCAACAGAAGCACTTGATCCGGTATCCCCTCAGTACTTGCAGAATCTAATTAGCTGGAGTGCCATTGGCGCACGTACCACGGAATCGCAAACACACCGTGAAATGGCATCGGGCCTATCCTCAGCAATCGGTTTCAAAAATGGCACTGATGGCGGCTTAACGGTTGCGCTGAATGCGCTTCAGTCCGTATCCACACCGCATAGCTTCCTCGGTATTAACCATGAGGGTGAAGTGTCCGTCATTCACACCCGTGGCAATAAATACGCACATATTGTATTGCGTGGGGGGAACAAGGGCAGTAATTACGATGCACAGAGTGTTGCAGAATGTGAGGCAGCTATAAAGAAAGTCGGTTTACCCGCGAACATTATGGTGGATTGTAGCCATGCCAACTCAAATAAAGACCACACACAACAAGTTCATGCTATGCGAGATGTTGCTGAACAAATCCGAAATGGCAATCAGTCGATTATTGGTTTGATGGTGGAAAGTAATATCGGCGAAGGTAATCAAAAGCTAACCGAGAATCTGGCTGATTTGAAGTACGGTGTGTCTATCACCGACGCCTGCGTGGATTGGCAAACCACAGAGTCTATGATTCGAGAGTTACGCGATAAGGTCAAAGATGTCTTGCCGCAGCGCCAGTCGCAAAAGGACGTCGCATAACGGCGACCTGCTTCATCAAGCCAAAGCCCGCTGCACACCGAGATGCCTGCGGGCTTAGCCAGTCTATTACCATCAAATCCAGGCGACGGTCTTCACTTCTAAAAACTCCTCCAACCCAAATATGCCACCTTCGCGGCCATTGCCTGACTGCTTGTAGCCACCAAAGGGTGAGGCATAGCCTTGGTAGTGACCATTGACACTAATGCTTCCAGCACGCAAGCGACGGATGACATACGTCAGTTGTTGTTTGTCCGTGCCTGACACACAGGCCGCCAAGCCATATACCGTGTCATTGGCAATGGCAATGGCTTCATCCACCGTGTCGTAAGGAATCATTGCCAAGACTGGGCCAAAAATTTCCTCGCGGGCAATGGTCATTTGATTATTCACATCGGCAAAGACTGTTGGCTTAACATAGTAACCTGTTTCAAAACCTTCGGGCTTACCCACACCACCGGCCACCAGTCGCGCACCTTCATCAATACCTGCCTGAATCAGTCCCTGTATTTTATTGAATTGAGTCTCACTAATGACTGGCCCCATGTGATCACCATGTTCTAGTGGATCGCCCACGCTCACGTTCATGGCAAACTGGCGGGCAATTTCCACCGCCTCATCATACTGATCCCGTTGTACCAACATGCGCGTCGGTGCATCGCAAGATTGACCGGCATTGCCAAAACAGAAGTCCACGCCACCCTCGACTGCTGTTTTTAGATTCGCATCTGGCAGAATGATATTGGGTGATTTTCCACCTAACTCCTGACTCACACGCTTTACCGTGGGCGCTGCCGCCGCTGCAATCAATACACCAGCACGGGTGGAGCCGGTAAATGACACACAATCTACATCGGGATGGGTGGACAATGGTGCGCCAACACTTGGGCCATCACCATTCACCAGATTGAACACACCGGCAGGATAGCCCGCTTCGTCCACCATTTCGGCAAACAACAGGGCGGATAAGGGTGATAGCTCGCTGGGCTTTAAAACCATCGTACAACCGGCAGCCAGTGCCGGAGCGACTTTGATCACCACTTGATTGATGGGCCAGTTCCACGGTGTAATCAGGCTACATACCCCGACAGGTTCTCTCATGAGTGTGCAGTCATCTTCCATGCGCTCTTCAAATGTGAAGGTTTTTAGCACCTTGATGATCTGCTCAATGTGCCCCCGACCGGCTTCGGTCTGTACCGCGCGGCTGTAATCCACTGGTGCGCCCATTTCCAGTGTCATCATCTCCGCCATTTCATTATAGCGGCGGTCATAGGCGACCAGCAGTTTTTCCAGCAGGGCAATACGTGTTTCAACACTACTCTGGGAGTAGCTGTCAAAGGCCGCATTGGCCGCTGCAACAGCCGCATTGGCATCCGCCTCACCACCCATTGCCAGGGATGCAACCACCTGCTCTGTTGCCGGGTTAATCACCTCAAAGTCTGCCGCTGCTTGTTGTGGCTTAACCCATTGTCCATTGATATAAAACTGATCTGTCTTAACCATGATTACCTCTGTACCGAGTAAGTTACGATGCCCCATAGTAAGTCCGTTTATTGCGGGTGTTCAATCAAAATATCGTCTCGTTTATACAAAGGCGTTGACCTTATAAACAACCTTTAGTGGTCACTTATTAAGTGCTGGGCCTCCCTATTGTTCAGTCTGGATTAATATTTTTCAAAAAGAAATGAGCCTTTAGTAATCATTTTTGCGCTGTACAAAATAAGAGCAATGACTGCTCTTCGTAAGTAAATAAACAGTGCTATAAGGGAGAAACGCACCATGAAATCGCTAACATTAAAAGCATTAACCGCAGGTGGGATTGTTGCGTTATTCGCCGCTGCTGCGACTTTTCAGTCTGCCAGCGCGGAGGATTACGAAGTCAATGTTATCCCGGGTTTGAAACTCATCACGATGGATCATATTCGTACCAATCGCATCAAGCCGCTGAGGATAATGCGCTGCCGGGGTCGTGCGGTCACTATGTGGGGTACGTCGGGTAATGATTACATCGTCGGTACGCATGGTGATGACGTGATCTACGCAGGGCGCGGTAATGATCGTGTTGATGGTCGTGGTGGTAATGACATCATCTGTGGTGGGCCGGGTAATGACACGCTAAATGGTAATCGTGGTGACGATAAAATTTTTGGTGGTTCCGGTCACGATACCATCAAGGGTAATCGCGGCGATGACCTTCTTTACGGACAGCGTGGCGAGGATCGTATGTACGGTGGCTGGGGGCGTGATCGTCTGTTTGGTGGTCCTCACTACGATAGTCTAAACGGTGGCCCCGGTGCGGATTATCTGAACGGTGGCCCGGGCAATAATGGTTGTAGTGGCGGGCCGGGAGTGGATACGCTCGTTAATTGTTAACTGAGTAAGCCCCCCCAACTGCTACCAGCAAACTGGCTCCGAATGTTGCAAATTCGGAGCCTTTGTTTGTGGCCGCTTTTTGTAGTCTTTGTGGTTGCTATTGATTGGTTTTTCACGCCATACTAAAAACTAGGGAATTTGAGGGTAATTTTACAACAGATGGTATTTACCTTGTAAGCTTACGCCAAACAAAAAACGATGATGGACAAGGGGGATCCATGACTTTGCAGAAATATCTTCGCTATTTTTTCATTTTATCTGTACTAGCATTATTGGCTGCGTGTAGCGGTGGTGGTAAAAGCGAAAGTAGCGAGCCGGTTTTAAGATCATCGGTAATTACTGTAGCAGGCAAGCCAGTTTCTGGTTTGCAGTTTAATGCAACCGGTGGTGAGAAAGACAGCAGTGGCACGACATCCACCGATGGTAAATTGACCTATTATGATAAGAGCCAAATTACTGTCAGTATTGGCGATACTCAAATTGGAACTATTCGTGCCGAAGATTTGACGGATGGCGGCGAGCTAACGCTGGAGTCTTTGATTGCTGGCTATACGGGGTCTGATACACGAATAAAGCGGCTAGCCACCCTACTTGTGGAGAACTCAGATGCTGCGGATGATTATGTCACGGCACCTGCTAATCTTGCTGCACTGGATCCGATTGCCGCAACCATTCTGACTTTGGGTGGAAAGCCAGTGTCAGGTGTGGATTATGTGTCCGGTAGTCTCTCTGGTAGTACAACGCAGAATGGTGTATTCAAACTAGATGGCGGGCATGATATTTCGTTTCAGGTAGCGGGTTTGGCGCTTGGCTCGGTAGATAAGGGGGCGTTGCCTACCAGCATTGAAGCCTTGGTCGCGGCAAATGACAGCGACAATCCTGTGATTCAAAACCTGCCTGCTTTGTTAAATGAGCTAAATGCAAAAGATGCCAGTAACCCCACTGCCAAGTTTCGTTTATACGACTTTGAGCAGCAGCTATTCAAGCCAACGTCATTACCAAAGAATCGTGTACTGGGTATAAATCTGGAAACACCACAGGCAGAATCGGACCATATTAGCCAACCATTGATTACGGCCGATATTTTCCGTGTGGCGCGTCCGTTTCAGGAGGCCTCGTGTCGGGATATTGTTTACACCGAGGATGGCTGGATAAAAGAAATTCCTGAAAGTTGTGAGAACTCGGATACAGAACACGGCATCAGCAAATACGCCTTTACCCGTATTCTGCAATTTGCGAAGGGTCTATCCTTTCCCGAAGGGCGTTACACTGTGTTGTATGATGGAACTGGAAATATCAGTTATAGTGGCATGGGGTGTGATGTTGTACGCGTAGCAGATAACCATGACACGATTGATGTAAAGGCGGCAAATGCCTGTCCCGATCATTATGGCAATGGCGGTGGCGATAATTACAAAAATAAACGTGGCCTAGAGGTCAGTATCACCGCTACCGATCCAAATGACCCAGTGCGTAATATCCGTATTATTGCACCGGGCGGAATTTGTAAGGGCAACCCGTTTGACCGCGTTGCATCCGCTGCTGACTGTGATGGTAAGCCATTTATCTCTTTTGTTGACGTGCTCAAGCACGACCGTAATGCCATTGTTTTCAACCCAGCCTACCTGAAGTTTGCGCGTGATTTTCGGGTATTGCGTATGATGAACCTTATGGAAGCCTCTCCTCGTCGCCCAGAGTCGCAAGTGGATAAATATAATCCGTGTAGGGGGTATACGGAGTCTACTGACCCAAGCTACGAAACCTGTTTGCTGAAGGCGGCTTCGTGGGAGGATCGTCCGACGATGGATAATCCGTCTTGGGGTGGTTCTTATAAGACCAGCGTACTAAAGCGTCAGGGCGTGCCGTTGGAGTTGACCATTGCACTGGCGAATCTGCTGCAAGCCAACCCTTGGTATAACATACCGCATAATGCTGGTGATGATTATGTAAAGAAATATGCCGAAATAATTGCCAACGAGTTGGATGACGGGCTGGTTGCAAATATTGAGTATAGTAATGAGATTTGGAACGCCGGTTTCTGGGGGCATCATTACGTGCAGCGCATGGGGTATAAAGATCCCGTGATTCGTGCGATGGCGGATTACCCATTCCGTAGTAAGGATTACTCTGTACGCACTCGCTACTATGCCAAACGTGCCACCGAGATATTCAAACTCTTTGAAGAAGAGTTCGGTGGTACAGAGCGACTCGAGCGTGTTCTGGGTGGGCAGCATAAGTTTCACTCATTGGCCGACGATTTGTTGTCTTTTAGAGATACCAAGGATCACACTGATGCCTTTGCCATCGCGCCGTATTTCCACGGCTGTTGGTCACGTCAGTTTGTTAATGGCGTAGGTGATACGGTAGATCATGCCAGTTGTTACAACACTGACACCGTGCCAATGACAATGTCGGAAGCAACGTCACTGGATGATGTCTTTACGGTCATGGGTGGGAAGTATGATGAGACGGTTGCTGATGCCTCATTACGTGGCGATGCCAGCAATGTTGAAGCCACCATCAAGCTACTACAGCCACAGATTGAAGTTGCTAACAAGCACGGTGTTGATCTTTATGCGTATGAAGGTGGCTCCCACCTCACAGTAAATTGGGGGGATAAATTGCTGGATTCTGAGCGCAAGGATAGTCTTTGGGATTTCTTCAGTGCGGCCAATCGTGATGAGCGTATGGGTGATTATTACACTCGTTTACTGGAAGGCTGGAAAGCCGCTGGCGGTAAGCAGTTTGTCTTGTTCACCGCACCGCAGTCATTTAACCGCTATGGCTTCTTTGGCATTAAGGAGCACTTGGGCAGTACTCGTGAAGAATCTCCGAAGTACGATGCGGCATTGACCTTTCAAGAGGCTTTACTGGGTTGCTGGCCCGGATTTGTCGAGGCGGGTTGTTAATTTATCCATTCAGTGGCGATACAAGGTAGCGGTTTTACTGATCCTGCACTCAAACGGGTCGTAGGCGTGGTGGTAGCGTTCTTCGGCCTTGGTATAACGGTAGCGGTGTTGTGGGCGTATGGATCAGTGAGGCGGTTTTGGGGTCGCTCTGTCCATTACCGTTGGGGAGAGTGCGTTGGGTAAGCGTAAATTGATCATGAAAGTATGGGTAGGGATCATAGCTCTACTTGCTATTGTTTTGGTTGCTGGATTTAGTGTTACTATCAACCTACTTCATTTTATTAATGATCTAATTGCTCAACCCTTGGTAATCCAGTTCCCCAAAGGAGATCTTTATCTCTTGGGGCTCATCGTTACAGGAGGGGCACTCGTACTTTCTCTGGTTGTTGAGCATTTTTTCAAAGCATTTTTTACTCGTAGTTTTGTTAAATTGGTTTCATTGATCATTTTCTCAGGTATGGCTTTGGCTATTATTTTACCTAACGCGGCTCATTTTTTTATAGCCCAACACATGGATGAACAAGGATATTTCCAGTGTGATATTAGATCATCAAAAAATATCCCGAAGCTTTTTATTACTTATGTGAAATCAAATGAGGATTGTCACTAGACTTTTTAAGCCGATAGGTGAGTACATGAGCGACTCAAATACAAAATATTTAAAATGATTGATGTAAATGACGTTTTCGAAAATCAAAGCGTTGCGAAGTTGGCAGAGGCTGTGCGTGACGGAAACGAAAAGAATATCAAGGAGCTGGTTACGCAGGGTATTGATCCAAATGCGATTGGTGATAGAGATACAAGCCTATTATTTTGGGCAATGCTTAATAAAAGTGAGCGAGGTTTTAAAGCGTTACTGAATACTGGAGCTGACCCAACTATACCTGATAAAAATGGGCGTACAATGTTACACATAGCAGCAGCTATTAATACTCCAGAATATCTAGTAATGCTGTTAGATTATGGTATGGATCCAAATATAAAAAACACGCAAGGAGGAGAAACACCATTATTTGATGCTGTTGGTGAACAAAGTCATTTGCAATTTGACCGCTTGATTGATGCTGGTGCTGATATTAATTCTCAGGATGTTATGGGTGACTCGGTGTTACATCATGCAGCCTCAACCCGTAATGCATCATCAGTTATAAAGCTATTAGAAATGGGTGCCAACCCTAATATTAAAAATAACCAAGGTAAAACATTTCAGTCATCTTTTTTTAGAATGCCTGAAGATGTCATGACAGATAAAGGAAAGCAGAAAAGACAATGGGTACCGAGCTGGTTGCGTAAACATGGCATTGAGGTTGAGGGTTAAATAATGTTGACTGATAAATTTCCTTATTTCTCCTCGCTTAGTCCCATAAATGCCAGCTAATTGCTATGGAATATCGGTTGTCATCTGGCTCATCCGAGTCATACAAATGTATTTCAATGTGATACTGATCTTTTTTCCAATGAATATTTTTTCCGATAGTTTCCTTGTGGATAGTCAACGGCGCTTCACCAGCAAACGACCAACCTAAAGAACTCAGCTTATTCGCATAAAAGCTGCTTA
>PDPG01000006.1 GCA_002747455.1 Pseudomonadota bacterium | reverse complement strand
GGGATCTTTTATACTGGCAAAATGATGGAAAATAGAAGCAGTTTTTGAGGACATGGGGGGAAGCCAAATCCTTTATCATCTACACTTTGTTTGCTTGGTCGGCAAGTGAAATTAAGTGCGATTGCCCTAACCCTGTTGTGGTTGCGGATTGAGCACGTTTCCTAAGATGCTACAATGGTCTGGTTGGCTGCGATGTCATTAGCATCGTTGCGGATTGAGCACGTTTCCTAAGATGCTACAATCCCTGCCCTGCGTGCAGCTTGCGGGAGATCGTTGCGGATTGAGCACGTTTCCTAAGATGCTACAATGTAGAGGAGGCCAGCTCTACATCACCCTGGGTTGCGGATTGAGCACGTTTCCTAAGATGCTACAATAGACAGATTGGATTCCATGTGCATGTTTTAGTTGCGGATTGAGCACGTTTCCTAAGATGCTACAATGAAATGAGGGTTCAACATTCCACTAAAGGCGTTGCGGATTGAGCACGTTTCCTAAGATGCTACAATGCACCAAACCGTTTTCCAACAGCGCGACGCGTTGCGGATTGAGCACGTTTCCTAAGATGCTACAATTCCATGTCTTGTAACATATTGATTACTAAGAAAAATATGAGGATAAGTCTGATCTTTTTTAAGGCTGACGAGCCTAAAAAAGGTGAAGTTGATCAGGTTTATCTGGCGTAAGTTGGGACTGACCATAGTAGGATTTGATATTCTGATACTGTTTGTCGGTGATTGTAATGAGTTGAACTTTACCATTTTTTGGGAGTTGGTGCGTTATTTTACGCTCAAATTTTTTAACCCGATCTTTGCTCGAAACGAGGCGCTCATAAACAGAAAACTGGGACATATCAAAACCGTTGTCTAATAGGTAATTTCGAAAACGTGTATATTCTTTCCGATCTGCCTTGGTAACAACGGGCAGGTCAAACATTACTATCATCCACATAAGCTTGTACCCATTAAGAAAGTAAGCAGGCTTCATACGCTATTCCAGTTTGGGTAGCGATAATCGGGGTGTTTTGTCTTTTAACGCGCTAACGTATGAAAACGCTGACATTTGCATGGCATTGTTAACGATGGTGTTTTTACCGTCCACTTCAATATCCAATACTAAAAGTTTAGCGAGTTTTTGCTTGGTGTGTTTATCCAGTTCGTTAATGGTATTATCGGCTTTGAAAATTTCGTAATCTACCAATGGTCTGTAGGGCTCCATCAGGTCGTCAGCTAGGCAGAAGGCATTGCGTTGATTTGAATGGTATATACCCAGCGCCGGGAGTAGGCCAGCCGCCACAATTGCTCTGGCGCAAGCGGCTCTTATAACCGTATAGCCATAGTTTAATGCGGCGTTCAATGTATCCTGGGAGCCGCTGTTGCGCGTGAAACCACCGCTCATAATGGTTTTCCAATAAAGTTTGGCAGCTTGTGCTTCGATGTTTTCCGGGTCGCCCGAGCGCACCTTGTCGGCCAATCTCGAAAACTGATTTTCAACTGATGTCTTATCAGGGTGTAACTGTTTAAGTGTGCTGGCCTGATTTTCTATTTTTCTTTTGACAACCTGTTGCCAGAGCCGCTTTTTTAATGGCTCTGTTGCCGATAATTGTAAATCCAGCGCTCTGTTCGGCTGGTGGTGTGCTGCATATGGGAGGTTGACTGAAATAGGGTGGTAATTACTGCCACATATCACAATCGGTATGCCGCATTCCGCCAGTCTGACCATCAGTGGCTTGGATAGAACGGCCTGCTCAGCGGTAAGCAGCAGGCAGCACATCTCGTCAATAATTACTTTTCCGAGTTGTTTTTCTCCATTCATTACACATAAAAAGCCTCTGCTCAGCTTTGCATACAGCCCGTTTTCTGATAGCTCAACGACATTCCAGCGCATATTCAGATTTTCTTTTTGCTGACATGATTTTCATTAAAAATCTTGTTGATAGATATAAACTTTCGCTCCTTATTTTGCGACTCAAGGTTGTTTCTTAGGTCGATCTTGTTATTGCTGACAGAGTATCCGGCGACGCGCTTGCTGAACACTTCTCCCGAGCGTTTGTCTACTAATTCAATGCAGTCGTTTTTATACAGCCGCATCAGTTTTTTAGCCGCAGGGTGGGAGCGGCCTTCTTTGTCAACCGGTCGCTTGGGGGTGGACTTGTATTGGTTCACTTCTGCATAAGGCACAAACGCACCTTCATATTTGTAGGTGTATTTTCCGGTTTTTTTGTCTCTTTTATATGGGGTTTGCCATATATCGCAATAGGCGTAGGAGTTGAGTGCGTACCCTTTGTATGGTGCGCTTTGAATAGGGCTGATACTCTGATTTTTAACCAGAATGCGGACACTCTTGATTCCCGTGGTTTTGGTAAAATCTGCCAGTTTATGTGTGAGCTGGCTTTTAGGTATGGTTGATCTTAACTTATTCTGGTCTATGGTATTTTTGTTATTCGTAAGGTGTTGCAAAATTCGCTTTTTTATAAGGCTGTCACGGATGCTGAATATATCGGAATGTTTCAATTTGTTTACAGGTTTTCTGGTGACGCCATATTTCTTGCCATCCAATTCGGTAAATCCGTAGGCTGTTCCATTGCACATGGAGCCTTGATCAGTATGATCTGGTTTGTAGGATGCGTTAACTGCGCCAAGCATGTGCTTTAGTTGAGCCTTGAGAGATGCGTCCAGATTGTCGGAAACACGATCTTTTAAAAATTGATACAAATTGTTGATGTGGCGCTGATCCTTTGAAGTGGTTGTGTTAATGCGCTTTATCAGTGAGCGAGATGTCATTCCCACCACGAAAGCATCCACTATATGGTGACGATGATCATTACGGTAGTTATCGGTTGTTTTGTCTTTGTAGTAGTTGAGTTGCCACACATCACGAAGAATTGCGGTTATTTGCCCGTTTACCGAAATAATACTTTGCGGTTCACATATGCAAGACAGGTACTGCTTTGCTTTTCGGCTGATGTATTTAGTGTCATTCAGCTGCCTGGCGATCATGTCACCTCTGTCACCGCCATAAAATTTTTCAAATGCACCTTCTTTGAAGCGTTCGTATTTAGAACTGTGACCGAAACTTTTCAGTGCGCGCTTCATCATTATTGAATAGCGTTCTTGATCTACTCCAAATGCTTCAAAAGGAGTGCGGTTGCCCTTGATGTTGTTGGCATTTTTAAACGCGAGGGTTTTATTGTTGATACCGTCATCGTAGCAGCGGCTGAATGGAATGATATGTTCAATTTCAACTTCACCATTAAAGAGTTGTCTTGCGGAGATTCTTTGCTCTGTAAATATACAGGTGCGATCATCCAGCTCTTCCCATAGTTTTACCTTTTGTATATCTTCTCGCCGCGGATTTTCTATGCCAAATTCAGTCTTGAGAAGGTCTTTAATGCGGTCGTTGTTCTTTTTGTTTTTTGCGTTGTTACGTGATAATTCCTCACGAGCCTGTTTGGAGTTTTTAAGGTCTCGGGTGAGCTCAATATGAATTTTTTGCGGCGTACCACCCATTTTAGCGATAGCCTGATTTACAACAAACCTTAGCTGATTAAGTGCAAGGTGAACCGTAGGGTTTGCGATCTTACCGTATTGGTAGGCATCTTCATCGCGTTCGTGTGGCGCTTTATTGGCATCAGATTCAGGTTTTTCTCCCCATACAGATTCAGGCATTGCAACGCCATAGTAAGGAAGTTCGTCCATCAGCTCGTCCATTGAAAAATGGCTGTGATGTAAAGGAATACCGGTTTCATTACCCAGTTGGGTAACGGCATCACTGTAGATCAGCCCTTGCTTCAAGAATGGGTTTATTTGCTCCATAAATTTGCGTGATACGCTGGCCGTGCCGCGCTTGAAGCGATAATTAGAAAGATTATTAATTTGTTCGTCGGATAAGGATGGAAGTTGTTCCTTCAAGTAACTGATTACCTTGTCATCACTGGCAATCACATTTTTACCAGCGACTTGTTCAAAAGGTTCTATCAGGTATTCAATAATGTCGTTTAATTTGTCGGTGCTCAGTGTATCAGCAAGCTTGCCGAGATAATCGGTTTTTCTTAAGTTGATCAGAGTTTCATTGCCAATTAGCTTGCTGCTGCGGCTTGCCACATCAAGATTAAATTGAGCATCGGAAGGGAAAAACGGATTTTTGTGTTCGTCTTTGAGCTTTACCAAAGATGAAAAAGTTTTTGATTTGCTTTTGTTTAAGGCGTGAATAATCGCGTTGTGTTGTCTTTCTGTCAAATCATGGTTAACACCCTGGGAGACATATTTCAGATTGTTAACTTCTTGTAGAATACGAAATTCATGGCTTATTGGCAGGTCGATATGGGCGCGTGTTTCTTCGGGAAAGAAGCGGCATTTGCCTTTGAGAACCGGTTTCAATGGGTATTGAAAAAAAACAGTTTCTGCTAATAGTGCCCACTGTGCGTCACTTATCAGCGTATTGCCCTGGGTTTCCTGAATTTTTCGAAACTCGGATTGGTACATGGCTCTGTCGGCATAAAATTCGGTTTCACCATTTCTGAACCTCACCGGGGTTTGTTTTATCGGTGTGCCTTTATTTGCCAACACTTTATTTTGTTTGATTTTTTGGTAAAGGTACTCGCCAAGGGTCTGGTCGCCAAGGGATTTCCGCAACGATTCGATTTTTGATTTGTATTCCGATTCTTCACCACCGGATGCCAGCCTGTTTGATTTAAAACCACGTCGCCGCCCCAGGTGAAAAATGGCTCTTCCCAGTGTATAGGGTTCTACTGGCTGGTTTACTGCCAGTGCTCTGGCTTCATACGGGCAGGTTTGTTGCAGTATTATTTTGCGCTCCTGATCATTGGCAGGTAATAATCCGCACTCGATAAGCTCTTTGACCAGGCGGCGCACACGGTTCTGGCCACGATCTCGCGTTCGCCTTATGCCCCTGGCTTTGCGTCGTGCTACGGCCAATGGTTCGTTACTATTACTATCTGGGTCGCGGCCATCAGGGAAAATTCTTACACCAAGGTCTTCTATAGCAGTTGGTTCACCGTCTTCGTCGATAGCGAATACAACGTAACCAATTGAAGATGTGCCCATATCAAGGGATAGCAAATAGGGAGTGTGCATGTTTCACCTTTTGGTTGACAATCAAGTTTCACTCGTTATTCTACTCCTGTGGCGACGGCCACGTGGTAGCATCTTAGGAAGCGTGTTCTATCTGTTAACAAGTTTTAGAACACAAAATAGACTACCCTGCTACGGCAGGGTAGCTTTTTTCTTTGTACACGGCAAAAATTATTGAACAAATATTCTGGGAAGCTGTAAGTGCTTGAAAGCTGTTCGCCTTTCTGTGATCAAACAACAGAGTGGGTGATGGGTTGTGGCAGTCTCTGTGCTTCGCTGGTGGTCGTGAGCTGCGACAAGGGAGCTGAAGGAAACCATGAAAACCCCAAACAGGGAAGCTATCTCCCAACTTGAAGAGCTTCCGAATATAGGAAAGTCGATTGCAGGTAAGCTACGGCTTATTGGTATTGATCAGCCAAAAGCACTTATTGGAAAACAGCCCCTTGAGCTATATGAGCACCTTTGCGCTGTGTCAGGGGAGAGGTACGATCCTTGTGTGCTTGATACGTTTATTTCTGTCATTCATTTCATGGAAAGTGGTGAAGCATTACCGTGGTGGGCGTTTACCGATGAACGAAAGAGTCTCTTGAAAATGGAGAACGGCAAATGAAATGTGGTTATACATATATCCAATCTACCGAAGGCTCAGTTATTGAACTATGTACGCCCGTCGGCGGCTGAAAACAAATGTTCTATAAAGTACTGGGGTGGGTAGCAATCATTGTATCTGTGTTGCTGCTTATTCCCAGTGTCGTGCCGGGAGCCGTTTCAGTGATTGCGTCGTGGCTTGCATTTTTGATATTGCTTGTTTCTATATTGACTATTCAGTCGGGAAACTTCTTTTATTTCAAAGTGACAGCCACTATCTCGGCCATTGGTCTCTTTATTGCGAATGACAGCCTTCGCCTGTACGGCGCATTGCCCGGTGTGCCATGGGTGTATAAATTAACCTGTTATGGCGCATTCATAGTGATCTGCATATTGGCTGTACTTTATGCTAAGAAACGCGCCACTGTGAGTACAGAAAAAACCTGAGACTCAGACCACAACCCTGCGGCTTGTTATAGTCTAAGTCACAGTAATGACCATGTTCGTGCGGCTAACTTTTAAGCTAGATAGCTGCTGAGCCACTACAGTTTAACGTAATAAAGAATCATCGAAGTAGCCAGCAGAATCGCAACCCAGAGTACCATACTGGCACTTGGCCATGTCCGAGCAAAAAATCCCTGTGGGCCATGTGCTTCAAACAAATGGTCAAAATAGCGCTGTCCAAATGCCTTAATACTCGCCATCATCGGATTAATAAACTTAGGTGTATGTTCCTTTATCCACCGAATTGCCAACCACAGAAGTTTGCGGTAGGTCCAGTCAAAGTCCAGTGTAATACTCAGGGTTTGCCGGAACAGTGGCAGTAAAATAAAGAATGCAAACGCTGAGAATAAAATAAGCTGTATCTGCGTCACAATATGCTCAGCCGAGTATGGATGATAATCCACAGGATAGGGCAGAATACCGTAGATCAGGGACGGCGCGACACCAATCAGAATACAAGCAGCCGCCATAATCCACATCGCAAGGCGCATATTCCATGACGGATCAGTGGTGCGAATGCCTGAGTCCCTATCAAAAAACACAAACCATTGGAATTTAAATCCCGCGTGTAATACTGAGGCGGCCGCTGCTGCCATCATCAGAAACCAGACAATGGCAGGTGCGCCTTTGGCAACTGCGCTGGTTTCCAATGACTTTGTGACAAAGCCTGAAGTGAAAGGGGCGGCGAGTACGGCGAGTCCACCAATTACTGCCGCAAAGGTACTGACGGGCATGGACTGAAACAGCCCCCCAAGGTCAGTGCATTTGCGTTTTCCGGTCATGAGCAATACGCTGCCCGCCGCCATCATCAACAAGCCTTTATAAATAATGTGAACAAAGGCATGTGCGGTTGCGCCATTGAGTGCCAACTCTGAACCAACGCCAATGGCCACTAGCATAAAGCCAATCTGGTTGACGATGCTGTAGGCCAAAATACGGCGAATATCGTTCTCCAGCAGCGCATAAATGATGCCGTAAAATACCATGAATAAACCGAGATAAATCAGTATAGCTTCTCCGGGGAATACCATCAAAATAGCGAATACTGCTGTTTTAGTGGTAAACGCAGATAGGAACACCGAGCCACTGGGACTGGCTTCTGGGTAGGCATCAGGAATCCATGATGAAAACGGGGGGGCACCTGCGTTGACCAAAAAGCCAATAAGAATCAGGACACTGGCAATGCTGTCAGCACGTAATGTCGTCAATGCAATACTATCAGTGGCTGTGGTGTGGGTTGCGATACCCGCCATTAAAACAACACCACCGAATAGGTGAACCAATAGATAACGCATGCTGGCGCGATAGGCTCTGGGGTTTTCCCTGACGTTAGACCACAACACCAATGTCGAGGCGATGGCCATAATCTCCCAAAAGATAAACAGGCCAAGAAAGTCGGCAGAGAAAGTCACACCAATTGCGGCTCCGGCATAAATAAATGCGGTACTCAGCTCCATTGAGTTTGCCTGTTTTAAGGCGTATAGCCCACCGACACAGGCCATAATGGAAAATACCGTTGCAAACACTCGTCCCGTTGCGGTGAGGTGCAAAATATTCAGTTGGTAGTCGAGAAAGTGCAGCGTCAGGCTGTGTTCCGGTGTCACCAGCCATACCATAAGAAGGGTAAGCAGCGGCAGGCCAATGACCAATACCGGACGAAAACGAGCGGCTATCCATGGCAGTAATAAACCACCAAAAATCAGGATGAAAGCAGGAGGCAGGATGAAGCTATTCATCGTAATAATCATCCTTTCGTTTGAGTACAAAGCTTAGTAATTTGGCAATTAACACCATAATGGCGCAACTGACAAAACCGAACCAGGGGTAAAAGCCGGGTTGTGCTTCCAAAAGAATACCCTGATCTGCAAAGTGGGCATGATGATGGAGAAACAACTCAGGCAGCAGTGACAGAGCCATTAGTGCTATTAGCGTGTACCAAAACTTTCGGCGATTTTCAGCACGGTACAACCAGTGTTGTTGCTTTTGTTGACTCATGGGGCTACTCCAACGCTCTGTGCCAGAGCCAATGGTAATTCGGAGAAGAAGAACAGCAGCAGCGTTGAGCAGGCTGTTATTGTCAAGGCAATGACAATCGGTAATGGCGCTTCCTTATGATCCCGCGTTTGTTGGGGGTCTTCCGGCTTCATAAATGCGGTATAAATAATCGGAATAAAATAAGAGGCATTTAAAATCGTGGAGGTGAAAATCACACACATCACCAGATATTGTGCTTCCTGGCTGGCACCCTTAAACATATACCACTTGGATAAAAAGCCAGCGGCAGGAGGCAGGGCGATCATGGATAATGCCCCAATACTGAATGCTGCCATTGTCCACGGCATACGATGCCCGATGCCATTCATCTGGCTGATTTCTGTTTTTTTGCTGGCGGTATAAATAGAGCCGGCTGCAAAGAACAAGGTGATCTTACCAAACGCATGGGTGGCAATATGCAGTGAAACAGCAACAATGGAAAAAGGTGCTAATACCAGTGCGCCCATCACGATGTAAGAGAGCTGTCCCACGGTGGAGTAAGCCAAGCATTTTTTCAGATTATCCTGCTGCAAGGCAATGATGGATGCTGTGATTACCGTAAAGCAGGCAACCCCCATAATCCACTCCAGCCCCGGTGCAGTCTTTAATAAATCCAGACCAAAAATATAGGTCACGACCTTAATGACGCTAAAGGCACCGGCCTTTACAACCGCAACTGCGTGTAACAACGCACTGACCGGGGTGGGAGCGACCATTGCAGCAGGCAACCAGCGGTGCATTGGCATAACAGCTGCCTTACCGATACCAAATACAAATAAGGCCATTAGCAGGGTTAGTAATGGCCCCTGGATGTGACCATTAAGTATTCCGCCTACCGTAAAATCAGTGGTACCGCTAAGATGCCAGACCCAAATAATAGCGGGCAGCAATAAACCGATGGAGGTACTAATCAAAATCCCCAGATACACCCGCCCAGCATCACGAGCTTTAACGTGACCGGCATGTGTGACCAATGGGTAAGTGGAGAGGGTTAATACTTCGTAAAATACAAACAATGTCAGCAAGTTGCCAGAAAATGCGATACCGATAGCCGAGCATAAGGCCACTGCAAAACACAGATAGAAACGTGTCTGGTTACCTTCATTATTGCCGCGCATATAACCGATTGAATACAGTGAGTTAACCGGCCAAAGTGTGGCTGCAACCAAGGCGAATATCATACCCAGTGGCTCAAGTGTAAACTTGATTGTGAGGCCACTGACCAGAGTCATTAACTCCAGGCTTGGTCGTTCACCAGCCAGTATGTCCGGGGTCAGTGAGGCCACCGTAGCAAACAGCAACAATGAACCCAGCAAGGTCACCGCTTCCCGAATGTTTGGCCACGGGGAAGCAAGTGCAATACCGGCTGCGGTAAACAGTGGAATCACCAACGCGAGAACCATTAAATCATCAGGCATCAATCCCATCAGAATTGTCCTCCGCTGAGTAACTCTGCCGCACTACGGGCAATGACAGAAATATTTTCGGAACGAATCCCAAAGTACAAATTAGCGCCAATTAAAATGCCAGTAGGGATGAGCAGACTCAGCGGTGCTTCCTTGACTTCTGGCGCACCTACTGGACGCGGCTTGAAATAGGCACTTTCCAATAAACGCCAAGTGTAAATAGCGGCCAACAGTGACGAGATGAGTACGATAATTGTGAGTAGCCAGTAGCCAGCTTCAATGGTCGCCAGAATCAGGTACCATTTTGAGATAAAGCCAACAGTGAGTGGGACACCAATCAAACTAAAGACACCCACAGTAAATGCTGCCATGGTGTACGGCATGGCTTTTCCTGCACCGCGCAAGTGCTCCAATCGCGTCCCGCCCATTTGATAGGCAATCGCGCCGACAGCCAGAAACAGCCCACCTTTCATCAAGGCATGGTTAAATAAGTGCAGTAAAGTTGCCGTCAAGCCGGTGATATTGGTCAGAGACAGCCCCAACAACATATAGCCAATTTGTGCGACGGAGGAATAAGCCAGCACCCGTTTGGTGCCATCCTGAAAAATTGCCACCAGCGAGGCGAACATAATGGCGATAACGGACAATGGCATCAACAGCCAGTGAACATGCATGGACTCAAAGCTGAACTTGACCCCAAAGATTGTAAACAGGAAGCGCAATAATGCGTATATCGCCACCTTGGTTGCGGTTGAGCCGATGAACGCCGATACCGCAGAAGGCGCAAAAGCATAGGCATTAGGCAGCCACAAGTGCAAAGGAAACATTGCCAGCTTTAAACCAAAACCCACAAACAGGAAGGCAAAAGCGGCTTGCAAGGTGCGAGATTCTGGCAGCTCCGCAATACGCGCGGCCAAATCCATCATGTTCAATGTGCCGGTCAGCACATACAGCAGGCCAACACCGATCAGAATAAAGGTTGCCCCCACCGTTCCCATAATCAAGTATTGGAAAGAGGAGGTTAATGCACGACGGTCGCGCCCCAGGCTAATCAGTGTATAGCTAGACAGTGATGAAATCTCCAGCAATACGAACAAGTTAAACGCATCCCCGGTAATAATCATTCCCAACAAGCCCGCCAAACACAGCAACAAAGCCGTGATAAAGAGCTGGTGATGACTTTTCGCAACTTCTTTTTGAATGCTAGTCCAGCTATAGGGGAATACCAAGGCCGCGATGCCGCTGACGATCATCAAGACATAAGCATTGATAATATCAACTCGATACTCAATACCAAACGGTGGCTCCCAGCCGCCAAACGCATAACTGATGATGTCGCCGTTGTGGGTTTTTAATACCAGAATGATGGCAATGGCAAATGCCAGCCAACTGGTTAAGGTAGCGAGCGCCCAAGATATACGCCGGTTGGGAATAAGAAAGCATACCGGTGCCACCAATAGCGGCAGCACCACCTGCAATGCGGGCAGGTGTTCTGAGATCATGCGTCGGCTTCCTCTCTGCGTGCGTGGTCAGCAATGTAATCCTGCTCCAGTATTTCATTCTCCTGGACAGTGCCGTAGGCTTCCTTAATGCGAATAATCAAGGCAAGCCCCAAAGAGGTCGTGGCAATACCGACTACAATCGCGGTCAGAATCAGTACATGGGGCAGGGGGTTGGAGTAGTTTGTTACCCCTTCGACCAAAATGGGTGCAGTTCCGCCCGACACTTTACTCATCGAGATATACAGCATAAAAACAGAGGTCTGAAAAATGTTCAATCCGACGATTTTCTTGGTTAGATGGTTACTGGCGATTAATGTGTAGAAACCCGCCATCATTAAAAAAATGACGACCCAGTAATTATACAGCTCCAATGCAATCATGGGTTTTGGTCTCCACGGCTAATAAAGGCAAAGAACATCAGAATCATAACGGATGCCACTGTCAGGCCGACCCCAAATTCAATGATCAAAATGCCCTCGTGTTGCCCAGTGATGGGATCTTTTGCCAGCACGTCATAATCAAGAAATTTACCGCCCTTTAGTAGAGTCCAGATACCGACCCCGCCATAGATAAGCACACCAGCGGATGCCAGTGTTTTTAGTAATTTGGGTGGTGCCAGTTGCATGCCATCATACTGACTAAAGGTTAGCGTGTAGAGGATGATGGCAACGGAAAAAATTACACCCGCCTGAAAGCCCCCACCGGGGCCAAAGTCGCCATGAAACTGCACATATAGGGCAAACAGCAGAATAAATGGCACCATAAACTTGGTCATGACCTGCAAAATAGGTCGAGCCGGTTCTTCGGAATAACTAGGCGCAATTTTAGGCTCATGTATGCCGATTAATGACAACACACCGACCAGCGCCGCGAAGACCACAATCACCTCGCCCATCGTGTCGTAGCCACGATAACTGGCAAGCACCGATGTCACCATATTTGGAATGCCAATTTCGTTAGGGGATTCCTGAATATAGCGAGGGGCAACGTGCTGGTGTATGGGGGCTGTGGGATCACTGAATACGGGCATATCCAGCGTGCCATAGACCAATACTGCACCGGTAATGGAGACCACAATGAATGGGAGAACCGCATTAATGGTGGGCGTTTTTTTCTGCTCATAGCCGGTAATACCGATAGTGGCCAGCATGAGTACAGTGGAAATACCCGCACCCACGGCGGCTTCGGTAAAGGCCACATCAACCGCGTCCAAAATAACAAAGAGCAACGCCGAAATCAGACTGTAAATACCAGACAGCATGATAATAGCGAATAAATTGCGCAGACGAACAATGGCAATGGTGCTAAATACCAACATTGTGAGTAACACAATGTCGATGAGAATGACTATGTCGATGACGATTCCTCCCTGTGAGAGGTCGCGCTACGCGACGTGGCCAGAACAGGTTTCAGGCCGGTTTGATAAGCCGAACGAATCAGTGCATGACTGGCGACTGGACTGGTTAGCCACAGCAGCCCGACGATCATCAGCAGTTTGGCGGAGACCAGTGAAAAACCCGCTTGCAGCACTAATCCCATAATCACAAAAAAGACACAAAGCGTGTCCGTTACACTGGCAGCATGCAGGCGCGTGTAAAATTCTTCGAAGCGAAAAATTCCGATGGCACCACTTAGCCCCAGTACGCAACCCAGCATCAGGCACGCCCAACTGAGCAGATTGATGATCATTTCCATCTGTTAGTCCTCATTACTGGCGGAGGGTGGAGGAAAACGCTCCACAAACTTTAACACCGCAATCACACCAACAAAATTGATTAAGGCATAGACCAATGCAATATCCATAAAGTCGGGACGGCCAGTTAAAAAACCGTAGACAGCGATAAACAATACCGTTTTAGTGCCGAACATATTAACGGCCAGAATCCGGTCGTAAACACTTGGACCAATAAAGGCACGTGCCAGTGCGATCCCCATGACAATTAAAAAGGCGATGCACGTTACAGCAAACATCATGAGTCTTTACCCTCCAGCAAATGGACGCGTCGTCCCATTTCACCTTCTTCCAAATCTTCCATGCCTTCCTCTAAGAGTGCATACACCAATATCTCATCATTTCTCACTTCAATAGAAATAGTACCCGGTGTCAACGTAATGGCGTTGGCATAAACCGTCCGCGCAATACGGGAACGTGGCTCCATACGTAAGGTACGAATAACCGGGGAAATAGGGTACTTTTTAGGAAACCAGATACATTTTAACACCACAATATTGGCTTTAATGATCTCAACCATTAACCAGGGCCAAAGCCTGTGTTGGCGTCGTAAAACAGTCAGACCACGCGCCCGAAATGCGTATTTGCGCTCAATGCGAATGGCCATCCACAGAGAGAGCGCGACAGATGCTGCGCCCAAACCCAAAATCAACGGGTTCGTCCAGTAGCCTGACAGGATCAGCCAGAATAGCGTCAGTCCAACAATTAATAGATAACGGTATGGCATTGTATTTAACGTGATCTCCCCGAAAACAGTCGATTATACATGAGTTGGCAAATTCATCGGTCTACTGTTCGACGTCAAATAGCCGCTGTCATGGTTTTGAGATGGCGACGGATTATGCACAGTTACCTGAGTAAAAGGAATCTCCCAGTGATTTTCAGTGCAGGCATCCACACTCCAGCGCTGTATGGCCCGCTTGATTCGGTTGTACAAGTCACCAAGACGGCCTTTAAAGTCGGCAATAACCACCAGATCCAGTGAAGAGCTATTGGCATAGGCAAACTCAACCCGCAGATTCAACAGGTCTTTGCTGTAGCCTTCTTCTTCGAATTTACGTTGCAGGGTTTCCTGAAGAATGTTCGGAATCTCCTCGGTACTGGCCGCCTGAAGATCGTAGCTGATACCGATGGTTTCCTTGATACGGAAATTAACTGACAGGTTCAGCGGCGCTAATGCCAGAAAGTCCTGTGTCAGGTAGGTTTTGTGCGCACCGCCACGTTGCACCAGTTTGACAAACTCGGATGAAATACCAATCACTTTACCGCGAATGCCATCCGATAAAATCACCCAGTCACCTTTAGCGCAGGGAAACCAAGGCTCATCATGGTTATCAGGACGCGACCTGAGACCAACTAGCTCCTTGATTGGAATACGTTGTTTGATACCGGCTACCGGATTTTCCAGAATGGAATAAATGTTAATGACATCAACCCGCCAGGGAATGCCATCCAGAAAAATACGCTCGCCTTCACGCACAGCGCCGACATTCAAGAATAACTCAATCTGCTTGCGATAGGCCGGAATGGCAGTACGCAGCGTCCAGGCAATGCCCAGTAAAATCAGCAAACTAAAGCTGAATAGCACCCAGTCCTCCGCGAGGTAAAACACAACGGCCGGACAGATGGCAATCAGAATGAACGTGATGACGCGGTGTGATAAGTCGATCAGGCGGATACGAAAGCTGCGTGACTGGCGATTAAACTGGGGAACCAGCTTTTTCAATAGCACACGGGTCAACCGAGAAAGGATGAAAATGACCGCGATAGCCAGTAACGCCTGTGAAATATACAGGCCGCGCTGCTTGAAAAATGTTTTAAAGTAGTTACGCGTTGACTCAGCAAAAGGCACCTCGGCGGCCACCAGTTTTTTCAGTTGTTGTGAGGCGCTGGTCAGTTGGCTATTCGTCATGGCATATTCTTTTTTCCAGAATTCCATTTTTGCCTGTAGCGTACTGCGCAGTTTCTTGTCCTGTACAGGTTGGCTGAGCAACTCGGATAAGTGCGCCATGGCCTCTTTGATGTACTTTTGCTTTTCTTTGTTGCGGGCAATGGTTTCTCGTAATGCTGATTTTTTGCGCACATTACGGGTCATGTTGTTCATTTCCTGTAACGTCGGTTTGATCAGCGCAATCACTTCTTGTTCGAGACTGAATACAGTCTCCTGTGGCTCTTTAACGGCTGTCAGGTCAATATCGGTGGCGATTTCATCAAAGCTCAGATCGGCATTCTGCAGTTCTTTTTCCAGGCTGGTAATCTTGCTCATCAGGCTGGCTTTATCTTCCTCAGTCACTGCCTCCTTCAATTGTTTACGTTGTTCTTTTATCGACTGTGCAAGATTGCCCTTGATTTCCATCACTGCCTGTAAGGCATCCAATTTTTCAGTGATTTCCGCTTTTGCGTTCTCTGCAGGAGCAGTTTTATTAACCTCATCGGCTGCAATACTCTGCAGGCCACAGATGAAGAATATAAAAAGGATGATGCCGCGCAGGAAATGTCGTGTCATAAGTGCTCCGCTCTTTGGTAGTGGGCCTAATATACCACCAGATTAGGCGATCATCATCCGCAAAAAAGGATGACTCTGGCAGCTATTGACCAAAGAGAGGCCACATCCTATGCTCAATACGCCTTTGTACACATGTGACTGATCGTACTTTGCCTATAAAACATGCAAAATAAGCGTTATGAATCAACACCAAACATTTTATCGCCATCCAGATTTACCCTTTTTGGAACTCCGCTGCGGTTATGACACCACAGCATGTTACGCTTTACATACACATGCGGAATACTCCCTGGGGGCAGTGTTGCGAGGGTATTCGCGTTATCAATATCAGCAACGGCATTTTCGCCTGAGCCGGGGCGATAGCGTCTTCGTGCCAGCCAATATTGCTCATGCTTGCAACCTTGATGATGCTAATACAGCCAACTCGTGGCAATATCTGATGCTGTATATTCATGCAGATTATTGGCAACAATTATGTGCGGATTGGCAGGTAAAAATGTTGTTTGATGGCAAACCAATCAATAGCCCCGAACTGTTCCGGTTACTTATTCAACTGCATCAAACATGGGCAATGCAACCGGATGAAGCTGCTGTTATTGAGGCTGCCTGGTTAAAGTGTTTTTCCCAACTGATTAAAGTTGGCTATTCTGTCAGGCAAAAAGATTGTAATGACAAACCCTGTACTCCATTGGTTGATGACATCTTGTCGTGGTTAGATCATTGCACATCAGAACCGTTGTCTTTGGCCCGGTTAGCGCAGGTAACGGGTTATCAACGCCACCAAATTTTGCGGAAATTTCAGCAGGAACTGGGGATCAGCCCGTATCAATACCTATTGAACAAACGGATTCAGCATGCAAAAAAATTATTAAAATCGGGGCATCCCTTGAGTGAGGTCACCTATCAACTCGGTTTTTCCGATCAGGCACATTTTCAACACACGTTTAAACGCTATACGGCGATAACACCACGTCAGTACCAGATTCAAACAACTACAATCAAAACAATAAGTACAACAAACTAACTCCCAAAATCACCGCCAGGCCTTTGTTAAAATATTGCAGGTATTTCTCGGTCTGTCGCCAATAGGTTAATAACTTACCTGCCCATAACCAACAACAAATGGACAAAAAACAGATGACGAAGTAGATCGCTGTCATCGTCACTAACCGTGTTTTATCCTGGGGCGCGTATAAACCGACAACGGAGACAGACACTAACCACGCTTTGGGATTCAACCATTGCAACAATGCCCCTTTGACAAAGTTGGGTTGAAAAGCAGTGTCGCCTTCCAATTTTCCATCAGACTGCCACAACTTCCACACAATCCATGCGATAAACCCGATACCTGCCCATTTAATAACTTGCATAATTATCGGGACTTGACTGATCAGAGACTGCAAACCGATACCGTTCATAAACAACAACGCACAAAACCCAAAGGTTGCCCCCAGCACAAACAATAGCCCCGACCGCATTTTTTGGTGAACGCCTGCACTCATCGCCAATAAGTTCACAGGCCCAGGGGAAACCGCAGTCACCAATGCCACCATTGCAACCGTCATAAACCATGTAAAAGTCATAGATACTCCCTTATTTTTTAGTAGGTCGCTGTACTTTAAGGGAGGCCGTTGATAACTGATTGTATAAAAGGAACAGGTTTGTATTATCAAGCCGTTAAGCTATAGATTCTTTCGCTCATCCCACACTGCTGATCTGTTTTTCTTGCCGTGTCATGGGTGGGTAACCTCGTGCGAATGGTTTACCTTTAATTCGAGGCAATTCAGAATGATGTGGGAGGTTGCGTTAAAGCCAATTCTAAGACATAGTTGGACAGGGTAAAAATACTGGCCTGATATTAAAATCGAGCCAGATTGGTAAGTGTTATATGTTGTCCGTTTTGATCGTTTATATATCGATTTTTTATGGGCCATGCTTAGGCATCAAGCCCATTCTATGACAAGGACGAGCGGTGTATGTTGGAACAAAGTTCATCAAAGATTCAATTCTTACTACCACAAGGCAGTGCGAATCGCAGTGCTGAACATCAGTCGCTTGGCAAGGTATTGCCAAAGGTGCTTGGTGGAAGTACGAGATCAGCGGACGACAAGCGTGACCCGTTCATTAATGATCGGGTGATTGATGTTGAGTCAGTCTTTGATATCAGCGGCATGGCAAGGGACGGCCAAGCGGCGGCGCGACAGGAAGCGGTAGACGGCCACCGGCTGCTGACGCTGGAGGCCATTGATGGTAGCACTCTGATTATTCGTGCGGACAGGCTCAAGGAAGAGCTGGCCCGTTTATATCCTGATAGGGCCGTTGAAGGCAGTGCAGAGGATGGCGAGCGAATTAACCTCAGTGTTTTACAGGACGACGAGGCGGTTGCGCGCGGGTTGGGCAACTGGATTTGGTCAACGCTTTCGGTACTGAACATTAAGCCCGATGGCTTGGTGGAGACGGCTAAAGATAAAGCGCTGGAACTGCTTAAGGATAAGCTTGGTGAGGAGTATGAAACGCTAGCGTATGCCGGTGCATCGTGGGCAGGTGCTAAGGCACTTATGTGGGCGATTGAAAGTCGTCTGGATGGTGAGCCGGGTTTGTATCATTGGACTGCACAACACCCACACATTCTGCCGCACCATAAAGTCGATGTCGAAACGCCAGAGCTAGTAAAGGCCGCTGAAGATGGGCAACCGATACTGGTGTTTATTCATGGCGCAGCGTCCAGCACGGTGGGTAGCTTTGGAAAGTTGCGCGACGGTACGGACGAGGGCAACTGGGATAATCTGACACGCCGCTTTGCTGGTCATGTTTATGGTTTTGAGCACCGCACGTTTTCCGAAAATCCAATTGAAAATGCCATTTTACTGGCTAAATCATTACCCAAACATAGCAAACTCTCTTTAGTTGCCCATTCCCGCGGTGGCTTGGTGGGGGATTTGTTGTGTATTAAGGAATTTACCGATGACATGATTAATCGCTTCCAGCGCAAGCCGGTGTCGGATGAGTCGGGGGATGCGGAGTCTGAGGAAAATCAAAAGCTAAATGAGGCGGTCAGTCGGGAAGAGCGTAATCAGTTACGGCAATTACGTGATATTCTGCAAGAGAAAAATTTCAGGATTGAGCGTTATATGCGGGTGGCGTGCCCGGCCAGTGGCACCACCTTGCTGGCAGGAAATCTGGATTTATTCTTATCTAGCATGTTATCCCTGATCAATTTTACCGTGGGTTTGATCCCTGCGGTGGGGGCGCTTGGTGGCGCGGCCTTATCAGCATTCCGGCGCATTGTGCTGGAAATTGCGGAAAAGCGCATTGATCCGCACTTGATTCCAGGGATCGAAGCGATGTTGCCCAGCTCGCCAATGACGGTGTTGCTGGCTCAGGCTCAGCGCGTTGAAGGCATCGACATGGCTGTTATCTCCGGCGATGCGGGTGGCGAGAATGGCGGTGTTCTCAAGCGCATTGCGGTGATGCTGACGGACTGGATTATTTTCGATCATTTTGATAACGACTTGATCGTGGATACGCAATCCATGCGGGCCGGTTTGGCAAGACGGAATAAGACCCGTGAATATTTTGCCAAAGGCCATGAGGTGAATCACTTTAGCTATTTTGAGCGACCCGATACTCGTCGTGCGCTGTGTAAGTGGATGACCGATGAACAGCCGCAGGCGTTGGCAGCTTTTAGCCCCATCCCAACTGATTTTGAATTAAAGTTGGATGAGCTTGTGGAAGATACGCCATCAGACATGCGTAGTGCGACAGTGTTGCCCGATGATGCGCCGCTGGTGTTTTATCTGCCTGGTGTAATGGGTAGCCATCTTGAAATCGCCAAAGACAGCCAAGGTCGGGGGGATGGTGATCGTGTCTGGTTTGATCCGTTTGATTTAACCGCGGGCGGCATTGGTCAAATCGTTATTGAAAAAGAAAATGTCAGGCCGGAGGGCATTTTTCAGCGTTACTACGGCGGGCTTGAGCATTATCTGAGCCGTGATCACGAAGTGATTAGTTTTCCGTATGACTGGCGGCAATCTATTTTACAAACGGCTGAGCAACTGGCTGACGCAGTCAGGAATAAGCTGGAAGATATTGAAGACAAACCGCAGCGGCAGGTGTGCTTTTTAGCCCATTGCATGGGTGGCTTGGTGGTTCGTGCCATGATAGCCAAATACCCGGAATTGTGGGAGAAGGTTGTCACTGAACACGATGGACACTTTGTCATGCTGGGTACGCCAAACAATGGCTCGCACGCGGTAGTGGAGAGTCTGATTGGTAAAGGTGACTCGGTACGCAAGCTGGCATCGCTGGATTTTCATCACAATTTGCAGGAAATTATCGGCATTATCGGCTCTTTTGAGGGGGTGTTGCAGCTTTTGCCCCGTCATGGCTTTGTCGATACCGGACTGGGTGCTGACAGTCTTGGCGATCAGCAAATCCCCGTTGAAAAATACGATGAGATTCCGACCTGGAAGTCGCTCAAAGCCAGTAATGCAGATCGTTGGTTCCATTATCGCCCTGATAGTTTGGGCTTGGTGCCATCTGCCAGTCAGCTTGCATCAGTCACAGCTTTGTGGAAATTACTGGCTGATCAGCATAAGGAAGGCGGATTCCCATATGCAAAGCAGGTTGCTTATGTCTTTGGTCTGGATGGGCACACGCCTTGTGGCATTACGCAAGGGAACGGGCGTCTGTATCTGCATGGTACGGTGCATGGTGATGGTGCGGTAAGCTGGGATTCTGGCCGTCTTCGCTCGTTAGAGGATAGCTGTTACTGGTATATGCCAGTGCCACACTCCAATCTGACCAATAGCCCTGAATATTTTGCAGCGGTGGTTGATTTAATCCGCAAAGGTAAAACCACGCAGTTAAGTAACCAGCCGCCACGTACCCGCAGCAGCTCAGTAAATAGTTATCGTTATGATGCCGGGCCAGTGCTTCAGCCGGGCGCTGAAGATATTGCCTTGTCGTTCTTTGGCGGCAGGCCGCATCGCAAGCCGACACCGGACAATACGCAGGTGCTCAAGGTGAGTGTAAAAGCCTCGGACTTACGCTTTGTGCAACGGCCATTATTGTGCGGCCATTATGTGGCGGATTCCATTGCGGGCGCCGAGCATCATATTGATCAAAGCTTGGTGGGTGGCGCGCTTCGACAGCGTGAGCGTTTGGGTATTTACCCCGGCGAGATTGGCACCAGCACCATCGTGCTCAACCCTCGCACCACAGAAGACATCCAGCGTGGCAGTGGTCGCGGGGCCATTATCGTCGGGCTAGGGGAGTGGAGCACTATTACCACTGACAACCTGACCAATACTGTGCGTGATGGCGTGTTGCAATATCTGTTACACACCACGGAATGCCGCTCCGGGCCAGAGTCACTCGACAACCCACACGCCGATGCTGGGGTCACTGATCTGAGTATTTGTAGCTTGCTAATGGGCTACAACTCCACCACACATATTACGGTATCTGCTTCAATTGAAGCCATTGTACGCGGTGTGTGTGAAGCCAATCAGCAGTATCGTTATAACCGAACAGAACAGCAATCAAAACGCGCTATCGGTCATCTGGAGTTTATCGAGTTGTATCGTGATACAGCCATTGCGGCTGCGTACGCGGTTCGAGACTTGCCACACCGCCTGGAAAAAGATTTAAAGCAGTTAGAGACCCGCATTATTCCTGAGGCGGAATTATTGGTCTTTAAGGGTGTGCGTGAGCGCTTGAGTGGACGCACGCATGGCTCGGGATACTGGTCTCGCTTGATGGTGACGGATGCGGACCAAGGTAATGCAGAATGTCCAGCTTCGTGTTATGAGAGCAAATATTTATCTCCCATTCCGCAACAAGTAATGGCGACGCTAAAAAAGCAACTAGTCCAGGACAATGCCGAGGATGAGGGAAGCGATGCCCATACGACTCAGCCCGAGGTGGTGGCGGAGCGTCTAAAATATGTTTATCTATCCGAGCGGGCCAGAGCGGAGGCGATTAACCAACAGCGCCAGCCCGGATTGATCGAAGCGCTGATTAAAGATGCGATTAAAGACCGTCGCTACAATAAAGATATTAGCCGAACCTTATTTCAGTTAATGGTTCCGCTTGACTTTAAGGCAACCATGCGCCGCACTGAAAAATTGCTGCTGGTGCTGGATGGCTACACGGCAAATCTGCCTTGGGAAATGCTTCAAGCGGGTGATGAACCCTTGGTGCAGAAAGTGGCCATGGTGCGTCAGTTAGTATCGACACGTTTTCGTAAAAATGTCACGGCCAGTACCGATCAGAATGCTTGTGTCATCGGCAATCCGTCAACGGTGGGCTTTCATAAACACTTTGTGGTGAAAGGAGCACACACATCAGGAGGGGAAGATGCTTTACCGCCGCTGCTTGGCGCCGTTAAAGAGTCGAAAAAAGTCGCTAAAACACTGACGAAATATGGCTATGACGTTGAAAAGCTTTATCCTGAACATGAGTCAGGGGAGCCGCAACACAAGGCATTGGACGTGTTTAATGTGCTTTTTAAAAAGCTCTATCGCATTTTGATGATTGCCGCGCATGGTGAAGTGAATGTCCGTAGTAAAAACGACGGCAAGCTGCGAACCGGTGTGGTGTTGTCCGATGGCGTGATGCTGACAGCCGCCGAAATTGCACAAATGGAAGTCGTACCGGATTTGGTTTTCTTGAACTGCTGTCACTTGGCGAAAGTCGATAGCACTCCTAATACTGGTTATAACCGACTGGCCTACAGCTTGGCGCGTGAGTTAATCGAAATGGGTGTACGTTGTGTGATTGCTGCGGGTTGGGCAGTTGATGATGGCGCAGCCTGCACTTTCTCAGAGACATTTTTTGAGCAGTTCGTGGGTGAAGGGAAGGCCTTTGGCGATGCAGTGTTTGAGGCGCGCCAGCGCACTTATAAACAGCATCCGGGCCTGAATACCTGGGGTGCGTATCAGGCCTATGGTGATCCGAATTATGTATTAAAAGCCACGGATGACACATCCTATGACGAAAGTAACTGGGTGCCGGTTGCACCAGAGGAATTGACCTCGCAACTAGACGTTATCGGAGTCAATATCGAGCATAAGAACCGTAATGGCAAGCCTTATCGCTTTGCGGAGCTTTCTGAGGAGATTGAGTCGCGCCTGGCAAAAGTGCCACAAGAGTGGGTAGATCGCCCTAGCATACAGTATCAGCTGGCCGGCTTGTATGGCAGCATACTTCCCGAAGGCTTCCAGAAAGCCAGAGAGGCATTCCAGCGCGCAATTTATGAAAATGATCTGGAAAAGCGGGTGCCAATTGAAGCAGTGCAAAATCTTGGAAATTTGGAAGCGAAGCAGGCAGAAACCCTGTCGGCAGAGGCGGATAAGTTGTCGGCAGAAATAAAGCGGGAACAGAATGCTGATCAGAAACGTCGTCTGAAAGCTTTGAGAGAGCAGTATCAGAGTGATGCAAAGCAGTTAATTGAGCAGTCAATTAAGCGCCTTGAGGGATTACTGGATGTGACTCAGGATGTACAAGACTTGGCTTCCCTGCATCAGGGAGCAAGCCGTAACCGGCGTATTAATACGGAACGCTACGCACTATTGGGAAGTGCCTATAAACGGAAAGCCGTTATCTGGCTACGACTCGGGAGGCAGTGGACAACGATTAGAAAGTGTTTGATGGAAAGTGATCAGGCTTACCAAAAAGCAGAAGGTGTTCCCTTTGACGACAATTTCGATCCGTATGCCATGATTAATCATTTGCAACTCAGTGGCTTGCTGGGTGAGACCGTGAGTAATCATCAGCAGCTGATTGAAAAAGCACAGGAAGCAGCGCGTCGCCTGTTTAATAAACAACATGATTTTTTCGCCGCAGCAATGGTTGCAGATGCCGAGATTGCGCTATTTCTGCTGGAGCCAATGGCGAAAGGAACCCGCCAGTACGAAATTAGCGAGGAGTTGATACGCCTTTATACGGAAGCGGTGCAAGATGTCCCGCGAAATCATCGGCAATTCAACGCAACGGAGACCCAGTTGCAATACCTGGTTGCGTTTTTAGAGAGAAAAGCCAACAGCGAAAAAACAGGTCAGCGCGAAGCCCGTGACAAGGCCAGAGTACTGGCTGCGGTGGCGGTTGGCCTAAGTAAATTATAAACAACGTGAATGAATTGAATGCGAGAGCAAGGATGTTTGGTATGTCAGAGCAAAAGCGACAAAACAAGATAAATGCAGCATTACAGAGTTTTCAGCAGGACTCTGTCAGCTTTATGAACCAGCAACCACCAAAATGGGATGCGACAGGGGAAGTCACGCAAGGCCACAAGATTTTTTCTGACAAGGACATTGAGCAAAAGGATTACATCACGATTCGTGATGGGTTCCGTGCGGTGATAACTGCTGACGAAGATATGGGGAGCCGTGCTGCATTTCAGTCAAATGATTTGGCGCAAAAGCTTGTCGATGACTTGCACTACACTGACTTGAAGTCGATGGAAGAAGCGGATCTCATGGAGTCTGAATTGGCAGAGTCACCTTGGTCGGATGACTACTGGGGGCTGTATCTGGGCGTGTTGGGCCAGCGTTATGCCGACCCCTATTTTCCTGCATCAAGCGACTGGAAGAAGAATCACGATTATGTGACGACCAATAGCCCTGACAAGGTGCTTGCCAAGGGTGATCGTCGTGCCATTAATCAGTTATCGCCGTCAGAAAAGTACGATGCCTTGGTCGGGGATAGTAATTTCAGCCTAACGCGCGCGATGTGGGCTGAGGGTCAAGGCTATTACGACCAATATGGCACCGTCGAGAAATGGATGGGAATTTGTCACGGCTGGGCACCGGCAGCTTATATGATGGATCGCCCACGAAATGCCGTGTTCACCAGGGCGGCTGATGGTACTGAAATCATTTTCTATCCTTCGGATATCAAGTCATTGGCGTCTTTACTGTGGGCAAAAGTGATGCCACCTACCCGATTTATTGGCGGACGTTGCAACGACAAAAAAGCGGATCTTCAGCAGGATGAAAACGGCCGGTTGACTTCACAAGATGCATTCGACACCAATCCCGGAACGTGGCACTTGTCGGTGGTTAATCAAATCGGCGCAGCCAAGCGCAGCATGGTCATGGATGCGACCTATGATTATGAGGTGTGGAATCAGCCAGTGCATGGCTATAGTTATCGCTATGTGAACCCGGAAAAACTCACTTATGTGGATACTTTGGAAAAGGCAACGGTAGCGTTAGCGGATATGAAAAATGATCGCTTCAGTAGTTACCGAAGTAAGGATGCGCGTAGTATCGTGGGTATCCACATGGAAGTGGCCTACGTGGTCGAAACAACGCCGAGCCATAAGACCCCCGACTCCCCCGATGATGACTTAATCCAGAAAGTCGATTACTACTACGACCTTGAACTGGATGAGAAGCAGCGGATTATTGGTGGCGAGTGGTATATGAATAAACATCCTGATTTCCTATGGACGCCCGACAGTGCAGCCAAGGCGCAGACACGTTTTGATACACACGCAACTGGTCAGTGGGTTGGTGGTAACAAAACGCCAGAACATTGGCAGAACGCAGCCAAGCAGGCCTCTATCTCGGACAACTCACCATTGGCTGTGATTGTGGAGCGCTTGATTGATCTGTCGCGTGAAAAGTGATGCGTCAAGGGGAGGTGATGGATTTGCCGGCCTAACCGAGTGCCCGGCTCGGTTAGGCGCTGACAACACGTTTTGGTGTAATACAGTGACTTAACTTACCGATATTTAATACCTTTTTTGTAAATCTGCACTATACTGAGGGTGCGGTGTTTGACAAAGCCGCTCTGCTCGTTCCCCTGTCAAATCTAGTTAACTGAGTGGACTTTTGCGTGGCATTATGAAGACAAGGAAATCGTCATAATGTCGCGTTTTCTATTTTTTGAAGCGATGCATTCCAGCCGGTCATCGGCCACCGCCTTCCCTTAGTCAATCCTTCGCGTTACATCTTGTTTGGCATAATTAAGATAATAGACATCCATAACCAAGCAAGCGACTGAGCGCGCGGTAATTAAAATGAAAAATAAATGGTTTGTAATAGGATGTCTGTTATTCCTTATATTGTTTAGCGGTAATGCTGCTGCCGCTGAGTTCTGTGAAGACGATTATTATATCGATCAGACGATGCCTAATGGCTCGCGCTGGGATATGTGTTGGACTCATGATGTTAATCAAGGCATCCGTTACCATCACATCTTTTACACGCCTAAACACGAAACACGCCGCATGGTACTTTATGATGCCTCGGTCGCACAGATTCATGTGCCGTATGACGACAATGGTGCCCGCTATCATGATGTGTCCGATTTTGGCCTGGGCGGTGATGGCCTTGTGGCTTTGTCTGAAGGTGATTGTATCGCTGGCTCACGGGCTTATCACAATGGCAAGCCGGTACTGTGCTACCAAATGAGAAAAGACGGCTCCGCCTTTCGCTTGCGGGATAATCGAGCTGATCAGCACATGATGAAAGTGTTTAGCGTGTCCCGTGTTGGCGAATACCTGTATTCAGCAGAGTGGCGCTTTTATGCCGATGGCAGAATTGTTCCCTCCATTCTTGCCACTGGAGCATTACAGCGCTTGGGAAATATGGATCAAGAGCAACATGGCTGGTTACTGGCACACAGTAGTGAGAACCAGATTGGTTTGTCACATATGCACAATTACTATTGGCGTCTGGATTTTGATATTAATGAAACGGCTAAGAATGATCAGGTGCAGGAAATTAATTTCAGTGAGTATGACGGAAAGCGTTACCGCCAACTAACCCCATTCACCAAGGAAGCTGCCCGTTCAGTGAATCCTGAAAAAATGCGTAGCTGGTTGATTCGGGATGGGGACACGACCAATCGTAAAGGCCATAAAATTGCTTATGAAGTTCGTTTAATGGCATCGGGGCAGCGAGAAATAGGGCCAGAGTTTGAGTCGTTTACCAGCGATGACTTCTATGTGAGCCGGTCAAAACGTTGTGAAAAAATTGCCTCACACAATAAGCGCGTTTATACCTGTGATACGGATAACTTACAGGAGTTTGTCAACGGGGAGTCGCTTAACAATCAGGATGTTGTCGTCTGGGTGGGTGTGTCGTTTTACCACATGCCACGCTCCGAAGATGCGCCTTATATGGATGCACATGTCTCGCAGTACGAGATTGTGCCACGAGATTGGCACACAACTAACCCCTTGCTGGACGAGATACCGCCATTGGACCTGAGACTTTCAGCAGCAGACGACCACGCAACGACTACTGCTCGCAAAGCGGTACTGATTGATGCATTGGGCAATGACACGGGTAATCATATTCAATTTTACACCCTGGATAATCCCTCTAACGGCACCGCGAAAATTGTCGATAACAAGATTCGTTATGTTGCAAATGCGGGCTTTCATGGCACGGATACCTTCTGGTATGACATTAAAGATGCTAGAGGAGAGGTATATGGCGCACAGGTGTATGTGAAAGTTACTAGGGCTTCTTCCGGCTCAGGTGGGGGAGGCGGTGGAGCCATTGCATGGATAGACATGTGGCTATTGTTACTAATACTGGGTGTAATGTATGGCAAGACGCGGGTGAGGATGGGCGCTCTAAACATGCCCTGTCATAGTGCCAACGATAAATGACTGGTTGCAGCATCAGGGCAATCGCTTGAAAGATTCATACATCTTGCCGCAATAGTTTCTCAAGGAAATCGACCGACCACGCCGCTTTTTTCCGTTTGACCTTCAAGCTT
>PDPG01000005.1 GCA_002747455.1 Pseudomonadota bacterium | reverse complement strand
CATCACAGAATAAAATTGCAGGCGGCACATTCTACGGGCCTGTCACTCAGATTGGAACACAAATAAATAATTCCCAATTGGATGAAGAAGCACTGGCTAAACGCTTACTTTCTGGAATGAAAAATATTCAACAAGAAAGTTTGCAGGTAAAAGAGGAAGAAATTAAGCGACTCAAAGCCACCATTCAAAACTTAAAGAATCAACCCTTTGATGAATTGAAACAAAGCGCCCTGAAAAAGCTGGAAGAAAATAAACCGGCAGAGGCTAGCGAGTTGCTGGAGCAGTCACTGGCTAAAAGAAGTAAGGTGATGTCTCAAGACTGGGTTGATGTGGGAAACATTGCCTATTTGACGGATTCTCGGAAAGCACTGGATGCGTATCAGAAAGCAATAGCCATCAATCCAGATAATATTATTGCCTGGAATCGGCTGGGGCATATATATGATCGTTTAGGTCGTTTGGATAAATCTGTTGAGGCTTATAATAATGTCCTTAAATTAGCTGGAGGAGATGAATTTGTACAAGCTGTTGCGTATGGCAATCTCGGCCTGATCTATGAAAAACGTGGTGAACTGGACAAGGCGGAAGATTACCACCTCAAGGCCTTAAGGATTAATGAAGCGCTTGGTCATCGGGAAGGTATGGCTTCAAATTACGGCAATCTCGGCCTGATCTATCGAAGACGTGGTGAACTGGACAAGGCGGAAGAGTACCACCTCAAGTCTTTAGAGATTGAGGAAGCCCTTGGCCGTCAGGAAGGTATGGCTAACCAGTACGGCAATCTCGGCCTGATTTATCAAACACGTGGAGAACTGGACAAGGCGGAAAAGTTCCTACTAAAGTCTTTAAAGATTAATGGAGCGCTTGGTCGCCAGGAAGGTATGGCTAACCAGTACGGCAATCTCGGCCTGATCTATCTAACACGTGGAGAACTGGACAAGGCGGAAAAGTTCCTACTAAAGTCTTTAAAGATTAATGAAGCGCTTGGCCGCCAGGAAGGTATGGCTAACCAGTACGGCAATCTCGGCCTGATTTATCAAACACGTGGAGAACTGGACAAGGCGGAAAAGTTCCTATTAAATTCTTTAAAGATTAATGAAGCCCTTGGTCGTCAGGAATATATGGCTTCAGACTACGGCAATCTCGGTGTGATCTATGAAACACGTGGTGAATTAGGACAGGCGTGTCAATACTGGAAAAAGAGCGTGGTCATTTTTAAGAAAGTAGGCTCGGCAACAGAGAGGCAAGTACAGAGCTGGATTGATGAAAGTTGTTCTGAAACAGAATAAACGAAGTTTTACGGGTTGTGAGCAGTGCTGAAAACTACGTTTCAAAGTGATGGTGCCCCATACCATGTGGCGGCAGTGTCAGGAGAGAAAATAAGCGCCGCAACCAAGCGCCGAATACAAAAAAGCCCACGCAGCATACCAGGCGCAGGCTTTTTGTGGCCGATAGGGAGTATCAGCTAGTCGGCATAAACAATTTCACCGTTTGGCGCAAACGCATCAGCATCCAGCGGATTGTGATGCTCCAGATATTCTTTGAGGACATCTGCATCGACAAAGCCGGTATCAATATAGCTTTCCATATCGGATACTTTTGGATAACCATCACCGCCTGCTGCCGCAAAGCTGGGTAGTGAGAAACGATACTCCTTCTCAGGGTCTAGCGGCTCGCCGCCAATTTTGACATTACTAACAGCGTCTTTGCCCACGGTCATGGAAATGCCTGCAAATTGTGCATAAGCTCCTGTGTCAGTTGGTTTCAGGGCAACAACATTCAGGTAATCGAGAACATCTGCCCCTTTCATGGCAACAGAGGTCAATGTATTGGCGAAAGGATGCACGGTAAGCACTTCCTTGTAAGTAATATCGCCGGTTTCAATGGAGGCGCGAATGCCACCGGAGTTCATAATGCCGAAGTCTGCCTTGGCCTTTTCCATTTGTGCTGTTGCGATCAGGCGACCCAGATTGGTTTGACCAAAGCGCACCTTATCACGCGCACCCACTAACAGCTTATTGGTGTTGCCCACCTTGATATTCAGCGATGCTTTGCCTTTATTCAAATAAGGGCCTAACAGCGCCAGCATTTCCTTGTTTTGTGCAATCTCATTATCAATAAAGACACGCTTGCTATTGCCTTCTGCGTCTTTCACCTTCTTTTTTAGGTTAATTGGGATCAAGCGATAAGACTTTAGTGTCGCTTTGCCGTTTTTAAACTCAAAGTCAGCACGGCCCACATACTTACCCCATTCATGTGCCTGCATGATATACGTGCCATTCTGGAAGTCCGGCTTGCACACCTCGCCTGCCTTGTAGTTGGCATTACGGACATTTTCAGAGGCCATACATACCGGCTCCTGAGAGTGACCACCGATCACCGCCGTAACTGCACCTTCAGGCAGCGCACGTGCTAACGACACGTCACCGGGCGCGTTGTAACCATGCTTGCCATTGTCATAATGCCCCATGTGAGTCACGGCCAGAATCAAATCAGGCTTTACTGTTTCTTTGAGCTCTTTAACGACCTTAATGGCCTCAGCTTTTGGGTCACGAAATTCAACATTGGCCAAATACTCAGGATTACCAATTTTGGCGGTATCCTCCGTTGTGAGTCCGATAATCGCAATTTTGATGCCTTGCTTGTCGATAACGCTATACGGCTGGAACATACGCTTGCCGGTGTCTTTCGCGTAGATGTTTGCCGACAGAAACGGGAAGCCCGCCCATGTCTGTTGCTTGGTCAGCACTTCCAGCGGATTATCAAACTCGTGATTACCCAGCGCCATTGCGTCGTAGCCCATCTTCTTCATACCAACGAAGTCTGGCTCTGCATCCTGAAGGTCGGACTCAGGAACGCCTGTGTTAATGTCGCCACCAGATAACAACAAGACACTGCCACCTGCTGCTTCTACCTGACGACGTACCGCATTAATGACGGTGTAGCGAGCAGGCATACCATACTCACCGTGGCGGTTGTGCCAGAATTGTCCGTGATTATCGTTGGTATGTAAAATTGTGAGTTGATAGGTTTTATCGTCTTGCCATTCTTTGGCGGCAATGGGATTGACTATGCAGCAAGCAGCCAATACCGGGAGGATGAATGGATGAAATTTCATAGCGACTCCTAAGGTTATTAGGGTGTCATAGTAATATGATTTTTTAAGTGAATGAAATAAATATTCCTTTCTTGATATAAATCAATTGCGAATTTAAATGCGGGTGTGAGAATATGTGCGGCCGATGAGATCAATGGAGTAGCAGTATGTTCGGAGAGCATCATGACTTGGTTCACGAATTCCCTGAATATAAGGAGAAGATTCACGAGCTGAAGATGAGTGATAACCACTTCGCCCGGTTGTTTGATGAGTATGATGAGTTGGATCATAAGTTGCGTCGTATCCAGCAGGAGATAGAGACGCCATCCGATGAGGTTGTAGAGGAGTTTAAAAAGCGTCGTCTGCACCTCAAGGATCAGTTATTTCAGATGCTCTCAGGTGAGTAACTTTTTTGTTTCCTCCTAAGTGTGAATTGACCCGGCGCTTGTCGGGTCTTTTTTTGCCTGTAATTTTTGTGAACGCCACATTCCCTCCACCTCGGTTAGCACGATTGCAATAGACCATGACTCCCGTGATAATGCGCTCCTTATGCATTAAGGGTTTCTGTTATGTCAAATTCATCCATTTCCTCCGTTCTGCAAAGCCTGAGCGACACTACGCAGCAGGCTCTACCAACACTAGCCGTTCTGCAACAGGGTGGTAATCTGGTGGTCATTAGCCATGTGGCGCGTTGTGAGTCTGTGGAAGCAGCCAAGGTGATGATGGACGAACTTATTGCAACGGGTTTGGTGGAAGAAAAAGAATATACCTACTACCGTTTTAATCCTGAGCTATTGGATCACTTAAAAGAAACCTTTCAGCCGGAACTGCGGCAGGTATCGCATCAGCATTGGCTAGCTGCGATGGATCAATTACTGGGGTTTCTGTATCAACAGCATTTTGAAGATACAGATATGGCGCAGAAATTGGGTGGCTATGAGCGGGAAAACCTCATGGCGTATTTATCGGAGTTATCAACAGCTCCAAATTTGGTAACGGACAACGCCAATGCTGTATTGGAATTGCTGCGCCGTATGGATACCTTGCTGGAAAATCAGGAGGAGTGCCCTGAAGAAAAGGCTAAAATTCAGCAGTGGATGGCGAGCGCAGAGGCATTATTGGGCGACTGGGGTGCGCTGTACTTTGATCAAGAGCGGCAAAATGTTGAAAGCCTGATCGCCCAAGGTTCAATGCTGCCCGCCTCACGCGCTGCACAGGCTTTATTACAGCAATGTCATCAAGCGGGTGCGCAGGCGTATGAAGGGGCTGATAAAGACTTGGCCTTTGCCAATATCTTAATGGCGCGTGTTTTAAAGCTGGCAGGCTCTGGTGAGCAAGCGCTGGATTATCTACAGGAGGCACAAACCATTCTGGAGCCAAAGGTAAACAGCGATCCGGTGGCGGGGGCTTATATGGTTGCCAGTTTGATGGAACAAGGCGAGTGCTTGTTGGCGCAGCAGCAACTAGTGCCAGCGGAAGTCATCTATTCCAAAGCCATTGAGTTGGCGGAATCGCTTGGGGATATGCGTAGTGCGGGCATTGCACAGGCGCAACGTGCGTCGGTTTACACTCTACTAAAACGCTCAGCCGACGCTTTGCAGGGCTATCAAGATGCGCTAAAGATTTTCCAGCAAGCCAATGAAGATGTGCTGGTGGTAAATGTATGGCATCAGATTGCTATGTTGCATCGGGTTAATGGTGACGAGGACAAAGCATCTGAGGCGCTGTTATCCGCACTGGCTTTATTAAAAGCACAAAATAATACCGTGGGGGTCATTAGCACCTTGCTGGAGTTGGGCGGTTTCAGTGAGCAAGCGGAGGCATTGGATAAGGCTGCCGATTATTACCAACAGGCGATGCAATGTGCTCAGGAGTCTGGTGATGGCTACCGGCAGGCTGCCGCAGCAAATTTGTTAGCAGATACTTACCGCAAGCAAGGCGAAATTAAACAAGCCCTGAAGACACTGGAGCTGGCCGGCAGTTTGGGGCAACAATACGGACATGCCGCAGAGCCTTGGAAAACATGGAATATCCTTGGCGATCTGTATGCAGATAATGGTAATCCGGAAGGGGCGGCTAAAGCCCGTCAGCAGGCAATTGAGACGTATGTGTCATACCGGATTGATGGTGGACAAAACAGCGAAGGTGATGGGCAGCTTTGTGCAATGGTGTTGCAAGCGGTTCAAACGGGAAAGGATGATGATGTTAGAAAGTTGATCGCTCAGTTGGGTGAGAATGAAGCTTGGCAGGGAGAGGATTATCAGGCTTTTTTGGATGCTTTAGTGCAGTTGCTTGATGGTCAGCGCCAATTGCCATTATTGGAGAACGAGGTGCTGTATTATCGTCATGTGGCTGAGTTGATGCTATTGCAGGATTATTTGCCTGATTAGAAAATACCAAGGGCAGTGTGCGCATTGTTGGCATATCAGATTACCGATAGCGAGTGTCATTGGGTACTGAAGCAGTTTAAGATGGGGACTTTCAGGTTTTTGGAGTCTGGTCATGGATCACCACAGCCGCTCATTACTTAACACCTTTTCGGCGCAACCGCTGGATCGTGCGGCGCACCAGCGTAAAGATAAGCGTTGGCTGGCTGAGCAGGAAGAACATCCAAATGCCCGTTTTCTGGTGTTAAATAATCACAATATCGTGACTGATAAAAATCGGCCGTTGATCCTGTCACAGGCACAGCGCCAGCAGATTGATATTGCGTCAACTCCGGGGTTGCTGGGGCTGTCTGTGGAGAATGCTCAGGCCTACCCTGTGTATAAAATCAATAGTCAGCAGCCAGATATTGAATTAGCACCGTTGCTAAAGGCCGGGGAGTTCGCCGATACGCAACAGTTTGATGCCGTACCCTTACGCAAACTTGCACCCCATCTGGATAATACGATGGCGTCGATGTGTGCTTACGCTTCAGTCCTGAACCATTGGCATGAAACCACACGATTTTGTACGCGCTGCGGTACGGGTTTGCAACAAAAAGAAGGTGGTCTTATCCAGCAATGCAATAGTGAGGATTGTCGGCATATTGAGTTTCCCCGCATTAACTCAGCCGTCATTATGCGTATTACCCACAGCGATAAGATTTTGTTGGCTCGTCAAGATACTTGGCCTGAGCGGCGTTTCTCTGTTCTGGCAGGCTTTGTGGAAGTCGGGGAAACGCTGGAAAGTGCCGTGCAACGGGAAGTCTACGAAGAAGTTAAAATTCGTGTTGAAAATATCCAGTATCAATCCTCTCAGCCGTGGCCGTTTCCCAACTCCTTGATGCTGGGTTATTCGGCAGAGGCGATCAATACTGACTTTGAACTGGAGCAGGATGACATCGCTGAAGCATTGTGGTTGACTGCTGATGAGTTGCGAAAAAAGATATTGGGTGGTTGTATAATTCCTCCATCAAATTTATCAATTTCGTACCAGCTGATTAATGACTGGTTTGCTGTACAGACCGGACAAATGCTCAGTGAATACCAACCGTCAAGTGCTTGGCAGGATTAAAGCTTATGGAACTGTTAGTCTTTGATTTAGATGGTACATTGCTCAATAGTCAGCAGTGCATTAGTGAGTACACGCGTGAGACACTGGCGCTGCTTCGGAAACGTAATATTGCCTATACTGTGGCGACAGGACGTACCATTCATGCGGCGCGTCATGCGATGGGCGATGCGGACTTTCCATTGCTGCATGTGTATAACAACGGTGTAGCGATTTGGGATCCAGCATCTACGGATTACTTGCATCACAATCATCTGACACGCCATGAAATTGAGGTGGTGTTAAATGCTTTTAAGGGTAAAACACTGACGCCATTTGTGTTTGTGCTTGAGCCGGATGGTGGCCATTCGGTGTATCATGCTCCGCCGGTCAACGATGTGTGCCGTTACTATGTTTCGTTGTGTGAGGCGAAGGAGTCAATAGTCACCAAGCCTCTGTCTAGCCTGCCAACACAGGCTGAAATTACCAACATTAATGCCTTGGGTAGTCAGGAAGATATCAGTGCTATTTGTGATGCGATTCAGGATGAAGATCATCTGGTCGTCTTTACGGGCAGCGATATGTATAAGGACGACTTCCACTGGCTAGACGTTCACCATAGTGCATCCAGCAAAGGGGGCGCGGTAGAGACGCTGAAGGAAGTGCTTGGCTATGACCGCGTGATTTGCTTTGGCGATAGCGATAACGACATCAGCATGTTTGAAGTGGCAGACGAGGCCTATGCAACAGCGAATGCTTTGGATGAGTTAAAGGCAATGTCCACCGAGGTAATTGGGCACCACGATGAGGATGGGGTTGCGCGATTTCTGCGGAAGTATTACCAGCTTTAGCTGAGACGGTTTGGCCTGTTTTTTATCTGGGCGGGAATCAGGCACTGCTCAGTGATGCAGTGCCTGATTCGCGACGATTGTTAGCCGCACCTAGCGCCACCACGACTCAGGCGGATTAAACAGCCATCCCGTTCGGGTGCTTGCTTTAAGCATACTGATACAGGCGCTTATACCACCGCCTGTTGTAAGGCAGCCTCAATCACATCCTTCTCAATTCCCTTACCGATAAAAACCAGATTCGTGCTGCGTGTCTCATCCGCAGCCCACAGGCGGTCAAAATGTACATCCAAACGCTTCCCCACGGCTTGCAAGACTTGGCGCATTGGCTTACCCGGTAATGCGGCAAATCCTTTGGCACGGAAGATATCGTATTCCTCCAGTAATTGCTTGAGTGCCGCTTGTAGCTTGTCACTATCAACTTCGCCCAGCTTAATCACGAAGGAATCAAAGTGATCATGGGCGTGCTCGTGGTGCTGTCCGTGCTCATGGTGATGGTCGTGGTGGTTGTGTACGTGAGCGATATGCTCCTCGGCAGCGGAATCCAGACCAATCAACATATCGCTGGCAATCTCACCGTGGTTGATATAGGCCATCTTGACTGCCTCAGGCACTTTGGCGGTAACCACTGACTCGACGCGTGTACGTTCGCTTTTATCCAGCAAGTCATTTTTGCTGACAATCACCAAGTCGGCTGCACTGAGCTGGTCGTCCAGTAGCTCCTGCAAGCTTGGGTCATGATCCAGGCTATCATCCGCTAGACGTTGCGCCTGCACCCGTGCTTCATCATCGGCAAAACGACCGGCGGCAACTGCTGGGCCGTCAACCACGGTAATGACAGCATCCACTGTGCAGTGCTGTTTGATCTCCGGCCAATTAAACGCCTGCACCAAGGGTTTCGGCAGCGCCAAGCCACTGGTTTCAATCAGGATATGATCAATTTCATCACGACGGGCAACCAGTTGTTGCATGACTGGCAAGAACTCCTCCTCAACAGTGCAACAAATACAACCGTTTGCCAGCTCGTAAATACCATCATCATTTTGAGTGGTGGCATTAGCCCCCTCAGTCTCATCACAGTCCAGTGGACAACTGCGCAGCAAGTCAGCGTCAATATCCAATTCGCCAAACTCATTTACAATAACCGCAATACGCTTGCCAGCGGCCTGCTTCAATACATTAGAAAGCAGGGTGGTTTTACCACTGCCTAAGAAGCCGGTAACAATAGTGGCGGGGATTTTATTAAGTTGCATCATTCTGTCCTTTGTTGCGTGCTGAATATGTAGGTTTTGAAGAGTGATTGACCTTGGTTGACTGTACTGGGGGCATGATATTGCCGTGGTGGTGTGCTCAGGTATTGAAGTCGTCAGCGCGAGGCAGCGTATCGATCACCCCGCGTACAATTTCTTTGGGTTGTTTTGCCTTATTTTTCGGGCGGTACACATGCGCCTGGTCTGCATCATACAGATAAGAATCATTAAACGACTCTGTGGCCAGTACATGCCCAACCAGTATCAGACAGGTACGAGTGAACCGCTTGGCACGCACCTTTTCTGTGATGTCACGCAATGTGCCAGTGACTTTATCCTGCTCTGGCCATGACGTGCGATAGCACACGGCTACCGGACAATCCTCGCCATAGTGTGGGATCAGCTCCTCAACAATTTTATGGATGTGCGTGACGCCTAAGTGAATTGCCAAGGTCGCACGGCTTTGCGCCAGTGCTGGTAGCCTTTCACGCTCTGGAAACGGTGTTTTAATGCTGTAGCGTGTCAGGATAATAGTCTGAGAAACACCCGAAAGCGTTAGCTCTTTACCCAACCACGCGGCGGATGCGGAAACTGCTGTTACACCCGGAATGATTTCATATTCAATGCCTTGTTGCTCCAGGCGACGAATTTGCTCGCCAATGGCACCATATAGCATTGGATCGCCGGAGTGGACGCGCGCCACATTTTGCCCGGCAGCAGCGGCTGCTTCAATATCCTCCATGATCTCATTCAAGTCCATGTAGGCAGTGTCTTTAATCAGTGTTGCAGTGTCTTCAATGTCTGCCAGAATCTCGCGGGGAACCAAGGAACCGGCATACAACACAACCGGACAGTTCTTCAAAATACGCTGCGCTTTAACAGTGATTAGTTCGGGATCACCGGGGCCTGCGCCAATAAAATATACCTTCATCTATAATCCTTGGTTTGTGTGGCGCATAGTGTAAATCAGAACAATATCCATTGCCTATAACGTATTGCATGGATAAGCGAATTGCAGTCTTTTATCAAGGCGTTGCACCATCTGAAGCGAGGAACGAGGGTAGATAGCGACAATGATTGCCGACGCTCAGGTTACAAATACTGGGAGGAAAGTCGGTACTAACAGGCTGCCAGCCTGACTTAATCTGACGAGATTTCAAGTATTGTCGTGCTTCACGAAAGCTTTCATAACCACTGCCCGCAGTGCTGCCCATATTGGTTTCGTCATACACAAAGAAGTAGGCAAAATACTGCTTGGGGTCAATTTTATTCAATGCTTTTTGTAAATCACTGCCATTTTTGGATAGCTCGGTGAACTTGGGCCAGTTTTCCGTGGTACGGGCATGGAAGGAAATGCCTTTGTCTTCACCCAGTTGTGCAAATAAACCACCATAACCCAATTCAAAAATACGTCCATTGGCGGCTGCGCCGTTGCTGACCTGTTGCGCGGCATTACTAAATACTTTCTCGGTATCTAAAACCAGTAAACGATCATCCTTACTGATGATGTAAGTGGGGCGCAACTCAGTTTCGTGTTCAATCGGAATTTCCAGTTCGTAGGTTTTGTTATTGTCGTGGATTAAATTAATAACGGCGAAAATAATCAGAATCCCCACGGAATTGGAAACAATATCCGTGAGTGAATCCACATTAAGTAGTTGCTTCACGGGGCCTCCTGGTTATGTAGGCTGAGTGACCAGTTCGCATCAAGTGGCTCCAGACCAACGCTGAGATTCTGTGCATCGGTAGAACGGTTCATAACTGACCTGACTTTTTGATAGGCTTGTCCGCCATTGGGGTAGACGCCGAACAGGACAAATTCTTCGTAAAGGAAGTTTGCTTGCAGCGCCATTTCGTTGATTTTGCGAATTTCATACATCCACATCAAAATGTCACTGGTATCCGGTGGGCGGGTGCTATCGGCCAGATTCGCCTTAGCTGCCATGACGTTATCAATCAGGTTTTGACGTCTAAGGATAATCGCGGCTAGCTCGACCTTGTCTTCGTCGTTCACGACTTTTTGCAATGCCTCCAATCGGCTCACCGGCGGCACCACAATAATGCCATCCGGCAAGGTGAAAACCTGAAAGGCAACCTTGTAGCCTTGCTCCCGCTCCATAGTCATCTGGATTTTTTGCGGTGTGGAGACGCTGCTTAATATATTAATAAATGACAACACGCCCATAACGCACAGAAAAATACTCAGAAACGGGAACAGACTAATTTCCAGCTTTTCTTGCGGCAGGTAACGGGCGCGGCGGCTGGCTCTACCGGCCATGCTTTTTGTAATCGCTCAGGCGAGACTCGAAGATCATCTCATACAAATCTTCCATCGTTTCTTGAAGTGCGCCCACCTGCGCGCTAAGCAGCCTTATTTCATTAGCAACGGACTGGACTGGCGCCATAGCCGTTGAGCCATCTGCGCTGTTACTGTGCACTGTGGAATAGCGATCAAATGCTTCGAGCTTGGGTTTGATTCCATGAAACCACTGCTGATCCAATTGAGTCAGGTAGGCTTCCTCGCGCTTCTCCAGCCAGATCATAGTCATCATGAGCGGCACGCTTAACAACAGCGCCAATAGCGTGGTATCAAATGCAGTGGCCAATGAGTTGGTCACTAATGGCAAATTGTCCTTGAGCATGGATGAAACATCCGTGACCGAACTGGTCGCTGTCATGGCGTCAGAGAAGCGTGCAATACCATTACTGATTCCCCAAACCGTGCCGATAAATCCAAGGATAGGGATTGCCCACACCATAAAGCGAGGTAGTGCAAACGAACCACGCATATACTCACGCTCAGTAATACCAAATGCCTCCTCCAAGTCGTCGCGAGGGTGCGTCTGGCTCAAGTATAGGTACAGACGGGTGAGGAGCAAATTATCGTTGGAAACTTTGTTGTTTGGCATTTGCTGACGTAACTCTGCCCATAATGTGTCATGGTTAGTGCCGGGAGGGTGAGCGTTCAGTACGTTGGACAATACGTGTTTGGCGATCATGTCACTGTGGCGCTTTTCACGCAGCAATTTGCTTCGCTTCATCCACAAATGAGCCAGGCTGGCAACAAAAAACCAGAGAATCAATGGTGATATCCAGTTACCCAGCAGGATTTTCAATACACGCGGGAGTGTGTCGATATCCAGAAAAAACGGCACTGCCATTGCCGGGAGTAAAACCAGTATGGCCGACAGCACCAAGGTTTGAGAAAACGCCTGTTCAATCGGATACTGGCGCGTGGTTGTTACCGCAATAGGCGATACGTGAGGTGCAGGTTCTTGGGTCACTATTGATTCTCTTTCCATGTTATTGATGAGCCTTGATTTAATCGCTTAGTAGCCAGTGGCAATTTGCTGTGCTTGTTTTCCCCAGAAGACCCACTCGATAAAGTTATCGTGGATTCTTCTGCCGCGTCTTCTGGCCGCGGGATCATTGTGTAAAATTGATACCACATAAGTGCGGCCATCTGCTGCATTGACGTAGCCTGCTATGCCGCGCACGTCACGTAGTGTGCCGGTTTTAAAGAAACCACGACCACGCACGGCAGACTGGCGTAAACGTCCTTTCATCGTGCCATCAACGCCAGCTACGGCCATTGACTGGAGCAAAATGTCCCGATACGGGCTGTAGTATGCTTTTGTCAATAATCGCGCCACACTTTGCGTGCTAATTCGCGCATAGCGGCTCAGGCCGGAGCCATTCTCAATACGCAACTCAGGGAAATTCAAACCCTGTGAGCGCAAATAGTCATCAATCGCCTCTGCGCCTTTCTTGGGGGTGCCGGGTGCGCCGAAGCGTTTTGCACCAACGGAACGCATGAGTTGACGTGCCATGACATTATTGCTGTCTTTCATCACCCTGGGTAATAGTTGGGCAAGATTTTTTGAATAATGCGTATAAATCGGGCGGACGTTCGCTGGCGTTGCTCCCACCATAAACTGGGCATTGAAATTGCCTTTAAGTTCCTTGGTCCAAATCCTTTTTATGGCTGAGTACATGGTATTGGCTGGATCAGTGATTGCCATTGTGAAACTACGGCTGCGACAACGGCGAGCCAGATAACCGCTAAAGGTTACGGTAACAGCATCACCACGACCACGCTTTACGCGGGTGCTCACGCGACAGCTACGTCTGGCACGTTTAATCCTGTTTACAATTTTCAGGTTATGTGCGGGTGTCGAGGTGGTCACGCGGATACGGTTGCCTTTACGCGAGGCGGTAAAGTGACTGCGTCGCTCGTTAAACATTAAGGCATCAGGCTGTGCATTGTAAGAAGCGTAAGGCTTGCCATCAAACGCACCGGGGTCGATCTTTGGGCCATTGAAGAAAGTATCGTCAAATACCAAGCGTCCCCGAATAGTGTGAATGCCTTTGCGTCTGAGTTGAGATAGCATCTCACGCAGCCCCGCCGTGTCAAAGTCTGGTGCGCCATAGCCTTTGATATAGACATTGCCGGATAGCACACCATTCCGTAATTGACCATTGGTTGTGATTTCAATCGGCCAGCGGTAGTTTGGCCCCAATACTCCCAACGACACATAAGCCGTTAACAGCTTCATCACTGAGGCCGGATTACGCGCTATCTGTGCGTTATGCGAGATTAATGGGCGCGGTGAGCCAATGGCTTGGACATGCGCGCTCATTCCCCAAGTGGACATGCCTGACGCACGTAATGTTTGCTGAATCTCGGCTGGCAGGTTTGGATAAATCGGCGGAGCAGCCTGTGCGGTGGAAAGTGTAGGTAGCGCCACTGCGGCAGCGCATACCAGCGTTCTAAGAATAGCCCTTATTTTCATTTAAGTATTTACCTTATTATTGGATGTTATTATTTTTATAATGCTTCGCTGGGCGATCATTCGTCATCAAGCCCCAAATTGTCCCATATCTCATCAATGTGTGACTGGATGTCTGGACTCATCACTATCGGCTCGCCCCATTCGCGGGTTGTTTCCCCATCCCACTTATTTGTCGCGTCCATGCCCATTTTAGACCCCAAGCCAGACACCGGGGAAGCAAAATCCAGATAATCGATTGGGGTATTTTCGACCATGAGTGTATCACGGGCTGGATCCATCCGGGTGGTCATGGCCCAGACCACATCCTGCCAGTCACGGGTGTTGATGTCATCATCCACCACGATGACAAATTTGGTGTACATAAACTGGCGTAAGAAAGACCAAACTCCCATCATCACACGCTTGGCATGTCCCGGATATTGTTTCTTGATACTCACAATCGCCATCCGATATGAGCAGCCTTCGGGTGGCAAGTAAAAGTCGGTGATTTCGGGAAATTGCTTTTGTAAAATTGGTACAAATACTTCGTTTAGTGCCACGCCGAGAATTGCTGGCTCGTCCGGTGGGCGACCGGTGTAAGTGCTGTGATAAATTGGTGCTTCCCGGTGCGTAATGCGCTCTACGGTGAAGACTGGAAAATTATCCACTTCGTTGTAGTAACCCGTGTGATCACCAAAAGGGCCCTCGGGTGCCATATCATCAGGATAAATATGCCCCTCCAACACAAATTCAGCAGATGCGGGAACCTGTAAGTCATTGCCAAGGCACTGGGCGAGTTCCGTGCGGGAGCCGCGTAACAATCCGGCAAATGCATATTCGGACAAGGTGTCGGGAATCGGTGTGACCGCACCGAGGATTGTTGCAGGATCAGCACCCAAGGCAACAGCCACCGGAAATGGCTCGCCCGGATGCGCTTTTTGCCACTCCAGAAAATCCAAAGCACCGCCTCGATGTGACAGCCAGCGCATAATTACACGGTTCTTAGCGATAACTTGCTGCCGGTAAATACCGAGATTCTGACGTTTTTTGTGTGGGCCTTTGGTAATCACCAAGCCCCATGTGATCAGTGGTGCGGCATCCCCCGGCCAGCAGTGTTGCACCGGAATTTTGCCCAAATCAACGTCATCCCCCTCAATAATCTGAGTCTGGCAGGCAGGCTTACTGACCTTTTTGGGGGCCATATCCAGCACTTTGCGGTATTTGGGGATCATTCCTAAGGCATCTTTGAAGCCCTTGGGTGGCTCAGGTTCTTTGAGTACCGCCAGCAGCTTGCCAATATCACGCAAGGCATCCACACTGTCTTCGCCCATGCCCATCGCAACACGTTTGGACGTGCCAAATAGATTGGTTAAAACAGGCGTGTGAAAGCCCTTTGGGTTTTCAAACAGCAGGGCAGGGCCGCCTGCTCTAAGTACCCGATCAGAAATTTCGGTCATTTCCAGATAAGGGTCAACTTCTGCGACAATCCGTTTTAGTTCACCCTGCGCTTCCAGTTGTGCAATAAAATCTCTGAGGTCTTTATAATTCATTCGTCGTCTTTAAATTCGCCATAAAGCGTCAGGCTGTGATCGGCCAGTTCAAAGCCATGTTCCTCAGCAATCTGGCGTTGACGTTGCTCAATAATTTCGTCGTGAAACTCGACAATTTTTCCGGTTTTTAAACACACCATGTGGTCGTGATGTTCGCCATTGTCCAGCTCAAAAACAGACTGCCCACCCTCAAAGTTATGGCGAATAACCAAACCTGCGGCCTCAAACTGGGTCAGTACGCGATAAACTGTTGCCAGCGCGATATTACTGTCTTCATCTGTTAGCAGCTCACGGTACACGTCCTCCGCACTCATGTGACGCTTCTCGCTGGTTTCCATTATTTGTAAGATTCTGGTGCGGGGTAGCGTTACTTTCAGCCCTGCCTGTTTAATTTCTTCAGTGCCCATGATAACTCCTGTGTTTCTGTTTTGGGGGCGTGTCAGCGGCATTGTACCGATAAAAAAGGGTACCCGACGCTGCCTTTTTGTGATGATTGAACTTTAGTTTTTCCTAATCAGAAAGATAAATTTTCCATCTTCTTCGCTACTGTTCATCAGCTCATGACCAGTTTGCTTACAATAAGCTTCAAAATCTCTGACTGCGCCGGGGTCTGTTGCAATAACATTGATGGTCTCGCCGGTGTCCATTGCGTTCATGGCCTTTTTACAACGCAGTATGGGTAATGGGCAATTCAGACCTGTTACATCCAGTTCCTGATTAAATTCACTCATAATCGCTTCCATAATAATTTAGTGTCATCCGATACAGTGTGTTGATGGCGCGCATAAGCACGTTCCCCGTACTCTAACACAGGTCAGCCAAAAGCGATGAATACACTAAGTTTTTGATGGGCACTGCAACGAACATTGACAGAAGTGATAAGATGGCGCTTTTTTAGTGTGACCCCTGTTGATTACCGGAGTGGTACAAAACTTATGCAGCTTGATTTTACAAAAATGCATGGCCTTGGCAATGACTTTGTTATGGTCAATGCGATTAATCAGGATATTCACTTAACGACCGATAAGGTGCGGGCGATTTCCGATCGTCATTTAGGTGTTGGGTGTGACCAGTTGCTTGTGGTGGAGCCGTCGCCAGTTGCGGATTGTGACTTTCGCTATCGTATTTTCAATGCTGACGGTGGTGAGGTTGAACAGTGTGGGAATGGTGCGCGTTGCTTTGCACGCTTTGTGGTAGATCAAGGGCTGACAGAGAAAACGGAAATTCCGGTATTAACTGCCGGTGGCCGCATTGTATTGCGCCTGCGTGAAGACGGGCAAGTCACGGTGGATATGGGCTTGCCACAGCTACAGCCCTCAGAGATTCCATTGCAGGCAGATAAGCAGCAGATTTGTTATACACATAACTTCACGACACAGGGAGAGGTTGAATTTTCCGCAATCTCAATGGGGAACCCCCATGCGGTGTTGCTGGTGGACGATGTGGAGACAGCCCCTGTTGCTACCATTGGCCATGTATTCCAGTCAGCCCCCTGTTTCCCCCAGCAGGTTAATGTGGGTTTTATGCAGATATTAGATCGACAGCGGGTCAAGTTGCGCGTTTATGAGCGTGGTGCGGGTGAAACCATGGCGTGTGGGACAGGTGCATGTGCGGCCATTGTTGCAGGTCGTCTTCGAGGCTTATTAGATACGCCGGTAACTGTTATACTGTCCGCTGGTAATCTTGAAATCCACTGGGCCGATGAGCAATCGCCAGTGATGATGACCGGCCCGGTCGCAACCGTATTCCACGGAACAATCAATATATGAGCACACCTGTACAAGCTTCCATGCCCGTAGAATTAGATGATGCAGCAGTTGTTGAATTCTTATCGGCTCATCCACGTTTTTTTCTTAATTATCCTGAGTTATTGGAAGCACTTGAAGTGCGCCAAGGCGTGACGGGAGCAACTTCACTACTAGAGCGTCAGGTAGTGGTGCTTCGCCAAAAAAATCAACAACTGGAATCCCAACTGGGTGGCCTGATTAGCGTGGCGCGTAGCAATGAGCAAATTATGAAGCGCTTGCAGCATTTGACGTTGGAGCTGTTGCGTGCGGATAGTTTGGATATGCTGTTAAGTACGTGTCAGGATGTGCTACGTGGCGATTTTAACGCTGATTTTGTGTCGTTCCGTCTGTTTTGCGATAAGCCCGCTAAAGGTGTACCGGATTTACACTTTGTAAAAAGTAATCACAAAATGGTACAGGCACTCGGTGAGTTATTGGATAATGGTCGGCCTGCTTGTGGCCCTCGCTCTGAAGACCAATTAAACTTTTTGTTTCCCGATAATGGCTCACGTGTTGCGTCGGCCGCCTTGATCCCTTTGCAGTGTAATAACGATATTGGCTTGTTGGCGCTGGGTAGTTTGGATGCGGAGCGTTTTCACGCAGACATGGGAACAGTCTTTCTGGGGCACTTGGGTGAGTTAATTGCAACCGCCATTGCACAGCACCTTGAATACTGATAACACACTTCAGGCATTTCTTGATTACCTGCAATATGAGCGACGTTATTCCAGACACACTTGGGAGAATTATCAGCGTGACTTATTGCATTTTCAGCGATGGTTGTCTGAGCAAGGTGAAAGCACATCACTGAATGAGGTGAGTGAGTTTACGGTGCGTCAGTGGGTTTCTCACTTACGCCGTTCGGGGATGAAATCCCGCAGTTTGCAAAGAAAACTCTCCTCTCTACGCAGCTATTATCAATACCAAATCAAGCATAAAGTGCTTACATTGAATCCGGCTACCGATGTTCGTGCGCCGAAGGATAATAAGCCCTTACCTAAAACGCTGGACATTGAACAAGTGACGCAGTTGTTGAATATGCAAGGCGATGACTTCATTACGGTGCGAGACAAGGCAATAATCGAGTTATTTTATAGCTCTGGTCTGCGGCTTGCAGAGCTGGCTGGTTTACAGCTTACGGATATTGATTTGGACGCTGCGCTGGTTACTGTGAGAGGTAAGGGAAATAAAACCCGCATTCTGCCATTAGGAAGTGAGGCAGTTGCTGCTTTGCGGGAGTGGCTGATACATCGGGCGTTGGTTAATCGCAGGTCTGCGGATGACTTATTTTTGAGCATACAGGGTCGTGCAATCTCCCACCGCAATATTCAGCTGCGCATTAATTATTGGCAAAAGAAACAAGGCGTTACGCAAAGCATTCACCCACACAAACTCAGGCATAGCTTTGCGTCGCACTTATTACAGTCATCGGGGGACTTACGCGCGGTGCAGGAACTTTTGGGGCATAGCAGCATTAGTTCCACGCAGGTTTACACGCACCTGGACTACCAGCACCTCGCATCGGTGTATGATAAGGCGCACCCCAGAGCGAAGAAGAAATAATGTTTACTGCCTGCGTTCCCTGAGGGTAGTGGAGGCCGTCCACTGACAATTCCGTAAACACAGAATTTTGAACAGCCTCTTTGAAGATACCGTTACTGGCGAAGCATCTGATTGACTTGTTGGAGTGCCTTTTTAGCACGAGGTAGTCCCTTCTTTGCGGCTTTGGTAAACCATGCACGTGCCTGATGCAAATCACGCTTCACACCAAAGCCATTGGCATACATTGCACCAACACTGTATTCCGCCATTGGCAAGCCCTGAGCGGCTGCCTTACGATACCAGCTCAACGCCATTTTGTGGTTCTTTGCTTTTACACCTACGCCGTCAACGTACAAATCACCCAGCAGGAATTGCGAACTGGCCAAGCCTTTTTGAGCGGCTTTATTGATCCAGTTAAATGCCATACCCGGATTTCTTGCAACGCCCTTACCCTGAAGGTACATCAAGCCCAGATTGTGCTGAGCCAACGGGATATTTTTACGGGCGGCCAGATTGAACATTTTGAACGCCATTTGCGGGTTCTTTTTGGTACCCACGCCTTGAATATACATCGAACCCAAGCTGTACTGAGCCGCTGGAAGGCCTGCATCCGCCGCAACCTTCATGTGCTTGAATGCCAGATGTGGGTTCTTTTTAATACCCTTACCCGTTGCATACATCAGACCCACAAAATAGCTGGCATCCGTTTTTGCGGCAGGCGATTTCAAGGCTTTGTTGGCAAAGGCAAAGGCTTTTCCGGGGTTGGGCCTGACACCAATGCCTTTAAGGTAGCGTTCTGCCAGCATCATTTGCACATCGGTCATACCCTTATGAGCTGCTTTTTCGTACCAAGTCATAGCCGCTCCCATGTTTTTGGGAACTCCATCACCTTTTTCGTAGATGATGCCTAACGCACGCATTGCTGGTGCCACGCCACGCTGAGCAGCGCGGTTAAACCACAACTGAGCCTGCTTCATGTTTTTGCCAGTGCCTTGGCCTGTTGCATATAGCGATCCCAGTGCGAACTGAGCCAGTGGGTGGTGTTTTTCGGCTGCTTTCTTAAACCAGCTAAAGGCAATCTTAGGATTTTTCTGTACACCACGGCCATCAAGATAAAGCTGTCCCAATACATACTGACCAGAGGGGTCGCCTTTTTTGGCAAAGTCAGAGGATATAACAAACGCCTGACGGTAGTTTTTGGTCTTGAATGCGTTTCGTAGCGCAGCGTTGGGATCTTGACCAGCGGCAAAGGTCGCCGAGCCAAGTAATAGGCCACAGGTTGCGGTGAGTGCAATAATAATTTTTTTCATAATCATCTCTTCATAACAAGTTATAAGTCTAACCTAGAGGGATTCACCCCATAGAAAAATCACTTCTTTGTGAGGGCTTCCAGTTCTGCAACACGTTTTTCCAGTTGTTCCAGTTTCTCTCGTGTGCGGAGTAGGACAGCAGTTTGTACATCAAATTCCTCGCGAGTCACTAAATTCATTTTGCGTAGCCCGCTTTCAAGGCCGGTGCGGAGGTTTGACTCAATGTCTTGTTGGGTTTTCTGTATTGGTTCGGGGATGACCGAAGAGAGGCGCTTGGCCAAGGAGTCCAACTGATCAAGAGGGTCCATTTAAATATCCGGAATTTTATTGTGTAATCCCGCCATTCTAATGGGTATCAGTGGAATAAGGAAATAAGTATTTTGTAATGATGTTTATGACAGGGAGTGCCAAATTTTATGGCCCTCCCCGTTGGCGTATTCTTAGCTTGCATTAAAGCATTTTGACCCGCGTGAACAAACGTGTTTCAGCGAGGTCGCCATCAGTCGTTATTTGCCCACCTAACTGAATGGTCTCATCAAATTTATACAGAGCAGATAAGCTACCACTGATTCCGGAAGAATCTTCGTGAGTAGAAAACAGCGCATCAATCCCACCTTGTAGCTCAACGGCATCGCTGAGTTGGTGGCGCGCGCCAAAACCTATGTTAAGGGTTTGTTGTGATCCAGTGTCTCGCTTGCCATGCTTAATACCTGCCCTGGAATAGTAATCTGTTTCTTCAGAGCTGGATTTATAAGCACCAATACCCACGCCAACCTCATTGGCGGTGACATCGCTGGAGATATCGGACTTGATCGTTGCTGTAAGAAAATGCTTATTGTTGATTTCCATTGAGCCGGCAGCATCAAGGCTTGTGTATGAGTTGTCGCCGTCAGTGGTTGAAGAAACACCAACTTCGTAGAAATCGTATGAGAAAGTACCTTCTGCCAAAGTTGTTGCGGGGTATAAGCAGGTCACTGCCAGTAGTAGGGTAATGGGTTTTAGTTGTGAGGGCATGTGTATTACCTTTTTGTTATCATTTTGAGGTACGACACAATCATAGCGGGCTTTGTTCAGCCCGCGTATAAATTTGCAGATGAATGGTTACACCGTATGGCCGAGTTTTCAGGCTTGCTGCAAGATGTCGGTTATTTTTTTGCAGCAGTACCTGCGGAATCCAGAGGTGGCAGACGCGCGCTGCGTGAGCGGTTCAGAACCCGTGATAACTTGTGAAGATCTGCTTCTGACAAGGTGCCGGCGGCCTGTTTTAGCCGAATTGTGTTGAGCAGGAATGAGTAACGAGCAGAGGAGTAGTTTCGCTCCGCCTGGTAGGTGTCACGAAGTGCCATTAAAACATCCAGTGCTGTCCGTGTACCTACCCGAAAGCCTTCCTGAGTTGCTTTGCTGGCAATCTGACTGGACTCAAGCGCTTGCTTCAGGGCGTTAATCTGGGACAGACCGGTAATAATGTTTAGGTAATAGGTACGGGCTTGCTGCCTTGCGCCTCGTTTGGTGGCTTCAAGTTGTTGTAAGGCCTTACGGAAATTGAAACGAGCCTCACGGATGGCTGCATCTGCCTTTCCGGCATCGTATAAGTTCATACTAAACTGCACACCAACAGAGGCATCTATCGACTCATTGTCGGATGGGTATTCCGAACGGTACACAACACCATTATGTCTAGCGAAGAAATCCACTGTGGGCTTCTTTCCAGCGCGGGCAACATCAACTGATTTTTGTGCAACCTGTACGGCATATGCCGCTATTCTAACTCTTTTATTGTTTTGGGCTGCTGCTTCAGACCACGCGCCAATATCATTCGGTCGTGGAACAATCAAAGGCGTCGTTTTCCCCGCACCACGCAGTACTTTGTAGTAGTGTCCCGTTAGTGAGTGCAGGTTTTCAAGCGCGATTTCAACATTCTGATCTGCTGCCGCAACGCCTGAAATGGACTGGTCGCGTCGGGCTTGTGATTCTTTGACATCGGTAATGGCTGAACGACCCGCTTCAAAATAGGCTTGAACTTGCTTGTACTGGCGCTCAATGGCTGCCGCTTCTGCACGGGCAAATTCAGCATTGTCACGCGCTGTCAAATAGTTAAAGTAGGCTTCCGCAACTCGCAGAATGAGGTTTTGTTGCTCTACAAGCAACGCTTCTTCAGCCTGAGCAATGGCAACATTAGTTTGAGAAATGGTTTCATTAATCTGCGGGCGATAAAGTGGCCTGGTCAGGCTGAGCTGGTAAGTACCCATCGCTGAGGCCGCACCATCATCCTTCATCACCGTCCATTTGCGCTCCAGCTTGTACATACCGCTGGCTGTTAACGTGACTTTTGGTTTAAGCAGTGAAAGTGCCTGTGGCAATTTCTCCAGCGTGGACAAATACCCTGCCTCAGTAGCCCCAATCGTAGGGTCGCTTTCTTTAGCGTGTTGGTACACAGTAAACAAATCTTCAGCATATGTTATCTGAATTGCCAGTGCGGGCGCCAGAATTACCAGCGCTGCAAGTTTTTTCATTTGTCGAATTGTTGTCATCTGATCTAAGTCTTGTTCAAGGTCATCGTTTTGTGCGCACATTATTCCAAAAAATCATGCTTGTTAAGCTGGCTCATGTTAGCAAGTATTGGCCTTAGCGTCTGTTTTTTGTGGGAACTGTGTAACATTTAGCCGCTGCCTGGCTTCCTCCGCATCCTTAGCAATTTGTGTCGTCAGTGCATTAAAATTGTCAAACTTCAGCTCTGGGCGAATGAACGATACCAGCTCAACATCAACATGCTCTCCATAGACAAAATCATCAAAGTCAAATAAATGGACTTCCAGGCGGGTATCAACGCCGCCAACGGTTGGGCGATTACCCAAGTTAGCCACCCCACTTAGCCGATCACTCCCCAGTCCTGATACGCGCACCGCGTACACACCACAAGCGGCGGCGATATTATCCTGTATGCGCAAGTTCATGGTTGGGAAGCCGATGGTGCGCCCCTGTTTATCACCATGTCTGACACGACCACTCAGGCTGTAAGGTCTGCCCAACAAGGCATTGGCTAATTGCAGCTCACCACAGTTCAAGTGCTGTCTAATCCGCGTACTGCTCACTCGCCCCAGTTTGTCGGTGTGTGTTGTACTATTGCTTACTAACATACCGTTTTCTGAGCCGACATCTTTCAGAAGTTGGTAATTTCCAGCCCGTTGCTTCCCAAAGCGAAAATCATCGCCGACCACCAAGTGGCGTACATTCGCCATATCCAGCAGGATAGTCTGGATAAATTGCCTTGGGGACATATTGGCTAATTGCTGGTTAAACCGAAAACATAGGAAGTAATCAATACCGAGCTGATCCAGGTAACGAACCTTATCCCGAAAAGGATAAACTCGTGGCGACTTATGGCCGGAAAAGTATTCAATCGGTAATGGCTCAAAGCTGATAATCACTTTGGGCAGCTGGAGTTGGGGAGCGTGTTGCTCCAATTGTTTGATAATGAATTGATGGCCAAGGTGTAAGCCATCAAAGTTGCCGATTGTGGCAACGGAGCCTTGAGCCAGTGGCTGGAATTGGCTAATGTCGCGAATCAGTTTCATTAGCGCATATCCGGAAAATTAAGCTGCCGTAGCGCTTCATAGGCGGCAACGGCGACAGTATTTGATAAATTCAGACTGCGGCTGCTGGGCAGCATGGGGAGTCTTACCCGTTGCTTATGTGGTAGCTTATCAAGTAGTGTTTGCGGGAGACCACGAGTCTCAGGGCCGAATAGCAAAATATCTCCATCATGGTATTGCGCGTCACTGTACGCTCGCTTGGCTTTCGTAGTAAATGCAAAAATCCGTTGTCCTTCCATTGCCGTCGCAAAAGCCTCCCATGACTCATGCTCCTGAATCATTGCAAGATCCCTATAATCAAGACCTGCTCGCCGGAGTTGCTTGGTTTCCATGCTAAATCCTAATGGGTGAATCAAATGCAGGCTGCAACCTGAGTTTGCACAAAGGCGAATAATGTTCCCGGTATTGGGCGGAATTTCGGGTTGGTAAAGGGCTATCTGGAGCATGGTGTTCCGAGTGTTTGGCGCAGGCTGCAAGCATACAGGATTTTATAGAGACCGATAAGTCCTGCAATCTGCTGCACCGTATCAATTTATCTTGGTTAAAAAAGTTTAAGAGACCAGTTGACAGTACACTGGTTAAACGGTTTAATAGCGCCTCTTTCAGCGGCCGGATAGCTCAGTCGGTAGAGCAGCGGATTGAAAATCCGCGTGTCGGCAGTTCGATTCTGCCTCCGGCCACCATTGAAAGGCACATTTCCCTCGGTTCCGAGAATAAATAATCGCTTAACCAGTTATACCTTTCCGCTGCTGTTTATCTGCTGTCAAGGTTATGCGCCGCTTTTCCTTCCGCAAATAAAGTGATCAGTCTATTCACTGCATGGCCATTTGGATGGCATATGATTTAGAGGCACGGCTTCTGTGGATGTGCCGTAAATACCGGCTAAGTTGCGCCACATGATGATTAAATCTAAACTTGTTCGCCCTGAGAGAACAAATAGGTGAGTTATGCCACTGTCAACCCCAGTTGCGCGCAAGGAGATGCACACGCGTGTCGTGACGTGTAAGGGCTATCTGCGTGAAGATGACCTCTGGGATATTGAAGGAAGCATGGTAGATACCAAGCCTTACCGTTTCGAGAATACGGATCGTGGCGGATATATCGAAGCGGATGAGCCGTTGCACGGTATGTGGGTTCGCCTGACTATTGATGATCAACTGAAAGTCATAGACGCTGAGGCGTGTATCGATTATTCACCCTATAATCAATGTCCAAAAATTGAGCCGGATTACAAAAAATTGATTGGCTTATCTATGGGCCTGGGCTGGAATAAGCGGGTGCGTACCTTATTTCGTGGCACGGCAGGCTGTACCCACCTGACGGAGCTACTTGGCCCGATGGCGACTACAGCTTTTCAGACTGTGTTCAGTGGTCGTAATGAAGGCAAAAAAGTGGAAGGCACAGCAGAGATGGGCATCAAGCCGCATGGCCGACCAGAGTTGCTCAATACCTGTCATGGTTATGCGCCAACCAGTCCAGTGATATTGCGGCATTGGCCGGATTATTATGAAGGCGATGACAGCACCTGAGTAAGGTTTACCACACTCACTGGCTAACCAACACCCTGTAGGGTAGTATGTCTATTTTTTGTTCGGGCAGGACTAAAAAATAAAATATTTTTAATAAAAGGAAAGCCTTTCTATGCGTAACACCCGAATTTTATTTACATTTTTTGCGGCCTTCATTGTACAGCCTGTCTGGGCGGCTGATCCGGTGGTTAACCCTTGGCTGGAGTTATCTCCTGACCACGCAGCCAGAGCTGCATTGGTTGATAAGGCTCGGCGCAATGTATCCGTGGCAGAAGGGCGGCGTTTGTCTGCGGATTTGCAACGTGTCGCCGCGGAGTTTCGTGCGGAGGATGGGCTGTCGGTGGTCGTGCCATTGCCTGATGGTTCGCAAGCCACTTATCGCTTGCGCCGCTCGCCGGTGATGGCGTCAGCACTGGCTGAGAAGTATCCGGATATTCAAACCTTTAGCGGGTATGATATTGACCGTCCCACCAATAAAGGCAGCTTTGATCTGACGCCACATGGCTTTCATGGCATGTTTAAGCACAATGGCAAGTGGGTGTTTATTGATCCAGAAGTACGTGGTGACATCAGCCGGTATGTAGTTTATTACTCACAAAACGCATTGCCATTGGCGAAGCGTACCGCAGATAAGGTGCTAAAAAAGCCTTCCTTGTTATCAGATGGGGGGATGCAATTCAAGCACGGATCTAAACCGCCGGTGCATGGTAGTCGTCCGGTTGTGGGGGATAAGCTTCGTACCTATCGTTTGGCTGTGAGTGCGTCGGCAGAGTATACGGCCTTTCATGGTGGGACAGTGAAGGGTGGCTTATCGGCTCTTGCAACCCTGGTGGCGCGTATCAATGAGGTGTACCTGCGTGACCTGGCGGTGCGTTTTGAGCTGGTTGCTGAGAACGATAAAATTATTTACACCAATAAAGATTCAGATCCTTTTAACAATACGGATGAGGATCTTGAGGGAAATTCTTCGGTTATTGATGGTGCCATTGGCAAAAATAACTATGACATCGGGCATGTTGTGAACACCGGTGGTGGTGGCTTGGCGATGTTAGGCGGAATTTGTGAAGATGGTGGCAAGGCTGCTGGTATGACCGGAATGGATACGCCAACGGGTGATGCCTTTCACATTGATTATGTCGCGCATGAGATAGGGCATCAACTGGGGGCAAATCACACGTTTAATGGTACAAAATCGGGTTGTGATGGCAACCGTAATGCGACAACCGCCTGGGAGCCGGGTAGTGGTTCAACCATTATGGGCTATGCGGGTATTTGTGACTCGCAGAATTTGCAAAATAGCAGTGGGGATTTTTTCCATATCGGATCAATCGAAGAAATGCGGACGACGCTGGATGGTAAAGATAAAAGCTGTGGCACGACTTCGACCTTAGCTAATGCTGCGCCAACTGTGAATGCGGGTAATGATTATGTTATTCCGGCGAATACACCATTTAAGCTGACCGGCTCGGCACAGGATGGGGATGGCGACACTTTAAGCTATTCCTGGGAGGAGTATGACACGGGCGAGGCGACAGAAGGCGTAAATGATATGAAGGATAATGGAAACCGCCCGCTGTTTCGATCTTGGGGGTTGCGTAACACCGCCGAGCGTTATTTTCCGCGACTGGAAGATGTGTTGGTTAAGGAAGGCTACACCACCATTGGTGAAAGTTATCCGACAACGGATCGCAAGCTGACTTTCCGCTTGACGGCGCGTGATGGTAAGGGAGGCGTGGCAACCGATGAAGCAGTCATGACAGTCAAGACTTCTGCCGGGCCATTCAAGGTGACGGAGCCGACTGAGAGTAGCACTTGGACTAAAGGTAAGAAAGCCGTCATTCGTTGGGATGTTGCGAATACCGATGTGTCGCCGGTGAATTGTGGCCAGGTGGACATTTTGCTGTCAACCGATAGTGGTATGAAGTTTGACAAGACGATTGCATCGAGCGTCAAGAATGATGGTCAGTTTGAGTACACTGTGAATAGTTCTAGCGGTAGCAACAATCGGGTGATGGTGCGTTGTGCGGATAATGTATTTTTTGCGGTGAATCCGGGTAATTTTGTGACTCGTGCTGGTTCATCTGATGGCAGTGAACCCACGCCCCCAAGTGGTTCGTCTCCAAGTAACCCTGTTCCAAACAATCCACCTCCGAGTGATTCTTCTACAAGTGAGACTAATGCGCCAGCTAAGTCCGGCGGGGGAGCGTTTGGTTTTTGGCTGTTGCAGCTTATCGGCTTAGTTGCAGTTGGCCGATACTTCACTTTGCTCAGTGCAAGGCGTCGAGTCAACGACCATGACCAGGCAGTTGAGTGCGGGGAATAAGTCATCATTTAGCCGCTTGCCATTTTTAAAGAAACGCCAGTGGGATACGGTTGTTCCGGGGTGTTTTGGTGCCATAAAGTTCACCGAAACACTTGCAACGTATCCCACATTGGTGTCAGGCACACGGATTTCCCAGTGTTCCGGTTGTAGTGTGTGCGTCGGTAATTTGGTTTTATTGGCGGCATTGATTATCTGAACATCCAAGTCTTCATCAATACATCGCAGCGTCAATCCCTTCCAATGCTGTTCGGTGTGGTTTTTAATATTCCAACTTTTAACAAATGCGCTATCAGCATCCACCAAGCTATTACTCGGTAGATTGGTCGTGATCGTGTGCCCCAGTTGCTGA
>PDPG01000004.1 GCA_002747455.1 Pseudomonadota bacterium | reverse complement strand
GGTTTCCCCATGTGAAAGTAGGACATTGCCAGGATTGATTGATGAGCCCCGTGGTATTGCTGCGGGGTTTTTTTGTGGGCGTGGGAAATGCAGTGTAGTATTTGCTAATCACCAATGATCATAAAAAGAGAGGAAAAAATAAAGCACCCTAAGGTGCTTTATTATCAGCAGTGATATAGGTCTAATTACCTAACTAAGTTGTACTTTTTGAGCAATATCGCCACTGGACAGAAGCCAGTAAAAGCCGATTGCGCAGCCATAATACCGACTAACACTGGCAGCAAGACGAATCCACCACCAAAAACGCGGATGAGAACTACACTCAAAAGAACTATGAGTCCCATTACTGCGGTTACTGCATTATCCAGAGTCATGTTATTAAACATAGCGTATTCCCCGATTATCGTTTTTTAATATCAACATAGTTCCGTGGCTCAGAACCAAGAAACAACTGTCTTGGTCGGCCAATGCGGAAATCATCATCTGCGATCATTTCATTCCAGTGAGAAATCCAGCCAACTGTTCTGGCCATCGCAAAGATAACGGTAAACATGTTCAATGGTATACCCATTGCCAGCAGAATAATACCCGAATAAAAATCAACATTCGGATACAAGTTACGTTTAACAAAGTACTCATCGGCTAATGCGATATTTTCGAGTTCACGTGCGGTATCGAACAGTTCCTGATATGGGTTACCAGGCTCTAACTTTTCCAGCAGCTCCAGACAGGTTTTGCGAATAATAACCGCACGGGGGTCAAAGTTTTTATATACACGGTGGCCGAATCCCATCAAGCGGAAACGATCGTCCTTGTCTTTTGCACGTGCAACATAGTGCGCGACATCGTTATCTGATGCGACAATATCCTGAAGCATACGAATCACGGCTTCATTGGCGCCACCATGCGCTGGTCCCCACAATGAGGCAATACCTGCAGAAAGCGCAGCAAACGGGTTTGCTCCAGAGCTACCTGCCAGTCTTACTGTTGAGGTAGAGGCGTTCTGCTCGTGGTCTGCATGCAAGATCAATAGCAGATCTAGTGCCTTAACAAATAGTGGGTCTGGTGTGTATTCTTCCGTTGGCATGGAGAACATCATGTGCAAGAAGTTGCTTGAGTAGTCCAGCGAATTCTTTGGGTACACCATTGGCTTACCGTTCGCGTAGCGATAGCTCCATGCGGCGATGGTTGGCATTTTGGCGATTAAGCGATGAGCCGTGATCATACGATGCATAGGGTCGTGGATATCTTCATCGTGATGATAGAACGCGGATAGCGCACCCACGACACCCACCATGGTTGCCATTGGGTGAGCATCACGGCGGAAACCGCTATAGAAACTCGTCATCTGCTCGTGGAGCATGGTGTGGTTGGTGATCACTTTACTGAACTGGTCAAGCTCTTCCTTAGTTGGCAGCTCCCCATGAAACAACAGGTAACAAACCTCAATAAAAGTACTTTTTTCTGCCAGCTGTTCAATCGGATAACCACGATATTGCAGAATACCCTTGGCGCCGTCGAGGTAAGTGATGTTACTGTGACAGCTTGCAGTGGCAACGAAGCCTGGATCGTAAGTAAAATAGCCAAGCTCTTTGGGTAGCTTGCTGATATCGATGGTGGGATTCCCCTGAACCGGATGCAGCACTGGCAGTTCGACTTGTTTGCCCGTTGCATTATCCGTTATCGTTACGGTATCGTTCGTGCTCATTTTAAACTCCTTATTTGTGTGCTTCGTGACCATACTCAGGCGGCTGGGTTACACAGCATTGTCGTGATATCGCATTGAAGTTAACTTCAGGGTGAGCATGGCTATACGCGCGAGATTATAACTGGAACTGCTTTATTAATCTTATTCTTTCCAATAATTTCATAATTACCATTAATGAAAAAATTTTTCTTAACATTGTTCTGTTTCTGTCTGATTTCTTGCAATGGCACGGATTCAGGTACTGATAAACAGTTGCCGTGGATGATTAAATCGACCCAAGCTGGGGAGACAGAGGTTTTGGGCCTAAGTCCCGGAAACTTTTCTTTGCGTGAGTTCGCGGAGCACTTCCATGAGTTGGCAGAGGTGCGGCTATTTCAAAAAGCAGACGGCAAGCTATTTCTTGAAGCCTATCTGGGTAAAATCCGTATTGGGAAATTTGATGCGCGCTTAGTCGCTGAGCTGGATGCACCAGAAGCCTTGTTACACTCTATTCTTAAGTTGGGCAAAGACCGCAAACCTACACCGAACGGCTACTGGCAATATAACCTGAATGATCAGTACTTGTTGGATGCCTTGGAGCAACGTGTTTGGCGGTTTATGTATATTCCAATTGCCGATTATGAAGAAAAACAAATCGCATTTTTTGGTGTGCCTGGCTTGGTAGAAAAGGTTACTGATACTGCCGAATACCGCTATTATCCTGAGAAGGGGCTTGTGGTACTTTGGGACAAAGAGGGTAAGGAGACTTTTTATTACAGTTCACCCAAAGAGTTTGAGCGCCTGAAACTGGCGATTGAAGCGGATAAAAAGCCAGAAGCAAAGCAGCCAAAAGCGGAAGGTATGGCGGGTGAGTGATCGTTGGTGGGAAGTTGTGCCGTTGCAGGAAATGTCTGAAGAACAGTGGGAGCAAATTTGTGACTGTTGTGGGAAATGCTGCCTGATTAAATTGCAGGATGACGAAGAGGAGGGCGGTGAAGTGTATTACACCGATGTGGCTTGTCATTTGTTTGATGATCAGGCGTGCCAGTGTGCTGATTATAAAAATCGTCTGCTGAGAGTGCCCGATTGTGTCCAGCTTACACCCACTAATTTGGATGCCTTGGATTGGATGCCGCCCAGTTGTAGTTATCGTCGTTTACAGCAGGGTTTAGGGCTACCAAGCTGGCATCATTTGGTTTGTCAGGATAAAAACAGGGTTCACACTTCAGGAAACTCAGCAATGAAGCGTGTTGTGTTTGAGCGAGAGCTTGACGCAGATGATGACTTAGAGGACAGGATTGTTGAATGGCCACTAATAGTAACGAACTAACAGAACTACGCTTGGATAAGTGGTTGTGGGCTGCACGTTTTTTTAAGACACGCGCGTTGGCTGTTGAGGCCATTAATGGTGGCAAGGTTCACTTGAATGGTGTGCGGGTGAAGCCTGCGAGAACGGTCAGGAACGGAGATGAACTCAATATCACTCGTGGTACAGATCGCTTTCACGTATTTGTCACTGGTTTAAATGATAAGCGGCGACCGGCTAAGGAAGCGGTGTTACTGTACGAAGAAACAGAAACGAGCCGCCAACAACGAGAAGAGCAGCGCGAACTTAACCGGCTTCAATCCGCTAATATTAAACATCCCACACATAAGCCAAATAAACGCGAACGTCGTTTGATGGATCGCTTTCGTGGCCGTTCCGATTAACGACAACGGGATATGATGTTCGACCGGTAACCAACAAGTGAATGATGATCTTCAGTTTGAGACCTTAGCGATTCGTGGTGGGCATGTCCGTACGAATGAGCAGGAGCACAGCGAGGCGATATTTCCGACCTCCAGTTTTGTTTTTAACAGTGCCGCAGAAGCTGCTGCAAAGTTTTCTGGTGACCAGTCGGGCAATATTTATGCTCGAATGACCAACCCGACCGTGACTTACTTTCAGGATCGTCTGGCTGCTCTTGAAGGTGGGGCGGCCTGTGTCGCAACCTCATCGGGAATGTCTGCAATTCTGGCCGTGGTACTGGCTTTACTGAAAACTGGCGATCATATTGTTTGCTCGCGTTCGGTTTTTGGTACAACTACGGTTTTATTCAATAATTATGTAAAAAAGTTTGGCATTAGTATCAGCTTTGTGGATTTAACAGATCCTGAGGCTTGGCAGACAGCCGTCCAAGCGAATACACGGTTATTATTTGCTGAAACGCCATCAAACCCACTCACCGAAATAGTGGATATCACCCAGTTGGCCGCGATTGCACATGCCCAGGATGCCTTGTTGGTCATTGATAATTGTTTCTGCACACCTGCACTACAGCAGCCATTGAGTTTGGGGGCTGATTTGGTGATACACTCAGCGACTAAATATCTGGATGGGCAAGGTCGCTGTTTAGGTGGTGCCGTTGTAGGAGATGCCGAGCGGGTTGGTAATGAGGTTGCAGGGATATTGCGCTCTGGTGGCATGGTGATGAGTCCTTTTAATGCCTGGGTTTTCCAGAAAGGCCTGGAAACACTAAGTTTGCGCATGAAGGCACACTGCGAGAATGCATTAAAACTGGCTCAATGGTTATCTGCACACCCGAATGTTTCCCATGTTTATTATCCGGGGCTTGAGACCCACCCTCAGCATACATTAGCAAAAACGCAGCAGTCAGGGTTCGGCGGTATTGTTTCCTTTAAAGTAAAAGGGCGGCGAGAAGATTGTTGGCGGGTGATTGACAGTACGCAACTGATTTCAATCACCGCAAATCTTGGTGATACGAGAACGACTATTACCCATCCGGCCACTACTACACATGGGCGCTTGAGTGATGAACAGCGTGATTCAGCGGGTATTTCTGAGAGCTTATTACGGGTGTCGGTTGGGCTAGAGGCATTTGAAGATATCCGCGATGATCTTGCACGGGGATTGGGGTAATCACGAAAATTTATTGAAAAATACGGTTGGCACTTGAGTTTTTCTCATGTGATGTCTTGTCCGCGCTTGAGCTGTCGAATGAGAAAACGTGCTGGATGTAACGTGTTGAGTAATTGCGCATTATGGTGTTGCTCAAGGGTGTTGTGTTGATTAGCAATGAGCTGACTTAAGGCATTTGCACAATAAGCACTAGTGGTTAGCCCTCGGGAGCCAAAGCCACCCAGCACAAACAAGCCATTCTGATATTTTGCATCGGGATAGTGCTGGTGGGGGCGTCCGTGTTTTAACGGCTGATAATGCTGCTGGTAATAGTTAATGTCTGGAATTGCGCCGGCATACGGATAACGGTCTGGTGTTGTTGAGCGTGCCGCAGCATGTCCGCTGGTGACAGTCTGAATCTGACGTTCCAGCGCTGGCAGGTATCGTTTTAATTGGGAAAGATTCCGCTGGTTAGCTTGCTCGGTCGTTGTAATACAGTCAAATTCACGATCAAAGGTGGCACCAAAAACATTAATCCCCTGATATGCGGGAATCAGATAGCCTTCGTGACCAATAACGCAATTGATCCCGCTAATTGTGCTGCTTGGCATATGGCTGGTTTGTCCCAGTACCGGCATCTGGGGGATAAATTGACTGACAGAAAAGCCAGAAATATCAATACCATTACAGAGAATGATAACCGGGGCTTTTTGAATACATTGCTCAGTCTCGTCAAGTACCTCCCACATATTGTTTAAGTGACAGCGCTGAAGTTTGGTAACTTTTCTGGCACAAATCAGGTGATGGTTGCTATGTGCTAATAAGTCATGGCAGAAAGTGGCTGGATGAATAAATCCTGCTTGCGGAAAATAACTCGCGGGATAATCACAGCGGATGCCTGCTATGTTACTGGCCTCATTTGGACTCACTAACTGAAGGAAGGTTGTGTCGAATATGCGTTGTTTGAGTGATGCCCAGCGTCGTTGCTCCCGGTCATTATGGGCAAGTTGCAACATGCCGCAAGGCTGCCATCCAAAGTGACTTAATTGCTGTGTAGCATAGTGGAACGCAGCTCGATAGAATCGTTCACCATCGCTATCCTGTGCGGTCATTTTGGGAGAAATAACACCGGCCAAATTACCGGATGCCTTGGTGCTAATGTGGCGCTCTTGCTCAATTAATGTAACCCGCCAACCGAGCCGTGAGAGGTGCCACGTCATTTGGCAACCGGCAATACCAGCACCGATAATAATGGCGTGTTTTTCCGGCCAGTCAAATTCGGGATAGTTAAACCATGCGGGCATTCTTATTACCTAAATGCATAAAGATATGGCATTCTCTTGTAGGTAGTTTGACAACACGCTCTAGAGAAATGAGCCATCTTTAATATCGTAAAGTCGTGATGGTGGTTCTTGCAGAGCTTGGTCATTTCCAGTGCATTGCTCATGATACAATCGCCATTCCCGATGGTTTTCGCATGGTTGGCAGACATCTTTTTTGGATTTGCGTTAAATGAAGCAATGGTTTGTGTACATGGTGCGTTGTGTTGATGGTAGTTTATATACTGGCATCACGACAGACGTGGTGCGCCGTGTGGCAGAGCATAATAGCACGGGTGATTTGGCGGCTAAATATACTCGTGCGAGACAGCCGGTTTCGTTGGTGTATAGTGAACCAATGGAATCACACTCGACGGCGTCTCAACGGGAATATCAATTAAAACGATTGAGCAAAAAAGATAAGGAAAGCCTTATTCTATCGCAAAGCACTTGATCTTGGCTTTGCCCACAGATTGCCGTAATGACGTAAGCTTGGAGCATTTGGGGTCACTTCAGTTGCCATAGCTCAGATAGTACAGCATGGCGAATAGTGTAATAACCGAGCTGGCGTTACCAACCACAACCATAGAGGCCACATTGATTGGTTGCTGCCGGTATTGCTCTGCAAAAATATAGTTCAATACGGCAGGTGGGAAGATTGAGAACAGTAATAACTGCTGTTGCTGAATATCGCTTAATGGCAAGATGCCGATTAGCACGATGGCTGGAATCAGTCCCGATAAAGGGCGAAAAATCGCTGCATACAAGCCAATGCGCCATGCTGAAAAATCAACACTAATCATGCGTATCCCCAGTGTGAATAGCATGAGCGGGATGCAGATTTGCCCCAGCATGTGGATAGGGAGGAGCAGGAAGTCAGGTAAGGTGACGTGGTTAAAGCTCAATAACAAACCAATAATCATCGCCAGATTAATCGGCATGGTGAGTAATTTGAACCAGGAAATTTTACCCCCGACAATGCGTGTGCCTAAGGTAAAGTGCAGTGTGTTACTGGCTAGAAATAGCACCATAGCTGCGGGCAGAGCTGATGGGCCAAAGGCCAATACAGCAACGGGCAGCCCCATGTTTCCACAATTATTAAACATCATGGATGGGACAAATACGCGCGGCTCAATATTCAGCACACGAGCAATGATTACTGCGATAACACCGGATAAGAGCACGACTAAAACACCAGCCAGAATTAACCATTTGTAGGCTAGTAGTTCAAAGTCACTAGTCAGCATGGAGTCAATGACCAGTGCCGGAATAAATACGTCAATATTCATTCGGTTAACAGTATCAATATCACTGTGCCGCCAACGGCCATAAAAGTAGCCAATCAGGATAATTGAGAATACCGGGAACAGGACAGTGAAAACCTGAGACATGCTTGAATACCGAATGAGGCTCAAAAAAAGCACCGAGTATAGCCGAAGCCATACCTTACCAGTGCATTTTTTATCGAAGTTATCTCAGGAAGTGTTGGTAGACTGGATTTTCTGTCTCTTCCTCGTAGTCATACCCTAGTTTTTCAAGGAATTGATTGAACTCACTACGCTCTGGGTTGGGCACCTGAATCCCCACCAGAACACGCCCAAAGTCCGAGCCGTGATTGCGGTAATGGAATAGGCTGATATTCCAGTGACCCATGCTGTTTAGAAAGTGCAGCAATGCCCCCGGACGCTCCGGAAAGCTAAAGCGGAACAGTAACTCATCCTGAATATTGGGCGCGTGCCCGCCGACCATAAAGCGCAAATGCACCTTGGCCAATTCATTGTCCGTCAGGTCAATGACCGGCGTTTTTAGATCGGTGAGTTGCTGTAGCAGGTGGTTCTTTTCTTCTTCGCCGGTGATTCTGGCGCCAACAAAGACTTGTGCCTGCTCCTTGTCTGCATAGCGATAGTTAAATTCCGTAATGGCACGGTTGCCGATCACTTCACAAAAATGGCGGAAGCTGCCCGGTTCTTCAGGGATGGTTACGGCAAATAAGGCTTCCCGACGCTCCCCTAACTCGGCACGCTCTGCTACATGGCGTAGGCGGTCAAAGTTGATATTTGCACCGCTGCAAATCGCCACCAACTTTTGGTCTTTGCAGCTATATTTTTGTATGTATTTTTTCATGCCGGCGATGCTGAGTGCGCCAGCAGGTTCAAGCAAGGTACGGGTATCTTCAAACACATCTTTAATGGCTGCACACGTTTCATCAGTGGTCACGGTAATCATTTCATCAACCACTTCTCTAGCGATACGGAAGGTATTTTCTCCCGCTTGTTTCACTGCCGCACCATCGGCAAATGTACCAATTTGATCCAGCATCACTCGCTTATCTGCCTTTAGCGCATGGGTCATGCTAGGGGCTTCTTCGTGCTCAATGCCAATAATGCGAGTGGATGGGCTGAGGTATTTGATCCATGTACCCACGCCAGAGAGTAAGCCGCCGCCGCCGACACAAATGAAAATGGCATCCAAAGGGTCAGGGTGCTGACGGGTGATTTCCATACCGATGGTACCTTGTCCGGCAATGACATCTAAATTGTCGAAGGGATGAACAAAGGTGAGTCCTTCTTTTTCACAACGCTCCATCGCGTATTGATAAGCTTCATCAAAGGTATTGCCGTACAGTACGGCGTTACCACCAAATGCGCGCACCGAATTGACCTTAATATCCGGCGTAATCACGGGCATAACAATGGTCGTTGGAATACCTAAGTGATTCCCTGCATATGCCACGCCTTGCGCATGATTTCCCGCCGATGCTGCAATGACGCCTCGTACCTTGGCTTCAGGGGATAGATTTTGCATACAGTTAAAACCGCCGCGTAGTTTGAAGGAAAATACCGGCTGCAAATCCTCTCGCTTTAGGTAAATCGTATTGTCAAAACGGCGGGATAGAGAGCGAGCCAATTCCAGCGGCGTTTCGCGGGCGACGTCATAAACGCGGGCTTTGAGTATTTTTTCGATCAGTTGGTTGTTCATTCAGCGGACTATTTGCAGATATTAAGAGTGGTGTAAAGAGTGCCATAGCGTATCATCATTCGGTATGATGGCGGTATTTGAATTTGGGGACCTACTGACCATGACGCAAGATGACATGAAGCGCACGGCTGCGGCTGCGGCACTGGAATATGTGGAAGATAACTCTGTGATTGGCGTTGGCACTGGATCGACAGCCAATCATTTTATTGATTTGCTGGCGGAAAGTCGCACTCCTTTACAGGGTGCGGTGGCCAGTTCTGAGGCAAGTGCTGAACGTCTAAAAAGCCACCACATTCCAGTATTGGAACTCAATCAGACAGGTCCACTTGCGTTATATGTTGATGGCGCGGACGAGTCAAACACCCGTTTGCAGCTTATCAAGGGTGGGGGGGCGGCATTGACCCGCGAGAAAATTGTTGCTGGAGCCAGTGATAAATTTATTTGTATTGCGGATGAGAGCAAGCTAGTTGATGTGCTCGGTGCGTTTCCTTTGCCTGTTGAAGTGATCCCGATGGCACAAAGCTATGTGGCGCGTGAAATCGTCAAGCTTGGCGGTAATCCGGCGATTCGTCAGGGCGTGGTGACGGATAACGGTCATGTCATTATTGATGTATCCGGTCTTGAGATTGTTGATCCGCTGGCTTTGGAAACGGCCATCAACCAAATTCCAGGCGTGGTGACGGTCGGGTTATTTGCATTGCGCCCGGCAGATATATTAATTTTGGGTACACCGGACGGCGCTCAGATCGTAACTGCCTGAGCATTCGTCAACTCAACACTTATAAACCACACATCACAAGGAAAATGAATATGATCGCTGATAAGTATCAATCACTACTCGCTACTGACATTTCAGATGCTCAACAAGCAGGACAGGCAATGGATGTTGGGATTAAGTCCCTATTATCACCAGCTCCAGCCATCATGGGAGTGGCATTTACTGTTCGTTGTACAAATCGTAGTAATACCTATCTGCACGATGCTATTTACCGTGCGCCAAAAGGTGCCATTATTGTTGCTGAAGCGGATGGCAATGATTATGCCGTTGCGGGTGGTAACGTATGTGCGGTCGCACAGGAAAATGGTATTACAGGCTTTGTAATTGACGGTGTTATTCGGGATGTGGGCGAGTTAAAAGAGCTCAACTTTCCGGTATTCGCGCGCGGTGTATTCCCCAAGCCGGGGGCTAAAAACAAGGATGGTGCCTCTCAGGTTGAAATCACTTGTGGCGGCGTGACGGTCAATACCGGTGATTTGATTGTTGCGGACGAGGAGGGGATTGTTGTAATTCCTCAGGCAGATATCGAAGCCACCCTGGCTTCAGCACTGGTTAAAAAAGAGAAGGCAGAAGCGCAATCACTGGCCGATTGGCGGGCAAACCATGAGGTGAAAATTAACAGTGTATTGGGACAATGAGGGCTGTGGTTGTCTCTGTCTAGTTGTTCCCATTAGAATGGCGGTTGTCTGATTAGAATCGGACACCGGATGTGCCCAATTACTTCAAAAAGGATGTGTATTATGAAAAAGGTATTGCTAACGCTCCCGTTGCTTTTCTTGTTACAGGGTTGCTCAATGATTGACACCAAAAACCTGGACTTGGTAAGTACACCGGAGAAAGCCGCAGTGACAACGCTCAGCGCTGCCCTAGGTGGTTTTCTGGGGGCTAAATTGGGTGATGATATTGGTGATTCAGCCGGTGAAGCACTGGGTATGCTAGGAGGAACTTACGTGGGAATGCTGGCACCAGCCTATGTCTGGGGAAATTACAGTACTCAGAGGTAAAATTTGATAGACACTTCCACAGGAAAGTGCCTGTGGAAGTGCGTCGCAACATTGAGAGTCATGTCAGTAGTCGTTTCCCCGCAAATTCTTTTTTGAAAAGTCTCCACCAGCCAAACCCGGCGGAAGTTCTAATTGAGGATTTTAATGTAAATTCTAGGGATGATTTAAGCGTCAAAGCGTATTATTATGGCCTACCTTGCAGCGATGCACCCTGCGTGGCGTCATAGGAACTGCTGCAAACTTTGCATTTACATCGGGAGAAAGCTAGTGGAATTATCCGGAGCCAAGATTTTCGTGGAGAGTCTGAAGGCGGAAGGCGTGGATACTATATTTGGATATCCGGGCGGCGCGGTACTGTTTTTGTATGATGAGCTCGATAAAGCTGCTGCTGACATAGACCACATTCTGGTTCGGCACGAGCAGGCTGCGGTTCATGCGGCAGAGGGGTATGCCAAGTCAACGAATAAAGTTGGTGTGGCGATTGTTACTTCTGGCCCGGGTGCGACGAACGCGGTGACCGGCATTGCAGATGCCTATATGGATTCAGTACCGCTGGTGGTGCTCACTGGGCAGGTACCACGAGCGCTCATTGGTAACGATGCTTTTCAGGAAGTGGATATTATTGGTATCACGCGTCCTTGTGTGAAGCACAACTTCCTAGTGAAGTCGATAGAAGACCTTGCTCCGACAATTAAAAAGGCTTTTTACATTGCCAGCACTGGTCGTCCTGGGCCTGTGCTGATTGATATTCCCAAAGATATTACGGACGGTCAGGAAAAGTGTAAATTTGAGTATCCTGAAAGCGTTAAGATCCGTTCGTATAATCCAAACAAGCGTGGTCACTCTCGTCAAATTCGTCTGGCTGTGGATGCGTTGTTGGCGGCGAAAACCCCGATTTTTTACACTGGTGGTGGTGTCATCCTTTCTGGTGGCGCTGAAGAGCTGACAGAGTTGGCGAGACTGCTAAATTACCCCGTGACAAATACTTTGATGGGACTTGGTGCTTTTCCTGCCAGTGATCCTCAGTTTGTTGGCATGTTGGGGATGCACGGCACCTACGAAGCGAATATGGCGATGCACAAGTCAGATTTAGTGGTTGCTATTGGTTCACGTTTTGATGATCGGGTAACAGGCAATATTGAGAAGTTTTGTCCCAATGCCAAAGTTATCCATGTGGATATTGATCCGGCTTCTATTTCTAAAAATGTGGGGGTTGATATCCCGATCGTGGGCGATGTGAAGCAGGTGTTGGTTGACTTGCTGGCTGAATTGAAAAAGCGTGATCAAAAGCCAGATGCAGAAGCTATTGCAGAATGGTGGGATAACATTAATGAGTGGCGTAAGACGGACTGTTTGCACTATGAGCAAGGGAGTGAGTTGATTACTCCACAGTTTGTAGTTGATAAGTTATGGCAAGTCACCAAAGGCGATGCGTATATTTGCTCCGATGTTGGTCAGCACCAAATGTGGGCCGCTCAGTATTATCGCTTTGACAAGCCTAATCGCTGGATTAACTCCGGTGGCTTGGGGACGATGGGCTTTGGCTTGCCATCTGCAATGGGTGTGCAGTTGGCACATCCCGAAGAAACGGTGGCCTGTATCACGGGGGATGGCAGTATTCAAATGTGTATTCAGGAGTTAGCAACCTGTTTCCAGTACCAACTCCCACTCAATATTATTTCACTGAATAATGGCTATTTGGGGATGGTGCGTCAGTGGCAGGAATTTTTCTATCAGAAACGCTACGCAATGTCGTATATGGATTCTTTGCCCGACTTCGTAAAGCTAGCTGAAGCGTATGGTCATGTGGGTTTGCAAATTAAGGATCCTGCGGATGTTGAGGGTGCCTTAAAGCAGGCGGTTGAAGATACGAAGCGTTTATACTTTCTGGATTTCATTACAAATCCTGAGGAAAATGTTTATCCAATGGTTCCTGCGGGCGCAGGGCAGAATGAAATGATTTTGGTGTAACCCTATGCGACATGTAATTTCAGTATTAATGGAAAATGAGTCGGGCGCTCTATCACGGGTTGTGGGGTTATTCTCTGCGCGTGGTTACAACATTGAATCACTTTCTGTTGCACCGACTGATGATGACAGCCTGTCACGACTAACATTAGTGACACGTGGTAGTGAACAGATTATTGAGCAAATTCTAAAGCAGCTAAATAAACTGATTGAAATCGTCAAGGTGTCAGACTTGTCTGACTTTAAATACATCGAACGGGAAATGATGTTGATTAAAGTTGAAGCAAAGCATGCTGACGCGATCACTTCGATTAAACAGATTACTGACATTTTCAAAGGCAAGATTATTGATCTGAGCAATAGGACGCTCACAATTGAAGTCTCCGGGCAGGGCGAGAAGCTTGATGCGTTTGTGGAGGCTATGAGCAATCAGGTGATTGTTGAGGTAGTGCGCTCGGGTTGTATTGGGATTGCCAGAGGTAATGTAGCTCTGCGGGTTTAAGTACGCGCAAGAGAAGCGCAGTCGTTTTAGGTAAAGGCCCGCGGTATTGTCGTAGGCCCTTTACGTGCGTAGAAGAAAAGTGGGTTTGTTATCTGGGGTTATCAGTTTATGTGATAAGAGCCACTGGTATTCATCCTGAGTATCTCTTTCAAACCAAGCCCGACAGGAACCCAGACGAAAACTATATCCCCAGCGATCCATATCACTCATCATTCGTGCTTTACCCATAGAGGGGAGTTCATCAGAGAGTAATACCTGAAGATAACACACTGCATTTTCCTCATCGGCGGTGCCTCCCGCATTTGTATGTAAGTGTTGGCGGCGCTGTTCATCCATACAAATATAATGGCAGCTTTCGTGCAATAGAGAGTGAATCGGAGTATCTGGGCGTATATAGAGCTGGTTTTTAATTAATCCGGCCTCCTCGTCGCCCCAAAAACTACCCGGTATAGCTTCTTCGAGGGCTACTAAGTGTATCTGGAGTTGGTACAGATTGAGAAGGTCGTGAATTTCTGAAATATCTACTTGTGAAAGCCTGAGTACATCACAAGAATGAGTTTCTGTTGTGTTATCAGCAGAGGTCATCCGAGCCAGCTTATCTAGTGTAGGTTATCTTCGAAGTGGAACTGTTCAATCAGTAACTTTGAGTCATTACTGGATAGAGTAATAGAGCATTTTCCCTTACGGGTCACCCACTGGTTCTTATCCATAAACTGGAATCGAGCCAGAAACTCCCCCTCACCATAAAAGCCGCGCTGCATAGGCTTCCAAGAAAAACCATGCAGAAAGACTTTTTTATGATCGGCCGTGGCAAACAAGTCCATAATCTGCCCATAGGATTGCGTTTGATTTTTGGACTTCATCAAGTCACTGACCAAGTCTGCCTCTAGGCCCCGTTCAAATTCATTAAGCAATACTTGAACCTTCGTATTATCTAATGAATGGATATTTTCGTACTGACTGTGCGGTATCAAGGCACCTGAGGTTGCTGTATCAACAGACCCTGCCAAGATAATTTTTTTGTTGGGTGTTGTCGATGGTGTTTCTGAAATTACAGGCTGCCTCACCACCTCTTGCGGGCTGGATGGCACAATTAGCACCACCAATAGGCTTGCCAGAGCCAGTCCTGCAACCCCTGCCATCAACACATAATTTGTTTGCTTTTTTTGCTCGCGTCGTCGATGGGCGCAACTCGGCCTCGGTGCATTTTTTATCTGAAAGTCCATGACTAAATCGGTTTCTGAATCATGGTCATGAAAACCATCAGACTGGGCGCTGCTGCCTGCTTGTTTTTTTTCCGCAACTAACTGCAACACCTCATCGTATGATTGTTGGATCTGCTGAATCAGTTCATGGGCCTTGTCATTTTGGAATTTGTCAGGATGAAACACATTTTGAAGCAGTTTCTTATGGCGGGTGCACGTGTCCAAACTGGCTTGCTCGCGAGCCGCTAAGCCCCTGTACGGACTTTTTTGGTAATCGGAGATGACCAGTTGTAAGAACTTTATGAAGGCTTTTTTCAACTCCGCTTCGGCAATGTCCAATGAATCAGCAACCTCGGATCGCTTTTGTCCCGATGCTGCGGCCTGCAACAAGTCTGACATACCATGCGGAAGCGTCCGCATCAAATGCCACTGTTGCAAACCTGCTTCGGGGTGTAGGTGCATATACCAAGCAAACTGGATTGCTGATTTTTTCATGGAACCCTCTACCTCTGCTCCTGAGCTATTTACACACCACTATCGTTATTGCTTCCGCTACTGGTGTAGGTGTAGTAGCCATCCTCGCTATACTCAGGATTACTGGAGCGATCCACCCGCGATAGCAGTGTGCCAATAATATTACCACTGGTTCGTTCCAGACGCTTGAGTGCCGCTTGCAGCGATGCTTTCCGCGTCTTTCTAGCTTGAACTACCAGAATCGTAGCGTCCGCCAAGTTGGATAATACCAATGCGTCGGCTAGTCCAATCACAGGCGGCCCGTCAATGACGACGTAGTCAAACTCGTTGGCTGCCATGTCTAATAACTGCGTCATACGCTGCCCAGAAAGTAGCTCAACAGGGTCTGGTGGAATCGGGCCGGAGGTAATCACGCGCAAATGCTTAATTAGGCATGGACGGCTGACATCATAGGCATCTCCCGCACCCGCCAAATAATTGGTTAAACCTTCCAGGTTATCCAGCTTTAATAGGTGGTGGATACTTGGGTTGCGTAGATCTGCATCAATCAACAATACCCTGCTGCCCACCTGTGCATAGGCTGTCGCCAGATTCAGCGCAATACTACTTTTGCCCTCCGCAGGGGTTGAGCTAGTAATAAAGGTGGTGCGTGGTGCCCCATACTGCGTGGAGAACTTAAGGCTGGTTCGTAATGAACGAATAGCTTCGGCCAATGGTGAGCGAGGCTCAGTATGTGCTAGCAGAGCAATTTGCTCATCAGATTGTTTAATATTTGGAAGTAAACCAAGAACGGGGAGTCCGGTTAATTTTTCAAGCTCATCGGAGCCTTTCAGGCTGTCATCTGTAAACTCACGTAAGAAGGCGGCACCCATGCCCAGCATCAGACCAAGCAGCAAGCCGAAGGCTAGGTTAGTGCGCAACTTAGGTTTGTATTTTTCGTAAGGGACACCCGCTTTATCGATGATACTGATATTATTTGTGCCAACAGAGCCAGCAACATTGACCTGTTTAAGCTGCTGGAGTAACTCTTTGTAAAGAATCTGGTTGGATTCTACCTCACGCTTCAAGGTGTTGTAGCGGATGCTGTCACCCTGGGTACTGATAGCACTGTTTTTAAGTTCAGCAAGTTGCTGACGGATGAGCTTCTGACGTTTCTTCGCCGCATCAACCTCAGCTTCCAGGGAGGCAACCACTGTGGCACTTTTGGCACTTATTTCAGCGCGCAATACATCAATTTCACGCTTTAGTCTGCGAATTGTACGATTGCTGCCGGTAGAAGATTGCCGGATTCTTGCTTTTCTTTCAGCCACTTTCCGCACCAACTCATTACCCATTGTTTGCAGGGTAGGGTCTTTGGAGAGTAGCGCAATGATGGTTGGATTATTTGGATCAGCCCTTTTGGCTTGTAAGTACAAGGCTTCCGCTTCAATACGCTCACGCTCCACCTTTACGAGTTCTTCACTCAGTTTCTTGAGTGAATGAGTATCTGTGCTTTCACCATCAACATCCTGCACAATGCCGTATTGTCTTGCATAGTCGTTCAGTGCTTGCTCCGACTTTTCCAGTGTCTGGCGAACTTGTTGAATATTCTCAGATAAGAATTCTTTAGAGTAAGATGCGGTATCAAATCGCTTCTCCAAATTCATCCGCACAAAGGTCTTCGAGATTGCATTAGAGATGTCTGCTGCCAGTTTGGGATCAGTGGAATCGTAGTTAATTGAGACCAGCTGAGAGTTACTGACCGGCTGTACGGTCAGGTTTTCAAGGAACAAGGCTTCCGTCCGCTCTGCACTATTCTGCTCATCTGGCGTCAACCCCAGGGCTTTTTTGATACTACTGATTAGCCCAAGTGAGGAATCTTTGGTATCAAGCCCCAGTTGATTGATTACTCGGCGTGCGAGTGCTCTACTTTGAATTAATTGACGTTGTGTCTCGTGGAAATCTTTATCGCTGCGTGATTCAACGGTCTCAAACGTGTTACCACTCACGATTTGCTTTGCATTTCGTTCAATCTGGATGGTTGACGTGGCTCGGTAAACAGGCTTTACCATCAATGTGATGAGGAATACAGCAAGGAGCGTCAGCAGAGTGATCACTGTGACTAGCCACTTTCTTCGAGCGACAATGTTGATGAACTCTTTGAGGTTCAGGCCACTTGATGGCTCAAGTAATTCCTCGGGATACACTGTACTCGGATGGGGAATCACTTGACTGCTTATAGCTCGATTATTCGAGGCTCGCGATGGGGGGCTTTGGTTGTTGTCAACACTCATAAACTTTTGTCATCTAGGTGGATAATTGGGTTGTTCTGAAAATAGGTCATCGTTGTATATTTCTAAACCTATGTCATTCGTCCATTGTCTGTTGGCTATGTGGTTAATTCAACGTTACGTGGATAAACAAGCCTTTAATCTTGATAAGCCTGCTTAATTATCTTTCGCGTAACGTTATTTAAGGCGCTTGTCATTCGTTTGGCGAGTGAATCGGGCCAAAAAAATTGTCGCCAATGATACCAATTAGCCCGCTATTTCACAATCTTGCTAGTGCATCTTATCTGTATGATATATATGGGAAATTTATTTTACTGGGTAGTCCTTGGTGCAAATTTCTTGTTAATCAGAGTCCTTGCTGGTGTTTCCAAAAGTTTATAGGACGCAATTGAAATAATAATCAGCAATAGTAGTGCACTATAAAAATCAGCAACATCACCAAAATTGAGTCTGGGCTCTAAAATGCGGTTGTACAGTCCGAACACGGGCTTTTGCAAAATGTACAGTGAGAAACTGGCTTCGCCGAGTAGTATCAGGGCTGGATGACTCAAGACACTAGCTATTCTTCCCTTACTAGCAGCCAATAGCCAGATAAACCATAGAAACGCGGGTGCGATCAGACCGTTGGTGTAAGCAACATGGATGCCTAATGCATTTTCAATCGCCGGACGTAGTTCCAGCAATAATATGACCAGAAGTGATGAGCTAATTAGCCACAGGGGGCTAGGTGACTTTAGGGTGTCGGCTTTGTTTTTGAATGCGACACCGCACAATAATCCTGTGATAAATGCGTTGATATGCATCAATGGGTGGTAGTAAACAAAGTCGTGAAGCGGGCTTTTCGCACTGTATTCGGGGCTGTTGATGCTGACAAGTAACACAAATTGGGTTGCTAGCCATAGTAGGATGGCAAATATTGTCAAATACCTCAGCCCACTTCGGTGGATTATCGCCAGCAAAAATGGAAAACAGAGGTAAAAAAACGCTTCAACGGAAAGTGACCACCCCGGGTTATTCAAAGTCATTGGGTAGCCGGGTATCCATGCTTGCAGCATAGTTAACTGAAGTGGTAGTGCCAGTGGCTTTTCAGCAAGTTGTGCAGAGCTGGCAGCAACCATAAGTAGTAGCGCGACTAGATACACAGGATAAATACGGGCAATGCGAGCAACCCAGTAACGTCGTTTATTTAGGGGGGTGGTACTATTGGGTTGATAGTACGCGATGGCCATGATAAAGCCCGACAGCACGTAGAAATAGTTTACGGCAATCGGGCCGGCGGTGACGCTCCCTGTTAGCCATGACAGCGTAGCGGGAAAGGCGTGTGAACCGTAATGGAAAAATACAACGGTCAGTGCAGCGACAAACCGTGTAAATGTTATTTGATTAATCTGCAAACTAATATGCTCGTTGTTGTATGAATTTAGTAAGCGTTTTTATCAACAAACGACCGGGTAATGGTCAGGAATATGATCTTCAGGTCCAATAGTAGACTCCATTCACGCATATATTCCAGGTCATACTCCACACGCTTTTTCATCTTGTAAACGGTATTCGTTTCACCACGCCAACCGTTAATTTGTGCCCAGCCAGTAATACCCGGTTTAATCATGTGTCGTAACATGTAACCGGGAATTAATGAACGGTATTGCTCATTGTGAGCAACCGCATGGGGGCGGGGGCCAACAATCGACATCCTGCCCTGCAATACATTGATAAATTGGGGCAGCTCATCCAACGATGTGCGACGTAAAAAGCGGCCAATGGGCGTGAAGCGGTCATCATCACGCTGCGCTTGGCGTACATCGTCACCATCTTCACACACGTTCATTGTGCGGAACTTCCAAACCAAAATCTTCTCACCTTTCAGGCCGTAACGGGTTTGTTTAAACAAAACAGGGCCTTTGGAAGTGAGCTTGACTGCGATGCTAATTCCAACTAATACCGGAGAAATTAGCGCCAGAATAACGCTGCCAATCAAAATATCTTCAATGCGTTTTACCAGAGCATGATCGGAGGAAAAGGGCGAGTCATAGATACAGAGCACCGGTGTATCGGCAATTTCGATAAACTTACTGTGAAGTAGGTTGGTGGTAAAATAATCCGGCAGTAGGCGGATGGGAGTGGCACTATCGGACAATTCATCAAGTAATCTGTTCATGCGTTGTTTGGCTTCAACGGGTAGTGCAAAATAGATTTGATCCCACTCTCCCTGGCGTGCGGAGGTAATCATAGCCTGATAGTTGCCTAAATTTGGGTAGCCGCCAAAACCATCGGGGTTCTCGCTTTGCCGTTCGTCATAGAACCCAGCAATGCGATAACCAAAGTCAGGGTTAGCTTCAAGCTCCTTGGCAAAACGCAAACCATTTTCTGTCATACCAACAATCGCTACTGAGCGGTTATTCATCCCCAGACGTTTAAGGTGTGAAGATAACTGGCGAAGAATGGTACGCGCAGTGATTAACAGTACCGGAGTGACCAATAGCCACGTCAGTAACACCACCCGCGAGAAGTGCTCACTGGTCTTGGAGATAAAGGCGATAAAGACCATTGACAGGAACGTGAGCAACCAGGCAACAACAATACGTGCGGCTTCGTCTCTGATTGGCCGACCACCCCAAGAGGTGTAAATTTCGCTGAAGCGTCCATACAGTCCAAATAAGACTACCGCAGAGAGTCCGGCAACCAGATAACCTTGTACATTGTAGAAATGTGTGTAGAAGGAACCGGCCATTAGTGGTAGCAGTATCACCATAATATCGACTAAGCGGTATACCAATTCCGAGCTTATTCTTTTATCGTCCACAGTGATCCTCATTCATGTTCGGGTTTGTATCAGCTATCAATGGGGGGATTGAAGCCAATATTGGTTCAGTTTTTCTTATCGCAGATGTGGAAATGTGCATCCTATTGCCGTCGGCATTGTATATCAATCATACATTTCGCGAAGACATGTCTTTTTCCCAACGGTAGCTTTTTAGCTTCTTGAACTGCATTTTTGACCGAATCCTAATGATGCTGGCAATGCCAATATAGATCAGGGTCGGAAACCACTCGCGGCTCAGTAGCCTTGAGCGCATGACACTTCCATAATTTTTGCTTTCTTTTACTTTGCACTGATTGGTCGCTAGTAGTTGCATGTTACCCAAACGAGCGCGTGTTTTAATTTTTATCAGTGAGTACAAGTCACGCGGTGCATTGATATAAATTTCTGCGCCGGGAACATTACTAATTTCGCGGTTCCAGAAGTTACATCGGACAAAGCCGTCATCATTAATCACTTCTGGAAAGCGCTCAAAACGCTGACGTCCTTCCTTGGTAATAATATAACTGCATGTGGCGATCACACCTTCTTTGATATAAGGCAGACTTGTCCAGACTTTATAGTAAGTCTTCACAAGCCAAGATGACTGGGAAGTATCAATAACTGGCGTGGGGGCTGCCAGCAAAATACACCCGTCCTGCAGATATCGGTTCACTGTCGGAATACAGTCCTCACTAATTCGTGTATCAGCGTCAACATAATAGACAGGGAAGCTCCAGCCAAGTTCACGCGCATAGTCTTCCGCCTCATTGAGTGCGTTGACTTTAGACGGTTTGGCAATATCAAGGCAGTGAACATCTGGAAATTTGCTTTTTACAATCGCTGCGGTGTCGTCGGTGCAGCCGTTGCAGGCCACAATAATGTGGTCGACTTCCTGCTGTTTAACAATGCTGTTCAGGCAGGCTTCAATGACACCGGCTTCGTTGTGAGCCGGAACAATTACCGTAGCCATCTTATTGATACCCCGCCAACCAGTTTTGCCGTTGCTGAAAAATGGTGCGCCATTCGTTTCGCAAGGCTTGTTTGTCTTTCTTGATCAGCGCGATGATAGAGCTAGAAAGGTATTTGTTGAAAACATGAAGCAGCAACAAACTTTTGTAGATAGGTTGCTTCCAGGCAGGTTCATGCTTTTTGATGAGTTGTGATTTACCCTTGAGAAGTTTGATCATTTTACCGGATAAGTTTACTTCGCTAACGCCACCGTGGTGAATGATTCTTGCATCAGGTGTGACACGTGGTTGATGACCCTTCTTCATCGCCCGAATACAGTAATCGGCTTCTTCTGCATACATAAAGAAAGTGTCATCCAATCCTTCTAGAGATTCCCACAGCGCTCGTGGTGTCAGGAAAAAACAGCCTGTTACAACATCAACATCACGTTCTGATTTGCGATCCCAGCACCCATAGTTATCATGGTTAAAAAAACAACTGGTGTTGAAGATTTTACTCAGCCCCAATGCACTGAATAACAGTGTAGAAAAGCATATACGAGCGCGTGCATTGTTTGGGTTCAGGCTGAGGTCATTGTTTAATGTGACTCCCCCCCAAACACCGGCATTTGGGTGATTCTTGGAAAAAGCCACCAGTTTATCAATGGCTCCATCCAGAATGATCGTATCAGGATTAAGTAATAGTATGTACTCCGCATGTCCCGCCTTTGCGCCAACATTCACGCCGCCGGCAAAACCAAGATTCTTACCAGTCTCAATGAGCATGATATCTGGGAATTTTTGGCGGATACGCGTAACGGAGTCGTCCGATGAGGCGTTGTCCACAACAATCAGATTTACGTCCGTTTGCCTGGTTTGCTCAAATACCGATTCAATGGCGCGAATGGTGTATTCGGCGGTATTGTAGGACACCAGAATAATATCTACTTGACTCATTCTGCTAACATTCCGTATTCAATAGTCTGAATATCACTGGCAATGACTTTGGCCGGGTTACCAGCAACGATACTGTTTGAGGGGACATCTTTTGTCACAACACTGCCGGCCGCTACGATGACATGGTCGCCAATTGTAATGTTCGGCAAGATAATGGAGCCACAGCCGATAAAGCAATGCGTCCCAATCACCGTCTTTGCGCTATGTTTGCGTGTAGAGTAATCGTGTGACAGCACGATGGCATCAAACGTCACCATCGTCTTCTCACCGATGGTTAGACCTTTGGGGTTGGTTTTATCAATTCGTGCCTTGAATGACAATCGTACATCCTTGGCGATATTCATCCCGTAGACGGTACGGTAGTACCATGTTCTGAGATACAACAAGCGATTCCGAAGGTGTACTAGAAACATAAACATGCGTTGATTAACGAAGCGTGCTCTCATAATTCGTATGCCTTATTTCATTTTTTGTTTATAAGCGGCTTTCAGTCGGGCGATGTAGCTAAGGCGATTGACCGAATCTGTCAGTTGCTCATGGTATTGCGCCCAGCTAATTGAGCCCAACACAAAAAAGAACATCGGTTGAATTTTGCCGAAATAATCCACCGTAAAGCCAATTAGAATTAGTGCCATGGATGCCATAATCCACGAGCTAACCATCCACTTCACCGCTGGGTGGTGTTTATGCAGGGTTCCGAGTACCTTGAATACTGCGATAAAAGAACAGAGCAGTAAAATAAAGCCCGCGAATACCCCATGTTGCATCGTGACTAATAGCCAGAAACTGTCAATACTGGAGCTCATCCACTCAGGGCGCGTCCAGTCGTGTAAGCCAATGCCAAGTACCGGACTATTGGCGATATCGTCCATCGAATACTCCCACTGTAGCATTCGGTAATAACCGGTAACGGGATTGAAGGTCAGATACGAGATCAGGATGGCAAAGAAGCCGCGATTGGATAGGGCGTTGATTAACAAAAATCCTGCAAGGGCAAAGAAAATTAATGCTGACCAAAGTCGTCTTGCCCCGTGCCAGTTATGTGCGAGTACCGCGGTTGCCCCCTGAAAAACGACTGATAACAATGGCGCTGATGATAAGGTGGTGATCATGCCGACCAATAGTGCTAGTGCTCGCGCCAAGTGAACCCACTTGAACTTATTGATGACCAATAAAACAGCGAATGGGAAGAATATCGCGCCGATTGTTCCGTAAAGAATAGGGTGGGCGAATAGGTTTGTTGTCCGCATAATACCGAAGCGGATGTAATAGTGCGTATAAAGACGATAGTCCAGCGAGTTATTGCCGGTGATCTTTGTGGCCCACTCGTGCAAAATTCGGTGCTGTGCAAAAGCTTCGTAAAGTGAGAATACCAATACCAGCGCCAAAATACTCATAAACGCCAGATTTACATAGTAGTAACGCTTGGGCGTGGTAATAAACAGTCGGGCAAGGTAGAACGAGCCAAGAATTTCAATCGCCAGAATGCCTGATGACTCCAGGCCTTTTTGTACACCGTGGTTGTACATTAGGCTCAATGAGGCCAAAAGAATGAAGATCCATAACAGAATATCGACAATATCTGCTCGGTCTAGTACTTGCTTAATGTTGATAATGCTAAAGATTAAGGCAAAGCCCAGTACCACACGGTAGGTTTCGATGCGAAGCGTGCCTAATAAATAATGAAACTCCACCGGAATAAAGATGGAAATAACAAACAGGATGGCCAGTATTCTAAGAATCATAAGTAGCAGCTTCACTTACTGTGGAACGAGATAACAGCTTTTGCTGGTAAAACAAAATAATCACCAATGCAACCAACACACCATTGGCCATGAATGTTGCAATTGCAGCTCCCTCAATACCATATTTTGGAATGAGTAGAATGTTGGCAAGTAAATTCACCGTAATTGCGATTGTGAGTGACACATTCAGAAAGCGAACCTTTTCTCTGGCAATAAACAGAAATGAAAACGTCAGGCTGGCGGCTCGTAATAACTGGGCAAACAGCAGCAGTGTTAGCACCCCTGATGCCGCCAAATATTCCGGTTTGAATGCAATCAACAAATAATCGGACAAAGCGTACATGGTGCTGGTGACCAAAAAAAGAGTCACAATGACTAACGCGGTCGCTTGCCAGAAGAAGCTCCAAAGTCGTTCTGGCTGGTGATTGTATACTGCCAATAAGCGAGGGTAAATTGTTGCGTCCAGCGCCCCCAGGAAAAACAAACTGATATAGGAAATTTTTGCAGCAACATTATAAAGTGCCACCTTTTCATTGCTGAGGAAGTAGCCCACCATCATGGTATCAGCCCAAAGCATCATAAAGGAAAACAATGAGATGGGTGCCAGCGGGAGCGATTTGATAAATAGCTGCCGTAAGGGTGGTGCGTTATGACCGGCATCGGGTGTGAAGACGCTATAAGGCTTGACGATCCAGAACGAACAAATACCGGCAATAACCAAAGAGGCGATATATATCATAATGTGGCCGCCACCTGAGCCGAAATAATGCCAGCCAAAGGCAATGATAATCAGAAAAGAGACAGCAGGTAGTGCATTTTGGGTTAATACGGATAAAGATGACTGCTGAACTGCTTTCAGGTAGAAACTGTTGACGATCATCATATTGAAAAAGATGATACAAACCGATGCCCACATCAGTTGGTTTAATGCAATTTCATGATGAAAAAAGGTACTCTGCATAAACGGGCTGAGCAACAGCCAGAGTGCCACAAAACCCAATGAAATATACAGCACTAGCAAATGGGTGTGTTTTAAATATGCTGACTTAAAATGAATGTGCTCGGCGCGGGCACTTGCCACTTCCTTGACAATTAACTGATCCAGACCGACGCGACTGATAAGGGCTACACCAGCAACGAAGGTCATTAACAGGAAAAGGACACCGGCATTTCCCAGGCTTAGCTGTCGGGTAATCAATATCGCCACTGCAAAATTCAAGGCAACTCCCGTAAAGCGTGCAATGATTGATAACACACTTTGGATAATGAGTGGGTTGTTTAGGAGTTTATGAATGATTTGCATGATCTAGGAAATACGGCTGTCGATATAATCGCCTAAAAACTGCACCAGTTTTTGCCGGTTCTCGTTATCGGTTTCTGCCGGGCATTCTAGTGTTGCTCGTTGAGCAAGTTGTGCATACAGCGCTTCCTGAGAGTCGGCCGTATATACGCCGGGGAGTTTACCCATCCACAATAAGCCTTCTGCCTGATGGTTATTACGGTGTTCACCAAGTTCATACTGGCGGTTGATCACGATAATGGGGGTCTGGTTGGCACGGGCGCTAATGATATTTCCCATGCCTGCATGAGACACAAATACATTGGCATTTTTGATGTGACTGTTGTACTCGTCACTGTTAAGAAAACGAGCCCATTGCATGTGTTCTGGCTCATACTTGCCTTCGCCAATTTGGGCAAAGACAGGTTCATCATGATCACGTGCCCACTCATCCATGTATTGAATGAGTCGATCAAATGAAAACTGAGTGCCTACGGCTACAAAAATCATAGTACAGACCCTTGGTAACGTATTTTTTTTCCATCACTCAACGGCTCCCATTGAGTAAGCACCAAGTTCGCATGATGCTTCACCATTTCGCCGGAACGGGATAATTTGGCAACATTGGCAATACTGTCAACCCAAATGGTTTTTATCGGTAAGAACTTAGCAATTAATACGGCAACCGCACCGGGTGCAGCGCCTGTTGAAATAATGGCATAGGGACGCTCTTTGATCATAATGAACAGAAGCTGCCATGCTAAAGGGATCAGCCTAAGCTTGCTGTCCGCGCTGGCATCTATGATGTTATGAATCTTGCGTTGGCTTTGTTGCGAGTCATACTGGGCGCCAGCGGTGGCATAGACCACATCAAAGCGGCCTTCCAAATCATTACAAATTTTATTCAACTGAATCCAGTGACCACCGGGAGAGGAAACAGCCAGTACCTTGCGCTTCTTGCTCATGTGTCTTATGCCGTTTTGTTGTACAAATAGAATGCGGCCTGATCACCTTGTTGTTGGGCATTCAGGGTTTTACTACGGTTGGCGAATTCCTGAATTTGCTGCTCACTAAAGATTGATTTTTCAGGGTTCACTGCATAGGAGCGTTCATCATTGAGTGGGATGTCCATCAAGTACTGCTCACTGCCCCAGAGCTGAAAGGCGAAGGAGTCGTAAACGATTTCACGTAAATCAAAGCCGATGCTATCGGCAAGAAATTGCATACTCTCTTTTGAGTGAAGGAACAGGTGTCGTGGTGCATCAAGTTGTACCCAATCAACGCCGTAATGTTCCCATGCCCAACTGCTCACCGTTGGAATGCGGATCATGCACACGCCATTTGGTGCCAGCAGCTTTTTGATTTGTATCAGGGTTTCATGCTGGTCGATTACATGCTCGAATGAATGATTCATCATGATCAGATCCCAGCCTTGCTCAACCACCTCATGGATTGATTTTTTTTCAATCGTCAGGCCGTTAGCATAGTTGATGTCTTCAGTATTAAACGGATCAACTCCATGCACATTGTCAAAGCCACACTCTTTGAGTGAGTGTAAAAGGTGACCAGCACCACAGCCAACATCCAAAATTCGTGACTTTGTGGTCACCCCTGCCTGCTGCAAACGGGGTAGTTTATCGTGGGGGATTTTTGATTGTAAAAGTTTGCCAATAAATCCCCGCCCTGTAGCGGCATAGCGGTCTCGCAAGGTAACCAGTATTTTTTTCAGGCCAGTTTCAGGCTTTATTTTTTCGTAAGAGTAATAGTCATCACTGGGATAATATTCCTGAATATTCTCAGGTATGTCAGCAATTTGTAGACATCCACATTGACCGCATTGAAAGTAGGTGTGTAGGTCTCGAATGCCCAACATCATTTCACGGGCTTCGTAGGTGGTATTATTTTCCTGATTTGAACAGATGCGACACTGCATGATGTATTCATCCCTAATTATTTTGTTAGCTCACGGGGTAGTATAGCTATAGCGTTAAAATGGTTGCACAAAGGTTCAAGTGTTCCGTTGCGCCATTTCTTGTTTTCGGTAGGTCGCATAGCATACCTGCAAATGATGTTGGTTTCTAATTCGACAGATAAAGCGCTGGTATTTTAAGCTGTTTAGTGGTTTAGGGTCGTGGAATAGCACTCTTCAAGTTGTTTTTTTAGCACGTCAATTCCTAGTCGCTGCGCCGTTTTGATATTAGTTTCAGGTATCGCTTCAGGGTTTGACACGTGTTTCAACGCTTTTTCAATACTAGCCTCTCGCAACAGATGAAGTATAGGGTAGGGGGAGCGGTTGGTATAATTCACTGGATCGTCGGAAGCCGTATCATCAAAGCAGTAATCAGGGTGAAAACTGGCTATTTGATAAGTGCCTTCATAATTTTGCGCGGCCAGCAGGCGGTCGGCATATTCCAATAAATCCAGATAGTGATCAAAATCCCTAAAACCGTTGGGTAAAATCAACAAACTGGTTTCAATATCAGCATGTTTGTCTAAATACTCACAGCCTAAAATCACTGCTTCCAGACACGCCTCAATCGACTGACTGGGAATAACCTCAAAGTGAATCCGGTTTTTGAGCAACTCGCGCTTCGCAAATGGGCAGAAATTATGTTTAATAACAACATCTTCCAGCCATTTTTGGCTTTCCTGAATAAGGGTGTCGTGCGGGGTATTTATCATTGAGCGAGTACTTGGCCTGTGTGCGAGGCAGTGTATCGCTAAATGCAGTAAGATGGAATCCTCCGTTTAATAGACGTACATTTGCGGAGTGAAAGTGGTGATATCAATAACGTTCGGGGAGAATGATATGAACGCTTCCCACTCTTCACAAGGTGTCAATGAGATCAAAAAGAGGTGAATACTCCCGGCCACGGCATCAAAGTGCCCGAAGTCGTGGTAGAACAGGTTCTCCACATTGGTCTCGGGAGTATTCAAGATGAAGCGTAACGTATTTGGTATAGATATAGCAAAGCAGGTTTTTCAGATTCACTGGGTTGATACTGACACCGGTGAAATGCACTCAGAGCAGGTAAAGCGTTCCGGTTTTATGCGCTGGTTCTCAAATAAGCCCCGTAGTGTAATCGGAATGGAGGCTTGTGGTGGTGCGCACCATTGGGCACGCAGGGCAATCGCTTGAAAGATTCATACATCTTGCCGCAATAGTTTCTCAAGGAAATCGACCGACCACGCCGCTTTTTTCCGTTTGACCTTCAAGCTT
>PDPG01000003.1 GCA_002747455.1 Pseudomonadota bacterium | reverse complement strand
TTTTAAAATTGTAAAAGAAAACAAAAATATAATAAATCAAGTGACCATCATAAATTACAACATGGTTAAACAACATTAATATAAATCACATAACAAGTTACATCATTGGAAAAAAGACTCGCTATTCGACTAAAAACAAAAAAATCAGCTATATCAAGAATTGAAAATCATGCAGAAGACGTAAAGTTGTCAACACTTGAGAAATTTGCTAGTTCACTTGGTAAAAATTTAGAAGTTAGGCTGTACTGAAATAGCACATAACCGGGTAACCGAGAGTCTCTAACCCTCAGCCACTACAACGTAACCATATACGGGACACCAACAAGACATCGCGTGCTGGCCTAGTGGTAAGCGTATGGTAACGGCTTCACCACGCAGACCTTGTTAACACACGCTTCGCAGCAGTCTATAAATACCCGCACCCAATTGCTTGCAGGTTTCAGTCCCCTCTGGCCGACTGTTTGCTATGCGACTATATTCGGAAATCGAAGCAGCATTGAGCGCTATAAAACCGCTGGCGCTACTTATCCACTTCTTATTGGCGAATACCTTCAACTGACAGAAGAATTTCAACATTTGCTGATTTGGGACCAAGGTTTTTCTTGATGCCATAGTCAGCCATTTTAAATGCTGTCCTGCCTTCAAAACCAGCGCGATACCCGCCCCAAGGGTCTTTACCTTCACCAATTTTTTCAATGGCAATTTCAATCGGCTTGGTAACACCCATCAGGGTAAAGTCACCTTTCAGGGTTTTGCCATCAAAACTGGTGCTTTTAAACGTTGCTTTGGGGTATTTATCAACATTCAGGAAGTCTTCACTACGCAAGTGTTTATCACGTTCGGCATGATTAGAGTCAACACTTGCGGTCTCAATGGTTGCAGAAACTTTGGTTTTCTCCGGTGCATCGGCATCATAAGTGAAAGTGCCATCAAAATTATTAAAACGCCCATATAACCAACTGTAACCTAGGTGCTGTACTCTAAATTGCACAAACTGATGTGCCCCTTTTTTATCAAAAGCATACTCCGCAGCCTGTGCGCTTAATGCGCCAAACATAAGGCCCACTGCCAATACCGGATTAACGACTGTTTTTAGTTTCATATTCACATCCTCTTTTATCTATTGATGAAAAAACTTCGCCCAACGCGATATGACGGATAAAAATAACGCTCATCTCTCTCCACATACTCGTTTGAGCAAAAGTCTCGAAAAGTAATTACTGCTTAATTCCCAACATTCTTTTCAAGGTGCGATCCTTATAATACAGATGATGCACAATCGCTGCCAGGGCGTGCAATACCACCAAAAGTATAAAGGCCAACGCCAGATATTCGTGAATATCACCAGCCAGCTCACCTCGCTTAACACTGTTGCCCAGCAAAGCAGGAATTTCAAACAAGCCGAAAACATCAACCCCCTGACCCTTGGCAGTTGAAATCAGATAACCGCTCACAACGATGATAAACACCATCAAGTACAACAAATGGTGTGCTGCGGTCGCTAACCGGCGCATCAGGGGGCTTTGGTGGCCGAGCGGTTCGGGGCGAACCTGAATGTGATTCCACAACAAACGCATGACCATCAACGCCCCAACAAGTACCCCGACACTCCTGTGCAAATCCGGCGCGACTTTGTACCACGGGCTGTAATAATCAAGCCCCACCATCCAGTCACCCACAAAATACATGGCAATCAAGGCAACTGCCAGTAACCAGTGTAGGCCGATAGACACCCAACCAAAATTTTCTCTGGTATTTGTTAAAGACACGTTTGCTGACTCCTTATCTCTGCAAAGAATACACGTTACATTAGGATTAAATTGAGACCGTTGTATCCGTTGTTACGAACTATAGTACAGACTAGCTAAAGAAATCACAAAACAAACATAATTATCGCGCCACATGTAGCCAAATATAAAACACCCCTGCCAGTAATACCGCATACGCCATCGACGCCCCCAAACACACGGCAAAGACCAAACACACCACTAAACCGGCAATAATAGCGGGACGGTATCGTGATTCCAGTAAGCGCCATGCGGCCAGCATTGACGCGGTGTAAATCACCACAAAGACACCATTTACCCAACGTACCATTTGCTCAAATGGCAGGGCGGTCAGGTAGGCGGCAACAATAATCATGGCTGACACGCACAACACTGCCATCAAGGCATTTGTGGGTACGCGGTATTGGTTCAGGGATTTTAGTGATGCAGGCAATACACCATCTTTACTCAGCACCCATGCCAAACGTGAGACACTGGCGTAATAGACGTTTACCGTAGCCAGTCCACTGACAATACCCAGAATCGCAATCACCCAACGGCCACTATTGCCCGCGGTTTCGCCCAGTAGTAATTGAAAAGCATCGACCATCGCCAAATGCTCACCCGAAGCGATATTCGGCGATAACATCGACAAATGAGTACAGAGCATATACACCATACCCACCACCATCGTGCCGAGTAGCACCGCAGGCACAAAATCTTTTTTTACATCACGAAACTCGGCGGATAAATGCGTTACCGCTTCAATCCCCAGAAAGCTCCAGATAGCCAGTGAAATAGCAGCGGTCACGCCCTGCGTATTGCCGGTAACGATATTGTGAGCGGGGACTACATCAGAGGTCATAAAGGCTACCAGCATCAATGCCACCACACCAACAATCAGAACAGTCAGCCCCAACTGCATTTTGCCGGACAATTCCATACCTCGTGTATTCAGCGCTAATAAGGCCACCAAGGTCGCTAACTGAATCGCCATTAGCTGGAAAGCGGTGAGTGAAACCAGCGGTTTTAGAAATTCCATTGTCATCATCAGGGCGGCTGGCGCACCCAATGGCACAGCGCACAAAAACATCAAGCCAATCATGTGGCCGTAACGAATACCAAAGGCCTCCTGCACAAAAAAGGCCGGCCCACCTGCATGAGAAAAGCGCTTGCCCAGTTCTGCAAACACCCACGCCAAAGGCAAAAATGCCAACACCAGTAGTCCCCACGTCCAGACCGCCCACCCCCCCGCACTGACAATGGTGAGCTGTGGCAGAATAAATACGCCCGTTCCCAAAAATGTCGTGGCAACCAAGCCAACGCCTTGCCAACGGGTGATAGTTTGCTTTAGTTCAGTCATGCATTTGTCTCTGTTAAATGATTTGAAGGCTTTGTATTGCCCGCCAGTTTAGGCTATTCCTGAGCCGCACTCTGTCGTAACATTCCGACACTTTGCTTGAATAGCAGCGTTTCACCCACACTTTGCCATCAGGTCAGTACAATGGACGCATTTGATAAAAAAATCCTCACCGCCTTACAGCACAACGCCCGCCAGAGTGTATCGGCCATTGCCGAGCAAGTCAGCCTGTCCCGCTCCGCCGTGTCTGAACGCATTAAACGCATGGAGGAAAACGGCGATATTCTTGGCTATCAAGTCATTTGCAGGCCAAGCAATACCACTGTGGTGAAAGCTTATTTTGAAATTCGTCACGGCGGTTATCATTGTCAAAGCATTGCAGATGCCGCATTACTGATTGATGGGATTAAACACTGTCATGGGATTAGCGGTGACCTGGACTTGCTGCTATACGCTGAAACCACCTCCATGAGCCAGCTCCACCAGGTTCGCAGCGAATTGGACAAAATCCCCAATGTTGGCAAAGTCACGACACACATTGTTATGAGTGAATGGTGCTAGCGCCTGAATTTGATTTATACCTAACCAAAATTTATCATAAGAGCCTATTTTTTAACCCATCCAACCACGGAACTCCCCATGAGCCACAATATTCTTATCCTACCCGGCGACGGCATCGGGCCTGAAATCATTGACGAAGCGGTTAAAGTACTAAATGCCCTTAAAGAGGAAGGCAGTCTGGATATGCAACTAAGCTTCGCCAAACTTGGTGGCAGTGCTTACGATGCAGAAGGCTCGCCCTACCCCGAATCCACGCAAACAGCGGCAAGAGCATCCGATGCCATTTTGCTGGGCGCGGTAGGCGGCCCGCAATACGATAATCTGGATCGCCCACTGCGACCAGAACGTGGCCTACTAGCGATTCGTAATGATCTGGCGTTATTTGCCAACCTGCGCCCCGCCATTCTCTATGAAGAACTGGCAAATGCTTCCAGCCTCAAGCCGGAGGTGGTGGCGAATCTTGACATAATGATCGTGCGTGAATTAACCGGCGGCATCTATTTTGGCCAGCCTCGCGGTATTGAAGTAAACGACGATGGCGAGCGTTACGGCTATAACACGCTGGTCTATAAAGAAAGTGAAATTGAGCGCATTGCCCGTGCGGCCTTTGACATTGCCATGAAACGCAACAAACGCCTGTGCTCGGTGGATAAAGCCAATGTACTGGAAGCTTCCGAACTATGGCGTGAAGTCATGGAGCGCGTGGCTAAAGACTATCCAGACGTGGAGCTAAGCCACCTGTACGTTGACAATGCAGCCATGCAGTTGGTACTGCAGCCAAAGCAGTTTGATGTCATGGTCACAACAAATATGTTCGGCGACATTCTGTCTGATCAGGCATCCATGCTAACCGGCTCAATTGGCATGCTGCCTTCAGCTTCATTGAATGCAAAAAATCAGGGGATGTACGAGCCAAGTCACGGCTCAGCGCCTGATATTGCAGGCCAAGGCATTGCGAACCCACTAGCCACTATTCTGTCAGCCGCCATGATGCTGCGCTATAGCCTAAATGAAGCGGCACTGGCAGACCGGATTGAAGCAGCAGTTAAACAAGTCCTGGCAAATGGCTTGCGAACCGCCGACATCTATGAAGATGGCATGACGCGCGTGGGTACGGCTGAAATGGGTGATGCTGTGGTGGCGGCTTTGCTGCAATCGTAATTTGTTTGATGTTTTTTGTCTGAGGATCGGGGGCTTGCCTTTGTAATGTAATTCACCCAAACTGCTCGCACGCCCCCCCCTAACGCTGACAACAACCACAATAAAAAGTCGAACGCTGGCCTTGTTTAATTTGCTTTATCTCACCACCACATTTCCGACATGCTTCACCGGCACGGCCATACACATTGAGTTGTTGCTGAAAATAGCCGGGTTTGCCCTCTGCCTGCACAAAGTCTTTAAGCGTAGTGCCGCCCTGCTGAATCGCCCGCGCCAGTACTTGCTTGATGCAATCGGTCAGTTGCGTATATTTAGCTTTAGATATTTTATTCGCTGCTCGCTTAGGCGAGATTCCCGCCATAAACAACGCCTCACTGGCATAGATATTGCCAACGCCCACCACAACCTTTGCGTCCATAATAAACTGCTTCACACTCAGCGAGCGTTTCTGCGCGCAGGCATAAAGATAATCCGCATTAAACGCATCGGTTAAAGGCTCTGGCCCCAAGTGTTGAATCAATTTGTGTTGCGCTATGTCATCTTGTGTCCATAACACCGCACCAAAGCGCCGAGGATCATGCAGCCTGAGTGCTTTACCAGAGTCCATGATCAGATCGACATGATCATGTTTGCCTGCGGCCAATGTGGCATCCACCACCCGCAAGCTGCCAGACATACCCAAGTGCAGCATAGCCGTGCCATTATCGGCTTCCAGCAACACATATTTAGCCCGTCGGGAAACCCGTCGGATCGTTTGCCCCACCAGGTCCTGAAGGCTATCCGGCACGGGCCAGCGCAACTGTGGCTGACGGACGACAACGCCACTCACCACCCGACCTTCTGCGTGCGGTGCAATACCACGACAGGTTGTTTCAACTTCCGGTAACTCAGGCATTACCCCTCCTCGACAAAACCCACAACGCCACGACTCAATAATTCGTACACGACTTCATTGACCATTAAAATCTGCTGATTATGCAACACATAGCGGTAATGATTCACCGGGTTTAACGCCCCCAGGGCATATTCCACATCATTAAACTGGACTCGAATAGCTGACTCACCCAAACCAAACGCCGACAAATCCTTACCTTCAACCGGATATTTAGCCTGAATCGGCTCATATAGCAATGTCGTCAACTGTTGAAGTGCCTGCGTATTCACTTTTGCACTCAGCGGCGCTGTCATCTGCCAACTCGCCCCCTGTGCCTGCATCATTATCACCGGTTGGTGCGGAAGCTGGATGCTGATGCGGGTCATGACTTTTCCGATGGCATCACTGTACAAGGTATCCGGCCCACGCTGCTCTTTTTGTACTTTTTGGACAATCAACCATGCCAGTACGCAAACCACGAGTAACAACAAAATATTGATGATTCGGCGCTTGTCAGAGCCAGAGTAGTGCATTTCAACCACCTATTAGTGACAAAATTTAATACACCGTATCATGCAATGCAGACCACACCTTGTACACAAAAAACAATAATCGTTTATAAACAGGCAATTAACTCAAAGTGCTGATTCATTCCGCAGTGCAGCATATAAGCTATTGATTTTAGACAGTTAATTGTTTTTCTCTTATACTACCCCCTCAAAAAACAACATCTATTTGTTAAGAAGAGGAGAATATCGTATGAGTCGAGTAGCAGTGGTAACGGGTGGTACACGGGGTATTGGTGAGGCTATTTGCCTAAGGCTAAAGGACAAGGGCTATACCGTTGCCGCAACCTACGCAGGCAATGATGATGCAGCCAATGCATTTTCCGAAAAGAACGGAATCGCCGTTTATAAGTTTGATGTCAGTGATTTTGATGCTTGTAAAGCAGGGATTGAAAAAATTGAAGCCGAACTGGGGCCGGTCGATGTGTTAGTGAACAACGCGGGCATTACGCGCGATGGCACCATGCACAAAATGAATTTTGAGCGCTGGAATGAAGTCATTCAAACCAACCTAACCTCTTGCTTCAATATGTGTCGTTGCGTGATTGACGGCATGCGTGAGCGCAACTTTGGGCGTATCGTCAATATCGGCTCGGTCAATGGCCGCGCAGGGCAATATGGTCAGGTAAACTATGCGGCTGCAAAGTCGGGTATCCACGGTTTTACTAAAGCATTGGCACTGGAAGGAGCAAAGAAAAACATCACTGTTAATGCAATTGCACCGGGCTATGTATTAACCGATATGGTGCGCAAAGTGCCACAGGAAATTCTGGACAAGATCATTGCCACCATTCCGGTTGGGCGTTTGGGTGATCCTGATGATATTGCGCGCAGCGTACAATTTTTGGTTGAGGATGATGCTGGTTTCATCACTGGCGCGACATTAGATATCAATGGTGGTCAGCACATGTACTAAAACTGGTAATTACTCACGAATTACCTACTGCATCATCCATCTTTAATGTTGGGACAAACCTTTGGGAAAATTGTCTCGATTTTCGATATGGATGATGTGTTACCTATTGAGATATTGCTACCGTTCTCAGAGCAAGTTAGGCGGTAAATAGTGACGTCGTATCAGGGCGGCTTGTGCCCCGATTTCGGCGTCCTTTATAATTCGGCAATTTATCGGCCAGCACAGCACAATAGGTAACCTGCATGAAACGAGTTCTGTTTATTTTTTCCGTTATTGCTTTTATTGCTGGATTGTTCGCCGTTCAGCAGTATTTATCCCCGTCATCTGCAAACAGTCGCCATGGAAATGAGCGGGTTGCGCCAATTGCCGGAAAGCAGTTTGGCGGAGACTTCACCCTCACCCCCAACGATGGTAAACCCGTTTCTTTAAGCGACTACCGCGGCAAAGTGGTGGTACTGTATTTTGGCTATACCTCTTGCCCCGATGTCTGCCCAACCTCAATGGCACTGATTGGCTCTGCCATGAAAAGCTTATCCACTTCTGAAGTAGCCGATGTGCAAGGCATATTCATTAGTGTTGATCCGGAGCGGGATACTGCCGACCGGTTGATGAAGTACGCCCAATATTTTCACAAAAACTTTGTTGGCACGACAGGAACACCGGAAAAAGTTCGGCAGGTTGCCAAGCAGTATGGCAGCTACTTCACCAAAGTAGAATCTGGCTCTGCGCTCAGCTATCTAATGGATCACACATCCAGCATTTTTATTATTGGCAGGGACGGGCAATTCATCAGCGCCCAGCCACATGGCGCAAACGCACAAGATATCGCTGAAGCAATCCGTAGTGCGCTTTAGCTATTGAGTCCGCCAACATCACAAGTGCCCTCATTATTACGGGGCAGTGTGGTGTGACTTAATCACTGATGCTTGCTGAGATGTTTTATTTAGAGACTGCTTCTCAGAATCTTGTGGCAACCAGGTTTTTTTACCATCCGTGATCAGATCGGCACGCACATGCTGATTCGCAAAGAGTTGTGGTGTTTTCTCTGCAAATACAGGGATGACATAGAAGCCCACGAAGTACAACGAAACACTGAGCACTGTGATGGTTAAAACAGACGCAGAGGCCTCCAAGACAACGCCTACGCGCTGCTTAATCCCGGAACGATGAAAGTTTGAAAGAATCATAGTGACTTTATTTTTTATTATTATCGGGCGGAATTGTCGCATACCCTGGAGCAAAAAACTAGATTTTGTTGATATTATCGACACTCTATTTGTTGGGAGTTGATAAAAAACCAACAGAATCCAGCACTGATTAAAAACTATTTTTAAACCCTTGCATAAGTAAATTCTGCCCCCTATAATCCCACCTCGTTCTGATGCGGGGTGGAGCAGCCAGGCAGCTCGTCGGGCTCATAACCCGAAGGTCGTAGGTTCGAATCCTACCCCCGCTACCAAATTACTTTAGGTGATTTGAGTATACATTTGCTGTAGTAGTTGGAATGATGAACTACTCAACACAAGAATAAAAAGGCCCCGATTATCGGGGCTTTTTTATTATCTGGTTTATGGGATAACGATAGCAATGCAAGCGCAACTGGATCAACTAATACAATCAGTCGTCACTGGCTTAGGCTTTGAGGTTTGGGGTTATGAATACCGCCCTCACGCAGAGAGTGCCTTGTTACGCATCTTTATTGAAAAAGAAGGTGGCGTCTGCATCGACGACTGTACTCAGGTCAGCCGACAAATTGGCGCCGCTTTGGATGTTGAAGACCTGATTCCAGTTGCATACGTATTGGAGGTATCCTCCCCAGGGGTTGATCGTGTCTTATTCACCCCTGAACAGTACCACCCATATTTAGGGGAATCATTAAAAGTACGTACCCGAACACCCGTCGAAGGCCGCCGCAATTTTCGTGGCACGATAAAGTCAGTCAGCGATACGCATGTCACCGTATCCGTAGACAATGAGGCATTTGAAATCCCATTTGATGTCGTAGACAGGGCTCGTTTGGTGATGGCATGAACAGTGCCCGTATTATTATAAGGAAAGACTCATGAGCAAAGAAATATTATACGTTGTTGACGCCGTCTCAAACGAAAAGAATGTCGATCCGGGAATTATTTTCGAAGCCGTCGAATCAGCACTTGCCACAGCAACACGTAAGCGTTTTGGCATGGAGATGGATGTGCGCGTCACGATTGATCGTGAGTCAGGCAACTACGACACCTTCCGCCGCTGGCAAGTCCTGGATGACGAAGACCCTGAGTTTGAAACCCCTGAGCGCCAGATTCTACTTAGCTATGCCAAAGCCAAGGGGCTGGATGCGGACGTGGGTGACTATGTTGAAGAACAAATTGAATCTGTAGAGTTTGGTCGCATTGCCGCACAAACTGCAAAGCAGGTGATTGTTCAGCGAGTGCGTCAAGCAGAGCGCGAGCGCGTGGTTGAAGCATTTGTTGATCGTATCGGCCAGTTGGTGCTGGGTACGGTTAAACGCTCAGATCGTCGGGGCATTGTCCTGGATATGGGCGAAAATGCCGAAGCAATGATCCCCCACGAAGAAATGATTCCTCGTGAAAATGCCCGCGTTGGCGACCGTATGCGCGGCTTGCTCAAAGAAATTCGTGAGGATGCCCGTGGCCCACAAATGATTGTCAGCCGTACCGACAGTCGCTTCCTGATCGAATTGCTCAAATTGGAAGTACCTGAAATTGGCCAGGAACTCATTGACATTATGGGTGCGGCCCGTGACCCCGGCTCTCGCGCAAAAATTGCGGTACGTGCCAATGTGCCCAATCTGGATCCTATCGGTGCCTGCGTTGGTATGCGTGGCTCACGTATTCAGTCGGTCACCAATGAGCTAGGCAATGAGCGGGTTGATATTATCCCGTGGGATGATGACGTCGTAAAATTCACCATTAATGCCATGCAGCCAGCCACTGTTACGTCCATCGTGGTTGATGAAGATCAGCGCACTATGGACATTGGTGTTGATCAGGAGAAGCTCTCGCAAGCCATTGGTAAGGGCGGGCAGAATGTTCGCTTGGCAAGTGAGTTGACTGGCTGGACGCTCAATGTCATGAGTGAAGAAGATGCCGACCAAAAAGTTCAGCAGGAAGCCAACGCCATTATCGAGCTATTTTCTGAGCAATTGGATGTTGATGAAGAAGTCGCTACAATCCTTCACGAAGAAGGCTTCACCACATTGGACGAAGTCGCTTATGTACCGATCGAAGAAATGGCACAAATTGAAGAATTCGATGATGAAATTATCGAAGAACTTCGCAGCCGTGCTCGTAATGCCTTGTTGACACTGGCGATTTCCGGTGGGAATGGCAAACCAGCACAGGACTTGCTGGAAATGGAAGGCATGGATGATGAATTAGCCAATAAATTGGCACAAGCAGGCATCTGTACAATGGAAGACCTTGCCGAGCAATCCATTGATGAGCTGACCGAGATTGATGGCATTGATGCAACGCAGGCGGGGGAGTTGATTATGACCGCTCGCGCACCGTGGTTCGCCGATGAAGAGACCTCAGAAGACGATACCGCAATCGACTCAACCGCTCACAAGCAGTCTGAGTCAGATGTTTAAGGCGACAGGAGAAATAGAATATGTCAGATATAACCGTAAAGAAATTGTCCGAAATTGTCGGTGCTCCCGTCGAAACTCTGTTGCAACAAATGCAAGATGCCGGTATCCACGTCACTGGTGAGAATGACAGCATTACCGACCGCCAGAAACTGGATCTGTTAGAGCACATCCGCAAGACGACAGGAGCGGGCGAAGACACCACCGCAAAATCGGGAAAAATCACGCTAAAAAGACGCTCCAGTAATGAGCTAAAGCTCTCCGGTAAAGGCTCTCGAACGGTCAATGTAGAGGTTCGCCGCAAAAAAACGATTGTGCGCGGCGAGGCAAAGGCCACAACTGGCCCAGCGACAGAAGCCAAAGCAACCACGGATACTGCAACACCAACGGCTAATCGTACCGAGGAGCTGGCAAAACAGATGGAAGCAGAGCGTCAGGCACGCGAACAGGCAGTGCTGGCTCGTCGTGAAAAAGAAAAGCATAAAGCAGAGGCAAAGGCAAAAGCCCCCACCGATGACGCAGCGGCGACAAGCGCTGAAGAAGCTTCCGTTACCACTAAAGCTGAGTCCCCTGCACCCGCGGACACATCAGTAAGCAAGACAGAGACCGCCGATGTACCTGCCCCAACTGAAGCGCCAGTAGCCAAAGCCGATAATGCGGAGTCTACGGCTGAAGCTTCAGCAGCCGCAAAAGCGACAGAAGCGCCCACAGCTAAAGCCGATGAGGCCGTAAGCGCAAAAGCTGAAAAGCCCACTCCAGCAGCGCCTAAGGCACCTGCGGCAAAGGCAGATGACAAGTGGGCGGTTACGAAAGAAGCCAGTAAACCAGCTGCCAATGCAGCAGAACCAAAAGCGGAGGCTTCACCAGCGCCAGAAGCCGAGAAACCGACGTTGACCGTGAACAAAACAAAGTCCAATAGTGACGATCTGCCGACTGATCCAAAAGCTCGTCGCGAGGCAGTGGCCGCAAAAGCGCGGGCAGAGGCCGCCGCGATCTTTAAGAAGCGCCCTTCCCGCGCCAAGGTTGCACCGAAGCCTGCTCCTGAGCCAGCCGCTGAAAAGAAAACGGAAGCTGCCCAAAAACCAACCACGGCTGCAAAACCAGCAGCGAAGGCCAAGAAAAAGCCATTTCAGGGTCGTGGTAGCGCACCAACGCCATTACACATTAAGGATGGTCGCGGCGGTGGCCGTAAGCAAAAAGGCAAGCGTGGACAACAACGTCGTGAGAAACACGCTATTGAGCAGTCCACTGAGCATGGTTTTGAGAAGCCAGTCGCGCCTATTGTTCGTGAAGTGGAAATTCCTGAAACCATTATCGTCTCTGAACTGGCACAAAAGCTTGCCGTTAAGGGAGTCGACATTATTCGTGCCATGATGGGTATGGGGGTAATGGCCACCATCAATCAGGCACTGGATCAGGAGACAGCAATTCTCATTGTTGAAGAAATGGGACATAAGGGAATTGCGGCCAAGGCGCAGGATGAAGAATCGCAGATTGCTGATCTGATCGAAAATATCGGTGAGTTTGAAGAAATGCCGCGGCCACCCGTTGTCACTATCATGGGACACGTTGACCACGGTAAAACCTCGCTACTGGACTACATTCGTTCAACGCGCGTCGCCTCTGGTGAAGCCGGTGGTATTACCCAGCACATTGGTGCATACCATGTGGAAACGCCCAACGGCATTGTGTCCTTCCTTGATACTCCTGGACACGCGGCGTTTACGGCCATGCGTGCTCGTGGCGCGAAGGCAACCGATGTGGTGATTCTGGTAGTTGCAGCCGATGATGGTGTAATGCCACAAACCAAGGAAGCCATTGAGCATACCCGCTCATCCAACGTTCCATTGATCGTGGCCATCAACAAGATCGACAAGCCTGAAGCTGATCCAGAGAAGGTCAAAACCGAGCTATCGAACTTTGGCGTGATTTCTGAAGATTGGGGCGGTGATGACATTTTTGTTAATGTCTCTGCCAAAACCGGCCAAGGCGTACCAGAGCTGTTAGAAGCAATCACGCTGGTTGCTGAGCTGCAAGAGCTGAAAGCCAGAGTCGCAGGCCCGGCGCAAGGTATGGTCATTGAGTCACGCCTTGAGAAAGGCCGTGGTGCAGTCTCTACCGTACTGGTGCAGCAAGGTACATTAAAGCGTGGTGATATGTTGCTGGCAGGGAGTGAGTACGGACGTATTCGTGCCATGCTGGATGAAGATGGTAAGCCCATCAACGAGGCGGGGCCATCTATTCCTGTCGAAGTGTTAGGTCTTTCCGGCACCACCTCCGCCGGTGAGCCTGTCATGGTCATGGAAAATGAGCGTAAGGCGCGTGAAATCGCCGAGTTGCGCCGCAACAAAGAACGCGAAAGCCGTTTTGCAGCCCAACAGGCCGCCAAGTTGGATGAGATGTTCTCCAAGATGAAGAGTGGCGAAAAGAGCACACTGAACATCATGTTAAAAGCAGATGTGAACGGCTCACTGGAGGCCATTAAAGACTCGCTGACCCGACTTTCTACCGAAGAAGTAGCCGTTAAAATCGTCTCCTCCGGCGTGGGTGGCATCAGCGAAACGGATGTGTCACTGGCACAAGCATCTGACGCAATTATTATGGGCTTCAACGTACGTGCCGACGCCAGCGCAAGACGTATGGCCTCGGAATCCGGCGTTGAGCTTCGCTACTACAGCATCATCTACGAACTAATTGATGATGTGCGTGATGCACTAAGCGGCTTGCTGAAGCCAGAACTGCGCGAAGAAATGACCGGCTTGGCAGAAGTTAAGGGCGTGTTCAAAGGCTCAGGCTTTGGCGCTATCGCAGGTTGTTTGGTGGTTGAAGGTCTGGTTAAGAAAGGTAATCCTATCCGTGTGCTGCGTAACAACGTGGTCATCTTTGAGGGTGAACTGGAATCACTGCGTCGCCATCAAGATGATGTCAATGAAGTTCGCATGGGAACCGAGTGTGGTATCGGTGTGAAAAACTATGATGATGTCAAAGAAGGCGATCAGATTGAAGTTTATACGCGTACCATGATTCAACGGACACTGGATAAGTAATGCCAAACGATTTTTCTCGTACAGACCGGATTGCAGAACAAATCAAACGCGAACTTGCGGTGCTGATTAGCAACCATGTCAAAGACCCGCGAGTCGGCATGGTGAGCATTCTGGATGTAAAAGTCACGAAGGACTTATCTCAGGCCAAGGTCTACTTTGACACGCTTCAAGTAGAATCCCACGACGAATGTGAGAAAGGGCTGAACCGTGCTGCAGGCTTTTTGCGACGCGAGCTGGGGCGGGCGATAAAGTTACGTCTGACCCCTTCCCTGCAATTTATCTATGATGACACCGAGCTAAAAGCCAACCAGCTTTCTCATATCATTGATCAAGCGGTGGCATCGGATCACCACTCAAACAACACAGACTAAATGCCAAGACCAAAAACTGGAAAACCGCTGGACGGGATTGTACTGCTCGATAAGCCACTGGGTTTAAGTTCAAATGCAGCCCTCCAGCGCGTTAAGCGTCTTTTTAATGCACGCAAAGCAGGCCATACCGGCAGTCTTGACCCACTGGCAACGGGCGTCTTGCCAATCTGCTTCGGTGAGGCCACCAAAGTCTCTTCCTTGTTGCTTGATTCGGACAAACGCTACACCGCCATCGCCACGCTAGGGGAAACCCGACGCACTGGCGATAAAGAAGGTGATGTGCTTGAAACCCGCGAGATTCCCACACTCAGCCAAGAAAGCATTGAAGCGGTATTGGCGCAGTTTCGTGGCGATATCGAACAAATTCCGCCGATGCACTCTGCACTTAAACACGAAGGTACACCGCTTTACAAACTTGCCCGCAAAGGCGTGAGTGTGGCGCGTAAAACCCGCCAGGTGCATATCTACGAATTAAATCTGCTGGCATACACCACGGACACCTTGACCCTGGACGTGAAGTGCAGCAAGGGCACTTATATTCGTACCTTGGTGGAAGATATTGGAGAAGCGCTGGGTTGCGGCGCGCATTTAAGTTATCTAAGAAGAACCGAAGTCTTCCCATTTGCTGGCCACACCATTTACACCATGCAAACACTCGAAGCTCTGGCAGAAAAATCTGCACTGGCGGATACCTTACTAAGCACCGACACGGCGATTGCCCACTGGCCAATGCTGAATCTGAGCGAACATGATACGCAACGCCTGTGCCATGGGCTTAGAGTCACACGCGACAACCTACCCGATGCCGCAGGAATCCGGCTATACGACCCTGCCGGAAAGTTCATTGGTATCGGACAGCGACACGCATCAGGACAGCTAGCTGCAAAGCGACTCATGAGAACGAATTAAAAGGCTTATCACGCATTTAATCGCACCCTAAAAGCGTGATATGATCCGCAGCTTGCCCCACCGCTTGGTATTAATTGCGACACCATTAACTCTAGGCTTTGGGATTATTAATTGATTCACCGTGGTGAATCGCATAGATGGAAGAAAAAAGACAATGTCTTTAAACGCAGAAACTAAAGCAGCAATCGTTGCTGAGTACGCAACAAAAGAAGGTGACACCGGTTCTTGTGAAGTTCAGGTTGCCCTGCTTACAGCCAACATCAAGCAGTTGACCGAGCACTTCAAAGAGCATAAACATGACCACCACTCACGTCGCGGCCTGTTAAGAATGGTTAACCAGCGTCGTAAGTTGCTGGACTACCTCAACGGTAAAGACTCCGCACGTTATAAAGATCTAATCAAGCGCTTAGGTCTGCGTCGTTAAATCCGACACCCAAAACACCGTGTTTATTGCGGTGTTTTTTCATTGAGTTTCGCGGGAAGCAATGCGATCAAGTGCCGTTGTTTCCCCGAAACCCATTCAGTTAATCTATTAATTAATCAGTCGTCACGCAGGAAGGTTGTTCAAAAACAGTTGTCGTGAGCCTTCCCTACTCACAAAAATCATTTAACGACTCTTTTTGAACAGCCTGCCGGTGACTTAAATTCTAAAAGGAACAATTATGTTTTCTGTTGTAACAACAACATTCCAGTATGGTGAGCATACTGTCGAGCTGGAAATGGGCGAAATTGCCCGCCAAGCTAATGCAGCGGTGAAAGTAGATATGGGCGGCACTGTTGCCTTGGTCACTGTTGTTGGTAAAAAAACAACAAATCCTGGTCAGGATTTTTTCCCACTCACAGTGAACTATCAGGAAAAAGTTTACGCCGCAGGTAAGATTCCGGGAGGCTTCTTTAAGCGCGAAGGCCGCCCCAGCGAATCTGAAACACTAACCGCACGCTTGATTGACCGCCCTATTCGTCCATTATTCCCAGAAGGTTTCATGAACGAAGTTCAGGTCATTGTGACGATTGTGTCTATCAATCCTGAAGTTGATCCTGCTGTCCCTGCCATGTTGGGTACCTCGGCGGCATTGGCAGCATCCGGCATTCCATTTGCAGGCCCCATTGGTGCAGCACAAGTTGGCTTTATTGATGGCGCTTATGTACTGAACCCAAGCAAGACCCAACTAGAAACCTCTAAACTGGATCTGATGGTTGCAGGTACTGAAGGGGCTGTTCTGATGGTCGAGTCAGAAGCTCAGGAGCTCTCTGAGGAGATTATGTTGGGTGCTGTTATCTTCGGTCACGACCAGATGCAAAGCGCGATTGCTGCAATCAAGGAATTTGCCTCAGAAGTTGGCAATGAGGCCTGGGAATGGACAGCGCCAGAAAAAGATGAAGCACTAGCAGCAAAAGTGGCTGAAATCGCCGAAGCAGACCTGGTTGCCGCCTTCCAGACAGCGGACAAGATGGAGCGTCAGGACAAGGTGGGCGCAGCACTGGATAAAATCGTTGAGGCATTAATCCCAGAAGATGCTGACGATGACGCGCCGTCACTGGATGCAATCAAAACTGAATTTAAGAACCTGGAAAAGAAAGTAGTGCGTGGCCGTGTAATTGCGGGTGAGCCGCGTATTGACGGTCGGGATACATCAACTGTTCGTGACATTGAAGTGCGTGTCGGTGTACTGCCACGTACTCATGGTTCGGCATTATTTACCCGTGGCGAAACCCAGGCACTGGTCGTCACCACACTGGGAACAGCGCGTGATGCGCAGATCATTGACGCACTGGACGGCGAATACAAAGACAGCTTCCTGTTCCACTACAACTTCCCTCCGTATTGCGTGGGTGAAACTGGCTTTATTGGCTCACCAAAGCGTCGTGAAATTGGTCATGGTCGTTTGGCAAAGCGTGGTGTGCTGGCCGTTATGCCCGATCAGGAGACCTTCCCTTACACCGTACGTGTCGTTTCGGAAATCACAGAATCTAACGGCTCCAGCTCAATGGCTTCGGTCTGTGGCTCGTCACTGGCACTGATGGATGCGGGTGTTCCCATCAAAGCACCTGTTGCCGGTATCGCAATGGGCCTGGTGAAAGAAGGCGATGAGTACGCGGTGCTGACCGATATTCTGGGTGATGAAGATCACTTGGGCGACATGGACTTTAAGGTGGCAGGCACCCGCGAAGGTATCAATGCACTACAAATGGACATCAAAATCGACGGCATTACCCGTGAGATTATGCAAAAAGCACTGAACCAGGCACACAGTGCGCGTCTGCACATTCTGGATGAAATGGAAAATGCCATTGCCAAGCCACGCGAGGAACTGTCTGAGTACGCACCTCGCTATGTAACCATGAAGATCAACCCTGACAAGATTCGTGAGGTTATTGGTAAGGGTGGTGAGACAATCCGTAGCATCACAGAGCAAACGGGCGCTCAGGTTGACATCAGCGATGATGGTACGATCAAAATTGCTGCTGTAGACGGTGTGGCTGGTAACAAGGCAAAAGCCATGATCGAAGCGATTACTGCTGAAGCGGAAGTGGGCAAAACCTACGACGGCACAGTGGCCAAGATCATGGACTTTGGCGCATTTGTTACCATTTTGCCGGGTAAAGATGGTCTGGTTCACATCTCGCAAATCAGCGATGAGCGTGTTGAGGATGTCAGCGCACACCTGACAGAGGGGCAGACTGTACGTGTAAAACTGCTGGAAATTGACCGCCAGGGCCGTATGCGCTTGAGTATGAAAGAGGCTAATGCCGATAAGGTGGCTGAAGAAGCATCGGAATCTGATGAAGCCGCAACGTCAGAAGAGTAAGCCATACTTAAAAAATAAGCACTAAATAGTGGTTATTGGAAAAAGGTCTCTGCCAGCAGCGGCCTTTTTTTTCGTCTACTGGAAACTGCCTTTTGTTTGAACTTCTGTTGAGGGTAAATATCTAACGGCAAATGCTTATCAGATTGATAAATCTGTAAAAAAATTAACTTAAACATTATAAATACCATCCATGTCATTACTGAAACTAAACCGTCGAATAACACATTTTTTCCGCCATTCTCTGCCAATCCGGACAGGCTGTTTGTTATTACTCTCCACCTTACTTATGGCCTGCGCCTCCGCGTATTCAAGTTCCTACCGGACTTCACTTCCCCCAAACGGCTTTAGCGGCAACCAATACATGCACACCCGCTTGCTCGGCAGCATTGCAATTAGCTCTGGGTATGTTAATAACATTCCAATTGTTGAATTGTCCGATCTGGCATGGGATAAACGCAGTGAAACGCTATATGCGATTTCAGATAATGGTTATTTATATACCATGAAAATTAAGCAATCAGCTAATAAGCTGCTCAGTGCCAAAATCATCAATGCCGTAAGGTTGACAGGAGCAAACCAGAAGGTTTTAAAAGGCGCAAATAATGACCCTGAAGGCTTGGACATTGTGCATAAACGCAACCGCAGCGAATTGATAATCTCTTTCGAACGCAATAGCCGTGTTGCCCGTTACAGCACCCAAGGAAAATACCTTGGCCGCGTTAGAATACCCAGAAAACTCACCTCAAAAACTACTTACCGACACAGAAACAAAGCACTGGAGAGCGTTGCTGTACATCCTAAATATGGCGTGATCACCGCCTCAGAGTATCCACTAAAAGCCAGCCCACGCAACACCCAGACGATCTACTCACAATATGGCAAAGAGTGGCATTTTCCCCGCTATCCAGCCAAAAAAAGTGCAATTACAGCGCTAGAAGTACTGGATAATGGCGACATACTGATCCTGGAGCGCGCTTTTTCCGGTTTTTTTCAACCCCTAGTGATTAGCATCAGGCAGTTACAGCTAAACCGGTGCAATCGAAAAAACCACTGTGCGGTAAAGGACATTGCCGTGTTTAGCAGCGCGGATGGCTGGAGTGTAGATAACTTTGAAGGTCTGACACAATTATCCGCTAATCGCTATTTGATGATATCGGACGATAATAAAAACCCGCTCCAACGCACGCTTCTAGTCATGTTTGATGTTATTCCCTGACTGGCTGCCCACAGGACTGCAGCACTGATAGACTCATCCTCAGTCAACCGAGCGACCACGTTCGGTTGCTCTTGCCACTGCCCAGACGGACACTTTCTCAACGCCTGATGCTTTTAGCAGTCGGGCTAAAGTATTTGTGGTTGCGCCAGTGGTCATCACATCATCCACAATTGCGATATGAGGTGGCAGTGTCGCGTTTGCGGCGACAGAAAAAGCACCTTGCAGATTACTGGCACGCTCACTGCCCTTTATCGTTGTCTGAGATTTGGTATTTTTTATACGGCGCACCGCCTTACACAAGGGCAATGGATAATGCCGTTTCAACTCACGGTATAACTCCATTGATTGGTTAAAGCCACGCGCTCTTAACCGCAGTCTGTGCAGTGGGACGGGCAAAATCGCATCCGGCGGCTCCCACGCCTGTTGTGACAAAGTTCTCGCCAATAACTCACCCAATACATTGGCGTAAGCCAGTTGATGCCCAAACTTCATGCGCTTCACCAGATAATCGACAGGCATCGCATAGTGCAACGCGCATGTAACCGCATCCACCGCTGGCGGATTCAGTTCACACTGAATGCACATTGTTATTTGGGTATTTTCAAGCGGGATTCCACACCGCTTACAGGCGTGGAGTAACCAAGGCAGATCAGCTTGACAGGCGGTACACAGTGAAATCCGATCATCACTCAGCGCACCGCATAACACACAAGATGGTGCGAACCATTGTCTGAACGCATTACTGACAACCGTCCGCACCGATGGTGTTTTAGAAGGACAGTTGATAAAGCACCATGTGAACAGCAATACTGCACACATAACCCAGCGCAATCGCCCAAATCCACTTCAAATGCGCCACAAAGGTATAAATGCCGCGCGCCTGCCCCATCAGCGCAACACCCGCCGCAGAGCCAATGGATAGTAGCGAGCCACCGACACCCGCTGTCAGCGTCACCAGCAACCACTGCCCCTGTGACAACTCAGGATTCATACTCAGCACCGCAAACATCACTGGAATGTTATCAACAATTGCTGAAATAAGACCCACCAAGATGTTGGCATTGGTCGCGCCCAACACACCGTACAAAACTCCCGAGACCTGCGCCAAATAGCCCATCGCCCCCAGACCACCAACGCACATAATAACGCCATAGAAGAACATCAAAGTATCCCACTCCGAGCGTTGTAGCTGGTTATAAATATCAAAACGACCGATACGGCTATCGCGAACCCGCGACTTTTCACTGAACTTCAGGTAATGACCATAAAGCTGCAACAAGCCCAGACCTGTCATCATGCCTAGCGTTGGTGGCAGATGGAAAAGGTTATGGAAACTTACCGCCAGGAATACGGTAAAGATAAACAGCCCTACCACCACCATGGCACCGTACTTTAGGCGAGTCTCCTCATCCTTGGGCTGTGGTTTAATGTTGGGCAAGAAGAATGACAAAATAAAGGCTGGAATCAACCAGTTCACCAGCGCCGCAGGCATTAAACCAAGGAAGCCGCCAAAACTGATTTTTTCTGCCTGCCACACCATCAGGGTTGTAATATCCCCGAACGGACTAAACGCACCGCCTGCATTGGCTGCAACCACAATGTTAATACATGCCATGACCACAAAACGCTTTAAGGTATCATCAGCCATAATCGCCTGCTTGCCGCCGGATACCGACACCACCACCGCAGCCATCAGCAAGGCCGTTGTCAGGTTATCCGCCAGTGGTGAAATAAGAAAAGCCAAGGCGCCGGTAATCCAGAAAATTCCTTTCAAGGTAAAGCCCTTGGAAATCAACCAGCCCCGCAGCGAATCAAAGACCCCACGCTCCTCCATCGTATTGATGTAGGTCATCGCAACCAGCAGGAATAACAGCAGATAGGCATATTCCAGCATATTGTGGCTCAAAAACGCATCCAAATGTGCTGTCTGGCCAATGCCATTATAAGCAATCGCCACAAGAACCCAGATCACCCCCGCCGCAACAATTACTGGCTTCGACTTTTGAAGGTGGATCACGTCTTCCAGCACAACCAGGGTATAGGCAATCACAAAAACAAACACAGCCAACCAACCAAGCGGCGATGAGGTAAAGTTATGAGGCGTTAAACTCTCACTGGCCGCAGAGGCAAACGCAGGAGACATACACGACAGTAGCAAACACAGCCACAGTGCTATTTTAGGGTAAGTAGGCACGATAATGTTCTCAATTTAGGTTATGCTAACCGAGGGTGTAAAAGCCACGGATTGTAGCATGTCATCAGCAGAGATTTGTAATAGTCAATATGAATAAATTCAGCCACTTTAACCAACACGGTGAGGCGCACATGGTCGATGTAGGTGACAAAAATATCACGCATCGCATGGCCATCAGTACCGGCAAAATTATCATGCAGGAAAGTACCTTGGCGCGTATTTTGCAAGGCGATAATAAGAAAGGCGATGTATTAGGCACAGCGCGGATTGCCGGTATTATGGGCGCTAAACGCACCGCAGATTTGGTGCCGTTATGTCATCCATTGGCGCTCACAAAGGTGGAAATCGACCTGCAAACGCAAGAGAAACCAGCGGCCGTGATTTGTACCGCAACGGTGGAAACCCGCGGCCAGACTGGTGTTGAAATGGAGGCCCTGAATGCTGTTCAGATTACACTACTCACGATCTATGATATGTGCAAGGCCGTAGACAAGGGGATGTGCATTGATGGGGTGAAACTACTGGAAAAACGGGGCGGTAAATCAGGTGTCTGGCTAGCCAGTGACACAGAATAAACCTGCCCCGCAAAAGCACTGCTGCTGGAAAATATACCCGCAGCTTTTCATCTCAGCGCCAAGTAAAGCATTGCTGCCACTTAGCGCGACTCAGGCAAGGTGATGTTTAATTCCAACATATCAAAATCATCGCCCTTCTCAACCTGAACATTCACATCTTTATCACTCACCGAAACATACTGGCGAATCACCTCAATCAGCTCCTCACGAAGCTTTGGCAGATAATCAGGCCCCTTGTGCGCCCCCGTACCCATTGCATGTTCGTGAGCAATTAAAATCTGCAAACGCTCCTTGGCAGTCTTTGCCGTATTTTTTCTACGGTCTTGACGAAATAAGTCAAATAAACCCATGAAGGCCTCCCTTAACCACCGAACAGTTTCTTAAAGAAACCCTTCTTTTCAACATCCATGAAACGATGCGGAACATCTGCGCCAAGGAAACGTTCAATCGCATCAGAATACGCCATCCCGGCGGTACTATTTGCATCCAAAATGACTGGCTGACCACTGTTGGACGCCTGCAACACACTGCCCGACTCAGGAATTACACCCAACAACGGAACCGACAGAATCTCAACAATGTCATCCACACTCAGCATGTCCCCCCCCTCAACACGCTCTGGCGAGTAACGGGTTACTAACAAATGTTCTTTGACGCTGCCACCCTCCTCGGCCACTTTGGAGCGACTTTGCAAAATCCCCAGAATCCGATCCGAATCCCGCACTGAAGACACTTCCGGGTTGGTCACAATCACCGCTTCATCCGCAAAGTACAGCGCCATAAACGCGCCTTTTTCAATCCCTGCTGGCGAGTCACACACAATGTAATCAAAGCCGTCGGCCTTTAGCTCCTCAAGTACCGACGCAACGCCTTCCTTGGTGAGTGCATCTTTATCCCTGGTCTGAGACGCTGGCAGAATGAATAAGTTATCAACGCGCTTATCCTTGATCAGTGCCTGCTTCAGGGTTGCTTCGCCATTGATGACATTCACAAAGTCATAAACCACGCGACGCTCAACGCCCATGATCAAATCCAGATTACGCAGCCCTACATCAAAATCAATGACCGCTGTTTTATTACCCCTTTCAGCCAAGCCCATCGCAATCGCGGCACTACTGGTTGTCTTCCCCACACCTCCCTTTCCAGAGGTGACAACAATTATCTTACTCAACACTGTTCTCCTAATTAGTTACACCCCAAGCCTTTCCTGAGCATGGCGCATTATAACCCATTCATCATATCAAATAATCGCCGTGGCTGATGTTATTCCAGCGGTTCAATTATTAACTTTTCTCCACTCAAACGAATCATTGCTGGTTTTCCGCGCAAATCCGTATCACCTTCATCTAATAATTGATAGCGACCGGCGATGGCGACCAATTCGGCATCCAATGACCGGCAGAAAATCCTGGCCGAAGTATCACCATGCACACCTGCCAAAGCCCGTCCCCTGAGCGCCCCATAAACGTGTATTGAGCCACTGGCCATCACCTCAGAACCGGCACTGGTGTGGGTTAGCAAAATGGCATCCCCCTCCTCGACAAACACCTGTTGACCAGAACGCACCGGACGCTCAAACATGCGACTGATCCTTGCCGCTGGCGCAATCTCTGCTGTATCACTGGTGGGCTGAGATTGGCTGGCTGATTCCGCTTGTGGCGCATTATCACCCTCGCTGCCCTCAGTCGCAACACTCGCAGCCTCACCCTCCGGTATATCCGACTCCGCCACATCCGCACTTTTGGCCGATTTAGGGCCCGCCCGCAATACCGACCAGCCGGATTCCGTTACCGCAGCCTGCTGCTCTGGCTCCATGCCTCGTATCCCAACAGGCACAAACTGCAAATCGATTAACGCCTGTTTTAACGCTACCAAATCAAGCGCCGATAACTGCTCTTTAATGTGGCTACAGTCCACAATCAGCGGACTATTGAGAAAAAATGCCGGAACCTCGTCACGCTTTTTTTCCAGTTTTTCACGAATTTCATTTACGTCAGTGCCATGCAAATGCAACACATTCAGCATCGACATTTCACCTTTTATTTCCATCACTATATGACTCACACTTGGCTTCCTTGTGTCAGATTGACATTGGCACATAATAGCCCATTTACCGTCGCAACTCACCGTAAATGCGCGTACAATTCTTGCCTTTTGCAACGTACCATGCCTACCCCGACACTGAATCCGGTCTACCCTTCCAAAGCGAATAAACTCACTCACTGGGGGCACGTACACGGCTCTGCACAAGAGCTACTCATTGCCAATGCCGCCAAGGAGTTTCAGGGGCTGATTGTTGTCATCACACCCGACACCCACAGCGCCTACCTTGCGCAAGCACACATCAAATTCTTCTCCGGCCTGGATCATGTCAATATCTTTCCTGACTGGGAAACCCTGCCGTATGATGTCTTCTCGCCGCATGAAGACCTGATTTCCCAGCGGCTAAAAATGCTGCACCAGCTCCCGCGCACCCGGCAAGGCGTACTGATTGTCCCTGTGTCCACCTTGATGCAACGTCTGGCACCCACTGAATTTGTCAATCAAAACGCACTAATGCTCAAAAAAGGTGAAACACTCGACATCGACAGCTTTCGCCAGCAGCTTGAGGCATCCGGTTATCGCCACGTCACCCAGGTCTATGAACACGGTGAATACAGCAGTCGCGGCTCGCTGATCGACCTATTCCCAATGGGCTGCGACAAACCCATTCGGATTGATTTATTCGACGATGAAATTGACAGCCTGCGCACCTTTAACACCGAAGACCAGCGCACGCGGGAACACATCGACCACATTGAGCTGCTACCTGCCCACGAGTTTCCCATGAACCCGGATGGCATCAGCACCTTCCGCAAGCAATACAGCGAACAGCTAGGCGGTGATTTATCGCGCAGTATGATTTACGACAATGTGACACGGGGTACGCCACCTGCGGGAATCGAATACTATCTGCCACTGTTTTTTGACCACACCGCAACGCTGTTTGACTACTTACCAGAGAAAACCCTGTTTATTTACAGCGAAGCCGTTAGAGCCGCCGCCGAACACTTTGAAAAAACCGTTGCCGAGCGCCACGAACAACGCCGCCACGACATCGAACGCCCGATTTTGCCACCGGAGCGTTTATACCTCAGCGCCCACAGCCTGTTTGACCAACTGGAAAACCAGCGCCGAGTGGAAACCGCCGCGCACGACTTATCTGGCGATGCACACAATTATCCGGCACGTACCCTGCCCTCGCTACTGATTCAGGCACGCAGCGAAAAGCCACTGTTCTTGCTGGAGCAATTCCTAAAGCAACACGCTGGCCGCCTGTTGTTTACCGCTGATTCTGCGGGGCGTCGGGAAAACCTGATGAGCCTGTTACGGGACAACCATTTTTCTGCAAGCCTGCAAGAGAGCTGGCAAGCGTTTATCGACGACACCTCGCCACTTGCAGTAACCACCGCACCACTGGAAGAAGGCTTGTGGATCGTCAACGAAAAAGACCCGACGCAATCGCTGGCCGTTGTGCCCGAATCCCTGCTGTTTGGTCAACAAGTGCAGCAAAAACGCCGTCGTCGCAAACCCACGCGGGATGCTGATGCCATTGTTCGTAACCTGACGGATCTGACCGAAGGCTCGCCAGTGGTTCACGAAGAACATGGTGTCGGTCGCTACCTGGGTATGCAAAAGCTCGACGCAGGCGGCATTGCGCAGGAGTTTATTACGCTGGAATATGCCGACCAAGCCAAGCTCTATGTGCCGGTTGCCTCCCTGCACCTGATCAGCCGTTACACCGGAACCAGTGCCGACAAAGCACCGCTACATAAGCTCGGCAATGACCAATGGGATAAAGCCCGCAAAAAAGCCGCACAAAAAGCCCATGACATCGCCGCTGAATTGCTGGAGATTCATGCCCACCGTGCGGCACAAACTGGTCAGGCATTTGTACTGGATGAGCTGGAGTACAAGCTATTTGCCGATGGCTTTGGCTTTGAAGAAACACCGGATCAGGCCGCTGCCATTGAGGCGGTTATTCAGGACATGCAAGCCCCGCGTCCGATGGATCGTGTGGTGTGTGGGGATGTGGGCTTTGGTAAAACCGAGGTAGCCATGCGCGCCGCCTTTGTTGCAGCGAATGCAGGCAAGCAAGTCGCCATGATTGCCCCCACTACCCTGCTGGTGCAGCAACACACCCGCAATTTTCAAGATCGCTTTGCCGACTGGCCATTTGACATCGCCTCACTCTCACGCTTTGGCACGGCAAAAAGCACCCAGAAAACCCTGGATGGCATTGCCAGCGGACGTATTAATATCATTATCGGTACGCATAAACTGATTCAAGGCACAGTCAACTTCAAGAACCTTGGCCTGGTGATTGTCGATGAGGAGCATCGTTTTGGCGTTCGTCACAAGGAACAGCTCAAGAAAATGCGCGCCAATGTCGATATGTTGACCATGACAGCCACCCCGATTCCGCGCACTTTGAATATGTCGCTATCCGGCCTGCGCGACCTGTCGATTATCGCCACTGCACCGGCTGCCCGACATGCAATCAAGACCTTTATCAACGAGTGGGATAAAAACACCATTCAGGAAGCCTGCGCCCGTGAGCTGTCACGCGGTGGTCAGGTTTATTTCCTGCACAATGAAGTGAAAAGCATCGCCAAAATAACCGACGACCTGCGCGCCATGTTGCCCGATGCCAATATCCGCTTTGCCCACGGTCAAATGCCGGAAAGTGAGCTGGAAGGCATTATGAAAGATTTTTACCACCAGCGGTTTCAGATTTTGGTGGCGACAACCATTATTGAAAGCGGCATCGACGTACCGACTGCCAATACCATTTTGATTAATCGTGCCGATAAGCTGGGGCTGGCGCAGTTACACCAGCTGCGGGGGCGGGTCGGGCGCTCACACCACAAAGCCTATGCCTATCTGATTGTGCCAAACCGCAAAAGCCTGACCTCAGATGCCAAAAAACGTCTGGAGGCATTGGAATCGCTGGAGGAACTGGGCGTTGGCTTTACCCTCGCCTCGCACGATCTGGAAATTCGTGGCGCAGGCGAGTTATTGGGTGATGACCAAAGCGGACAAATTCAGGAAATTGGCTTCACCATGTATAACGAGCTGCTGGAACGCGCAGTCAAAGCCCTGAAAGCCGGTAAACTGCCTGCGCTGGAGATCGGTGGCGTGCAACAAACCAGCGTTGATTTAGGCGTACCGGCGCTGATTCCTGATGATTACCTGCCCGATGTTCACAACCGCCTGATTTTATACAAACGTATTGCCAGTGCGGATGATGCAGAGGCACTGCGCGAGTTGCGCGTAGAAATGATTGACCGCTTCGGCCTGCTGCCAGATGCCACAGCCAATCTGTTTGACAGCACCCGCCTGAAACAAATTTGTCAGGAAATAGGCATTTTAAAACTGGAGTTAATGGCCGAAGGTGGGCGAATTGTGTTTAACGATGCCCCAAACATCGACCCGATGAAGCTTATTCAACTGGTGCAAAAACGCCCGTGGGAGTTTAAATTGCTGGGGCAGGACAAGATTAGTTTTGAATACGCCGAATCGACCGTAGAGCAACGGATTCAGTGGGTAAAACGCCTGTTTAATGACATCCGGTCGGAAGTGGCGTAATGCTCAAGTAGTGATCTCATCTACAAACCGGCCTCGCCCATAAAAAAAGCCTTTAACAAAATTCACTTGTTAAAGGCTTTTTTATTTGCTCACAGCCTAAGCGGCTAAGTACCTCTGCGACAAGATAGCATCGTGGTACGAAGTGTTGCACTTTCGTCTCACAGCCTAAGCGGCTAAGTACCTCTGCGACTGAACTGCGATGAAGATGATGCGGAAAGAGTGCTTGGTCTCACAGCCTAAGCGGCTAAGTACCTCTGCGACAAATGATTGTCAGGCGTTTGTTGAAACACACCGGTCTCACAGCCTAAGCGGCTAAGTACCTCTGCGACGCTAAACGACATGTTACTGGCAAAACGTCCTTATGGTCTCACAGCCTAAGCGGCTAAGTACCTCTGCGACGGAGAAGTGGTATGGAGATGGTTGCTATTGTTCTGGTCTCACAGCCTAAGCGGCTAAGTACCTCTGCGACATGCTGCTAGCAGAGAAGATTCCAACGTAATGAGGGTCTCACAGCCTAAGCGGCTAAGTACCTCTGCGACAAGGAGTTAGATAATGGAGTTTGAGTTCAAGCCCAGTCTCACAGCCTAAGCGGCTAAGTACCTCTGCGACTCAAAAACAAGAAATCCAATGAAATAAATAAAATAGAGTCTCACAGCCTAAGCGGCTAAGTACCTCTGCGACTAGAAATCCCCAGTCAATCTGACCCTAAAGTATGTCTCACAGCCTAAGCGGCTAAGTACCTCTGC
>PDPG01000058.1 GCA_002747455.1 Pseudomonadota bacterium | reverse complement strand
AGGCTTGATGTGGTCAAAAGACGACAGTAAAAAAGGTATGAATTGGCAAGAAGCTTTGGCGTATGCCGAGCAGAAAAACAAGGAAAATTATTTGGGCTACTCGGGTTGGCGCTTACCTGATGCCAAAGAATTGCAAAGCATTGTCGATTACAATCGTTCGCCACAAGCAACCCATTCAGCGGCCATTGATCCGATATTTAATATTTCAACCATTGCCGATGAAGGTGGAAAAACAAATTATCCGTTTTTCTGGACTTCAACCACCCATAAAAATGTCAAACGTGTTAGCTGGGCAGTTTATATTTCCTTTGGCGAGGGTTTGGGATACTTTGCTCCACCTCATACTTCACAGGATAAAGAACTCATGGATGTTCACGGTGCAGGCTCACAACGCAGCGACCCCAAAACGGGCAGTGCTGGCGATTATCCACAAGGCAACGGCCCTCAAGGCGATGTGGTGAGAGTGAATAATTATGTGCGTTTGGTAAGAGATATGAATTAATTTATGAAAGTCTAGACCTCTGTTGACACATTGAATTTACAATGTATGTCAGGAGGTCTAAAAGACGACAGCGAGTTTCGCTTTAACAAGGACAACATATTATGAAAAACACCGCTTACTTTTTCATCATCGCTATCGGTATCATACTAGCGTTGGTTTACGGGCAAAATATGCTGATTCAGCTGATTATCGCTTTTTTGCTGTGGTTTGCCGCTTTGCAGTTGAAAAAGGCGGCGGGCAGATTCACTTGGTTTAGCCGCTTTGTGCCGGAAAAATTGCAATCCATTACCGTGCTGGGGGGATTGCTGTTTGTGGTGTACTTGGTGCTTCATACCGTCATGGGTAATTTATCGGAATTGCTGGTCGCCTTTTCCGATTATGAAGCTAATATTACCGCCATCGCGGTAAAAATTGAGAAACTGTTTCATATTGATTTGCAAGCTGAAATCAGTTCAGTCATTGAGTCGCTGGATATTAAAAATATACTCTCTAATCTGGCGGCTGGTTTGTCGGATATTTTTTCCAATTCCATGATGATATTGATTTATTTATTGTTTATCTTTTTGGAAACTGATAGTGTCAAATTAAAAATCAAGGTGCTGTTTCCTGAACAGGACAGCCGACAAAAATTTATGAAAGCGCTGGAAAAAATTGAATTATCGCTATCCAGCTACTTCCGCGTCAAAACCTTGATGAGCTTGCTGACCGGTTTTTTGAGCTATCTGGTGCTACTGGCCATTGGTGTCGACTCCCCTATGTTTTGGGCGTTTTTAATCTTTGTGCTCAACTATATCCCGACCATTGGTTCCTTAGTGGCGACCGTTTTTCCCGCCGTATTTAGCTTGTTGCAATTTGGCGAATTGATGCCGTTTATTTTGATTTTGGCACTGATTGGCGCCATCCAGCAAATTGTCGGCAACTTTATCGAACCGGGACTGATGGGTAAAAATCTTAATATCAGCCCGATGGTCACCATTGTTGCGCTCGCCATTTGGGGGCAAATCTGGGGCGTGATGGGCATGCTGCTCAGTGTGCCGATTACCGTGATTATGATTATCGTCTTATCGCAATTCCCGGCAACCCACAAAGCCGCGATTTTACTCTCGGAAAAAGGGGAGTTATCCAATGAATAAAGAAAACAAAAACAATGTATTGGATAATTTTTTGTTAGAAAAAACCATCGTGACTGATGAAATTGTTGAATACTATCGTCAACACCCTGATGAGTTGGACTTTATTATTGACAAAGAAAAGGCTCACACTAAATTATTAGCTTCTTTGTTCGTCTTGGGCTTAGCGATAACCATTGGTAGTTGTGTGCTGGCCTATTTCTTTGAAGATATTTGGGGAAAATTTATGAATGATGTCGTGCTGGATGTCAGTTCTGAGTTGGGTATTGCCATTTTCGGCGGCGCTGTTACCGCTTATTTATTAGAAATTCTGCAAGCCAAACAATACCGAGAAAATATCGCTTACCGCAATGCCATCAAGGCGCGTTTAGAGCAATAAAATGACCCAACTCAATCCCCAACAACAAGCGGCGGTCACGCATCTTGGTTCTCCACTTTTGGTACTTGCTGGTGCAGGTAGTGGTAAAACCAGTGTCATTACCCAGAAAATTGCATGGCTTATACGTAAAGGTGGACATGAGGCTAAACAGATTGCGGCGATTACCTTTACCAATAAAGCAGCGCGCGAAATGGCAGAACGTGCTGGGCAGCTACTCACTAAGGATGAAGCTAAAGGTTTAAGCGTTTCCACTTTTCATACTTTGGGCTTGAATATACTCAAATTTGAAGTAAAAAAACTAGGCTATAAAGCGGGCTTTTCTATTCTGGATGCTCAAGACAGCAGCACGATTTTAAAAGAGCTGACTTTACGTAATGATTTAGAGTCGGGTGATGAATTACGTTGGCAAATCTCCCGTTGGAAAAATGATTTTATTAGCCCAGAGCAAGCCTTGCAAAACAGCGTAGGAGATGAAAATCTACAAGCTGCTGCTCGCTTATATGGGCAATATCAGCGCCAAATAAAAGCCTATAATGCGCTTGATTTTGATGATCTGATTGTATTGCCCGTGCAATTATTTGCACAATACCCAGAAATATTAGAGAAGTGGCAAGCCCGCTTACGTTATTTATTGATTGATGAGTATCAAGATACGAATGCTTGTCAGTATCAGCTTGTTCGGCAATTAGCGGGGGTACGTGGCGCTTTTACGGCAGTGGGTGATGATGATCAGTCCATTTATGCTTGGCGTGGGGCACGGCCTGAAAATATTTTTCAATTACGGAAAGATTACCCCCTGCTCAAAGTTGTGAAACTTGAGCAAAATTACCGTTCTACACGGCGCATTTTGGAAAGTGCTAATCAACTGATTGCGAATAATCCACACTTATTTGAAAAGCAGTTATGGAGTACCTTGGGCGAAGGTGATCCGATTTTAGTTATGCCTTGCCGTACTGCGGAGCACGAAGCACAAAAGGTAGTCGGCGAAATGATGAAGCGCCAATTCCGTGAACGTGTGCCTTATAAATCATTTGCCATTTTATATCGAGGTAATCACCAGAGCCGTTTATTTGAAAAGCTACTGCGTGAAAATAATATTCCCTACAAAATTACTGGCGGCACATCCTTTTTTGAACGTGCTGAAGTAAAAGATATTTTGGCTTATTTACGCTTGGTGAGTAATCCTAATGATGATACCGCTTTCTTGCGTATTATTAATACACCACGCCGTGAGATTGGTGCTTCTACGCTAGAAAAGCTGGGCGAATATGCCCACGAGCGCCAATGTAGTTTATTTCAAGCCGCTCAAGAGATGGGTTTTGCTGAGCGTATTTCCGCTAAAGCACGGCAACGGGTGGATAGTTTTACTGCATGGCTCAATGCAATGGTGCAAGCGAATAATGAGTATGCACCCGCCGCTTTAGTCAAGCGTATTGTGAATGAAATTGATTATGAAGATTGGCTATTACAGAACTCTAGTTCTTCTAAAATGGCCGAAAAGCGCATGAGTCATGTGCATGAGATTGTGGCATGGGTCGCAAAGCTACACGATGAGGGCGCAGGTAAAGAAAACTTGGCTGAGATTGTTGCGCACATGAGCTTGGTGGATTTACTGGAGCGCAATAGTGAGGAAGTGGAACAAGATGCTGTCACTTTAATGACCTTGCATGCGGCTAAGGGTTTGGAGTTTCCTTATGTGTTTTTAGTCGGTGCAGAGGAAGAATTATTGCCGCATGCTAATAGCCTGGATGAAGCGGGTTTACAGGAGGAGCGCCGCCTGACTTATGTTGGCATTACCCGTGCCAAAAAGCACTTAACCATTAGTTATGCCAAGACACGCACCCGTTTTGGTGAGTCCATGACCTGTGGTCCCAGCCGCTTTCTGGATGAATTGCCGGAAAAACATTTGGAATGGGAAGACCGCAAAGTAGTCACCCCTGAAGAGCGGCAAGAAACAGCCAAAGCTTATATTGCCAGTTTAAAGGATTTATTGGCGGACTAATTGACGAGCTAAGCCTGCTTCAATAGCGTCGCCGGTACTCCCAAGGTGCTAATGGGCGGGCAGCGTTCCATAAACCCACATGATGCTGACGAGCTGCTGTTTCAGCTTGGGCATAAGCTGTGCGGTCAGCTTGGCTTTGTTGGCTGGCGTATCGAGTGTAGTGCCAAGCACAGCCTTGGCGGATTTGCTCCAGCCCGATATCCACATCATTGACTACCACCTTGGCAACAACACGTTGGTAACGATCAATGTCAACTGCTTCCAATTGAGCCTGCTTTTGGTAGGCCAGCCGCGTTAAGACTGCTTTGCAGCGCTTGCCATGTGCTTGTTTTTTCTCCGGTGCATCAATGGCATGTAGGCGAATGGTATAGCGCTGTCCATCTTTGCCTTCGACCTTCAATGTGTCGCCATCACTGACTTTGACGACGGTAGCCGAGGCAATGACTTTGCCGGTGCGATCAATTTTTGCCTCTGGTGGCAATGGACGCCAAGAGCTCGGGTGATTAGGATTACCTAGACAAGCACTGAGCAGCAGACTAAGCAGAGACAGGGTAACAAGCAATTTGGCAGGCAAGCAAAGCCTCCTTGAATGAATTTAAATAGGGCTTAAATAGCGATCAAGCGAGGGAGTGTAGCGGATTGGCTCAGCAGTTTCACGCTTTCTGATGTGGCGCAGAACATCCCCACACTCAAGGCGTTAAAAAAAACCTAACAACAGTGCTGGACAAGTTGAAATGATTAAGACTGAGTTGAATGTGCTACTGAGCAGGAATCCTGATTCAATCTGCGTAGAAATTCATATTCCACGACACGTTGTGCGCCAATACCGTCACTAGGATTAGCCTGACTGCTGGGGTGGCACATAATTAAACTGTGTGGCTGGGCGAGTGCGAGCCATTGCTGAAAATGGGCTGCGTAGTCGCCAGTAAAATTATACACCCCCAAAAAACTGGCGTGTGTCGGCCATTGTTGTTGTTTTAGTTGGCGTCGAAAGGTATAGCCACCTAAAGCGGCGAGTAGCCAGGGTTTAAGGCCAAGTTGGAACGTGGGGCGTGGCGGTAGAGTATGACGTAACCAGAGCTTTTTATCCGGGTAGCGTTGGCTTAATACCTTCAGCAAGACTTCACGAATTTGTGGAAATTGATGGACGTGTTGATGGCCGTCAATAAAGTCGGGTCTGCGTTGCAGGCTATCTTCAAAAGCATCTAATTGCTGTTTCAGGCTGCGTTCTAAAAAATGTACATCCCAGGCTCGTAAATAACTCCGTTTGAGCACTTGTGACAGGCTTAAACGCGCCTGCTTGCCAAAACCTTCGGTTAAATTGAAATGTAAGCCGATTTCAGCTCGTACAGATGTTTGCTGGATGATCTGCTGTTGTTGTAGCCATTCGTTCAAAGCGGGGGCGGATTCTGAGTGCCAACGTGGCGCTGTGGTCATACAGCTCGTGGCCTGAATAGCGCCTTGTGTGAGCAAGGTTAATACCGCCTGATCAATGCCACGTGTAAGACCATAATCGTCGGCGCAGATCATCAGTGTGGGAGGAAGGGTAAAAGTCATACCGATTTAAAGACCCAATAGTGACTGATGAGGTAAGTGGATAATGCTGCTAATACAATCGCTAGTGCCAGACTCGGTATATACCACCAATGCCATACTTGGATGCCTAAATACAAGGTGGCTTCATTAATTAAAAACCCTAAAAGCGCAGTGAGTGCATAGCGCCAGAGCGTTTGCTGGGTGGTGTGTTGGCGTTCAGCAAAGGTCCAACGACTTTGCCCCCAATAACTAACACCAAAGGCGATTGCAAAAGCGATG
>PDPG01000002.1 GCA_002747455.1 Pseudomonadota bacterium | reverse complement strand
GTCAATAAACAGCTGCCCTTGTTAAACGCACTGCGTACAGAAAAGTTTTGGGAGGCTATTAATGTAAACCGGCTGGAAGAAGTCCGTCAGGCACTGCGTGATTTGATGCGCTATCTGGACAAGGAAAAACAGGTCTCCGTGGAAACCACGTTTGAGGATACGTTGGATCATGGGAGTATCAGGGAACATGATATTCTGCCCACTTACAGCCGCTTACAAAGTTACAAGGAACGTGTTGCCAGCTATGTACGCGAGCACAAGGATCACCTGGTCATTCAGAAATTAAAAAGCAATAAACCGATTACTGAAACCGACCTGCAAACGCTCGAAGCTATCCTGTTCGATGGCAAGACTGTTGGCACAAAACAGGAGTACATCGAAAATTACGGTGAAAAACCACTGGGTGAATTTATCCGCAGCATTGTCGGACTTGATACCGCCGCGGCACAAACCGCCTTTGCTGAGTTTATTCAAGCCGGAAACTTGCGTGCGGATCAGATGACTTTTATTAACAGCATTATCACCTTCCTCACCAAAAACGGCATGATCGATAAAAAGATGCTATTTGAACCACCGTTTACAGATGTCCATGATCAGGGATTGTTCGGGGTGTTTGATGATGCCGGTGTTGTGAAGGTCATTCATCTGATTGACCGAATCAATGAAAATGCGTCGGTGAGTGTGTACGGACAACGCTCTGCTGCCGCGACTTAAATTCCCACCTTATGGCCGATATTTTATCGTGGTAACGCACTCCTTCTGCCAATCCCATTAAATTGTGATAACAGACATTATCTGTATTAAACATGACACAAACTGCGTAGATAGTGCCAACACTTAATGGACATGGTATTACCTCCAACGACATCAGTTGACTTGCAGCATTCCCTCATAGACTATTCCCATTCAGCATCCAGCCACCGCGAGTGCAGAACACCCTACGTCGAATCGGAGAACAATACCCATGTATTTTTTTGAGCGTGCTTTTCGGCCTTTCTTTCTTGGGGGGAGCCTATTTGCTGCCGTTTCGATGCTGGTGTGGTGGCTGAACTATCCCAGTGCAGCATTCAACCACTTTTCAGGTGTTCCATCCTATTACTGGCATGCACATGAAATGATTTTTGGTTACTCACTGGCAACGGTCACGGGCTTTTTGCTTACCGCCGTGATGAACTGGACGGGCGAAAATTCTACTTCCGGTAAGCCGTTAATGCTGGTGTTTTTTTGCTGGGTATTGGCCAGACTTGGGTTCCTGTTTGATGTACCGCTACCGATTATTGCCGTTGTTGATATGGCTTTTGTGCTGGGCTTGTCGGTACTATTCATACAACCCATTATTCGCACAAAACAGTGGAAACAAATGGGATTAGCCGCCAAATTTTTCCTGTTACTGATCAGTAACGGGCTGTTTTATGCAGGCGCTTTAGGCTGGTTACAGCAAGGTATCGACTGGGGAATGACAACCGGATTCTTTCTTGTATTAGCCATTAACCTCACCATGATGCGCCGTGTCGTGCCATTTTTTACCACCTCGGCCATCAGGAGCAATCCCCCTACTGAGTCTAAATTAATAGACATTGCCGCCATTGTCGGTTTTCTCAGCCTGATGATTGCCGCCCTCATCGCGCCAAATCATTGGTCAACCGCCTTGATTGCCTTTCCACTGGCGGTCGTTCACGGGGTTCGTGCATGGTGGTGGTATGATTCTGCAATATGGAAACATGCCTTGCTGTGGCCGTTGCACCTTTCCTATTACTTTATGACGATTGGGATTGCGATGTACGGCTTCGTCGGACTGGGAGTGATCAACGAAAGTCTGGCAGAACATGCATTAGCAGCCGGTGGTACTGGCTTATTGTGCTCTGCGATGATGGCTCGTATCAGTCTGGGCCATACCGGTAGAAATGTTCATACACCGCCCAAGCCGGTATTAATTGTTTTTGGTTTATTGGCCATCGCCGCGGTCATACGTGTGCTGCTACCGATAGTATTTCCCGCAAGCTATATTCACTTTATCCATCTGGCGCAGTGGGCCTGGGTCGTGGCATTTTTGCTGCTATTTGGTCTGTATTGGAAAGTATTGAGTCAGCCAGCCTAAAATCAGGCGATTCTTTGTACTATGCGAGAATCGCCTGTTTAGCCAATTAACGCCCAACCACCACATCATCAGCAGTGATTGACTCAATATCCCGATGACCAATGAAGGCCATAGTCAGCTCAGCTTCTTCGTAGAAAATTTCCAACATGCGCTCTACGCCTGCCTGCCCCATTGCACCCAAGCCATAGACCATTGGACGACCAACCATCACGCCTTTAGCGCCTAGGGCGCGTGAGCGGATAATGTCTTGACCACTGCGCACACCACTATCGATCCAGACTTCAATCTGATCACCAACTTTTTCTACAATTTCCGGCAGTACTGAAATGGAGGAGCGCGCGCCGTCGAGCTGCCGTCCACCGTGATTGGAAACAACCATAGCCTCCGCTCCCAGCTTTACGCATTCCTCTGCATCACTGGTTTCCATAATCCCTTTAACAATGAGTGGGCCATCCCACATATCACGAAAACGCTTAATATCATCCCAATTCAACTTGTGATCAAAACTATTCGCCGTCCATTTCATCAAATCGCCCATGTCATCCACACCCGCAGCGCTGCCCTGGATGTTACCGAATTCACGATTTTTTGTACCAAGCATCCCCAGTGCCCAGCGAGGACGACGGGCAATGTCCAGTATATTTGGAATGGTGAGACGTGGTGGTGCGGTCATGCCGTTGCGGTGATCCGCATGACGCTTACCAATCATTTGCAAGTCTAGCGTGACCACCAACGCAGAACATTCCGCTGCCTTAGCGCGCTCAACCAGTTTCTTGGTAAAATCACGATCCCGCTGCACATAAAGTTGGAACCAGAAAGGTGACTGTGTTGCCTTGGCAACCGCTTCAATTGAGCAAATACTCATGGTGGAAAGTGTAAAGGGAACTCCAAACTTTTCGGCAGCGCGGGCGGCGTGGATTTCACCATCGGCGTGTTGCATTCCCAGCAGGCCGACAGGTGCAAGTGCCAACGGCATTTTAACGTCGTGTCCGGCCATTGTGGTTTGTAAGCTACGGGGAGTCAGGTCTCTCGCAACCCGTTGGCGAAAGCGAATTTCTTTAAAATCATTGCAGTTCTCACCCAATGTTTGCTGTGTCCACGAACCGGATTCGCAATAGCCCTGAAACATTTTAGGCACCCGGCGATGATACAGCCGACGCAGGTCTTCAAGTTCACAAATTACACTCATCGTGTTCTCCTCTATCGTTAAGTCTGACCGGGGTAATCTAGGCTTTAGCGGGCATAGCTTCCCAGTATGGCGTGACGGTGCCGCGAGCGTTGTCTGCGGGCCTCGTCTGCATCAATTTTTTTAATAGCTTCTTCTACAAAGATCAGGTGCTGTTCAGCGGCAGTACGTGCTGCTTCAGGGTCACTGTTCAACACCGCCTCCATCAGCGTCCGGTGTTGATCACTCAGTAATTCAAATAGCTGCGGAATGGTGTATAGCTTATCGAGGTTGTGCGAAATGCTGTTCTGTAATAAGTCAAATAGCCCACGCATCACATGTAGCAACACCATGTTGTGTGATGCCTCCACGATTGACAAGTGAAACGCAGCATCAGCCCGCGCCTCATCCATCGGGTTGTCGTTGCCGTGCAATGCAATCATGGCATCAAATTTATCGGCGATATTTTGTTTATCTTCCTCTGTCGCCCGAAGTGCTGCGTAGTATGCCGCATTACCCTCCAGTGCATGACGAATTTCCAGCACATCAAAGCGATATTCAGGGTTTTCCTGAAACAATGCCAACATCGGGTCACTCAAGCTTTTAGCGACGGTATTTTTAATGTAAGTCCCGCCCCCCTGACGTGAATACACCAAGCCCTTGCTGGTTAATATTTGAATTGCCTCACGTAAGGAAGGACGCGAAATGCCTAGCTGCTCGGCTAGTTTGCGCTCGGCTGGCAAACGATCATTCGGCTGTAAATTCTCCCGACTGATCATAGCCTCCAACTGACTAGCAATTTGCTCTGCAATCCGTGCCTTCTTCATACCACTCACTTTGGTAAGACCAATTATCGCCGATTCTATGATCTGTTTATATAAAAAGCAAGCAAGATTCAGGCTACTCTATGATTTGAATGGAACAAACTAAACCCCACTTAGATAGTGGCAATCGAAGCAAAAAATCATCAAAGACCGAAAGCAAATCAGACGCAAGGCAATAAGGATGATACCTGATAGATCACTGATTTTTTTGCGGTTATCATGCATTGGTGCGAATGATTATTAACTTGACAGTTTGTTTGTTTTAAGAAAGAATCCATCACCAGTTACCAATTTGACCAATTTCAAGCAAGGTACTGGCTAAACTGGTAATACCAATTTATTAAATATGTGAGGAGTTTTTATGTCGCTAAAACTGACACGTCTGGCAGGAGCAGTTGCTATTGCTGCATCATTGGCATTCACCGCAACAGCCGCAAATGCAGGTGACAAAAAAGTCTTATTAAAGCTGCCGGTACACTTTGGTACACATCTACCTGGCTTGGGAACAACACCAAAGTGGTTGGCTGACAACCTGAAAGCATCTGGCAGTAGCGTAAAAGTTAAGATTTACGAGCCAGGCAAGCTGATCCCACCTAAAGAAATTCTGCAAGCAGTCAGTAAGGGGCAAGTGAATGCGGGCTTCTCTACTCCAGGTTACAACACAGGCACACTGGGTAACGGCGCAGCAATGTTCTCAGCCGTGCCATTTGGTCCTAATGCCGGTGAGTTTCTAGCGTGGATCTACTATGGCGATGGCCGCAAGCTATGGCAGGAAATGTACGACAAGAAAGGTCTGAACGTACACCCAATTCCATGTGGTCTGGTTGCTCCTGAAACCTCTGGCTGGTTCTCCAAAGAGATCAACAAGCCAGAAGACCTGAAAGGTTTGCGTATGCGCTTCTTCGGTTTAGGTGCATTGGTTATGGAAAAGCTGGGCGTGTCTACTTCCCTGCTTTCATCTAAGGAAATTTTCCCGGCGCTGGAAAAAGGTGCGATTGATGCGACAGAATTCTCAATGCCTGCCATTGATAAGAATCTGGGCTTCCACAAAATCCTGAAGTACAACTACTTCCCTGGCTGGCATCAGCCTTCTACCTTGTTCGAATTGCTAATCAACGGCGACACTTGGAAGAGCATGAGCAAGGCTCAACAGAATCAGGTGGAAACCGCTTGTAAGGCAGCGATTCTGGATGCTTATGCCATGGGTGAGTCTATGCAGTTCCCCGTTATGCAGGAAAACATCGAGAAGAACGGCGTTGAAATCCGTTACTGGTCCGATGAAATGCTAAAGGCATTCAAGGAAAAGTGGGACGAAGTGGTTGCTGAAGAATCAGCAAAAGACCCTCAGTTCAAAGCGATTTGGGATAACCTGGCCAAATTCCGTAAAGGCTATGCAATCTGGGGCCGCTCTGGTTACCTGCCAAATGGCAAGCAAGACTAATCTGAACTAGCTTCGGATATTTCTCCCCCTTCCATTAGCATGATTTTCAAAGTGATGCGTGGTTGGGGGAGTTTGTGCTTTTAAGCATAACTTACAATTTCTGACAGCTCCCTTTCTTCAGGAGAAGCATTCATGGGTATGAGCACAGATGTGTCCTCGCCGCTTCACATTCCAATAGTGGCCATGATCAATAATTTTGTAGAAAAGACAGGCAACTTAATCGCGTGGATTAATGTGGTGCTGATCGGTGTCATTCTGGCTTCGGTGTTCATGCGCTACGGTATGAACCGTGCCATGGTGACACTGGAGGAGTTGACCTGGTATCTGTACGGCGTTGGGATTATGTTCGGTCTAAGCTATGGTGTGGTACAAAACAGCCACATTCGGGTCGATATTCTCTCCATGAAATTCCCACGCAAACTGACCTACCTCATTGAAATTTTTGGAATTCTATTTCTGCTCCTACCTTTTACCATCGTCATTATCCATCACAGTATCGACTGGGTATGGCAGTCATATATTATCGGTGAAGCCTCCTCCAGCCCACAGGGCCTCCCCCATCGCTGGATCATTAAATTAGTTATTCCGGTGTCCTTTATTCTGCTCCTGCTGGCAGCTGTTGCACGTTTAATTCAGTCATGGGTACTGCTGCGCCATGATGAAGATGCACCACAGCCCATTGAGGAATCTGGCCGGATTTCCTTACTCAAGCATTTATTCAGCGTACAAACGTCTCGCGATGAGGAGTCGAAATAATGGAAGTGAATGAGATTCTTGTTATTGCGATGTTCGGCACGTTTATGTTGCTGTTATTCGCAGGTTATCCAGTTGCTTGGGTACTCGGTGGTGTTGCCATTTTGTTTACCGCGATTGGCTACTTCTCAGATATGTATCTGGATACCATTACCGGGCTGGATTACAACACACTTGGCCTATCGGTCGGGCGTATTTATAGCGTCATGGACAACTGGGTTCTGGTCGCCCTGCCAATGTTTATTTTTATGGGGCTGATGCTGGACAAATCCGGTGTGGCCGAGCGCATGATGCACTCCATGCAACGCCTGTTTGGTAATGTAAAAGGTGGCCTGGCGATTACTGTCACATTGATCGGCATTATTCTGGCCGCCTCTACCGGTATTATCGGTGCATCGGTGGTACTGCTGGGTCTGATGTCATTGCCGGTTATGCTCAACCAGAACTACAGTAAAAGTATCGCGCTGGGAACCGTCGCCAGTGCGGGCTGTTTAGGCATCCTGATTCCACCAAGCATTATGTTGGTCATCATGGGTGATCAAATGGCCTTGTCGGTGGGCGATCTGTTTATGGGTGCGGTATTCCCCGGTTTAATTCTGGGCGTACTCTATATCGGCTACATTTTCATTTATGGTTTGCTAAAGCCAGACAATGTGCCACTGGCACAAAGTCATGCGGAAAAAACCGATTGGAAAGTCATCGGTAGAGTATTTCTCGATATTATCCCACCTGCCTTGTTGATTATTGCGGTGCTGGGCTCAATCTTTATGGGAATTGCCACTGTCACCGAAGCATCTGGCATCGGAGCAGTAGGCGCGACAGCAATGGCATTGGTGTATCGCAAACTAAACTTCGCGGTATTAAAAGAAGTTGTCATCAATACCTTTAACACCGCCGGCTACATCTTTGCAATTTTCGTGGGTGCCACCGTGTTTGCATTGGTACTGCGGGAATTAGGCGGAGATGAGCTGATTGAATCTGCACTGACTAGCCTACCGTTTGAAGGCTTTGGTTTGATTCTATTCATCCTGCTGATTGTCTTCCTACTGGGCTTCTTCCTCGACTGGATTGAGATCACGTTGATCATGCTGCCATTACTGGCACCTGTGGTATCCGGTCTCGACCTGGGTATTGATGGTCATGGCGTAGTGGATAAGCCTGAGCTGGTCTGGTTTGCCTTGCTTGTAGCTGTTACCTTGCAGACATCATTCCTGACACCGCCAGTTGGTTTTGCCTTGTTCTATCTGAAAGGCGTATGCCCGCAAGGTGTCACACTGCTGGACATCTACAAGGGTGTCATTCCATTCGTGATTCTTCAGCTGATCGGCCTGTCACTTGTGTTTTTCTTCCCTGACTTGGTCACATGGCTGCCCTCTATCGCGTATGGTAACAAATAGCCACGTTAATTGGTGATAAACAGGGCTGGATCACAGATCGGTGAATCAGCCAAGTAAGCGACCGAAGCTAGGTTTTTTCCGGCTTCGGTGAGCTTCGCCAAATGCCTGGGCGCCGAGAATGATTCCGGTTCGTGGGCCATGAGTTTCTACTTTTAGTGCCCTACCAATTCGGGTAGACTCTGACCACTTCTATTTCTCCAACATTTCCGAAAAATATCTCACTCATGCAAGCAAATAAAATCGTTCTTTCTGGTATCCGTCCAACAGGTGATTTGCACTTAGGTAACTGGGCCGGCGCAGTGACTAAGTTCCTAAAACTGCAGGAAATGGATGGCTATGATCGCTACTATTTTATTGCTGATTTACATGCGCTGACGACGTTAAAGGAAGCTGTTGATATCCGTGCTGGAACGCTGCACATGATGCGTCAGTACCTTGCCTGTGGCCTAGATCCTAATAAGGCAACCATTTATCGCCAAAGCGATATTATGGAAATTCCTTATCTTGCAACGCTTTTAGGCATGGTGGCTGGCTATGGTCGCTTACAGAACTGCACGACATTCAAAGATAAACAATCAAGTCAAACCGCAAAAGGTGGTCGAATTACTGCTGGCCTTTTCAACTACCCGGTTCTCATGGCGGCTGATATTCTGATCGTTCGTGCCGATTACGTCCCTGTGGGAGAAGACCAAAACCAGCACCTAGAGATGTGTCGGGAGTTTGCTTCCAGCATGAACAGCATGTTTGGTACGTCCCTCCCTGAGCCGGTCAATTTTGAAATTGACGGTGACAAGCCCGTCCGCGTACCGGGACTGGATGGCTCCGGCAAAATGGGTAAAAGTAGCGGCGGGAAGCCTATTAACCTGATTTCTGACCCAAAGACGATCCGCAAGCAAATCATGTCTGCCGAAACAGACTTCGGCCCTGTTCCAGGCCAACCTATGGGACAGGCAATGCAAAACCTGTTCACTTTTATGGAGAACTTCTCATCACCCGAGATGGTAGCTTCCTTCAAGGCGCGTTATGACAACGGGGAGCAGAAGTTTTATGGCGAAATGAAAAAACAAATTGCAAACGACGTCATTGCGCTGTGTGAGCCTATTCGTGACCGCTATTTTAACGATCCAGCCTGCTCGGAAGAAGCCGCAATTCAGGTACTACAGGAAGGTGCTGAAAAAGTGCGCCCCGTGGCCAAAGAGGTACTGGCTGATGCGCTTTCCAAGATGGGAATTAGTTGATTATTGAGCCATCTTTTCAGTCTTTTGAAAGTGTTGCTCAAATGCGGTGGCTGAGGGTTAGGTTAGAAACCCTCAACCATCCCGTTAGATTTTAAAAGGTGATGACCTTATCGCTATCAACCACCCATTCTGCTAACTCCGCCATGGTGGATTTTTCTGCTCCCTCGAAATAAGGATGGTTCTTGTAGATTCCACAGCGAGCCATGCAAGTGCCGCAGACTTTGACAGGCACATTTTTTGCGATGAGATCCTTGAGCATTGCTGAAAGATCTTGATCATATTGATCTGGCGGCTTACAAGCATCCCGCGCCATATCCACAGAGTCGTTCATTAGAAAAATGCGTACTTCCTGTCCAGTCTCCTGAAGCTGACCGGCAAGCCGCAGACCATTCCATGTAACATCGGTATTGTCATACGGCTCCCGGTTGAAAATGATCAGTATTCTCATATTGTTTCCCTCAGTTGCTTAACTCGCCCTCAAAAACGGGCATCGCTTATAGCATAAGCATTGTACAACTGATATACGCCCATGCAAATCAAGCACATCGCCTTATCCAGCCGAAGCAGCATTGATCAGGCACATTCTACACAAATTCACGACGTAGCTTGGCTCTCGCTTGCTTTGCCTGCTTCTCCCTTGCTCGCCTTGCACTCTCTGCTTTCATCCTTGCTTGACGTGCCTGTCGCTCCTGCTCACGATCAAACGCACTGGCTTGACTAGGCTTGGCTAAGCGCGACAGTGCCGTCAGTAATTGCTGATAACATTCTGTATCTTTTGACCGAGCATCCCAATCCTGCATTAATACGATGTCATTGGAATGAAAATTCTGAGGAATAATGGTTGGCTTTGCGATAACTGAAATCAGCTTATCCTGAGTCATGGCTCTTTGTGCATCCGACAACGCCCAGTGATCCTCTGCCGCACTCTCCGACCAAATCGCCAGCACTGCACCTGATGCATTCAACGCCTGAATACTCTCATCTGTTCGTACATCATTGCCGGGCGTAAGAGCGTGATCCCAATATACGGTGTAGCCTTCTGCCTCTAACAAGCGCGCCAGCTTTGTCACCCAAAGCGTCTCCCGTAAACCATAAGTAATATACACATCAGCCATCTATGATCTCCTGATTATTGTTATGATTGCGTAATCATAACGACATAGCGCGCAGGGATCGTGATGATCAAGACAAGCGGCTCAATGGACGATGCGCTAAACCCGTCCCTTGACCTCCATCGGAATACCCGCCACCACCATCACCACATTATCCGCAATCGCAGCAATACGTTGGTGGAGCTTTCCGGCGGTGTCCACATACTCTCTGGTTAATGCGCCCATCGGAATCACACCCAAGCCCACTTCATTACTGACTAAAATGATCTCGCCATCCACATTCGACAGACTTTGCAGCAAGCTTTCAACTTCCTGTGTCAACCGCGTAGCATCATCCGTACATAATAAATTCGTTAGCCACATCGTCAGGCAATCAACTAAAAGAGTTACATTTTTAGCCGCTAACTGCTTGATATTGCTTGCCAGTTCCAATGGACTTTCAACAGTCTGCCATTCTGCGGGACGTGTCTCGCGATGCAGTGCCACACGCTTTTCAATTGCCTCATCATGTATTTGCGCGGTGGCAATATAAACCACTGTATTGCCAGTTTCTGCCGCTCGCTTTTCTGCATAAGCACTTTTGCCAGAACGTGCGCCTCCCAAAACTAGTGTTAGCGACATGCGTAAACCCCGTATCGTTGCTAATAATGTCAGGGATTGAATCATAACAGTTTCATGCTAACCTGAGCCTTTATTCAAAAGGTCCTGTGCATGACTCCCATTCACCAGCTCCTGGCCATTGTGGTTATGATTATTTGGGGAACAAATTTTGTCTTCATTCGCATTGGGCTGGATGATATTCCCTCCTTTACCTTCGCCTCGTTACGTTTTATTTTCGCGGCTTTCCCGTTAATTTTGTTTTTACCAAAACCACAAGTGCCTTGGCGATACCTGGCGGCATTCGGTATTTTTATTGGCTTTGGCCTGTTCGGTTTAATGTTCTGGGCAATGCAGGACAACATCTCCCCCGGCCTAGCCTCTCTGGTCGTGCAGATGCAAGTGTTTTTCACCATCTTATTATCCACATGGTTGTTTGCAGAACGTATCCATACCATCCAGGTCATTGCCCTGTTTATTAGCTTTAGTGGCGTCGCTTTAATTGCCAGCCATACCGATGGCACAACGACAATCATTGGCTTACTGGCTATTTTAGCCGCCGCATTAAGCTGGTCTTGTGGCAATGTCACCATCAAAAAAGTCGGCAAGGTTGAGATGGTTGCGTTTCTGGCATGGTCGTCCATTTTTGCCGTTCCACCATTGTTGTTAATGGCATGGTGGCTGGAGGGACCAACGCTGATAATTAGCAGCCTTAAACAAGCCAGCTTGAACACTTGGCTGGTTGTTGCCTGGCAGACAGTAGGCAATACCTTGATTGGTTACGGACTGTGGAATAGTTTATTGCATCGTTATCCAGCAGCAGTGATCGCCCCCTGGGCATTGCTGATTCCGGTTTCAGGAATGGCAGCTTCCAGTCTGGTTCTTGGCGAGCCACTGCCGTGGTGGAAAGTCGTTGCTGCGGCATTGATCCTTTGTGGGCTGGTTATCAATATGCTTGCCAACCGCAAACAACTGAGTCTTGCGACTACACGGTAAAAATGCACAAGATTATAACAAACCCCTTGCAAATCTTTGATTTCACAAGTTTGCTACTATAATATGGCTGCTCAAATTGTATGGAAATCGTCGCAATCCTCAGAAAACCATGAAGACTGCGGCCACAATTAAAACCAACCGAAGCCTTTAGATAAAGAAGTATCAGGGAAAGGAATAATGTTATGAGCGTACTTAATCGACTAATGCAGGTCACGTCTACCTCTGTTGTTGCCCTTTGTATCAGCACTGCAATGATTACCCAAGCAACGGCAGCAGAGCGTTTTGTCGTATCCGGCGTGGAAAGCTGGGACACCCTAAATGTTCGTGCCCAACCAAGTGCTCGCAGCACCATCATTGGTGAAATTCCAGCCAACGGAAAGAATGTCATCAGCACAGGGCAAGAGGCTCGGAATGGCCGTACACGTTGGGTGAAGGTCAATTGGAACGGAGTGAGCGGTTGGGTCAGTAAACGCTATTTAGCTGCTACCTATGTGACTCAAAAGCCCGTAGTGCCAGCCGCACCTACCAACTATATTAAAGCCCCTGATTACAGCATGCAGGGCAGCGGCAATCATACTGGCGACATTTTCGACGCAGGCACCGGTACAGTACGCAGCGTTTATGTAGGGCCAGACAGTGGCTTACCCAAAATTAAACCCAAGCAGCGCCATCATCGCCCTGTTCAGCCTCGACGTATGAACAAGGTAAATACTGCGAATACGCATACACACCCTGCAAACCAGTGTACCCGCTCGGTGTCTCACACGCATCCAAACGGCATTAAACCGCATACACATCGCTACAGTTGCAAAGGTCAGGCAACACAGCAACGTCCTCAGGCTAAGCGTCGAGTAAACACTGTCAACACGCATACGCACCCACGTAATCAGTTCACCAATGCGGTCACGCATACCCACGCCAACGGCAATGTGCCACACCGCCACAACTATGGAACACGTCGTCAGGTAGTAAAAAAGCAACAGCGCCAAGTAGCGCCAAGCGTACAGCAGGTGACTCATATTCACCCAGCCTCACCGTACAACAAGCAAATTAAGCATACGCATCCGGGCGGCGCGAGTGTTCACATCCACGACTTCTTGATGCCACCTCAATATAATAAGCAGCGGGCGGCTCAGGTTCAGCGTAAGCAGGTGTCAGCAAGCACACATACTCATCCAAAAAATGCATTGACGAACTCCATCACGCATACGCATCCGAACGGGGCAAATCCGCACACGCACAATTACGGTGGGCAGCGCTAATTGGATATAGATCGGCGTTAACGGATCAGTTATCGCTCAGACTGGACAGTTGGTCAGCTTGTGGGTGACTTTGCGGTGTTAAAGTTGGTACTTATAGCGCCGGAACACAAACAATACCCCCGTAAGTGAAGCCGACGAAGCCCCGTTAACATGGATATGTTGCGGGGCTTTTTGTATTTAAAATATAAGGATGGTTTAAATAATGAAAACTTTGTTAGGACGCATCGCGGCATTCACAGTAACAACACTGCTACTCATACAAATGGCACATGCCGCCGTTTTTCAAGTGCAGGGGGTAGCAAACTGGGACTCGTTAAACATCCGCAGCAAGCCCGGTGCTAAAAATAAAATCGTTGGAAAAATTCCTGCAAATGGCAAATACATCCGTACCAGCGGAAAACGTGTTGCCATTGGCCGCACGGTTTGGATCAATATCACTTGGCAGGGGAAAAACGGCTGGGTTAGTGAGCGTTATATTCGCCCGATGCCGACCACGCCACCACCACAGGCGACACAGCCTCGCCCAACCCCAGCAGCACCAATCGTCACCCCAACCACAGGCAACCCCGCCGTTGCCCCACCCTCAAAACCCATCCCCCGTACCCGCAAAGTGCCAGGTTCAAAAGGCAAATGGGTATTGGAATGTGGCAATGTGAGTCCGTTCTGGAGAATAATCGTTCACCCCAAAGCCTTGGATGTAAACCTTCGAGGTCAGGCTGTGGGCATGTTACCCATCACCTACGAAAAGCAAGACCGCAACCGCTGGAATACTGCAATGAAAACGGTGTTAAAAAGCAGCAACGGGCGGGCGGGCGCGAATATGACCATCAGATACACCAAGCAATGCTTTCACACGCTGACGAAGCAAAAGGTTCATTATCGTGTTAAGGCGCTGATCAAAGGGGAAACAATGAACGGCTGCTGTCGAGCGGTTCGAATTCAGTAAGTCCCGCCATCAATGCCATAGACCCCAGATTTAATCTGAGTCTGGGAGGTCTTTGTAAAAAGAGCGCTTCGGCTCGGAACCTGTTGTTTCAACCGGCTCCTGAGCTGTCGCTGTATAAGGCTCTGTCTTGTCCTGTTGGCCGAGGTTTTCTCCCGTACCAAATGGCTTTTTATGACGTCGTTGCTTACGGGATTCGCGCTGTTTTGCCTTGCGTTTTTTACCCAGCACCTTCTTCGGCTTGCGGCGAGATGGTGGCGGTGGCGCAGCCTCATCCGGCTCAAATCCCGGAATCACTTCTCGCGGATGGCGCTCCCGTGTGTATTTTTCAATGGCTTCAAAATGTGCAAGCTCGTGGTGTGCAACCAAATTGATCGCCTGCCCACGTTTTCCTGCTCGTCCCGTCCGGCCGATGCGATGTTGGTAATCGTTCACCAACCTCGGTAACTCGTAGTTAATCACACAATCCAGTTGGCCAATATCCAAACCACGCGCGGCAATATCCGTTGCCACCAGCACCCGAAGCTGACCCCGCCGGAATAGCGCCAATGCCTGCTCACGTTGCTCACTGGGAATATTGCCGTGTAGCGCGGCCACTTTTATATCCAATGACTTCAGGGCAGCAGCCAGCGCATCACAGCTCTTTTTGGTGCTGCAAAACACCAGAACTTGTTGCCAGTCATTTTCTGCTAACAGATACTTTAGGGCTGGTGTCTTATCGCGCAGATTGACCGCAGCGACATGCTGATCAACTAATATCTCCTCACCTAAAGGAATATCAATCACTTCTGGATTGTTCAACACCGTGCGAACGAGATGCCGAATGGAATCTGGGAAGGTCGCTGTAAAAAACAGATTTTGCCGCTTATTGGGAAGATGTTTCAGGACGGTTTCGACTTCATCCTGAAAGTCGATACTAACCAGTCTATCCACCTCATCCAACACCAGAGTGCGTAATTTATTGAACACAACCGCTTTGGCATCAATTAACGATAATAGACGTGCCGGCGTTGCCACTAGCACTTCAACACCCTGCCGCAACACGGCACGCTGGTGCTGAACCACTACTCCCCCATAGACACTGACACATTTGACTGTCGGACGCATTCTCGCCCCCAGCTCCGTTACCACCTCCGATACCTGCAAAGCAAGCTCACGAGTTGGCACCAAAATTAGTGCGCGAATATGGTGTCCCTTGGCCGCACTAATCCCCTCTTCCAGACGTTGATTTATTAGAGACTGTAATAATGGCAGGACATACGCCGCTGTTTTACCACTGCCGGTTTCGGCGCTTGCCAGGACATCACGCCCCTCTAAAATCTTTGGAATCGCGCGTGCCTGAATTGGCATCGGATGAGTAAAGCCTTGGGCATTCACTGCATCCAGCAGACAAGGATGCAATTCAAAATGGGCAAAACCGTGGGGGGCATTATAGTGCTTTGACATGGCGTAATGTTAGGTGGTCGCAATCGGTCGGCCATTTTACCGCAACCATTTTATAAATATCAGTTTTTCATAAAAAAAGCTGGCACGAAAACTACTTCAATGCCAGCTCAAGATTACTCAATTTACTGAGTCACTTCCCTTACCTGGTCACAATCTCCGGCCCCATAAAGTAGTTTGGCAGGAGTGTTGATAGCCACGGAATGTACGTCACCATAATCAGGAAGATAAACAGAATCGCCAGGAACGGCAGCGCAGCGCGTACCACAGCCATCATTGGCATACCCGCCACGCCACTGGTGACAAACAGGTTTAGTCCAACCGGCGGTGTAATCATGCCGATTTCCATATTCACTACCATGATAATACCCAGGTGAATCGGATCAATGCCCAGTTCCATAGCGATTGGGAACACCAGTGGTGCGACAATAACCAGCAAGCCAGATGGCTCCATAAACTGCCCACCGATAAGCAGGATGACATTCACTACCACCAAGAACATCACTGGCCCCAGACCAGCGGCTAACATCGCTTGCGTGATCTGCTGCGGAATCTGCTCATCTGTCAATACATGCTTCAAAATCAACGCATTGGCAATAATGAACATTAGCGTAATGGTCAGTTTACCCGCTTCAAAAAAGGTCTTGCGAGTATCCTTATGGAACAGGGATGGAATGAAGTAGATAACAGATTCAAGCAGGTAGCGAGGAGCGCATATCAGGGCTTCCTTAAAGGACTCAACCGGCGGGTTATCTTTTTTGGATAACGGCCCCATATCCCGATAGATGAAGTTTGAAATCAAAAACGCATACACCGCTGCCACAGCTGCCGCTTCGGTAGGCGTAAACACACCACCGTAGATACCGCCCAAGATAATGACGATAAGGAATAAGCCCCAACCAGCACTTAGCCCTGCATTTAGCACCTCACGCACACCCGCAAATTCGCCTTTGGGCATTTTACGCACACGGGCAATCACATAAATCGCCAGCATGAGCATAAAGCCTGCCAGTAATCCGGGAATGACTCCGGCCAGAAACATACGCCCCACCGAGACTTCAACCGATGCAGCGTACACCACCATGACAATAGATGGCGGGATCAAAATCCCCAAGGTTCCGGCGTTACAAATCACGCCAGCGGCAAATTCTTTGGTGTAACCGACCTGACGCATCCCCGCGATAACAATGCCACCGATTGCTACAACCGTTGCCGGTGAAGACCCTGACAATGCCGCAAACAGCATACAAGCAAACACGCCCGCAATGGCTAAGCCACCGTGAAAATGCCCCACACAGGCAATGGAAAAACGAATAATACGCTTTGCCACACCACCGGTGGACATAAAGCTGGAAGCCAGAATAAAGAACGGAATCGCCAGCAACGTATAGTGCGCTGCCATTGCCTGATAGAGCGTTTGTGCGATGGATGCCAACGAAGTGTCAGACAGAACCAACAAGAACAGCATGGAACTGAAACCCAGCGCGATGGCAATTGGCACTCCCAGCAGCAGCAACGAAATAATTAATCCAAATAGAATGGCTACTTCCATTATTTTTCACCTCGCTCGCGTGCAATTTCGTCTAATTCATCTTCGACTTCATGGCTGGCGATATAGCCTTGTGCATCACCCTTGTAAACCCGGTAGGTCGCTTGCAATAGCCTGAAAAACAATAAGCCAACACCAAATGGCAAAATGAAATATGGAATAAAGCGCGGCAGCTTTTCATAAGCCTCCCCTTCATTCATGCTGGCTTCCAGAAAGTGTAAAAATCCCGGCAGTGGTATGTCTTCCACTTCATACCAGCCTTTTGCCAAAAACTTTTCCTGAAAGCCTGTCGGGAACCAGCGCCCTTCGGTGCCCGGAAGGTTGGCAAAGTTTGCCCAATAATCCCACGCGCCTTTAAATAGTAAAAAGGCATAGGCCAGACAAACCGCACCCACTATTAATGCAGACACGCGCCGAACCGATGGGGGAAAATAGGTAATTAAGGCATCTACACCAAGGTGGGCTGTGACTTTAACGCAGTAGCTCGCACCAAATAGTACCAACCATGCAAACAGAATTGCTGTTGCCTCTAGCCCCCAAATCAGGCCACTATCAAACCCATAGCGCAAAACAACATTGGTAAAGGTGATAATCGTCATCAGGGCCAGGATCAACGCAATCATGTTTTCTTCCAGTGCGTTCACCCAACGAGCGATTAACCCCTGAGATGTCGTGTGAGTAGCAGAACTCATAACTCCCTCTCTTTTCGTTGTGCTTTAAAAAAATATGGCTCTGGCAACACTTGGGGCCAAAGCCATACTTCAAACTCAGACTAAGCTCTGAGATCAGCCCAACAACGCAAAATCAAGGCCGAACTCAGTGCTCAACACTTACTTGATTGAATCACGCAATTCCTGAATTTGTGCTTGCAGCGCGGCAATCTGGTCAATGACGCCATTGATCTTTTGTGCAGCTTCGATGTTCTCTTTACCCACATCCTTTTCAAACTGCGCCCAAACTGGCTTCATAGCAGCAACCCACTCGGCACGTTGTTCTTCCGTTAGTGTGCGAACCTTGCCACCTGCTTTGACAATAGACGCTTTCGCGGCCTGATTCACATTGTAGGATTCAGCGTTACGAGTCTGCGTCACCTCGGCAATGATTTTTAATAGCTGCTCACGCACATCAGGCTTCAGAGAATCCAGAAACTCAGTCGATGTCACCAGCATGTAATCCAGAAGACCGTGATTGGTTTCAGTCGTCCCATCCTGCACTTCAAAGAACTTCTTACCAAAGATGTTTGACCACGTATTTTCCTGGCCATCCACAACTCCAGTTTGCAATGCACCATAAACCTCAGAGAATGCCATTGGCTGTGGGCTTGCACCCATAGCTGACATCTGGGCCTTTAGTACATCAGAAGATTGCACACGGAACTTCATGCCTTTCGCATCGCTTGGCAATAACAAGGGCTTTTTAGCAGACATCTGCTTCATGCCGTTGTGCCAGAATGCCAGACCTTGCAAACCACGACGCTGCATACTGTCTTTCAACGCCTGACCCGCCGCAGATTGCTGGAAGGCATTGACCGCTTCTATGTTGTTGAACATAAAAGGCAAATCAAAGAGGCGGTATTTCTTGGTGAATTTTTCAAACTTGGACAGGCTGGGTGCTGCTAACTGAACGTCACCCTGCAGCATGGCTTCCAACACCTGGTTGTCGTTGTAAAGCGTTGAGTTAGGGAAAACCTCAATGCACACCTTACCATTCATTTCTTCGTTAACACGCTTTTCTAACAATGACGCAGCAATACCTTTCGGGTGCTTGTCAGTATTCGTTACGTGACTGAATTTGATTTTAACTTCGCCGTCTTCACAGCTGGCAAACGCAGAGTGAGCACCAACCAAAGTGGCCGCACCAACCATTATCGCTAACAGGGACTTACGCATGAACTATCTCCTCAAAGGCTTATTTAGTCGGTGGGTAATCTGCCATAAAATTTTGCTACTTACAACCAAGCCGACAGTGGCTATTCAACGACTCAACTCAGTCATAGCCGCTTCCAAACCCTTTTCCGTCAGTGGGTACATGCGGTCTTCCATCATCTGACGAATCATGCCAATCGACTGCGTGTAATCCCAGTACGGACGTTCGGTCGGGTTAATCCAGACAACTTTTTCAAAGCTATCCATCAGGCGTTGCATCCACACCTGCCCTGCCTCCTGATTGTAGTGCTCAACGCTACCACCGGGGTAAATAATCTCCCAGGGAGACATGGAGGCATCACCCACAAAAATCACTTTATAATCTTTGCCGTAGCGGTTCAGAATATCCAATAGCGGAATGCGTTCATTGTGACGGCGGCGGTTATCTTTCCACACGGATTCATAAATGAAGTTGTGGAAGTAGTAATACTCCAAGTGCTTAAATTCTGTTCGTGCTGCTGAGAAAAGTGTTTCGCACAGGTGAACATAGTCATCCATTGAGCCGCCAATATCAAAAAACAGTAACACCTTCACTGCATTATGACGTTCCGGTTCCATTTTTATGTCCAGCAAACCTGCATTGTTCGCCGTACTACGAATCGTGCCATCCAAATCCAGCGTATCCGCCGCACCCTCACGGGCAAACTTGCGTAAGCGACGCAATGCTACTTTCAGATTGCGCGGGCTAAGCTCGACAGAATCATCAAGGTTTCGAAACTCGCGCTTTTCCCAAACCTTCACCGCGCGCCGATTTCGCCCCGGCCCACCTATGCGAATACCGGCTGGATTATAACCCCCATGCCCGAAGGGTGACGTTCCACCCGTGCCGATCCACTTATTCCCCCCAGCATGGCGCTCCTGTTGTTCTTTTAGCCGCTCTTTAAATTGCTTAATCAATTCGTCCAAGCCGCCCAGACTTTCGATTTTTTCCTTATCCTCATCACTTAGCTGTCGGACAAACTCACGGCGCAACCAGTCATCAGGAATCAGGGCTTCCACCATGCCATCCAGTGATTCCAGACCATTCATAAATGCCTGAAAGCCCTTGTCGTACTTGTCGAAATGCTTTTCATCTTTGACCAGCAGAGTACGCGCAAGGTAGTAAAACGCCTCGGTATCTGCCAGCACCAGATTGGCATCCAGCGCCGCCAGCAAATCCAGATGCTCCCGAATCGACACCGGCACACCGTGCGATTTCAGGGTATAAAACAGGTTCGTCAACATGAGTTAGCGTTTCTCGCGACGATGCATAAACGCCAACCGCTCCAGTAACGACACATCCTGTTCATTTTTGAGCAATGCACCATACAGCGGCGGAATGGCTTTACTCTGGTCACGATTCGTCAAAATATCTTCGGGAAGGTCATCCGACATGAGTAGCTTGAGCCAGTCAATCAACTCACTGGTCGATGGGCGTTTTTTCAGGCCTGTTACGGTGCGTAGCTCAAAAAATACTTCCAGTGCTTCATTCACCAGTTTTTTCTGGATGCCCGGATAATGCACCTCAATAATCTCGCGCATTGTGTCGCGGTCGGGGAAGTTAATGAAGTGAAAGAAACAACGGCGCAAAAAGGCATCCGGCAGCTCTTTTTCATTGTTACTGGTGATAATGATAATCGGACGGTGCTTGGCCTTTACCGTCTCGCCTGTTTCATAAACAAAGAACTCCATTTTATCCAGCTCCTGCAACAAGTCGTTGGGGAACTCAATATCGGCCTTGTCGATTTCATCAATCAGCAACACCACCTGTTCATCCGAGGCAAAGGCCTCCCATAACTTACCCTGACGGATGTAATTGCTGATGTCGCTGACATCCACCTCACCGGTTGCCAACTGCGAGTCGCGCAGGCGTGATACCGCATCATATTCATACAAACCCTGCTGCGCCTTGGTGGTAGATTTGATATGCCACTGAACCAAACGCTTGCCAAGAGAATTGGCCACCTGTTCGGCCAGCATGGTCTTCCCCGTCCCTGGTTCACCTTTAATCAATAAGGGGCGCTGCAGACTAATGGCCGCGTTAACCGCAATTTGCAGATCATCAGTTGCAATGTATTCGTTCGTGCCTTGGAATTTCATGGTGTGCCTGTTGCTGTGGAAACACCGGAAAGTATATCGGCTGTGGGGAAAAACGGGTACTGGTATTCAGTGCAAACCTGATGATGACCTGAACTGCTAATACCTTTATAACTCGCCCAGCTCTTTTTGTAGGCGGTCGCTTTGTTTATTGACATAGTTCAGGTTGTCTTGCTGAAGCTGTGCGAGTAATTGCTTCGTTTCTCCGCGAAAGGCTTCCTGACGTTGTTCCACTTTGCTCAGAAACTCTCCAAACACTGTGGTGTTTCTCAGCTCGTTGGTAATCGCATCATAACCATTGGCAACACTGATAATGGTTTGCTCAAATTCTTCAATACGGCTGCGTGTGCTATTACACCAACCTAACTGATTGGCAATGCTGTCTTTTCCACTCATTGTCTTCTCCTGAATATCCTTGTGTCACTCATTAATCACTTTGGGCATCGCGTATCATGCGCTCAATGGATGCCTGAAAGTCTTCGATCATTGTTAGCTGCCTTGTTAGTTCATCAAGGACATCATCGGTTTTTCGACTGAGGCGGTCATTACGTGCAACCAGCTCTGTGGTGTACTCGGAAGCAAACCCCGCGCCCTGCATGGCATTGACCTGATTGCCGTATAAATCTCTGGCTTGATCAAGTATGCTTTTGTGGTGGGCAATGGCAGCTTTTGCCTGCTCTAATACCTGATACTGCTGTTGCAAACTACCCATCTTAGCTCCTGAATGTGATGAATAAATATCGTGAGACACTCGTTGCCCATCGACATAACCTTTGTCATATCCTGTTGAATAACTGTCACTGGCATTGTCGGCCTGCCAGAAAAAGTTGACCGGATTGCGGTTAAGCGTACCAAAGTGAGACTTGGGCTTGTTTGATTGACTATCCGTAATCCCGTCGTCGTAGCCCTCTTTGGAGTAGTCGCCAGTGTAGATTTTTTTAAAGTCAGTCATTGTCTCCTTCCCTCAATGATTTGCCGCGATTTGCTTTATAAATACGCGCCTTGTTCTCCCCCGAGGCTATCAGAAACCCGCAATCAACCAAACTTTTTAGATAACGCCTTACGGTGGCGGGTGACTTGCCCAATAATCGCTGGGCTTGCTGGCTGCTAATACTGGTGTGGCGCTGTAAATAGCTGGCAATCTGCTGGTAAACGAGCTGTTTCTTAGCCGACAATTTATCGCTCATTATATCGCTCGATTTATCGCTCATTTGTTTGAGCACGTAGCCTTCGATGGTTTGTAAGATGACGGACAACATAAACTCAATGAAAACGGTTGAGTCATTGTTTTTATCCGCTTTTGCCAGTGTTTTGTAATAGTCTGACTGATGCTCATACACCATTGTTTCAATAGGCAACCAGGCAAATATGGGGTTATCAGCACTCAATACGACGGTTTGCCACAACCGCCCCATGCGCCCGTTGCCATCTGCAAAGGGGTGAATGACTTCTATCTCGTAATGCACCACGCAACTTTTTATCAGGGCTGGCGTGTCATCATTGCTGGCCCAAGCGAGTAAATCGCTGATGAGCCTTGGGACAAAATCAGGTCTGGCTCCCATGTGTACAACATTGCCCTTGGTATCAAAAATACCTACATCACCTGAACGAAACTGCCCTGCACTATCAACCAGACCCTGTGTCATCAAGCGGTGAGCGGTAAGAAAGTTATCAACACTATACGGTGAGAAGTGCGGAATGTGCTCGTAAGCATCAAAGGCATTTTTAACTTCCTGAATTTCTTTGGGCTGCCCCAGCACCCGACGACCCGCCACAATATCGGTCACTTGTTCCAAGGTCATTGAGTTATTTTCTATGGCCAGTGATGCCTGAATTGACCGCAAGCGATTGTTTTTACGCAGGTGTAACTGCTGCTCATAATCGGACTGCAATCGTCCTGTTTTTTCAGCAATCTGCACCATTAAATTTAAGGCGGCATTGGTTATGGTAAAAGGTGGTTTATTCATTCTGTTCTATTCTGTTGCTTTGAATGGCAGGCAGAATTATCCGAACAGTTTTTTGATAAAGTGTTTGGCTCGAATACTCCATTTAGCCTCTTCAACCACTGGCTGAACAATTCTTTTTGGTAATTGATAAAAGCTTTCTGGCAGGCTGCTGAGTTGGTTATCACTAAGATCAAGCTCTGTTAACTGCGTGAGATTGCCAATACTCTCCGGCAGGCTGCTGAGTTCGTTACCACTAAGAGAAAGCTCTGTTAATTGCCTGAGATTGCCAATACTCTCCGGCAGGCTGCTGAGTTCATTACCACCAAGATAAAGCTCTGTTAACTGCGTGAGGTTGCCAATACTCTCCGGCAGGCTGCTTAGTTGGTTATTCCGAGTAAAAATCCCTGTTAATTGCGTGAGATGGCCAATACTCTCCGGCAGGCTGCTGAGTTCGTTACCACTAAGATAAAGCTCTGTTAATTGCCTGAGATTGCCAATACTCTCCGGCAGGCTGCTGAGTTGATTTCTCTCAAGATCAAGCTTGGTTAATTGCGTGAGATGGCCAATACTCTCCGGCAGGCTGCTGAGTTGGTTACTCCAAAGAGAAAGCTTTGTTAACTGCGTGAGATTGCCAATACTCTCCGGCAGGCTGCTGAGTTCATTACCACCAAGATAAAGCTCTGTTAACTGCGTGAGATTGCTAATACTCTCCGGCAGGCTGCTGAGTTCATTACCACCAAGATCAAGCTCTGTTAATTGCCTGAGATTACCAATACTCTCCGGCAGACTGCTGAGTTCATTATAACTAAGATCAAGCTCGGTTAATTGTATGAGCGCACCAATATCTCTTGGTAAAGTATGCTCATCAATACCGCACTCGTCAGCCCAGTCAATAATGGTCTGTAATTTACGCTCCTGCTCTTTACGTTCCTTTTCTCTCCGTCTCCGTTCTTTACGCTCCCTTTCTTTGCGTTCCTGCTCTTGACGCTCCCGCTCTCGACGCTCATTTTCTATGCGCTCCCGCTCCTGCCTTTGCACACAAAATGCCTGATAAATATCTTGCGCCTGCCCGATAAATCGCCCTTTAGGGAATTGATTAATATAGCGTTGATAACTCGCCTCACTATGCTCTGCATGACATTGATTCCATAGCAAAGCATCAGCCAGCAGGTGCTTATAATCTGCATCGGATGGAAATTGTTGTTGAAGTTGCTGATACTTTGTCATTGCTTGTCTTCCGTTATTAGCCAGTCCGGTGCGCTCGTGTTTTGTTGTTGCTCAATAAAGGGATTTTCTATGGTCGGTGCTGGCGGTTCCGTGTGCGCTTTGCCGCGTATTACCTCGGCAATCAGGCATTGCTGAGGCGCACGACTGGCACGAATTTGCTGCATTTTTCGTCTTATCGCTTCCAGCTCCTGTTCCTCAGGAGCAAGCGGCGGATTAGCCAGAGCAATTAAATTGGCCTGCTTTATGCCTCGGTCAGTATTAATAAGAACTTCATACTTTTGCTTGTCCAGATAAAGCGCGGCGGTATTGCCATGTTCAAATAACGCCCACGCATCCTTTGCTTCATTCAGCTTAAAGGATAAGCGCAGCGGAATTTGCCCCAGTAAGTCTTTGGGAATATCAGAACCAGCCAGTGTTTGGGTGATTAAAATAACGTGCAAACCATCGCTGCGGCCTTGTCGGGTGATCTGGTTAAGACAGGACAAGAAATGCGCCTGTTGCTTATAACTACCGGCAAACAGGCGGTGGGCTTCGTCAATAATCAATAGCTTGTGAGCAAGCGGTGCATAAGGGTTTACTTTATTGTAAGCGGCGATATTTTTAACATTTGCCTGCTTCATTAACTCACGGCGCTGGTTTTGCTCATCGACAAACTCTGCCACCATATCCGCCGCCAGCGAGAAGTCACTCGCATCCAAAAACAGTCTGACGCAATTAGGATGATCCCGAAAAACATTAAATTCTATGCCTCCTTTGTAGTCCATCAGGTACAGTTGAATCTCTTGTGCGGTATAGCGTTCGGCAATGCCAACAATCAGGTTGTTTAACAGAACAGATTTCCCCGACCCTGTGCCACCCGTAATAATGGCGTGGTAGTTTTGCGATGTTGCACCCAGCGAGAAATAAATATCCTGCCGCCCGTCCTGACTTTTGGCAATGGGAACCTGTAAAAAATCGGCTTCCGTATTATCTTGCTGTTGTGTATTCAGCCGTTCAGTCAGTCCCGCCAGTACCGCACTTTTATTACATTCCACTGGCAGGAAATCATAATAGTCTTGCAGCTCAGCAAACCCGAATAACGCCTCAGATAAGATAAACTGCTTATCGGTAATCGTCAGCGGTGCAAAGCGTTCGGCCAGGTAATCCAGACTTTTAACGCGTTGCCTGTTGCTTTCTGTGTCTGTATCAACATCGCTTCCGTACAGTATCGTGTAAATACCCGCTTTACTGGCATGATGGAACAAGGATTTAATGCGCTTGAAACCGCTAAAATCATCGGGGTAATCGTCAAGATTAATCAGCAGTACATGGTAGGCTTCGGGATATGTGGCGGTCTGGTTGTATTCCGAAAGGTCCTGCACTTCTGGCGGTAATAATTCGTGTAGACGATGTTTTGCCAGTTCTTCAATGTGGTCAAAGCCGTTCTGAGCCATTTTACTGTTGCCATACAAACGATAAGCATCGTAAGAGCGCAGTTGCGATAAATAGCGAAAACGTGGCGCAGTGGCAAAGTCAAAAACATGAATCTGTAAAGCTTTGGCCGGAAGTGCTTCAGCCAGTAACAGCAGGGCATTTTCAATAAAGTCACTGGCCATTACTTCACTGAACTCATCGTAATCCACACGAAAACCACCGGCTTCGGCGGGTGACAGTACCGGAATATCAGGGCTGTCAGCATCACTCGACTTTGCGGACAACTCGCCAATGTAAACGCCCCAGGGAAATGTGTATTGCTGTGCCATATTATTGATTCACGCCAGATCAGGTGGTAAGTCGGAAAGAACAAGCGCTAATCATACTATCAGTTGCCTGATTGCAGGAAAAGATTAAGCCGCCGTTAATACAAATACCCCAGATAGCAGTCGGGTGCATTAAATGTCGCTGACATCCACGTCACCCATTACCAACTGCGAATCGTGCAGGCGTGATACCGCATCGTATTCGTTAATGCCTTGGAATTTCGGCTGCGGGGGGAACCCGCTATTCAAACTGACCGTTCAACAAAGCGTTGATAATATTCACGAGCTGTCATTTTTTCTGCGCACGGAATACAGATAAACGCCTCAAAATCATCCGGTTTGCCATAAATGCCATCGGTGGCGTTAATGTCAAAATACGCCCCACAGCCCTGGCATTGCTGTGCATCATAGGTTCCATCACTGATGCCACTAACCCACTCTTTTGCCAGCTCTACAAATGGTACGAAACCTTCAAAGTTGATGGTGTTACTGGCGGTATCGAAGGTGACATCCGGGTATTTCATCATCCTGACAACCAGCGCCCACAGGTCTGCTTCAAACTCGACACCGAGTGCCTGATTAGCCTCGGCAACGGTAAGTGATTTTTGCTGTATGGATTGCATTGCTAACTTACTCCGTTTTTTACACCTTATAACTTACTCAATTCTTTTTTATCAGCAGTCGCCTCCTTCCCTTAAGGATCTACCACTGTTTGCTTTATAAACACGCTGCTCATTAGCCGACGATTTATCGCTCATTATATCGCTCATTTGTTTGAGCACGTAGCCTTCGATGGCTTGTAAATCGCTAGCCTACGCGGGGCGGTTATTGCGGTACAATAACTTTGCCCGTAAGTGGTTTTCCAGATTACTGAGGTGTCTGCTAGCTATCGGCTTGGAGATATTCAGCAGACCAGCGGCTTTGGTAAGACCACCTTGCTCGACGATGGCGCGAAGGACCTGCGTGCTTTTCAATGTATCCATACCAATTGTTTCCCAAAAAGAAACACTGCGCTTATGGATAGGATATTGTTTCCTATTGGTTTTGACAATTACAAAAAGTGTATAAACCCCGACCTCAGCAACAGGGGGTTGCCGATTAGATACTTTAAGGTGCGATCATTCGGGTCTATACAGATCCCTCTTTTACCACATATACATACAAGGAATTCTATCGTGCTATCACGTAAACAAAAGCGTATAAATACCGCAGTATTATCTGTAGTAGCTATATTGATAACAGTATCTTTATTAGATCCACCAGAAAAAGAACATACCATCTTCACCCTATCAGAAAACACATACACCCTCAACAATGGTGTATTTACTAGTACACTACCAGTTAATGAGGATGATTTGATTAACACTGATATATTAGTTATATCACCACCTATAGAAGAACATGGTGTACCCTATCGTTATCTAGGTGAACATCTAGCTAGGATATTATTTATACATCCATCAGAAAAAACACTTACCTATATATCAGACTATGAGAGTTATGATACACATCAAACATTATTGTTACTACCACTAAAGTATTATCTGGATAATAAACCATCCTATCAGAATAAGCTTAATAGCTGTTCATATGCTCTACGTATATCTGAGATACATGTATTCGGTGGAGTAGTCACTGTAAAAGCTAAGATAGTGGGAGATGATAATAAAACTAATACTATTCATATATTGTATGATACTACCTTTGACAATGGTTTAATATACAGAAAAACCATGAACAAGCGGGGTTTGGCAATTAGTGATTGATTTGAGGGTACAGATTCTATCTTGTATTATTTTGAAGCATAATTTCTTTTAATATTAGAAATATTTTCAAAGAAATTTATTCCATTTGGTATATTGTTAGATTTTTTTGTGTAACCGTACATTAACCGGAAGGTAAATAGCACAAAGAAAAACACTATAAATATTAAAAATAATCGTTTTTAAAAAGTGAAAGCCTTACGCCCGGCCATACTACCTCAATAGCAATGGCCGCCTTGAGCGCTCTGTGCAAGCACTGCCTGCCGCTTATACCGCGCAGGCTAAAGAGTCTGGATCACTTTGATTGCTCTAAACGCGCCTTGATGGCATTGCGGTAGGCGACATTTTCTCGGTATTGCTTGGCTTGCAGAACTTCTAATAAATACGCAGTAACAGCGCCGCCAAATACGGCGATGCCCAGCTCAGAGCTGACATCCAGCACGACATCATTCATAAACTTTCCCCAAATGTCTTCAAAGAAATAAGCCAGCACGCGGCTACCAATGGTTATGGCCAAACCCAAACCAAACAGGAAAGCCAACAACTTAGTATGCATTTGCTCTTTATCAATAATTAAATCCAGCTCATCGGGATTTTCTCGATAGTAATCGACTACTTCATCAGTAATTTCCAGCTTCTCCAATAAGAAACCATCAATCAGATTATTCTTATCTTTATTAGTCACTGGACAATTCTCCTTTTTCTGATAGTAAAATCGCGACTTTATGCGTTGACGGAAATTGCGACAAGACGATAATCATAATCACGGTAATCGGTACACTGAGCAGCATGCCCATTACACCCCATACGCGCCAACTTAAGCAGCTATCCCATTGATTACACATGACTAACGCCAAGCAGCCTGCACTTTTCAATCAGTGAATGAACAGGCGCAGGCAG
>PDPG01000060.1 GCA_002747455.1 Pseudomonadota bacterium | reverse complement strand
ACATTCCAGTAGCTTGTTCAGAGACTTTGACATAGGGAGGATTCCAAAAAAACTCCTTTATGCCTAATTTCCTTGCTAAGTTTCAAGCGATTGCCCTGCGATAAGCCCTGCCAAAGGTTTGCTTATCCGACAAGACAGGGTATTGTATCTAACAAGACCAATGCTAATTTGAAGGGAGTTTTGGAATTATATGAAACGTCGGAAGATTATTGCTATTTTACACGGCATCCCGGATGAAGAAATACTGGACGTTGCTGAGACTCTGGTGAGTAGTGGCATCACATTGCTGGAAGTATCCATGAGCGGGGCGAACCCTTTACGCAAAATTCAAACGATGGTGCAACATTTTGGTGAGCAAGCCGTTATTGGTGCAGGCATGGTGGTTCAGAAAGATCAGCCTTATGAGATCGCGAACCTTGGGGGACGCTTTATCTTTTCACCTTACACGGATTCGGGCGTTATTAAGGAAACACTCGATTTGGGGATGTACTCGTTCCCAAGCTGCTTTAGCCCTACGGAATGTTTCGAGGCCACCGCACAGGGCACGCACACCATCGGTCTGTTCCCAGTCAATGTGTTAGGCGCAACCGGTGTCGAGGCAATCCGCGGCATCTTGCCAGAAGATACTCAGCTCTATGCCGTAGGCGGCGTGACCAACTCAAATATGGCGATCTACCACAAGGCGGGCTGTGTTGGCTTTGGCATAAAGAGCTACCTCTACCAACCCGGCTATACCACAGACATCGTCGCACAAAAGGCCACGAAGGTAGTCAAAACCTACGATGTGCTGGAAAGTATGGCTGGATAGTGAGCGAGCCGCCATTCCCCGCCCGCGGGAGACCGTTTGGTTGGCTGACGATAAATTCATCATTGTTTAGTCTGCCCCCTGCGGCCGATACGCCGGTTTCGTCCATCCCTTACAACGGTTCTTCCCGCTGCCGGTGCCACCTTGGTAGTGGTTACGACCACAGGTCTTCCCCCAGACACATTGGCTCTTGTAGTGGTAAGAGCCTCCCTCTCGTCCACTTGCGAACGGGGATTTGAAGCAGCAACCTGACTCAGGGCTAGCAACAACAGCAAGCGGAACATTCCCTTCCTCATGATACTGTCCTCTTGGTTTGATGTTTAGAAGGCGCATTGCTTATTGGTAGAGTGATTGCACCTTCTCTACCTGGTTAAGCGCAAAAGGATTGGGGAAAAGCCATCGCATGTTTTTATGAAGTGGAACACATGCACTTATAAACAGCCACTAACAGTTAGCCAATGGCTTTGTCAGCAGAGCACTGAGCCGTTCCATCTGACTCTACCCAACTACAGAGTCAGGCTCAATTTGCATAAAAAGCAGCCTATTTTGTCAGCAGCGAGACATTGTTACTCTAAACAAGGTACTTTTCAGATTCAAAAATCTATAAAGATTGAAATATCTCCCCTACAATCAGCGATGTCTCGTAACACTCTCAGGGTAAGCAATTATGAACTCAGCGATTACTCCGGCAGAACTTCGCCAAAAGATCCGCCGTCAGGAGCACACAACCAATACATCCGGCCTTTGTCCCGGATTTGTTCAGTGCAATATGGTCATTTTGCCGAAAGACTGGGCCGCAGAGTTTCTTCAGTTTAGCCAAATGAACCCCAAGCCTTGCCCTGTATTGGGTATGTCCGATGTCGGCAGTTGGGAAATTCCAGAGTTGGCTGCCAACCTGGATGTCCGCACGGACCTCCCCAGCTATAAACTGTTTGAAAATGGCGAGTTCGTCGAAGAAGTAAACGATATCACTGAGCACTGGCGTGATGATCTGGTCACTTTCATGCTGGGCTGCTCGTTCTCCTTTGAGGAGGCACTATTAGCTGATGGCCTGGAGGTACGCAATATTACCGAAAACTGCAATGTCCCCATGTACCGCACCAATATTCCCTGCCGCAGTGCGGGCCGCTTTAGTGGCACGATGGTAGTCAGTATGCGCCCATTTTTGGCCAGCGATGCGATTCGTGCGGTGCAGATTTGCACACGCTTCCCGTCAGTACATGGCGCACCTGTACACTTGGGCGATCCTTCGCGTATTGGGATTGAAGATATTAACCAAACCGACTTTGGTGATCCGGTCACACTGCACGATGGTGAGCTACCCGTTTTCTGGGCCTGCGGTGTCACCCCACAGGTTGCACTGGAGCAGGCCAAGCCACCATTTTGCATTACCCACAGTCCGGGTTGTATGTTGGTCACCGATGTACCAAACAGTAAACTGGCGATTATGTAAGGCATCTGCCTGCTAATTCACAACACAAACCTGTCCTTGCTGGCATGACAGCGGACAACTGTCGAGGAGGCATACAATGCCACTAACACTAAATTGCGATTTGGGTGAGAGCTTTGGCTCATGGAAAATGGGCATGGACGAAGCTGTCATGCCGCATATTCATCAAGCGAACATTGCCTGTGGCTTCCATGCGGGCGATGCAGTCATTATGCGCCGCACACTGGCACTGGCAAAAGCGCATGGCGTCAGCGTGGGTGCACATCCCGCCTACCCTGACCTGCAAGGCTTTGGCCGACGCTCCATGTTATGCAGCCATGACGAAATTGTGGCGTACTTGCATTACCAGATGAGTGCACTAGAAGGTATGGCAAACAACGTTGGCCTGAGTTTGGACTATGTGAAACCGCACGGTGCACTGTATAACGACATGATGGCAAAGGCCGATGTGCGCGCGGCGGTCATGCAAGCCGTCGCTGAACACCACTCCAAACCGGCACTCATGTTGCAAGCCGTACCAGAAAATGATGAGCATATTAAAGAGGCAGCGGCATTAGGCTTATCCCTGAAATTTGAAGCATTTGCCGACCGTTGTTACGACGATGATGGCAAACTGTTATCGCGCAGCAAGCCCGGTGCGGTACACACCCAAGAGAAAATGATGGCACAGGTCAGGCAGCTTTGTGATGAAGGCACCGTCACAACAGTCAGTGGCAATACGCTACCCCTACATGCCGATACGTTGTGCGTGCACGGTGATAATGACGCAGGCATACAAGCCATTGCACAAATTCGGGCATTGGTTGACGCATGAGAATTGAAGTTGCAGGTGAAAATTCACTCATTATCTATTTTGGTGACACTACTGCGCCAGAAATATCGGCTCAAGTACAGCAGGCATCACAGATACTAGCCGCAGCATTGGGCGATAAACTGATTGATCAGGTCACATCTTATGCATCTTTGCTGTTAATTTTTGATCCGCTGCGTTGTGATCACCTAGACATACGGGCGGTGATTCATCGGGAATTGCAAGACATTGGCGGTAAGGGTAGTTCAGCCAATGCTAGAGGTTCAGCAACAACTTCAAAGTTGGTTGAGCTTCCGGTTTACTACAGCGAGGAATCCGGCCCTGAGCTGACATTGATTAGCCAAAACTCTGGTTTAAGCATTGATGAAATCATCGCACTGCATCAAAGCCTGACCTACCGCGTGTATGCCATCGGCTTTGCCCCCGGCTTTGCCTTTTTGGGACAGGTGGATGAGCGCATCGCCACACCACGACTCAGCACCCCACGCTTAAAAGTTCCTCGTGGTGCGGTAGGCATTGCTGACCGCCAAACAGCGATTTATCCAGATGTTTCACCCGGTGGCTGGAACCTGATTGGCCTGTGCCCGACTCGCATGTTTAATCCCGAAGCCACCCCTACCATGCCGGTTAGTGTCGGCGATGAGGTGCGCTTCAAAGCGATTAGTCGAGAGGAGTTTTTCAGCTTGGGCGGCGAAATCGGAGCACTAGCATGAGTCAGACACACAAAGGCTTTAAAGTCATCCAGCCCGGCATTCTTTCATTACTTGAGGATACTGGACGGTTTGGTCATCACAACATCGGCCTGACAAGCGGTGGCCCGTTGGATCACTACAGTTTTGTATGGGCCAACCGGCTATGTGGCAATCCTGATAATAGCTGTGTCATTGAGTCCAGCATGGGGGGATTAACGCTGGAATCACAGGTCGATACATACATTGCACTGACTGGCGGCGATGCGGCCTTAACCATTAACCAGCAAGCCGCAGTCAACTGGCAAACACATCCTGTCAAGGCCGGTGATCGCATTGCGCTGGGTTTTGCACAAAACAATACCCGTCATTATCTGGCGGTGAGAGGTGGCTTTCAGATCACAAAAATGTTTGATAGTGCGGCCACTGTCGTGCGTGAGAAAATGGGCGGCCTGGTTGGCACCGCTTTGCAGGCAGGCGATATATTGCCCTGTCACCCCTCGCCAAGTCTTCCCAGTGAACAATTTCAACTGGATGAAGTGTATCGCCCGAATTATCACGGCGACATTGTGTTGCGAGTGGTACTGGGCTACCAGCAAGACGCATTCAGTGCCTTGCAAAAGCGTCGTTTTTTCAGCAGCGAGTTTATATTAGATGAACGCTGCGATCGCATGGGTTTTCGCGTTACCGGCCCTGAAATCAAAGCGGATGTTAATGGCATATTGTCGGAGGGCATTTGCTACGGTGCCATCCAGATCCCACCGGATGGCCAACCGATTGTGCTATTAAACGACCGCCAAACCATCGGCGGTTATCCCAAAATTGGTGCCGTGTTATCACTGGATATTCCGCAACTCACACAACGTCTACCCGGCAGCAAAGTGCACTTTGAAGCCATTACCATCGACGAGGCGCAGCGGCAGTTACATCTGGCAAATTACCGCCAGCGGCACACCACAATGACACAGCTACATCCATCCGACAAAGCCGCAACACAAGGAACAGCCCCATGACAAAAAATACCGAGCCACTTGCCAATATCACTCAGCAAATTGAAGATTTGATGGTTATGCGAGACCTACGCGGCATGAAGCGCATCCAACAAGCCTTGACTCCCGGTTATTATCAGCGTGCGGCTGAGATGCTTTACACTTGTCGTGGCACAATTCTGATTGGCACAGGCTTTCCGGTGGATGAGACCTTTGAAACCGACGGCCCTGTTGGGGCGATTGCCCTGTACGACACACTAAAGCACTTGGGAGCTGATCCAATTATTGTCTGCGGTGATCCACTGGCGCGAGTGATTCGTGAAGATTATCGCGTCTATCAAATCAGCGTGGGCGACTTGAGTAAAGGCCCGCAGGAAGGTGCCGAAGCCATACAGGTACTCAAGCCAGATATTATCTTATCCATTGAACGCCCCGGCCTGACGGCAGATGGCATTTACGCCAATATGCGCGGCGAGGATATTAGCCAGCGTTGTGCCTGTTTCGATTATTTTATGCGTGAAGCGACCTGCCCTACCATTGCCATTGGCGACGGTGGTAATGAAATTGGTATGGGAAATGTCACCGAGGCGTTAGCGGGATTATCCATAACGCCATCGGTCACCACCTGCGACGAATTGCTGGTTGCCGATGTCTCCAACTGGGGCGCTCATGGTTTAATTGCCTTATTGGGACTATGGAGTGGCGAGGATTTATTAGCCAAAATCAATACACTGGATATTCTGAAATACATCTCCGCTCGTGGCAGTGTGGATGGTGTGACTCGCCTGAACACACTGACTGAAGACAGCCTGGAATCCGACGCAGGTCAGCAAGTGATTGATGAATTACGCCGGATTACGGGGTTTTAGCTGGTTAATCGTGCCTTGCAGCTTCTTACTACAGTGACCGACATTCTGATCGCTGCCTTGTTGCCTACCATGATTTTGCTGGGCGAAAATCTTCATCCCAGTGATTTATCGGGACTGACTGAGTTGCCCTAGAATCGGCCTATGTCTGACAAACCCCTTACCCATTCTTCTGATTGCCAGCAAATGTTGCTGAATTTCACCCATCAACGGGGTGATAAAGGCGCCGCTTTGCTAAGTACTTTGCAGCGTTATATCCAGTATTGTACTTATAAATCGCATAATCTAAATCCTGAAGATCAGCAGGAAATATTACAGGAAGTGTGTATCAAGCTACTGCGTCAACATCAGTCACCGAAGCCACCGATAGAAAATGGTAGTGCCTGGTTGTTTACCCTTGTGCGTAATGAATACATTGACTTGTTGCGTAAACAAAAGCGTTTGCGGCGTTTGCTCAGTGCGGATAACACAGGTA
>PDPG01000059.1 GCA_002747455.1 Pseudomonadota bacterium | reverse complement strand
CACGTCCAGAATGTCGGCGTCGTCTTTTTTCAGTTCTTCCGCAATCAGCTCCGCCTGAGCCTCAAAAGACACCACGCCAACACGTTCCGGTATGCCGGACACTTCACCAGAAATTATATCGCCTGCTGTGGCTAAAACCGCCGCCAATGCTGATTTTCCAGAACCATTCACACCCGTGATCATCCAGTGCTGATCTGCTGAAAGTGTCCAGTTAATTGAGTTTAGCTGAAAACGGTCATCAAAATTAACCGTCAGGTTGATCAGTGAAATATCTTGGCGCACAGTGACTATCCTGTTGTTTATTGGGGGAAAGAATATACCAAAGGCTTTATCAAAAAGTTCTCTAAATAGCTACCCAAAACTTGATCGATACAACTTGGCCAATATAAAGGCAAGGCAAAATTCGGGCATTGCACACAGCCAAAAAAGGCCGGAAACAAGTCCGGCCTTCTGAGCAAATCATGTCAATTAGTTACACAATTTTCTTCATATCAGCCATGTGAGTGCGAAGCCTTGCGCCAACCGCCTCAACCGGATGGCTGCGAAGCGCGGCATTGACTTCAATCAGACGCGCATTATCTACACTCATGTCGTCCAGCTCCAAGCCTCTGCCAATCACATCCGTTTTGATGCCTTTCATAAAGTCAGCCAGTAACGGCACACAAGCATTGTTGTACAGGTAGCAACCATATTCTGCCGTATCAGAAATGGTTGCATTCATTTCATACAACTTCTTACGGGCAATCGTATTGGCAATTAACGGAGTCTCGTGCAGTGACTCATAATAAGCAGAATCTGCAATAATGCCCGCCGCAGTCATGGTTTCAAAGGCCAGCTCAACACCTGCCTTCACCATTGCAACCATCAGGATGCCATGATCGAAGTATTCTTGTTCGGAGATTTCAACATCACCGGCTGGTGTCTTTTCAAAAGCTGTTTCAGCTGTCTCTGCTCTCCAGCCTAGGAGCTTCACATCATCATTCGCCCAGTCTTCCATCATCGTTCTGGAGAACGTACCGTCGATAATGTCATCCTGATGCTTGTTGTATAGCGGACGCATAATGACTTTCAATTCTTCAGACAGGTCAAATGCTTTGATCTTTGCAGGGTTCGACAGGCGATCCAGCATATTGGTCACACCACCGTATTTCAGCGCTTCGGTAATGGTTTCCCAGCCGTACTGAATCAGTTTTGAAGCGTAGCCTGCATCAATGCCTTCTTCGACCATTTTATCAAAGCACAGCAGTGAGCCCGTTTGCAGCATACCGCACAGAATCGTCTGCTCACCCATGAGGTCTGACTTCACTTCAGCGATGAATGATGACATCAGTACGCCAGCCTTGTGACCACCAGTGCCCACAGCATACGCCTTCGCCAGCGCCAAGCCTTCACCTTTAGGATCGTTATCCTCGTGAACAGCAATCAGTGTGGGTACACCAAAGCCACGCACATACTCGGCACGAACTTCTGATCCCGGACACTTTGGCGCGACCATAATGACGGTTAGGTCATCACGAATCTTCATGCCTTCTTCAACAATGTTGAAACCGTGAGAGTAAGACAGGCAAGCACCCTTTTTCATGAGTGGCATGACTGCATTGACAACCGCTGTGTGCTGCTTGTCTGGTGTCAGGTTTAACACTACATCAGCAGTAGGAATCAGGTCTTCATAAGTACCGACAGTAAAACCATTTTCTGTTGCGTTTTTCCACGATTGGCGCTGTTGCTCAATCGCTTCAGGGCGTAATGCATAAGATACGTCCAAGCCACTATCACGCAGGTTCAAGCCCTGGTTCAGTCCTTGGGCACCGCAGCCGATGACAACCATTTTCTTGCCTTTCAGCGCTTCCACACCATCGGAAAACTCCGACATATCCATAAAGCGGCATTTCGCCAGTTGTGCTAACTGCTCACGTAGCGGCAGCGTATTAAAATAGTTGTTTGACATAACAATCATTCCACCCGATTAAGGAATCAAAAAATCTGAGGGCACATCCTAACCAAATCTGCCGCTGGCGTAAATTGATATAAATGCAATTAGCCTTCTTCTTGGGCGTCTGCTCCCACAGGCTCATCTGCGGCCGGGGTTGCAGGAACCAAAGGGAAGATATGTACCTGGCCGACCCGATTGCTTTCAATATCCACTGCCACGAAACGCAGCCCAACTTCAGTAACCTCATCCCCCGCATTTGGCATACGGTTCAGTTGGTTCATAAACAGCCCACTGATCGTATTCGATTCAATGGAGTCATCAAAATCAACACCCACCACTCGCTCCAGATCGGTAATGGAAACCAGACCATCTGTTACCCAGTGATCTTTATCCCAAACAACTGGCGAGTCTGCTTCGTCCACGTCCAATTCATCGGAAATCTCGCCCACAATTTCTTCCAGAATATCTTCCATCGTCACCGCACCGGCAAAGCAGCCGTATTCATCCATCGCCAATGCCATGTGGTTACGGTTTTTACGCATGGACTCAAATAAATCAGAAACCGGCTGTGTTTCCGGCACCAGCAAACATTCGCGCAGGTTGTTACGCAGCGCAGCACGCGGATTTTCCGGCTTTTCCTGACCTAGCATGGCGTTATATAAATCTTTTACCAACAAGACGCCAACCGGCGCATCGAGGTTTCCATCAAATACCGGATAACGCGAATGTTGGGTTTCCAGCATCAACGCTAAAGTCGTGTCCCACGGTGCTTGCAGGTCAATAACGTCCATTTCACTACGGGGCACCATTATCTGCTCAACACGGTGCGTGTCAAACTCGAACATATTGTGCAGCATCCCCGCCTTATCGGACTTTAAGCCACCGTGCTTTTCCGAAGTATCAATAATGCCGCGAATTTCATCATCGGATAGCACATCGGAGTGCCCAGCCTCCTCGACATTAAACCAGGATAACACCGCGCCAGATGCCCGATTCAACAACCAATTTAACGGGTATGCCAGCATATAGAACCAATGCAAAGGATAGGCGCACCACATGGAAACTGGCTCAGCCTTACGAATCGCCAGCGTTTTGGGCACCTGTTCGCCCACGACAATGTGCAATGAGGAAAAGATCAGGAAACCAAGGACAAAGGCCAAGGGATGAAGAATTTCTTCGGGAATACCAAACGCATGGAAAATCGGTTCCAACAAGGAGGCAACCACCGGCTCACCGACCCAACCCAAGCCCAGTGAAGCCATGGTAATACCTAATTGACATGCGGCGAGGTAAGACTCAAGATTCAGTTGTATTCTCTGCGTCAGTTGCGCAGTACGACTCCCCTGATCCGCCAACAGATCAATTCTGAAATGTTTCGCCTTCACCAAAGCAAATTCAGCGGCAACAAAAAAAGCATTAATCACCAACAGTAAAACGATGGCAACAATGCTAAGCGTCTGATTCTCCATTCTGGTTCCTTTTGAGTGAATATTTTTGCGACCAATCATAACACCAGTCGCTGCGACTTAGTGAGATTACAAGCCAAAATAGGTCAAATATTCAATATTAAAAGTTCACGCATTCGAAAGGATAAATCAGCAAGGCGCATGACCCGATGAAGCCAACTGCCCCACCGAACACGCGCCTTATTTATCATTGATCAGTTGTTTATGCAGCCTGCGTGCCAGATGCAGCAACCGCAGCAGTGATCGCCACTTCTAACATATCCAGTGCTTCAGCCAGATGCTCCATTGGTGTAGTCAATGGTGGCAACAAACGCACCACATTGCCGCGCACACCACAAGGCAGGATGATCAAGCCATTTGCCTCGGCCTCGGCAACAATCGCCTGAGTCAGCTCAGGGTTTGCTGCTTTGCTACCTGGCTGAACCAGCTCGAATGCGACCATCGCACCCAAGCCACGCACATCCCCAATGACATCCATGCCGGGTGATGCTGCAATTGCTTTCAGGCGCGTTTGAATTTCATTGCCAATGGTTGCAGAACGCTCACACAGCTTTTCTTCCTCAATAACATCCAGAACCGCAGTCGCCGCCGCAACCGCCAACGGATTACCTGCATAAGTGCCACCGATGCCCCCTACAGATGGTGCATCTACAATTTCAGCACGGCCAGTAACGGCTGATAGTGGGAAGCCACCGCCCAAGCCTTTTGCCATTGTCACCAAGTCAGCAGCAACGCCACTGTGCTCCATAGCAAACATCTTTCCAGTACGGGCAATACCGGACTGTACTTCATCTGCAATTAACACAATGCCATGCTTGTCTGCTAGTGCACGCAATTTTTTCAGGAACTCAGCCGGAGCGACATTGAAGCCACCCTCACCCTGTACTGGCTCAATAATGAATGCCGCCACGCGCTCAGGATCAATCGATGAGCTAAACAACATTTCCAGCGCATTCAAGCTGTCATCTACTGACACGCCCATAAACTCATTTGGGAATGGTGCGTGGAAGACTTCCGGTGGCATAGCGCCAAATTTCTTTTTATACGGCAGGATTTTTCCGCAAAGTGCCATGCCCATTAACGTACGGCCATGAAACGCACCAGAAAATGCAATCACGCCAGAACGACCAGTGTAGGCACGAGCCATTTTCACGGCATTTTCCACCGCTTCTGCCCCCGTTGTGACCAGCATCGTTTTCTTGGCAAAGTCTCCCGGGGTTGCGGCATTAAGCTTTTCAGCTAAACCGATATAAGACTCATAAGGCGCCACATGAAAGCAGGTATGTGTAAATTTTTCCATCTGCTCGTTCACTGCTGCCAGCACTTTAGGGTGACGGTGTCCGGTGTTATTAACCGCAATACCCACCGCAAAATCGATAAAACGCCGACCGTCTGCATCCCACAGCTCGGCATTTTGGGCACGTTCAGCATAAATTCCACGACTGGCTACCCCTTGGGCAACGGCAGCTTGATGACGATTTTTCAATTCAGTAGTAACAGACATTTTCGTAATTTCTCGACTAAATTTAAGGATAATATACAAAAGATGAACGTAATCCATTCATCCGGGATTGTAGTGCCCGGTCAATGCCGGACTGTATAACGAATTGTGCAAGTATACTTTGATATTTACCAATACGACAAACCGAGCTTGAATGGCCTTGGATAACAAATTATGGGTAGGAGCCAAAAGACGTCAGTTCCGAACAATGAGCAAATCTGGATTTACATCCTGCTCCATATCTGCAAAGCGGTAACCGAAGCCGGTAGCACCACATAGTTTTTGCAGGCAATAAAAATGGCCACGACCCGCATGACCATTTTCATCCAAACACTAACAGATAGACAAATAGCTAGAGTGGGCCGTAAATAAACTCCGGCAGCCACAAAGCAATCTGTGGGAAGGCTACAACCAGCGCCAACCCAATCACCTGTAAGATAATAAACGGTATGGCCGCCTTGTAGAGGTCATAGATTGTTACCTCCGGTGGTGCAACTGACCGCATATAGAACAAATTATATCCAAAAGGCGGGGTTAAATACGCAGATTGCATACTGATAATAAACAGCACCGCAAACCAAATTGTATTAAATCCTAAACCTTCAACGATGGGAACAAACAGTGGAACGGTGATAAAGACAATCGCAAAGTCATCCAGAAACATACCAAGCACAAAATAGCATAACAGCATGAAGGCAATGACCATATAGGGCGACAAGTCCAGGTCGTCAATGAGTTCCTCCAGCACCATATCCGCACCCAATCCCATGTAAACGCGACTAAAGAACACCGCAGCCAGTGTAATCCAGATCAGCATCCCCATGAGTTTAGTGGTATCCATCAGGACATCTTTCAGAACCTGCCAGCTTAGTGTGCGGTAAATCGCAGCACAGATAATCGAGCCTGCTGCCCCCACTGCTGAGGCCTCAGAAGGTGTGGTCACCCCGGTGATAATAAATGTCAGCACCGTGCCAATCAGTATCCCCGGCAAAATCAATGCCTTTAGCGAGACAATCTTCCCTTTCCAGTCCACTTGATCTTCAGCAGGCAAAGCAGGTGCAAGTGATGGATTGAGCTTGCAACGAATATAGATATAAACAATATAAATACCCGCCAGCATCAAACCAGGCATTAAACCCGCCGCGAACAGCTTACCCACAGACTCTTTTGACAGGAACGCATAAAGAATCATCAAAACACTAGGGGGAATCAAAAAGCCTAATGCTCCACCGGCCATAATCGTGCCTGTGACCAGCTTTTTTTCATAGCCGCGCTTCAACATCGAAGGCAAGGCGATAATTCCCAAACTCACCGTTGCGGCTCCTGACACCCCGGCCATGGCAGCAATCAATGCACAAATGATAACCGTTCCCATGCCCAGACCACCGGGAATCTGCCCCATGATCTTATTAATCATATCGAACAGGTTATCGGTAATG
>PDPG01000001.1 GCA_002747455.1 Pseudomonadota bacterium | reverse complement strand
CAACCCAGATGTTCTTTTAGGCTGGTTCTCAGTTCGTCGGCAAGATCCATGGCTTCACTCTTTAGGTTTGGTCACTGTGAGTGAACCAGCTTGCCGACGACTTTTCAACTAGTTACATATTTTGTCGTGAACAGAGATCGCTTATACAAGCTCCTTACGCCTAGCTTAGAAAACGCCGGGAATGAATACCTGAGTGCTTTATGATATGCAGACACTTCATTATATTGTTCAGTACGTGTTCCCTCTCGGCGGTACTCGTCATCTGTGTATGATGACTCAGGCCTGGCAGTATCCTTACTCATAAAGTCATAAGCCCGTTTGAATACAAAGGTCTTAATAGGGGGTGTTTGTAGGCAATCATCGTAAAATATTGGGTGCTCAACAGCTTTTTCCCAATACTTATTGGTAGACTTAATATCTTCCTTAATTAATGTATTGAAGTTTTTAGGGTTACAGGCATTAAATGCATTTGCCAGATTAGGCGGTAGTGTGCCTGCCGAGCAAGACAGGCTTAGCGATGCAGAGACAAAAAATATAATTAACGCCCCCTTATTGAACATACTTTCCTCCACGTAGGGTACTTCGATTGCGATAGGTTTTTTCTACCAGCCGTAAAGACTTTTGCTTCGACCAGCATTGCAATAAACATGACACTTCCTCATCGAATAAGCTGTTGAGTATCTGGCGAGTACAGCGTAGCCTACCATATTTGAAGAAATTATAATCATTCTAATCCAGTAGATGATCTTGCTGAATGCAATAAAAAAACCGCTGCGAATACTTAAATTCACAGCGGCTTTGTTAATTATTCAGAGAAAGCATTTACCAATAGGCAAACGACTTCATCCAAATAGCTTACTTATCGTCAGAACCACCATTGTGACCTGAATCATCGTTGCCATTATCATCATCGTCGTCATCCTGAGTCGCATGGTAAATTAAACCACCGACTAATAACGCACCTGCAATCTTGGCAAAGGAAGCACCGCCACCACCGTAGCCACCTGCTGCTGAGCCCGTACCCACATACGTGTTACGGCCCGCATGAGACGCTGTACTTACGTAAGAATGGCTGGCAGACATACCACTATGCGTATGTCCGGGAGCACCTGCGTGGCTATGAGTAATCACTTGGCCATTGGCCTGACGGGCATGGGTATGCGCTACCGCATGATAACCCGGCCCACAGGTTGCACAGGCAGCCTTGGCATAACTGTAATTACCAGAATGAGAACTCTGTACGGTTTTTACACCAGAATAAGAGTGTTTAGTACCAGAGCTGGAACAACCGGTAACTGCCAAAATAGCTGACATCGCCAGAACTGCTGGAACTACCTTGTTCATTGTATCTCCTTATAGCATATTTGCTTATTGTATACTTGTTGGTAAGAAATCAATCAGTTAGGTCAGAAACCGACATAGTTACTCGGTATAAAACTGATCGTCCTCAAGTTTGAATAAGTCATCGGGAGGTAACAATCACAGATCTGATCAACGGTCGTTTTTAGAGGATAGTACCGCTGATTCATATGACGAACACAAAAAAAGCCCAACAAAGTGGGCTTTTTTTAAACACGAAGCACACTATCTGACTAGATTCGTGCGACTCCTGTATCACGTGCTGCCTGAGAAACAGCGACTGGGATACGCTCCGCCAAACGTGGGTCTAACGGGGTCGGAATAATGTAATCCGGGCCGAACTCCATAACGTCTTTGCCGTAAGCATCTTTTACCGACTGGGGGACGGGCTCCATGGTCAGATCAGCCAACGCTTTCACCACCGCAATCTGCATTTCCATATTAATATCACTGGCGCGAACATCCAGCGCACCACGGAAAATGAACGGGAAACACAGCACGTTATTTACTTGATTCGGGTAATCACTCCGTCCTGTCGCAATAATGACATCATCACGAGTGGCTTTTGCCAACTCTGGCTTAATTTCAGGATTTGGGTTAGACAGCGCAAACACGATTGGCTTAGGTGCCATGGATGTCAACATTTCTGGTGTCATCAAGTCCGGGCCTGACAAGCCGATAAATACGTCTGCGCCGTCGCAGGCATCCGCCAGTGTGCGTTTATCCGTCTCTATTGCAGCGAGTTGTTTTTCTTTGGTTAAGCCTTCACGCCCAGTGTGAATGACTCCCTGACGGTCAATCATATAAATGTTCTGACGATCTGCGCCCATCGCCACCAGCAAATTAGCCGACGCAATTCCCGCAGCGCCAGCTCCCAGACAGACAATTTTAGCTTCTTCCAGTGTCTTCCCTTGCAGCTTCAGTGCATTCATCATGCCTGCAGCAATAATAATCGCTGTACCATGTTGATCATCATGGAACACCGGAATATTCAGCATTTTCTTTAACCGCTGCTCAATCTCGAAACAACGCGGCGCAGCAATATCTTCCAGATTAATCCCGCCAAACGTGTCTGCGATGTTCGCAACCGTCTGGATAAATTCTTCGGTATCGGTTGTGCTTACCTCAATGTCAAAGACATCAATCCCCGCAAAACGCTTGAACAGCACCCCCTTACCTTCCATAACCGGCTTACCCGCCAGCGCACCGATATTGCCTAGCCCAAGTACCGCAGTACCATCCGTAATCACCGCAACCAGATTCCCTTTCCCCGTGTATTTATAAGCATCCTCTACATTCTGCTCAATTTCCTTACACGGCTCTGCAACTCCCGGAGAATATGCCAGTGACAAATCATACTGAGTGACGGTTGGCTTGGTAATGTTCACTTCCAACTTACCGGGCTTTGGCTCGGCATGGTATTGTAATGCGGCATCTCTCAAGTCTGACATAGGCGGTTCCTCTCTAAATAATGTACGATATGGCAGTCGCAAATGGGACGACGGTCAAATCTAACATGCCAGAACGGTCTCTGACTAGCGACTGAGTCGCATAATGAGAATAAATGACCGAATACTAAAATACGGGATGGTTCAATCCTGCATTTTGCGTTGTATCGCTGCTAATGCCCCACGCAATATGTTCAACTCAGACGCATCCATCTCTGCCCGTGCAAAGAAACGCCGTAGCTTTAACATCAACTGTCCGGGGTGCTGCTGGTTGACGAAGCCACTATCATTCAACACCGCTTCCAGTGTTTCATAAAAATTCTCGCGCTGGGCAATGCTGGGTAATAGCCGCGTTTCCTGAGCCACTTCGCCCATCACACGCTCATCATTCATCACTTGCTTTCTTAGCTCGTAGCAAAGAATCTGTACCGCAGAGGCCAAATTCAGGGAGCTATATTCGGGGTTGGCCGGAATAGTGGCACGATAATGTGCCAACTGGATATCATCATTGTGAAGCCCCATTCGTTCCGGGCCAAACACCAGGGCAACAGGGCTCTTGGTGGCTGTCTGGTATAACGTCGCGGCGGCCTGCGATGGCTCCATTACTGGCAGATCAAAAGTGCGTGGTCGAGCAGTGCAAGCAATGACCAGTTCGCAGCCTTGCACAGCCTCATACAAAGAATCAACAACCTGAGTCTGTGCGAGCAAGTCCTCCGCACTGCTGGCCATTTTATTGGCTTTTTCTGATGGATAATCACGCGGCTCCACCAAGACTAACTGACTTAACCCCATAGTCTTCATGGCGCGTATAGACGAGCCGATATTGCCGGCGTGATAGGTTCGCACCAGTACAATACGGATGTTCTCAAGCATGATGATCCCCCAAGGTCAGGCGCGATAACGCCGCAAAATTCACTCCCTGCTTTGCATCAAACAAAGGCTGAATAATGTCATCAATCCCCTGCTGAAAGCCCGCTGCCGCCAAAAGCTCCTCAGCATTGCCGCCCCGATACAATAGCTGGTAGTAAGCGTCTGTCTCAATGATTTTTTCAAAGGCCTCCACTGCCATCTCCGATCCGGTTTTCTTACTGCGGGATGAGGTATTTAATAAGCGTTCGGTATAAGCCACGGCTGGTGCAAGCAATAACTGACTGAGTTCACTTTGTGCAGTACGGTATGCATCCAGCAGACTTAATAATCGCACCTCGGGATGTGCCACCGTTGTAAACTGCCACGAACCATCCATGTGCAAAAAGTAAGTCACGATGTCCGTGCCACTATTGACAAGAATCAGATGACTCAGCCATGCCTTCAACTGGTCCGCAGGCTTACACCGTGCATAACGATACAGCAGGTTTCCACGCTCATAAATGCCATCCAACGTACCACGCAGGCGGTAATGGCCAATTGAATAATCAATATCCAATGGTGCGCGCTTTTCCCCTAAGTCCAATGCACGAAGCTTGTCCACAAAACCACTTAGTTCCTGCGACATATTCTCAAATAATTGCTCACCCAACTCCCCTTGCGGCCAACGTCCTTGCGCTCTGAGGCGCTGTAAAAACAACTGATCAACGTCCTCATCTTGATCGCTGAGATAACGGGATAACCACTCTTGATTGACAAGGAATTTTTCCAGATTATTCAGCTCGAACGACTCGCTGGGTTCGATGATTTCTTCCATGCCCTTGAGCCGTATTTGCAGATGCTTTTCGACAAAATAGCGTTGCGGGTGTGCAAAAAAGCGGAATAAATCCTGAAGGTCAATCACCATCTCAGCCTCAACCGGCTCTCGCCCCAGTAACTCCCCTTGCCACCAGGGAGCTACCGCCTCCGCAGGTGGTGTTTGTAATCGTCGAGCGACACCCAGGGCTGCCTCAGAGTAACTAAATAGACCATTGTCATTACTGGTCTGAAAATAACGCGCACTATGCGCTTGCAACGGATGGCGCGTTACAAGCTGTTGTTCGGGAATATGGTAATACTGATCCAGCACATCCAGCAGTTCCGCAACAACCACCGAGGGCGGAATCTCATCATTATTTTTAATGGACTGCCCCAAATAGCTGATCAGCACTTTCTCGCGGGACGATACTAGAATTTCCAGAAACTGATAGCGTTCATCCGCGCGACGTGAACGGTCGCCACGACGAAACTCTACGTCCATTAAGTCAAATGCAGCTCGCCCGTCAACACTGGGAAACTCCCCTTCATTCATCCCTAACAACGCGATCACTTTAAATGGAATCGCGCGCATCGGCAACATGGAGCAAAAGGTTAACTGGCCGCGCATAAAGCCAGTGGCAGTTTTTTGCTCACTGGCAGCTGACTCCAAATAGTCGGTCAATACCAGCAATGTAACTGACTGCGTGTGCGCTTCAGACACGGTTCCCAGTGTCTCAAACAGCTCCCGTAGCGATCCCCACGCCAACTCGGTTTCCTGATTTTGCATTAACAACTGGCCTGCATAGTAGTGCAGCTTCCCCAGCCATTGTGCCAGTGTGTATGTTTTGGCAAGCTCCCCTCTGGCCTGTTTTAGCAATTTAAAAAAGCTGTAAAAGCCCCCCAATGCCTGCGCCTGAGAGCCTTCAATGTCACTATATGGCAATACGCCATCGCAAAACGCCTGATCACTGGGTACGGCATAACCCATCAGCAATCGCTCCAGACCATGTTGCCAACTGTTTTCAGCAAAATGACCCAGCCCCAATGCTTCACGGTGTAGCGCCGATTCGCCCCAGCGGATACGGGTTTCTTGTATCCAGTGGCGCACAATAGCCAAGTCTGCATCAAACAGCCCGAACTGCTCAGCGACAACTGGCTCTTCTAGTACACTGACGACTTCATCCCACAACATGCGGCTTTGGCTGAGCGCAAAGAAGCGCAGCAAAATATCCAATAGATGATTACTTTGGCGTAAGCTGCGGTCGGCTACTGCATAGGGAATGTCATCAAACATTGCATCAATGTATGGCAGATAGGTTTGGATATCAGGCGCCATCACCACCACATCCCGTAAATCCAGTTGTGGGTCTGCCTCAAAGCTTGCAATGAGCTGATCTTTCAGCACTTCCACTTCGCGCATACGGGAATGGCAAGCATGAATGGATAAGCTGTTATCCGCAGCAGCCAATGACAATGGGCAACCTGCCTGATTATTTAAAATGTCATTTTGCAACTGTTGCAACAGCGTGATAGTGCCGGAGGATGCCACAGCATCAAACGAGGGAATCTCTATCTCATTCGCCTGCTGCTCCAATAGTAAAATCTGAAAATCACGCCCCTGCTGCCCCAGCATGGCCAACAGCGGGTTAATGGGGGAAGTATCCGAGTCATTCAGCTGTAATGACTGCTGACGCATTTGCTGTATCACGGCTTTATGACTTTCCGCCCAAAACTCCTGACAAGGATTGAGCAAATAAAAATGTACCTGAATATGTTGGGACAAGGCCTGCAAATAAGCGAGATAAATCGGGGATAAGGTATTGATCCCGAAGACTGAAACCCGCTCTGGCAAAATATCTCTCAACTCGCCAGACGGCGTATTCTTTAGTCGCTCAATCGCATCCAACCAGTGTTGACCGTGATGCGCCCCCTCCTGCTCAGTACCTTGATGTGATAACAACGCCCGCCACAGTGCTGCCTGCCATTTTTGTGTTCGCTCGGTGACCTCGTTAGTGTCAGCGAAGCGAATCAGCTCCCCACGCTGCCAAAGTGCCAACCAGTCTGGCCGCATAAACTGGTATTGATCGTATAAATAAGCCAACTGCTGCGCTAACTGAAAGCGTTTGCGGTCTACCGCATCACCCTGCAAATACTGATGCAATGGCTGATAAACCGGTTCTGTTAACTCACGCAGCATTCCTTCAAACTGCCACAGTAGATTTTCCCGACTAAACGCTTGATGCTTTTCACCCAGCCCCAGTTTGCCCGACATGGCATTGAAAAATTTTGCCGGGAACAGGTATTCAAAATTTCCCCACAGCCGTGAGCGACTGGCAAGCTGCTGCGACAGCCAGCGCTCCATCCCCTGACTCTGGATCAAGAAAACTTCTGTTGCCAACACCGATTGCTGAGGCACACTAAGAACTGTGGTCAGATGTTCCAGCAGGTTTTCAGCATAGTTTGACGTGTGTAGTACGAACATATTGCCTCGGCTCAGTGCATTTGCGCACCGATAGGGTAATGAAATCTTCTTCTCAACAGACCAATTGGCAAAACCAACAGATTTAAGACAAAAACTGTATTTATTCCAGCAATAATCGCAATCACTAAAGTGATATCCGTTTTTGTCATGTATTTTTCGTCTGATCGAATTAGAATGGTGCGGCTGTAAATAGCATTATAAACGACCATAGGCAACCATTTGCGGTGTCGCGCATAGGGGAAGCTCCTTTAAATGAAGCTTGCAACGATCAATCTCTACCAGTTCGCCGAACAAGGGTTTTACTGGTACGAAAAAAAAGACCGCAACTGCTACCAATCCCGCGAATGGAAAAAGAAACGACGCTGGGTGGCTGCACAAATTCAGGCACTGGACGCTGATGTACTTGGCTTTCAGGAGGTGTTTAGTGTCGATGCACTGAAGACACTGGTGACCCAACTTGGCTATCATCACTTCATCACGGCTGATACGCCAAAGACAGACCCAGACGATGACTCAATGTTTCTCAGCCCCGTTGTCGCACTGGCTTCCCGATTCCCATTTAAGAGCAGCCGCCATCTAAGCATTGATAGAGAACTCAATCACTCGCTACCGATTGCTGAAGATTTTAAATTTAGCCGCCGTCCGGTATGTGTCACCATCGAAACGCCTGACCTCGGCGATGTGATGGTTTATGTGGTTCACCTGAAATCCAAACGCCCCGTTGTGGACGACACACTAGCCTACTCGGAAGAAACGCCTTGGGCAGAACGCCTTCGAGACACGCTGTTGCTGCGCTCACAAGGCGATATATTGTCCATGATCCAACGCGGGCTTGAGTCAACCTTGCTGTATCACGACATCATTGACCAGCTCGCATCAACACCCCAGTTAGTTGTCATGGGCGACCTTAACGATCAAGAGCTGTCTTCTTCGGTGCAGGCGCTCACCCAGCAACAAATGATTTATGAAGTCGGCGGCATTGAGGAGGAGAGTTGGCCGGAAGGTGCCAAAAAGGCATTGCACGATCATCGCCTCTACGACTGCTTTGAAATCACCCCGGCACTTCGCGCACAAGCACGTCCTTACACCCACCTGCATCGTGGCAAACCGATTGTGTTAGATCACATTCTGGTCTCCAATGCGCTCAATCCGCGTAACAATGAAGCGACTGGCGAGGTTTGTGATTACCGCGTACTGAACCACCACATCCGGCACGACAATATTGATAATAAACTGCAATCCGACCACGGTTTTGTCTACGTTGAAATCATGCCCTGCAAACTATCCACTGCCGCACAACCCATCGCAAGACGCATCACCACTCGCCCAAACCGCATCTGGACCAAACAGGCAACAGCCAGTGAGCTGGAGCGCCTGCGATTTATCGAGATAGCAGGCGGTGTGTACCAGTCGCATAAAAGTTATCGGCAATTTAAATCACAAGACAAGTGGAAGCATTTTTGGGCATTTTTCTTTGATACCAATCATGGATGGGTCAAGTCTATTTATGGCTCCATTCCCGTCAGCACATTGGTACAGAAAAAGCGCCATACCATTGAGCACGTTATACCCCGCTCTTTTTTGCAGGAATACCTGATCCGTAAACGGATTCCCCGCAGTATTCGCTTTGGTGCTGAGACGAATCCCTTTAATCTACTACCTGCCGACCGTACACTGAACTCGCACCGCTCCAGCTTCCAGTTCGACTTTAATGGCGACAAAGTGGTTCGTCCCGAAAAAATCCATCTAAACCCTGACGCTTATGCCAGCACAGGGATTGATCCTGATGACGAGTGGGTTGTGCCTGAGCGATCACGGGGCGATATTGCCCGTGCTATTCTATATATGTTGCTGGTTTACGAGATTGATGAGTTATATCTGGATCATCTGGAAACACTGGTGCACTGGGCAAAAGTCGATGTGCCATCAGAATGGGAATTGGCCTATAACGACTGGGTACTGGAGCATCACGGCATTCGTAATCCGTTTATTGATAAGGACGTACAACGCATGATCTGGTTAAATGATGAAGCGTTATTAAGCGGGTTACTGTGTCAGGAGCCATTAAAATGATAACCTGCCAACGACTGACGATGGCCACCCGGCACACTCACCCTATGATCTGTTATCTTAAATCCGATTAAATACTATCCATTAACGATTGTTACCCCAAGGAGAAAATCCATGTCCAGAGAAGTTGTTGTATTAAGTGCCGTGCGTTCTGCAATCGGAGGGTTTGGTGGTTCGTTAAGCTCTCTGGAGCCGCATGAACTGGCTGGCCAAGTGATGAAAGAGGCCGTTGCTCGTTCATCCGTCGCCCCTCAAGATATTAATTATGTCACTGTTGGTAACTGCATTCCGACGGATTCCCGTTATGCTTATGTGTCCCGTGTGGCCGCCATTCAAGCGGGTCTACCGATGGAATCCGTGGCAATGACCGTCAACCGCCTGTGCAGCTCTGGTTTGCAGGCTGTGGTCTCAACGGCGCAATCCATCATGCTGAATGATTGTGATTATGGTATCGGTGGTGGTGTGGAAGTAATGTCTCGCTCAGGTTACCTGTCTACCACAGCGCGCAACGGTGCAAGAATGGGTAATACTGAACTGATCGATATGATGGTTGCCACATTGAATGATCCATTCGGGGTTGGTCATATGGGTATCACGGCTGAAACGCTGGCTGAAAAATGGAATATCAGCCGTGAAGAACAAGATGCATTTGCCGCAGAATCACACCGCCGTGCAGCACTGGCGATTAAGGAAGGGCGCTTTAAGTCACAAATCGTGCCAATCACTATTAAGACCCGTAAAGGCGAGTTTACATTTGACACTGACGAGCATGTTCGCCCAGATACAACGGCTGAAAAGCTCAGTGATATGCGTCCGGCCTTCAAAAAAGGGGGTACGGTCACTGCCGGTAATGCTTCTGGCATTAACGATGGCGCAGCATTTATGGTACTGGCATCGGCTGAGGCTGCGGAGAAAGCCGGGCAAAAACCAATGGCTCGTTTGGTCTCGTATGCCGTTGCCGGTGTACCCAATGAGGTCATGGGTGAAGGCCCTATTCCAGCATCAAAACTGGCACTGAAAAAGGCAGGCTTATCACTTGATCAGATGGATGTTATCGAATCCAACGAGGCATTTGCGTCTCAGGCACTGGCTGTTGCCAAAGGTTTGGGACTGGATATGGAAAAAACCAATCCTAATGGTGGCGCGATTGCGTTGGGTCATCCGGTGGGTTGTTCCGGTGCGTTTATTGCGACCAAAGCACTGTATGAGCTGGAGAGAACAGGTGGAAAATATGCACTGGTGACAATGTGTATTGGCGGCGGACAAGGCATTGCAACTATTTTTGAACGTTTGTAAGCCATCGTACTTTGAGCAACGTTGAATAAAAAAACCCTAATAATTGGTATAGTGTCAGCAGAGCTTGGGCATTGTATAATGCGGGCGTTGCAGGATCCTATTTCCCAAATTAATGGAGCAGAATCATGAATTTAGAACGTAATGTAGGTAAAAAAGATAAAAATATCCGTATTGCAGTGGGTATTGTGTTGTTGATCGTTGGTTTGTTTTTTGCAAAGAGTACTTTGATCACGCTGATCGGTATCGTTGCGTTAGCCACGGGGGTCTTGAGTTTCTGTGGCCTGTATAAGGTGCTGGGCATGAATACCGCGACAGCTGAGGAAATTGCCACAGCCAGCCCTGACCTGACGGATCGTGCAGCAGAAAATTTGGAAGATTTCAAAGAGGAAGCGGTTGAAACCGCCGGTGAGCTGAAAGAAAAGGCCGAAGATGTTGTGGAAGACATCAAAAGTGGCGAGCTGGCTGAAGAAGCAAAGGAGAAATTCGATGAGCTAAAAGATAAGGCTGAAGATGTTGTTGACGACATCAAAAGCGGCGAACTGGCAAAAGAGGCAAAGGAGAAATTCGGCGAGCTAAAAGACAAGGCTGAGGATGTTGTTGAAGACATCAAAAGCAGTGAACTGGCGAAAGAAGCCAAGGAAAAGCTTGGTGAGCTGAAAGATGATGCCGCTGAGTTGATGGAAACGGCTAAAGAAAAGATCACAAAAACCAAAGATAATACGCCGAAATCATAATCCTGCTGCGCCAGCCTTCTGCACAGGAAGTGCTGGCGCGATATTCTCACAGCCCTCTCCCTGCGTGTCTTCCTTATCGACTAACCATCTGTCAATCGACTGGCAAGCTTCCCGCGTTGATCGTATTCAATTTGCTGGCCGCCCCTATTTTGTCAAGCGCGATGATTTACTGACACCTCTTTCCGGCAATAAGGCTCGCAAACTGTATGGGCTGATGAGTCAAGATTTGTCTGGCTATCGAAACATAGTGAGCTATGGCGGCACACAATCCAATGCCATGTTAGCCCTGGCGCAGTTTTGCCAAATGCTGGGCATTTCCTTCGAGTATTTCACACGTCCGGTTCCCAAATGGCTGGCCGAGAATCCGCTGGGCAACCTGCACCATGCCCTGGCACATGGCATGCACTGGAAAATCTCACCCAACGGACTGCCACCAGAAACAATCGCATCGGACAGCCTGCTGATTCCGCAGGGCATTGCCATGCCGGAGGCGCATACCGGACTGGCGCTGTTAGCCGCTGAGATTGAATTATTTTGCCAAACTCAACAACTGGATGATCTGGCCATTGTCACACCATCAGGCACTGGCACCACCGCCTTATATTTACAGCAGTACCTAAACCATCCGGTCTATACCGTACCTTGCGTGGGCGACAGGCAAGCCTTACAAACCATGTTTGAAGCCGCACTGCCAAACGCAGCACGTTACCCGCAGATATTGGACACTGAAAAACGCTATCGCTTCGGCGAGCCACAGCCAGAGCTGCTGGATATGTATGAAACGCTGTTAGCCGAAACAGGCATTGAGTTTGAGCTAATGTACGATGCGAAAACCTGGCTAGTTCTGAAAGACCATCTGTTCGAGCAGGCCGTTTTATACCTGCACAATGGCGGTATTAGCGGCAATGAAAGCATGTTAGCCCGCTACCGACGGCAGGCAAATCTCACGCCTCCGAATCCTTAACAGGCACATCTATTTGGTGGTTGGCTTTAACTACCTTGGCTTTCAGATAAGAGTGATTCCCTGCACTGATAAACGCGCCAGTTGTCACCATTTCGCTTACATTGACTTTGTACTGCCTGAGCTGTTCGACTTTATTGGGATTATTGCTTAACAAACGAATGTTATCCGCTTTCAGCGCGTGTAGCATTTGAGCGGCCACTTCAAAGTCCCGCAAATCATCGGCAAAACCCAGCTTTTGATTCGCTTCAAACGTGTCGTAGCCTTCCAACTGCAAGGCATAGGCATCTATTTTGTTGTACAAACCAATACCACGACCTTCCTGTCGCAAATACAAAATATAGCCACCCGCCTGCTTGACCTTCTCGATGGCCTCCTCCAACTGTGCGCCGCAATCGCATCGCTGAGACTCGAACACATCCCCCGTCAAGCACTCAGAATGTAAGCGCACCAGCGGTACATCCACATGTTCAAAATCACCAAGACCGATAGCGATATGTTCTTTATCGTCCACTAAGCCATCAAATGTGAAAAATGTCGCATCAACGCCGCTCAATTTGTGCAAGGGAATGACAACATGATTACGAACACTCGCACTCTTTGGCATCACTGCTTCTGGAAGCGGTTCAATGTGTGTGATATTCGCCATGCGTTCACCCGAAGATAAAACGGCGATTTTACAAAAAGCTACGCTACAAAGATACGATGACTTTATGAGATTATGTAAAGATTAAACCGAACCGCTATCTGCTATATACTCCACCACTCATGATTGCCGCAGTCCGTCAAATAAGGAACCACCATGATTTTTTCATCACTTGATCTTGCACCCGACCTTCAAAAAGCTCTGACGGCCTGTGGCTATCGGGAAATGACCCCAATTCAGGCGCAAGCCATTATTCCAGCGCGTCGTGGAAAAGATATTCTAGCGACTGCACAAACCGGCACGGGGAAAACGGCAGCATTTGCCGTTCCAGTACTGCAACGGATGATGGATAAGCCCCGTCACACTCAGGGACGTAATCCCCGCGCTCTTATTCTGACACCAACCCGCGAACTGGCTGAGCAACTTGAAGCAACCATCGGTCGCTATGCCCAGTTTCTGCCAGTTAAGGTCAAAGCTGTCTATGGTGGTGTGAAATTGGCCGGTCAAGAGGCGGCGCTCAGTACAGGCGTGGATGTGCTCATTGCCACACCGGGGCGTTTGCTGGAGCACCTGGAGCAGTGCAGTGTTGGCCTGTCCTCCGTTGAGTTTGTTGTCCTGGATGAGGCCGACCGCATGTTGGATATGGGCTTTATCAGTGATGTCTGTGCACTACTAAAGCTGACACCCAGCCAGCGCCAAACCCTGCTGTTCTCTGCCACCTTATCAACAGCGGTGAGTGAGTTATCACATAAGCTCTTAAAAAAGCCGCAAACGGTGCGCGCCAATAAAGTCAATACCACCGCAGATACCGTCAGCCATGTACTCTATCCTGTGGAAGAATCCCGCAAGATAGACTTGTTTATGGAGTTGTTTGAAGAAAATAACTGGTTTCAAGTCCTGGTATTTACCAGCACCAAGGAACAGGCCGACCGGCTGCGACTTAAACTTAAAAAATACCCCGTGGCGGTATGTCACGGCGATAAGTCACAAGGCTCACGCCGCCGCGCCATTGCAGATTTCAAATCTGGCAAGGTGCAAATCCTGATTGCCACCGAAGTCGCTGCCCGTGGCCTAGATATTCAGGGTTTGGAATATGTGGTGAATTTCAACCTGCCATTTTTGGCTGAAGATTATGTACACCGCATCGGTCGCGCGGGACGTGCCGGTCAACCAGGCCACGCGATTTCCTTTGTCAGCCCTGAGGAAGAACGGAACCTAGCGAATATCCAGCGTTTGATTGGCCAAAAGATTAAGCGACTACGCCGCAAAGGGTTTGATGTGAGCTATCGTGGCGATCTGCTCAAGAAAGAATCCACACGTAAACGCGCTTTACCCAAAAACCGTGCCAGCCAAACCACCATTGAGAGGCGTAAGAAATAAACACCGGAGCATCTGGACACGTCACCACCCCATATATCACTGACTGAAATCATTAACGGTTGTGATCATTGGCGGTGTCTTACCAACAGGCGGGCGACTTCTTTGCAAGTTCACCACGCCTGTTGCGTTCCACAAGAAATACGCGCTAAACCGCAGAGCCAGCCTTGGGTTTGGGTGGGTTCTCTGCTTCTTTATCCAGCACTTTCAAATCATCCGACTGATCACTGGGTATATTGTATAACTTGAGGATCTTGGCCTGATTGGCAATCGCTTTTTTACGATCGATCACGACCTGATAGCCAAACTCATCCTCCAACTTGATAAAGTCCGACTTACTGGATTTCACCAAACGGTAGAAGGTTTCAAAATCCTTAAAGGTCTTGCCATTAAGTTTTTCAATCATCACAAATGAAATATCATGAAACCCTTTATTGCTGTTCGCTGGCAAGACTCTGGTTAAGATCACCGCTTCCTTACGTGCCTCGGTTGGCCAGAAATTTTTCAGGCTCATGACTCGCTCATCAAGACTCGTTCTGCGACGACTGGCGTTAATCAAGTCGTCCGTCAGTGGCATAAAGATGAATCCACCGAAAATAAAGTAACTCGGCTTCTTCTCAAAACTCGGTGCTGAAACCAACTCAAACTGGTCAATGGTTTTCGTGAGCTTGATATTTAGCGCCATCGGCTTGGCATCTCTGATCACTTTCAGCTTAATGGTATCGCCCAGCTGGTGCATGTCCACAAAATGTTGATACGCAATCACCTCTTTATGACGCAGCTCAACCGTCCCATTGTTAGCAATTTTATGACCATCAATGTGAGTGATAATGTCGTTTTTGAATAAAATACCCTCAGCCGGTGAATCAGGATATACCATTGACACCAGTACACCGCTTTGATCATCGGAGACACCATATTTCTCACGCAACGCCGGACTCTCGATAGTCTGATCAATAATGCCCAATGCTGGGTGGCCATCGTAATGATTATCCTTCAAGTCCGTCAGGAAGTGTTTCACGATAGGTGTTGGCACCATGTAGCCCACATTCTCCGACGAGTGCATAGACTGCATAACCACGCCAATAACCTTCCCGTCAGAGATAACCGGCCCTCCACTATTACCGGGGTTAATTGCCGCATCCACCTGTACAGAAATCAGGCTGCGATTCCGATGCACATACACCGAGCGCTCAATTCTTGATACCACACCTCGCGTCACGCTCAGGCTATCACCACCGACCGGATAACCAAACGCAGTCACCTCCTGATGTGCCTCGGGTAAATCCCCAAACGCTAATGGCTTGTTCTTGAAAAAACTTGGCACTTTCTCTTTCAGCTTCACAATTGCCAGGTCAGCATCGTGAGAAATATGTGTCACTTCTGCCTCATAACGGGTTGTCTCACCATGCTTGCGTACTTCAATAAATGTTGCATTCGAGACGACATGCGCATTGGTTAAAATCTGATTACCTTTGATAATGAAACCAGATCCGGTTGTACGACTAATATAAGAGTTCCACGGCTTTAAGGTATCCACAATATGCGATACCACAAACAACTTAACAACCGACGCTTTGGCGTTTTCCAGAAGTAATAATTTCTGCTGTGAGGCAGCTGGTTTAGTAGCAACATCATCAGCAAATGCGGCACTTGCTCCACCAAATAATGTCCCCATCGTTAGGCTTACATATAATAAAAACTTATACGCATTTGGTCTAAACATAAGATCCCCAAGGTTTATTAAAATACTTTTGTGTTATATATCAACAACTGACGGGTTGTCACAAGGGCTTTATCAATCTATTTAATCAAGCACTATTTCGATTAGGCATCAGGGAAGCTTAACCTTTCATTAAAATTGTTTTTAATTCAAATAATTAGCAAGGTATTCTCAACCAATTATCGCATTTATTGAGGACTGCTTAATAATTAAGCTAACGATAAGCTTGGCAATCATAGACTCACCCTCAACAACTGACTCGCACTCCACACGAGCACAGTAAGCAAAACCCCCGACAATAAAAAAGTAATAATAATTATGAATGAGATTACCCCCCTTCTCGAACAATATAACAGCCTTGTTAATGTCATTATGAACACAGACTACAGTGTACAAGAGTACCAGGCCACTGAGGAAAAACTGGCGAATACGCTGAAAAAAATGAATGGCAAGCTCACGCATGAACATCTACATAATATCACCCGTGTTTCCCAAGTCCTAAACTCCGAAGCGGTAATGATTCCAATGGTCGAAACCGTGAGTAATATAGAAACCCAGGAAGCCTTTGACTATCTATTGGAGCAATTTCTGGAGTGCTTTGAAAACGGATACTATGAAACAGCCACTGCAGAAGCTTGTTATCAAGCCATGCTAAAGCTTGATCCCGCTCGGGTTAAACGTGAAGGAATTGACCAGCATCCCTTCTTTTTGTAAGCCAGAGAAATAGTGTCGTAAGCCATTTTCTTAGCATGGTACAATGTCCGAACACTTTATAAACGGATATTGGTAACCGCTAACAATGATAAATGCCTACCTATCTTCACTTTTACACGACGCCAAACTTCGACTGACTCCCTTTACTCAATGGATAGGGGAGCTTAAAAATCCCGAAATATTAAAAGCGGACATCATTGCCGGTGCCACTGTGGCACTGGTACTGATTCCGCAATCGATGGCCTATGCCCAGCTCGCCAACTTGCCACCACACATCGGCTTGTATGCTTCATTTCTGGTTCCCATTGTCGCCGCGATATTCGGCTCATCCAGACAACTACAAAACGGCCCTGTGGCGATTATCTCATTGATGACCGCCGCTGCCCTCGCATCACTGAACCTCAGCCTGGAGCAGTACATTATCCATGCGGCCATTCTGGCCATAATGGTGGGCGTTTTTCAGCTAGTGCTGGGATTCCTGCGGCTTGGGATATTGGTCGATTTCCTGTCCCATCCGGTTGTGATCGGCTTTACCAATGCCGCAGCCATTGTGATTGGTGGCTTGCAGATCGGTAAATTATTCGGCATCCCTATGGATAGCAGCAAGAATTTGTTGGAAACATTTTCCGAATTTTTCAAACAAGTACCCAGCGATACTCACTTACCCACCGTTTTCATATCCATCCTTGCCTTGTTCCTGTTGGTTTATTTTCGCAAAGCCTTCCCGCGACTCCCAGGCATTTTGCTGACCGTCCTTATCACCACCTTATTATCATGGGCACTAGGCTTTGAAGGCATGGGCGGTAAAGTGGTCGGTGAAATTACCCCTGGCTTACCTGCCTTTGTTTTTCCAGTTGCGGAGGATTTGCACTTTCAAGCCTTGCTGATGCCAGCGGTGATTATCGCTTTGTTGAGCTTTGTTGAAGCCTTCTCAATCGCCAAGGCCGTTGCCTCAAAAACCCGCCAGCGCATCTCGGCAGATCAGGAAATGGTCGGTAAAGGTCTGGCCAATATCGTGGCTGGTGTGACGCAAGGCTATGCCGTATCTGGCTCCTTTTCACGAACGGCTGTTGCCTTTGACGCTGGCGCACGCACTGGCTTTGCAGCGATTGTGACCGGCTTAATTGTCGGCATTACGCTGCTATTCCTAACCCCTTTGTTGTATCACCTGCCATTGGCTACGCTGGCAGCAATTATCATTGTAGCCGTCTATGGCATGATTAAATTTGAACCCTTCCATCATGCGTGGCGCGTCAATCCCCACGATGGAATAATCGCCCTGATTGTGTTCATTACCACCTTGGCATTTGCGCCTCATTTAGAGAACGGTATTTTTATTGGTGTCATCCTGTCCATCATCTTGTATCTATACCGCACAATGAAGCCACACTTTGCTGAGTTAGCCAAAGATAAAGAAGGCGTATTCCGCGATGCAAGAATCTTTGGCATGGAAACCAGCGAAACATTTGCCCTGTTCCGTTATGACGGCGATTTGTACTTTGCCAATGCCGGTTATCTGGAAAAACGTCTCCTCAATGCGGTGGCTGATAAGCCGAAACTCAAAGCCTTGGTATTGGATTTGGAAGCGGTTGATCAAATTGACTCAACGGGTGAGGAAATGCTGGCACACATGGCCGAAGGTCTTAAAGAGGCTGGAATCATTTTCTGCATCAGCCGCCCGAAACCAAAACTGGTCTCTGCGCTAAAACGCTCTGGCCTGTATGAAGTCATTGGCACTCAAAACTTCTACGGCAAGCGGATTCGTGCGATCTGGAGTTTAAAAGAACAGCTTGGTGATGAAATCGATGTGAGCCATTTGGAATATTACAAGCCGCTTGACCCTGATGAAACTCAGAATAGTGATCCAACCACCGTTGTGAACATTAACCCTGACGTTGCTGTTCATTCCGACAACCAACAGGGCACTGCAAACAACAAAGACACGCCGCCAAACACCTAAAGGAATTGATAGCCTATGACCAAACTAATATTTGATATGGAAGCAGGACAAGGTGGTTTACCATGAACACCTGATTACACTGGCATAAGTCTTAATAAGAGGAGCAAGCAAAAGTGGATATGAAACAGTACATTGAAGCGTTTTTTTCTAGCTTTACATTAGAAACCACCCCCGGTACAGCAAAGAAAATTGATGACTATCGTAAGCTTGTTCGTCAGGGCGAGAAGATTTATGTCACCTTCTTGCCGGGTTCTGACTTTAACGACACAATCGATGTCGCTACTCGTTTAAGACGTGAAGGGTTTGATCCTATCCCGCACATTGCAGCTCGCAGTGTGCCCGATCAAAAATACCTGGAAAACATTATCCAACGCTGCGTGGAAGAAGCAGGTGTTGATCGGTTTCTACTAATCGGTGGTGCGGTGGATAATCCGGTTGGCGACTATCATTGTACCGCTCAAATTTTAGAAACAGGCTTGATGGATAAGTATGGCGTCAAAAGCATTGGCTTGGCAGGACATCCAGAAGGCAGCCCTGATATGCCGGATAAAGATATTCAAGAGGCTTTGGATTTTAAGAATGCCTTTGCTGAACGTACGGATGCCGAGTGTTATTTAGTGACGCAATTCTGCTTTGAAGCAGGGCCTATTATTGCCTGGGATAAGGCACTGCAAGCCAGTGGCAACAAACTGCCAATCCATATCGGTGTACCGGGCTTAGCCTCCATCAAATCTCTGATTGCGCATTCAAAAGCTTGTGGTGTGGGGGCCTCCATGCGATTCCTAACCAAGCAGGCTAAGAATATATCCAAGCTATTACTGGTCAGTGCTCCCGATAAGCTTTGTACTGACTTGGCAGAATACAAGGCGACTGACCCAAATTGTGGTATTGCAGGTATGCATTTATACCCGTTGGGCGGCTTGCAGAAAACGGCTGACTGGGCGTATGCCGTGCGTGACGGTAAATTTACGATGCACGCCGACCAGCGTGGATTTGACGTTTAGCAGTCAGTTTGCTCTGATACTGCACAACTGATACGTTTACATTAAATGCTGGTGCTATCTGCGCAGTTTTTGTCAGGTTTAGAAGATAATATCTGCTATCACAATTTAATGGGATTGGTATGACTTAAAAATAAAGCCCGCTTCTCGATAACAAGAGGCGGGCTTTATTCTTTGTGAGGTCAACCTTTACAAGCACCCATATACAAAAATATGCTATCGCAAGACGACCCCTGACCACTCAGCAAATAGCGAGTGGCCGGGACTTGAGATTTTTAGTGAACCTTCACCGTATTGAACTTAGGTGCTACTTCCACTTCTTTATAAGAGCCTGCTGCTTCACCCTCCTCAGAGAACTCAACATTAGAGGCGCCGTCGTAATCCACTTCGCCACCTTCAGCCAAAATCTTTAGTGCTTTGGCAAGTTGTCCCGGCAGAATTTTTTCACCCGGAGCATTGGCAACTTTCATAATGTTCTTGGCAATTGACGCACGATCCGCTGACTTACCAGCTTGCATGGCCAACACTAACAACGCCGCAGCATCATAGCTTTCCGCACGGTATGGACCATCGCCATCAGCGCCATTCTCTTTTGCATAATCCAGGAACATCTTGGCGCCCGCCGACTCAGAGCCTGGCAGTGTTCCAAATGTTCCTTCCAAGTCACCGTCAACATTCTTGATAAGTGAGTCACCAACCATGCCATCGGCCAGAATAAAGCGAGAGAACGCATCGGCATCCAGTGCCGCCTGAATGACCCCACGGCCACCCTGATCTAAGTAACCCAAAACCACCAGCTCTTTGGCACCTGATGCGGACAATGCGCCAACTTCTGCTGAGTAATCCGCTTTACCATCTTCATGTGCCGCAGACATCACCACTTTGCCGCCCTTCGCCTTAAATGCAGAACCAAACGACTCAGCTAGACCTTTACCATAGTCATTATTGGTGTAAGTCACCGCCACTTCCTTAATACCACGCCCAATTGCAATATCTGCCAATACTTCACCCTGACGTGCATCTGACGGTGCAGTACGGAAAAACATGCCGTTATCAGCAACTGTTGTCAACGCAGGTGAGGTTGAAGATGGTGAAATCATCGCCACACCATTAGCAGCCGCCACCTTCGTTGCAATGGCTGTCGAAGCGCCTGAACATGCTGCACCGACAATGGCCACAACCTTTTCGGATGTCACTAAACGCTCTGCGGCTGAACTAGCCACTGCTGCATCGACACAGGTTGTATCAGCACGCACGGGCTTAATTTTTTTACCGCCCAGCAATAAGCCACTTTCTGATGCTTCTTTAAGTGCCAACTCAGCCGAACCTGCCATTCCTGGTGTCAAAGACTCGATAGGCCCCGTGAAGCCCAAAATCACACCCACTTTAATCGGATCATCCTGACTGGCTGCCATTGCTGTTGCGGAGGTTGTCAAGGCTAATGCCGTTGCTAATGCCAATACTGTTTTTCTCATGATTTATCCTCATTTTCCTTATAAAAATCTGGTTTTCCAGATATAAATCCAGCCCTTATGTGTCGCTGGTTAGACACCACCACAGCCGGCAGATGCCACACTACCGGATGTGATAAATTGCACGATACGCTTAATGCTCAAACAATGCCTAAACTAGGAGTGTCGCACCTTTTCCGGCAAAATGCCTCTGGGACTAAAGCGCAGCACCAACAATAATAACAGCCCCATCAAGAATAGACGCAAGTGTGGGGCGCTTTCGATCAAGTGACTACGCAACGGACTTGCCGCATCCATACCACTGGTCAGTGCGCCCATCAAGAACACCGCAATTGGTTCGGCTTCGATCCACATAAACCAGATCAGGAAGCCTCCAAACACTGCCCCCAAATTATTACCACTACCACCGACGATCACCATCACCCAAACCAGGAAGGTAAAACGCAGCGGTTGATAGCTGGTTGGCGTCAACTGACCATCCAGGGTTGTCAGCATAGCACCAGCAATACCAATCACCGCAGACCCCAGAATAAACACCTGCAAGTGGCGTTTTCTGATGTCTTTACCCATTGCACTGGCCGCTTCATCGTTGTCACGAATGGCGCGCATCATACGCCCCCAAGGAGAGTTCAGCGCACGAATACTCAGGGCCAGAATAATGAGCAATACCACGGCGAATAAGCCGACATAGCACAACTTAACAAACACGCTGGAACCTTCAATAACCAGGGTGCGCAGCATTTCAGCTTTTGCATCGGCATCGGTCACGGCTGTCAGTTCGGCTTCATTAAAACGACTCACCAATGAAATAAACCAGTCCTGTGTTTGCAGGTCTGCTTCATACGGGACTGGACGCTTCAAGCCTGTGACATTCTTTACGCCCCGCGTTAGCCAATCCTCATTTTTAATAACTGCAATGACAATCTCCGAGATCCCTAACGTGGCAATCGCCAGGTAGTCTGAGCGCAAACCCAAGGCCACTTTCCCGATCATCCATGCAACACCTGCGGCTAGAACGCCACCGATAAACCATGAAAACAGAATCGGCAAACCCAAGCCACCCAGGAAACCTGAAACAGACGGATCTACATTTTCAATGTTGGCAATGGCTGGATAGAAAAACTGACGTGCAATAAACAAGCCTGCAATTATCACCACAAAGCTTATCAAGCCACGCAGTTTGCCTTTTGGCATTGAGCGTCGCAGAAAGTAAATCACGGCCACCATCGCCAGGATAATTAACAGGGAAATACCAACACCTGCGCCACCGGCAGACCACGCCGCTTTAACCGGCGGATAAGACACCAGCACCGCAGCTACCCCACCAACGGCGGTAAAGCCCATAACACCCGCATTAAACAGTCCCGCAAAACCCCACTGGATATTTACGCCCAGTGCCATAATCGCTGAGATCAAACACATACCGAGAATGCTCAGCGCAACAGACCACGATTGATGCATCCCGACAAAAGCCAGCATGCCGGCCATGATTAAAAATACTAAGGGAGCGCGTAATTTACTCATTTGATTACCTTCCCTTTAAACAAGCCCGTGGGTTTAATCAGCAATACCACGACTAAAATAATAAATGAAACGGCAAACTTATAATCAGTCGATAGCAACTGTGACAGCCCCTCCGGTTGCCAATCTACTGGCAAGATATACACGAAGACCTTTTTATAGGCATAAGTCACCATGACCTCAGAAAAAGCGACAATATAGCCACCGATCACCGCGCCAACCGGATGCCCAATCCCCCCCACAATGGCGGCGGCAAATATCGGCAGCAATAGCTGGAAGTAGGTAAAGGGCTTAAAGCTCTTATCCATGCCATAGAGCACACCTGCAATCGTTGCCAGTGCCGCAGCAATAATCCAGGTGATCAACACAACACGATCTGGGTTAATCCCCGACAATAATGCCAAGTCTTCATTATCCGAAAATGCGCGCATGGCCTTACCACTACGCGAGCGTTGCAGGAACCAGAACAGTGCGATCACGACAATCACCGCAACCACCAAGGTCAGCACTTGCGTATAACGAATCGACAGCCCTTCATCAAGGCCGGTCAACTGCTTAAATTCACGGGCTTTGATTAGAAATTTATCACCATCATAAAATCGCTGATCACCCGGCCCGATAACAAAACGCACAATGGCGTTCATCATAAACATCACCCCAATGGAAGCGATGGTTAGTATGACTGGCGCACTCTTTTTGACACGGTAAAAACGGAATACCGCTTTATCCGTCATCACCGCAAACAGTGCCGTTACGATAATACCCACTGGCAAAGCCAAAAGTGCCGTCGGTAATGGGCTGATGTTTACGCCCAATGACTGTAACCACCAGGTCACTAAAATGGTCACCATGGTACCAAAAGCCATTAGGTCGCCATGTGCAAAGTTGGCAAAACGTAAAATTCCAAAGACCAGGGTCACACCCAGCGCACCCAGCGCTAATTGAGAACCGTAAGCCAGTCCGGGGATGATGACAAAATTTGAGAACAGCGTCAGCGCGTTCAGTATATCCATTGTTTCAGGCATCTGGTTTATCCCCCAAGGAATGATTTGCGGACTTCAGGGTCCGCCAATAATGCTGCACCTGTGTCAGTAAAGCGATTGCGGCCAGTGACCAGGACATAACCCCGATCTGCAATATCCAACGCCTGACGTGCATTCTGCTCAACCATCAGCACCGCAACGCCCGTATTTCTTACCTCGATAATCCGATCAAACAGCTCATCCATGACTATCGGCGAGACACCAGCGGTTGGCTCATCCAGCATTAACACACTGGGTTGGGTCATCATGGCGCGGCCAACGGCGACTTGCTGGCGCTGTCCACCGGATAACTCGCCCGCCGCCTGCTTACGCTTTTCCTTGAGAATCGGGAACAGCTCATAAATATGTTCCATCGTTTCACCAATGTCATCACGACGCAGAAACGCCCCCATTTCCAGATTTTCCTGGACGCTCATACTGGTAAACACGTTATGGGTTTGTGGTACAAAAGCAATGCCCTCACCCACACGCGCCTGCGGCGTTAGGTCGGTAATGTCTTTACCGCCGAGTAGAACGTGCCCCTGTCGCAAGTCCAGCATGCCTAACAAGGCCTTCATTGCAGTGGATTTACCAGCACCATTCGGGCCAACAATGACGGCGATCTCACCTTTGTCAACACCAATGGTGAGATCGTTTAGAATATCCATCCCGCCGTAGCCGCCGGTTAGGTTTTCCCCAATTAAATAACTCATGAGGCCACAACCTCCAGTTTATTTTTCAGGCCACGCCCCAAATATGACTCAATCACCGCCTCGTTGGTTTTAACGGCTTCTGCCGTCCCCTCTGCCAATACCGTGCCCTCTGCCATCACAATAACGGGATCACACAGACGCGTGATAAAATCCATATCGTGCTCAATCATGCAAAAGGTATAACCCCGCTCTTTGTTCAAGCGAACAATGGCATCACCGATGGTATTTAATAAGGTGCGATTCACACCCGCCCCGACTTCATCCAACAATACGACCTTGGCATCAACCATCATCGTGCGCCCCAGTTCCAGTAGCTTTTTTTGCCCACCAGACAAATTACCCGCCAACTCCTGCAACACATGGCTTAGCCCCAGAAACTCAACCACATCGACCGCTTTTGCTCTGATTTCAGCCTCTTGTGCTTTCACCAGAGAAGGCTTAAACCAGGCATCCATCAATGTCTCACCCGCCTGTTGACCAGGCACCATCATCAAGTTTTCCAGAACCGTCAGGGTGGGAAATTCATGGGCAATTTGGAAGGTTCGCAACAAACCTTTAGCGAATAACTGATGGGGTGGTAGTCCGGTGATCTCTTCATCGCCAAGAAAAATCTTCCCCGATGTTGGCACGATATTTCCGGCGATGATATTAAACATGGTGGTTTTTCCAGCCCCATTTGGCCCGATTAACCCCGTTATTGATCCCTTTTTAATGCTCAGGGTGGCATTGTCAACAGCTTTTACACCGCCAAAATGCTTACTTACAGCTTCAACACGAATCATTAGAGAATGGGTACTCGTTATTGGTTAATAGTATCTTGCAGCATCAGCAGAGTTTAATTCAAAAATTACTGAACGGTAATGCTAACACGAATTAAGAAGACCTAAAAACCTTACCAGTCACATGCTCTCGGATAAGCATCGCTTTTAACTAAGGCTCTAACCATCTGGAAGATTTTTTAGCTCAGACAATGCTGGCAAATCATCTAAACTATTCAGATTAAAGTAATCCAGTAATTGCGGCGTTGTGCCAAACATAGCGGGTCTTCCGGGTACTTCCTTGTGCCCAACCACGCGAATCCATCCCCGTTCTTCCAGTGTCTTAATAATATTTGAACTAACCGCCACCCCACGGATTTCCTCGATTTCTGCCCGTGTCGTGGGCTGACGATAGATAATAAGTGCCAAAATTTCCAGCAGCGCACGTGAGTAACGCGGTGGTCGCTCATCCCAATGCTTCGATACCCAGTCCCGATACTCCGGGCGAGTTTGATAGCGATAGCCACTGGCAACTTGCCGCAGTTCAAACCCTCGACCGTCGCAACGACCAGACATTTCCGCCAAGGCTTCTGTGATTGACCTTTTTGTCACAGCCTCCTCCGGCGAAAAATACCGCATTAGCTGACTCGCACTCATTGGCTTTTCCGCACTCATTAACACAGCTTCGAGAATACGTACTAATTCATTCTGCTTCATCGTGTCCTTCTTTGGATGCCGTCACGGGCTTCACATAAATTGGCTCAAAGGGGGATTCCTGCATCAAGTCAATGACTCGGGATTTTAATAATTCCAGGACGGCCAGAAAAGTGACAACCACGCCCAAGCGACCCTGTGCCTCTAATAACAAGGCTTCAAACGGCATAGACTGCCCAATGGCTAATTTTTGCATGGATGATAATACCTGCGTCATCCGGCTACGCACGGAGATGGTTTCACGACGGATTCGGTGATGTGTTTTTTGATCCATGCGCGTCAGGACATGGCTCAGCGCCCGCAACAACTCATCCATAGCCACATCCGGCAGCGGCACTTCTTTTTTAGTTATTACGGGCTTGATCGTAATGGGCAGCCAATCTCGCTCGCAGCGTTCCAGATCGTTAATATCTTGTGCAGCCTGCTTAAATCGCTCATATTCTTGCAGACGGCGCACCAGTTCGGAGCGTGGGTCTTCCTCATCTTCGACAGACTCACGTTGCGGCAACAGCAAGCGGGATTTGATTTCAGCCAGCAGCGCGGCCATTACCAAATACTCCGCCGCCAAATCCAGATTGCGATGTCGCATGACATCAACATAAGCCATGTACTGTGTAGTAATCTCAGCAATGGGAATATCCAGAATATCTAGGTTTTGACGGCGGATTAAGTACAGCAGCAAGTCCAGGGGGCCTTCAAAGCTCTCCAGAATCACTTCCAGTGCGTCCGGAGGGATGTATAAATCCTCAGGCAGCGCAGTCACTTCTTTGCCCTGCACCACGGCGAGCGGCAGTGCTTGCTGGGCCGAAGCTGCTACGGAATTGGTATTAATTGTTATCGACCCTTGTTAGTGATACGCCAGTTAATGATGTACCAGCCAGTCCACATTACCCAGCCCTTCGCGTAACAGTTGCGGTTGGTCATCCGTCAGGTCAACGACCGTAGTTGGCAGGTGACCACTATAACCACCATCAATAATCAGATCGACCTGACTTTCCAGCTGTAACCGTATCTGATGAGGGTCGGTCATCGGTAAATCTTCATTCGGCAAAATCAGGGTGCTAGACATGATGGGTTCGTTTAGCATTTCCAGTAAAGCCTGCGTAATGTGGTTATCTGGAATACGCAGTCCGATCGTTTTGCGCTTGGGGTTTTGTAAGCGTCTCGGCACTTCACTGGTCGCTGGCAGAATAAAGGTGTATGGCCCCGGAGTCAGTGATTTTAAAAGGCGATAGTTCACATTATCCACCTTAGAGTATTGCGCGATTTCTGAAAGGTCACGGCACACCAACGTAAAGTTATGGTTTTTGTCCAAGCGGCGAATACGCCGTATCCGTTCGGCTGCTTGCTTATTATCTAGTAGACAACCAATCGCATAACTGGAATCGGTTGGATATACTACGACCCCACCCTTGTGTATAATTTCCACAGCTTTTGTAATTAAACGACGCTGTGGGTTCTCAGTGTGTATGTGGAAATACTCGCTCATTGCACTGCCAAGGCTGTAAAAATCGGCTATTCTACACTATGATATTTCGGCTTGGGTATGGCTGATGCGAATGAAACGGATAAAAAACTGGATTCGCCCGTTTGTTCAGCCACCGTCCATTAATACTTGGAGATCATTTAGTGCTTTATGCGGTTATTTCTCAGGATATTGAGAACAGTTTAGAAAAAAGAATATCTGTCAGGCCGGAACATATCGACCGTCTGAATGCACTAAGGGATGCCGGTCGCCTGGTACTGGCGGGGCCGCATCCAGCGATTGATAGCAATGACCCCGGTGCTGCGGGATTCACTGGCAGCCTCGTTGTTGCAGAGTTTGATTCACTGGAGGATGCACAGGCGTGGGCCGATGCAGACCCCTATGTTGCGGCAGGTGTTTACGAAAAAGTCACCGTGAAGCCGTTTAAGAAAGTGTTACCCTAAAAAATAAGGATGATGTAAAGCATGTCTATTAAAAAAAAGTTAGTTGTTGCGGGAATAAGTGTTGGGCTTGGTCTGAGTGTTTCACAAGCGGTATTTGCTGAAGCTAAACCGCAGGCAAAGGAAGCACCGGCAGTAGAAGTAAAAAAAGCCGTGGTGGTTGCGGTTGTCAATGGCAAAGCGATCACGCAAGATGCATTAAACAAGTATCTGAGTGTTGTTCAACGCTCTGCGGCACCGAAAAAGAATGACCCACGTGCAGCCTTGGAGGACTTAATTGCCACTGAGCTTGCACTACAGGAGGCGGCTAAAACGGATATTCTATCCCGCGATGAGGTGAAGCAAAGCATTGAAGACTTTACTCGCAATGTGCTTCTAAGCACTTGGACGAAGGAAAAAGTCGAGTCTTTTGAGGTATCTGATGAGCAATTACAAAAGACTTATGATGAGCGTATTAAGAAAGACGCTGACAATGAGTACAAGGCTCGCCATATCCTGTTAAAGACCGAAGACGATGCAAAAGCTGTCATCAAAGAATTAGCTGATGGCGCGAAATTTGAAGAAGTCGCCAAGAAAAAGTCAACCGGCCCTTCTGCTTCTAACGGCGGTGACTTGGGTTGGTTCAAGTCCAAAACCATGGTCAAGCCATTTGCCGATGCAGTAAAGGCAATGAAAAAGGGTAAGGTGTCCGCCGCTCCGGTTAAAACTCAGTTCGGTTGGCACGTCATCAAGCTGGAAGATACGCGTCCTGCCAAGCTACCCACGCTGGAAGTAGTCAAGCCACAACTTCGCCGCATGTTAGCTCAGCAGATGATGATGGATTACATGGAAAAAATGAAAGAGTCTGCAGATATTAAGATCATGCTGACAGGAGAGAAGGAAGAAGCCAAACCTGCAAAAAAAGATGACGCAGCGAAAGCCCCTAAAAAAGCGGAATAAAGCCTATGAAATCAGCTTGGAAAGCATTTCTGATTGATCAAGGTGCGGAGTTTGAAGGCTCCGCACTAGTCTCGTTTGGTAACGCCAACCGTGAGCAACGTATTGCCCCACAGGGTGCAGTGTTGTCAAATCTGGCGGACCGTGGATTGCTGGAGGTCAGTGGTGAGGATGCCATGACTTTCCTGCAAAACCAGCTCACCAACGACATTACCAAGGTGGACGCTACCACTCACCAGTTAACCGCATGGTGTAACCCCAAGGGTCGCGTTATTGCGAATTTTCGGGCCTTTATGCGGGATGATAAAATCTTCCTGATTTTGGCCAGAGACCTGGTTGAAGCCGTCATTTCTGGACTCAGCCGTTACATTATGATGTCCAAAGTGACCATCACTGATGCTACGGATAATCTGGTGCATTTTGGCTACGCGGGTGAACATGCAGAGCGCGATCTGAGCTTGATTTTGGACAAAGTGCCAACGTCGGCGTGTGAGACCATGCAACTGGGTAATCTGAGTATTCTGCGCCTACCCGGTGATACGCCGCGCTTTGAAGTCTTTGGTGATGTCGCTGAGGCAATGGACTTGTGGTCTAAGTGCAATGTACGAGCGGCACCGGTGAGTAGTCAGGCGTGGGATTTCATGAACATTCGTGCCGGTCGTCCAGTCATTACGCTGGCCAGTTCAGAAGCGTGGATTCCACAGATGCTCAATATGACCTTTATTGATGGCGTGGATTTCAAAAAAGGCTGCTACCCGGGTCAGGAAGTTGTGGCTCGGCTGAAGTATCTTGGGAAAACCAAACGTCGTATGTATCTTGCCGAGATTCAGACTGATCAGGTGCCAGAGACCAATGCCAGTATCGTTAACTCAGCAGGTGCTGAAGTAGGTAAGGTACTGAATGCTGTAATTAATCCAGATGATTTGGTCGAGTGTCTGCTTATCCTGAAGATTGCTGATGCGGATAAGGCGATGTTCCTTGGCTCAGCTGATGGCGCCGCCGTAACGATCCAGGAACTACCCTATTCCGTTGATGACGAAGCCTGAGGTATTACTACTTCACGGGGTTCTAATGAACTCCGTGGAGATGTTCTATCTGCAAAATAAGCTTGCACACTCGGGCTTTCGTGTTCACAACTTCTCTTATCCCAGTGTACGACACAGTATTGCTGAAAATACCCAGTCCCTTTGTAGAAAGATCCACGCGCTCAATGTAAGCCAGCTGCATATTGTCGCGCACAGCATGGGCGGCATTATGGCTATGCACTTGCTGGAGTTCTGCAGGAACTTACCCACAGGCCGCATCGTCATGTTGGGTACGCCGTTAAATGGTAGCTATGTTGCACATCGAGTCAGTGCTTGGCCATTAATTAATCATCTATTAACCAAGAGTATGGGGCAAGGCCTGGATGGTACTTATGAGCTACCCACAACCACCAATCGTGAAATCGGCATGATCGCGGGTAACAACAACTCACTGGGCTTTGGCGTATTATTCGGTGGTATGCCTGAAAGCAGTGATGGCACGGTGCTACTCAGTGAAACCAAACACCCACTGCTCAAAGAGCATATTGTAATTAATGCCACGCACACCAGCATGATTTTTTCCCGCAAGGCTGCAGCACTGGTGGCTCGTTTTTTGGAGACGGGAAGTTTTGAACAAGGGTGAGCATCACACAGCCTTTGCCAATGACGATATACCGTAAGCAACTACAACCACACCCTCAAGCCCGAGCATAATTCTCCTCGGCCTATTTCAAACTAATACCATTTCCATTAAATATTGGTACTATCTACGCCGTTTGTGTAAGGTTTGAAAGATAATGTCCGATATCACAATTTAATGGGATTGGTATAACCTTGTTTCTCAGCTTATCGTGCCAAGTGAAGCCATAATGCAACGCCCGCCGCTAAAAGGATTGTCTCCGCAAGCAGCAGCGCAATTGGCTTCCAGCCGACGGTTGAAAGCTCCTTAAATGAGGCTTTCATCCCCAGTCCAACCATTGCAATAATCAAAGCCCAGCGTGAAGCTTCCACCATACCTGTGGCAACAACT
>PDPG01000039.1 GCA_002747455.1 Pseudomonadota bacterium | reverse complement strand
TAGTCGGCTGGGTTGAAGGCCCACTCATTGGCGTAGTTGTCTCAGCCGTTGTTTATGTTGTTGTTGGAATGCTAACCAAAAATCGTAACGGTTCGTAACGGGCAAATAACCACGAGAATACTGTGCTTGGGGATGCTAAATCCCGAACACGGAGGCAGCGTCAAGCCCGTATTCTCTTGGCTTCAGCCGTACCCAACACAGATGTAGCACAGGGTTTTCACACCCCTGCGTTCGCCTAGACAGTCAATTGTTAAAACTCAATAACAACTTAGGATAAGCCAGAGCCAACGTCACCCCACGAAGCACCATAAACACCATCAGGCTTAGCCACAGGCCGTGATTTCCAGCAAGTGGCATCATGGTGTACGCGAGCACAATGTAAATAATCAGCGAGATCATCACAGTGTTTCGCATCACGGCCGTTTGGGTTGCACCAATAAAAATGCCATCCAGTTGATAGCTCCAAACCACCAACAGCGGACTGGCAATAATCCATCCTCGATATTGATACGCCAATTCAATCACCTCTGCATTGACGGTCATGCGCTCAATAATCCAGCCAGTAGAAGCGGCGTAAGTGACCGTCAGCAATGCCGCCATAATCAGTGCCCAAAAGCTGCTAACCCGTACCGCTTGCCGAAAGGCGGTTTTGTTTTTTGCACCATAAGCACTGCCGGATAAGGCTTCAGCGGCGTGCGCAAAGCCATCCAACCCATAGGCCAGCGTTTGCAATAGGTTAATCAGAATGGCATTTGCCGCCAGCACCAACACACCAAACTGCGCCCCCTGTGCAGTGAAAAAGAAAAAAGCACTGGTGAGAAATAATGTGCGTAAAAATAAATTACCGTTTACTTCAAATAATGCGCGTATGGCGGCAGCAGAATAGAGCTTGTTTAGCAGCATGTTTTCACGCAGTAACTTGGCACGAAGGTATGGCCTTAGCACCCATAAGCCAGCGGCGGCGGCAAGATACTCACTGATCACCGAAGCCAGTGCCACCCCATCAGAGGCCATGCCAAACTGGAGAACAAACACCATATCCAGCAGTAAATTTGTGCCATTGAGTAATAACTGAAGCAGCAACGCCTGACGCATTCGCTGTAAGCCAATCAGCGCACCTAAAATGCAGTAATTAATAAAGACGGCGGGGGCACTGCTCATGCGGATTGAGAAATAGCTTTCAACCAGCGAGTTCAGACCTTCTGCTGCTCCCATCAGCGACAGGGACAACCACGCCAACGGTGTCTGAAGGAGTATCAGCAACACACCCAAAAATACTGCAATGCTCAACGCCCGTAACAGGCTAAAACTAATTTCCTGTGAATTATTGGCACCTGCCGCCTGAGAGACAAACCCCGTTGTGCCCATACGCAGAAAACCGAACACCCAAAAGACGCTGCTGAAAATGGTGGCACCAATCGCCACTGCGCCAATATAGCGCGCATCGGATAGCTGCCCAACGACTGCGGTATCGACAATTCCCACCAAGGGAACGGATAAGTTGGATAGAATGATCGGCCACGCCAGCATTAATACCCGCCAATGCCACTCGCGGCTTGTCTCAGGAAACTGAGCCACTTTCATCGCGTATTCGACTTAGGCTTTAGGGGCAATCAAAACCATCTGTGTAGACATTTTGCTCCATCGTTTGCGATGGACAGTCACAGTCCGGTTTGCCAACAACCGCCGCTGGCACTCCCACAACGGTGGTATGCGGCGGTACGTCTTCAAGCACCACACTGCCCGCCCCAACTTTAGCGCCTTGACCAATTTCGATATTCCCCAGCACCTTTGCACCTGCACCAATTAACACACCGGAGCGTACTTTCGGGTGGCGATCCCCCGTTTCATTGCCCGTTCCACCGAGCGTCACTTGCTGCAGGATCGACACATCGTCTTCAATAACAGCGGTTTCACCGACCACAATACCAGTGGCATGGTCAAACATAACCCCTTTGCCAATACGACTCGCCGGATGAATATCCACCCCAAATACTTCAGAATTACGGCTTTGAATAAACATCGCCAGCTCTTTGCGACGACTATTCCACAAGCAATGCGCCAAGCGGTGTGACTGAATGGCCTGATAGCCTTTTAGATTAAGCAGTACCGTCAACATGGAACAAATGGCTGGATCACGCTCGAAGACTGCACACAAGTCATGTTGAGCGTAGTTAATGATATCGGGACAGCTCCGGTAAGCGTCCTGAAATAGCTCACGAATAGCCATTGACGGCATAACGCTGTCGGCAATCTTGTTGGATAAGAAAAAGCTCAAGCAGGCTTCAAAACTGTTGTGGTTCAGCACGCAAGCATATACGTAACTTGCCAACAACGGCTCTGATTTTGTCACCGCATCCGCTTCTTGCCTTAGCGTTTTCCATACACTGCTTGAATTCATGTGATTATCTCTCGTTACCATTTTGCCACAGGCGGAGTATAACCGAGCAAGCGGATAAAAGCGCAGCCAGTCTTATCGACCGGTGAGTGGTGTGTTTCCCCTGGCATCCCAGCGTTGCACCCAAAACTGGTTATTGTGGTAGTAATAAACCTTATCGCCAATGATAAGGCTTCTATCCCCCCATGCACCAAACCAGCCGTTATCTGGCGGTATCATAGCCCCCAGTGAGAGAATTTTTTTTGTTCTGTGGTGAATTTCAAAGCGGTGCAATCCAGTGATGGTTTCGCCTTGCGGCTGTTGAGTGACAGCAATGGGTAGCACCATGCGCGTGACAGCATTCGCCATTGGCAACAGGCTTACAGAACGATAATCGGGGCTGGCTGGGCTGAACGTACCTGTCTTGCCTATTGTCACTACATCCCTCTTCCTGGGCTTCCACGGGTTACTGATGTCCAATAGACTAAGCTTTAAGCCACCTGTCTTGGTGCCTTTCCCCTTAGCCATCGCAGATTCCTCAATTCCCAGTAACAAGCCCTTCCCTAGTGGATACAAATAGTCGGAAAACTCAGGAAACGGCCACTCCCCTGTGACTCTGATATTCCATGAATTTCTTAAATCAATCATGCGAACAGGATCTGTCTTACGGGAGCTAACAAAGTAGGCGTAGTCACCAAATAACTTGACGCCATAACGCCGATCCCCTGTCTCTCCAAATGGCTTAGGGTTCTGTAGATTGGGGAGCTGAGATAAGGTGCTCAGCTTTTTAACGGCGGGGTGCTCCTTGAGCACTGTCAAAATCACTGGTGCATGTTTCAATACACTTTGCCCATCGTTCTCCAGCGAATAGCCATTATACGTGACCACCCGCAAGTGTCCCTTTTGGTTTTCACTTAACTGAAAATTACTCAGGCTATTGTGGTCAAACTGACCGGGCACGACCGCAGAACCGCGGTACTCGATATTCATCCCCTGATACGCAAACTTGTGCACAACCGAGCCATCAACCGGCAGTTTTTTAAGCAGCAGGCCATCGTAATAATGAGAGGTCAGGTAGAAAGCCTTGCCGGAGTCGTAAAACGTCCCCATATAGCCAAAATAAGCTTTGCTATTGAACTTAAAATCTGGAGCGGTCAAGTCAATAGCCAGCAGCACCGTCATATTGTAAATCTGCTCAGGGTTGCCCCGATCCATGTAAAACTGCTTGTCTGTGATCAAAGGCAGCGGCTGCTGATTACCCACGGCAGTGTAACGTGGCAGCTTATGTTTAATGTTCCAGCGATCAATCCCCACCTCAAGACGGCGACTATGCGCAGCCCTGTCTTCATCCGATAGCGGTTTGTCACGTGCTACCGAATAGTAAGTCTGCGGCAACTGCAGCCAATTACTGAGCGCCAGATACAAAACATCCCCAACTCGCCGACTGGTGTTTTGCAAGCCGTCCAGACGGATGCGCTGCAACACTCTGGGTTTGTACTTATTCGCAACATCAATAAAAATCAGGTGCGTTGCATTACCTTGATTTTTATTGGCATAAGCACTGCCAAGCAGCACCAGTAGCTGTCGCTGTTTGACAAAATACATACCTTGCAGGTCGATTTCATTGCCAAAACCAACATAGGAAACCTGACGTAATTTATCGCCCTGATATTGTGTATCCAGAATGCGCACACTCTGTCGCGCTTTTCCCAGTGTCTGACGGTTCAAGGCGTAGATATAACGTCCATCCGTTTTGACCAAGTCTGCACCCACCCCCTCTTGTCCATACACACTCACAGCGGGGGCGTTGCTTCTTACCGGAGTAGCCATCCGTTTGGTGATTGGGCGGGGAACAGTACCTGACGGAATGGGCTTATAACTTCTCACCGTGATACGCTTTTTCATGGCATCACGAACCCACTCGTTCATCTCATCCAAACCAACGGGTTGCAACATACCGACATCGCTGCTGGCCAGTGCTGGTTTGTTGTCACTCGCCCATGATGGCACCATAGCCAACAGTAAGGACACAAGAACGAGCAAACGAAGAGATAACATCATGGGCTTCCTAGTACCATAGCAGAATTATCAGTCATAATACGCCATGAGATGTATTATACATATAATGGTTGTCAATTTTTTCAACTTTTTAATTGACGACGCACCCGCCCAACAACGCCTGCACTGAGCCAAGCGAACCCTCAGCAACCCTAAAAGACGGACACACTACGATTTTAGGATGATCCTGACGATATTGCCATTCTGCCATGTTGCCCTGCGGTTATTTTGCTTTTGAGGCAACTCGCTTTGGATGTGTTTTTTCGAGATTACCCAGCGCTTATACCTTTCCTGCCATGAATAACTTTGTTTCCTTTACTGCTTTAAAAAACCCTGCCCCTGCAAAAACGCCAGCATGTGCTTGCGCTTCTTTTTTTGTACCGCAGCAGCGGTTTGCTCAGACCAGTTGCTGATCTTTTTATTATTACCCCGACGCTGATAGTAGTCCTGCATCTGTCGATCATAGGCATCGACATCTGCCTGAGTACGCGAGGCATCATAATGATTTGTATGCAGCACCACTTCGACCGGCAGGCGTGGTTTTAAATCCGGTTCTGCGTCCGGCCACCCCAAACACAAACCGAAGATAGGGTAAACTTGCTCGGGCAGTCCCAGCAACTCGCTAAGTTGTACCGGATCGTTACGAATCCCACCGATAAACACGCCACCCAGCCCTACGGATTCAGCGGCTAACAGCAAATTCTGTGCCATTAATGCCGCATCAACCGTTGCTGCAATAAAGTGTTCCGTTTGGCCTTCCAGCTCACCTAGTCCCTGCTCAACGCTGCAATACTCGACACGGGTTAAATCTGCACAAATCACTAAAAATTCAGCCGCCTGCTGCACCCATGTTTGACCACCGGCTAATGTGGCAATTTTTTCCCGCAGCGCTGAATCGGTAATCCGCACCAGCGAATAAGCCTGAATAAAGCTTGAGGACGATGCACCTTGTGCCGCCCGAATCAGTTGGTGCAACAGTTCTTCATCTATCGGTTGGCTGGTATATTTGCGGATAGAACGATGAGCCAGTTGTGTATCAAGTACAGGATTCATATTTATCACTCACTATATTCTGACGGTTAAGCATGGCATCACCCCAAAGACAGATGACGCTCAATGCCTTTAATTTTATCTTCGGGATGATGGTTCACATACAACACTGAGGTTTCGGTACTGGCACAAATTTTCTCGATCAAGGCCAATACTAACTGACGATTCATATCATCTAAGCCAAGACATGGTTCATCCAAGATCAATAGCGGTGGATGCTTCACCATTGCGCGAGCAATTAACAATAGGCGTTGATCGCCATACGACAGCTTGTTAAAGGGGTAATCAGCGCGATCTGCCATTCCCAGCAACGCCAACCATTCATCTGCAATTTGCTTTTGCCGCTCTGTCGCTTTGCTATATAAGCCAATGCTGTCGTAAAAACCGGAAATAATGACATTGCGCAAACTGATACTCACACGATATTCCCATTGCAATGCGGTGGAAACATAGCCAATAAACTGCTTGATTTGCCAAATACTTTCGCCACTCCCCCGCTGAAATCCGAACACAAAAATATCATTGGTGTAGCATTGCGGGTGGTCGCCGGTGATTAAGGACAGCAGACCTGTTTTTCCACTCCCATTCGGGCCGGAGAGCTGCCAGTGTTCATTAGGCTGAATCGTCCAGTTCAAGCCTTCAAAAATTACCGTATCAGCATAGCGAATTGAGGCGTTGGTCAAGTGTACCAGTGGCTCCCCTGCATCTAGCGCAGGGATGGCGTTTTCGGGGTCTGCCGCCGGAACCTCAAGGTCGGTAGTTTTCAGATGCAATAATTGATACAACTCCGCGTAGGCCGTTTCGTCGTTACGCTTTATCCGATGGTGCAGTTCGCCATTTTCAACATAGGCAATGTCGGTAATAAAATCAGGGCATTCATCCAGCCGATTTAGCACAATCACCATAGGTACAGTGTTGCTGAGTTGGCTTAGGTAAGACTGGAGCTGCGCGTACATATCCACATCCAGCCCATCAAATGGCTCATCCAACACCAGCAGTTCGGGTTGATTTGCCAGTGCCCGAACCAACATCATTTTGCGAGACTCACCCGTCGATAATTTTCGAAAGGCTCTGTCCAGCAGGTTGCCTAAGCCAAATAATTCCGCCAATTCCAGCGCCAGTGGATAGTCCACGCAATCACGCCGGAAAATCTCAGAGACGGTAGTGCCTTCTGCAATCACGTCCAGAATGTCGGCGTCGTCTTTTTTC
>PDPG01000038.1 GCA_002747455.1 Pseudomonadota bacterium | reverse complement strand
GACGCAATCGCCGAGGTCTGCGATCTCTACTCGCCTCAGGAGTGCTGGAACTACTTCAGGGCTGCCGGATATGTCTCAGGTTAACGGCGGGACGCATTAGCCTGATGTTTCCCGAAGTGGATCTGAAAGTGGCCAAAGATGTGGATGCAGCATTGTTGCCACAAGCTGAGTGGAAACTCGATTTCGATCCAAAGCAGCGCATCTTTAAGGTTCACTTTCATGGTCTGATCTTTGTGCCGGGGTTTAAACCCACTGAGATCGAACGGGCATTCAAATGCACAGCCAATGGAAAACGCAGCCGGTTCTATTCAGGAGCCAGTCAGGTCCGTGCTAATCCCGGTAGAAGCAGCCCCCGGCTTTAAGGATGGCACACCAGATGTCGAAGGTATCTCGGGCTATGCAACCAAGCATCATTACAATCCTCCGGTGAAGGAACGCATGCTGGAGGGCTTCGTAAGCTGGCTGCTCGTAGCGGATGCAATTCGAAATAATTCAAAGACAGTGGCTATCACCGGCGTTCGCCAGGGGATTAAGACCCGCTGTCCTAAATGCGGGTGTTTTCAGGATCAGCAAGGTGAATGTAGTTGTTCCCACGATGGTCGTCAGAATAGCGACCTCGGTGTTGTGCATTCAGGCCTATTGGATAAGCCTGACTTAGAGGTAGACAAGGTCGACATTCCTAGTTCATCTTCTTTGGCTCAGTTCGTATCTTCACTTTCCAAAGGGGGCTTATCTTTATACTTAGTTTTAAACACTCGCCTCTGCTAAATACTTGGAAAACCACCCGTAAACAGGTGCAAAAAAAGATTTTCGACAAAATGTCGGGGTTTAGGGTTTTATCTGTTTTAACATGTTTATTCTCCACCAAAGCACAGGGCCCATAGGCGCCTTCATAGCCCAATTGACCCATCAGAGATTATTATACGCGCAAATACCGGCTAGTCTTCACAGGCGAGCGGTTCAGATTCGCCAAAATAAATCTATGATTGTTCTAACTATCGGCCTGAAACATCCATTGGATAGAGAGGTCATATTGCACCTCAATCTTTGACACCGGAGATCGGAGTTTAATCAGAAGTTCTGCTCCGCGATGCGCCCGGCAACCACCGATACAATGTCGGCACCGATACCCCCACCGCAGCAGCGGCGTCTCTTACAGCACCCCTGGATGCCAATAGTTCCCGCACCGCCGCGATCTTATCATCCGTCATCCGCCGTGGGCGCCCGCCAACACGCCCCTTTTCCTTTGCGCCCTTGAGACCTGCCTGCGTGCGTTTGCGAATTGCTGCACTTACTGTCCGTAATGGTATGCTTCAGCGAACATAACTAACGTGGTCGCTATGGTGTCCGTAAGATTTGACTTTTCCTAACGGACACGCAATTATACGAACATCACTTTAACGGAGTATCGGGGAGTAAACTTGACCACTATCTTCTATGCACGAGTCTCAACCCGTGATCAGGCACTTGAACATCAGGTCCATCAAGCAGAGCGGGCCGGTTTTGAAATTGATGAAGTGCTTGCCGATCATGGTATCTCTGGGGTTCAGCACAAACTGCAAGATCGACCAGAGGGTCGAAGACTATTTGATAAGCTACGTGCAGGTGACACCCTTGTATTGAGGTGGCTGGATAGGCTTGGTCGAAATTACCAAGATGTCACAGACAACGTGCGCCACTTTATCCGCAAAGGTGTGGTGATCAGAACGGTGATCAATGACATGACCTTCGATGGCTCAACCAGCAGCACAAGAAGCTGGTATTGCGTTGGCCAAAGAACGAGGTGATCGCTTCCGTGGGCGTAAGCCGTCGTATGATCGTAAGACGTTCGATTTGGCTGTGGACATGCTTAATAATGGGCATGGACCCAGTGCGGTGTCAAAAGAGACGGGCCTATCGCGTCAAACCCTTATCCGTATTCGCGACAATCCAAATGCAGCAAACGCGGCTATGGAACGTTGGGGCCTGTAGGGGTGTCATCAGAGTTGACAAGCCTGCGCAGTGGCATGGTTCAATCGACCAAGCAGTTGGTAATTTTCCAGATGAAACCGAGATCGTATTTTGACACGAATTAGACCAAAGCCATTGATCGGTTTTCTATTGAACCCATTCGGTGTTCATGCACGAAGCTTAGAACTACACAACGATGAACTGCTAGTCATTGCTCGACGTGAACAGCACATTCAGATCGCCAACCTCAAGACAGCCCCATCTATCACAACAGGCTTCTGGGGCAGTATGCTGAATGTGGCCATCGATAACGGAACAAGCGTCGCGCTCAGAGGTGTCAGGCACAGTGATGCGAACTCATTCAAGGAAGCCGTTTAATGCAAGTGGATCGCCCACAACACAGCACGGTTCGAAAAAGAACGTTCGACCATTGATGGCATCCTAGGCGTCATTGCTGAGTTGTCAGAACCATCGCGCTATCCATCCGCTTTTTTATTTTCTCCCACACTGGAGAGGGCGAAGATTCTTAACAGAGAACTGCTTACAAAACTTCCAGCAGAAGCGATGAATGGATAAGTTCAGAAACAAATCCAATCGATCCAGAGGTTCGTGGAAAACGCGGGTGTCATGCGTGATCAAGCAATCCAAAGATTTGAGACACTGCAACTGCCCAAGTGGGAAGCCTTCTTCGACACCTTTGAGAGCAACCCACTGACACCAGAGCAGCGTATATCGATCCTTGCTGACGAAGATGCGACCCTCGTCTTGGCTGGGGCTGGGTCGGGAAAGACCAGTGTCATAACAGCCAAGGCTGGTTACCTGATTAAGTCTGGCATCAGGCGACCAGAAGAAATCCTGCTGCTTGCCTTTGCAAGAGATGCAGCCAAGGAAATGTCTGAACGGATTGAAGAGCGTTGTGGAGAGCCCCTAGAAGCCCGAACGTTCCATTCATTAGCTCAAGTTCAAAAACCCAAGGTCAAGTCGTTCAACGGCAATAGCGCGTGGTATCAACAACGGGCCAAAGCCATATTTCCCTGAAACGTCTCTCGCCGAGTGGCCTGTAATCTTATCGTTAACCCGTTTCTCAACCATGTTGTCTTTCATTGAGCGTTCAATGTCCGCCAACGTGATTTCACCAGATTCGAGTTGATCGACCATCGTAGTAGTGACACCTGCATTTTCGAGCATCTGTTTGAACGTACCACGAAGCGAGTGAATTACTTTGCGTGGATGCTGCGTCACATTGCGCACGTAAGGCATCAGTTGCTTGCTGGCAGCATTTTGCGCCTTTCCGTCTTCATCAAGCCTGTAGTTAAAAACTCGACCAGTTCCGCCTCCCAGTAGCTGTGCGACCGACGAGTGGATTGGCACCACGCGATGTGATCCGTCCGTCTTCACAATGGTCTCATCGGGCCTTAGGTCTAAATACATCAGGCCGCCGAAGTCTGTTTTCACCTGCTCCCAAGTTAACAGAGCGATCTCGTCTAGGCGGGCACCAGTGATGGCCAAGAGCGTCAAGCATAGCCGATCCTGAGGTTCCATTTTCTGAGCAAACAGTGCTTTCAACTCTTCTGGTTCAAACGGCAAGTAGGGGAGGGTTTCTTTCCCGAAATCCGAAAGCTTCAAGTTGGATAAGGGATTATCATTGATGTGGCCTTCGCGTTCACACCAATTCAAGAAAGCTACGACCTTGGTGTTCAGTGATCGGATGGTTTTGTTGGCGCGGCCCTGCTTGTGGTTCTATTTAGTATACTGGTAGCCATGGACTTTGGTAATGTCTTGAACATGCAAGTCGCCTACCACCTTAACGAACTCATTAAGCTTGTTACGGCGGGATGTCCGCTCTTTATGGTTGCTCTTGTTGCGCTCCTCCATATCTTCGATCCACTTTGGCAAAAGTCTTGTGATCTTAAGTGCAGGGTCTTTGTCCAAACCATGCATTTGGATAAGCAGGGGGTTCGTTGTGAACACATTTTTAAAGTCGCCAATCGTTGAGGTGTAAGCAGCCTGTTCGGTATCGGTCACGTATTGGCGGTGCATGCTCGATAGCCTTCGATCAAACTCAGCATAGATTTCGTCGGCCAAGGCAACGAGTTTGGTTTTGGCGATCTTTTCGTCAGTTGTGCCTGTCGAACGCATCATCTGCTTTTGAGAGCCTTTCCTCAGAGCGTCAGGCATCGTGACACAAACATAGTATTTCCCGCCCTTTGCGGAAAGCGGCACAAGCGTAGGAGGGTGATAATCGGGGCGATTTGCAAGCCCAATATAGTCCAAGTTACAGTCCATCATACCGTCTAAGGTAGGTGGAAATACTTGTTTTTCAATACTTTTAGGGGGTTAATGTCAAAAGAGACCACATGGAGGCGAGTACCGGAATCGAACCGGTGTACACGGATTTGCAATCCAGAAAGAACGCAAGCGAAAACAACGACTTCAGGGTGCAAAATGCCCCCTGACAAAAAGTGAACAAAAAGCGAAAGTTTCAAAGCCAAATTCGCCGGTTCAAAACGAAAAAGGCCCCGTCACAGCGGCAACTGTGAACCGGGGCCAAATTGAAAAAGCCTATCTGCTTTCACCAAACATTAGCATGAGCCAGTGTCTCTTCGCAAACGCTCAGTCAGCTTTTTCGCGGCCGCTGACCGGTGAGGTGGTCCAATGAGCTGGCGCATCGCAAACGAATGCGCCGAGCGCCGCTTTGGCAGCGCGGCGCGCAAACAGATCATCATGTTCCTGGCGGACAAAGCGAGCGATGACGGCTCTGGCATCTGGTGTTCGAAGGGGACGATCCAGCGCCACACAGAGCTCAGCGAAAGCACAGTGAAGCGCACCATCATCGATTTCCTGCGGGAAGGCATTCTGATCGAGACAGGGCGGCGGCACTGCAAGAACGGCTACACCGTCATTTACCGCATCGTTTTGGAGCGCGTGGCCGCGCTCGAACCCACGGCTGAGCCCGACATTGAGACGGGGGTCACTGTGAACCCCGTCCAGCCTGAACCCGGTACGGGGTCCACCGTGAACGGGGTACGGGGTTCACGGTGGACCCCAAACCATCCTAAAACCATCCATAAACCATCTACGCGCAGGCGCGAGGCGGCGGCGGAGGTTGAAGATTTGGAATCGGAGAAAATCATGGCGGCCTATCCCGAGGACAGGGTCCGAGACCGGCGAACCAGTCTGCGCCTGATCGCAGCGACGGTTAAGGCAGGGGTAAAGCCTGATGACTTGCTGGAGGCGGTCAAAGCCTATGCCAAGGAGAGCGAAGGCTACACGCGCTACACGCGCAGCAAAGTCTGTTTTTCGGACAACTGGTTCAAGATGCGCCGTTGGGAGAAGGGTCTTGCCCAGATACAGGCGGATCGCGAGAAGGCGCGTGAAGCCGAAGCCAAAGGCCGTGCGAGCCTCGCCGAGTGGATTCATGATCGCCATCCCCTGTGCCGCCATATCACCAACCGGCAGATCGAGGATCTGATTACGTCAAAGCTGGTGACACCCGAACAGGTGCGCGCGGCGGGGCTGCAGGTATGAGTGCAGCTCGCATGTTACGCTGTGGCGCAAAATTTATATTTTTGCGTTGCAGCGTAATTTGCTTTGATTTACGCTGTGCCGTAAAAGGAGCCGCATCATGGACCTCACAGCACGAACGGCCGAGCAGATTGGCGAGGCACTTCGCCGGACGCGTAAAGCGCGCGGCTGGACCCAAAGCGATATCAGCGCGCGCACGAATTTGCGCGTCGCGACAATCTCGTCGCTCGAGAATGGCGACGCGGGTACCAAGCTCGCCACGGTGCTCGCTGTCATGGCGGCGCTTGGGCTTGAGTTCCGATTGATGGAGCGCGGTGGTTCGCTCGAGATTGAGGATATATTCTGATGGCTAAACGCGGGCGTAGCGGCACGATGCAGGTGCTTCTGAATGGAAGGCTGGTGGGAGCTTTGCGTCTTGCAGGCTCGGGCGCAATCAGCTTCACCTATGATCCGGATTGGCTTTCGTGGGAGCACGCCATGCCCATCTCGCTCTCTCTGCCTTTGCGCGAAGAGGCGCACCAAGGTGGCCCTGTCATTGCCTACCTGGAAAACCTGTTGCCCGACAATCAGGCGATACGAGAGCGCGTAGCCGCTCGGGTGCGTGCAGGCGGTACGGACGCCTGGCACATGCTGGAGAAGATCGGGCGCGATTGCGTGGGGGCGCTGCAGTTCGTCTCGGGTGAGGTCCCCGAGGTTGGCTCCCTCGAGGGAGAGCCCGTATCCGAGGCACAGATTGCGCATATGCTGCGCAACCTTGCAAGTGCCCCGCTAGGCTTGGATGAGGAAGACGACTTCCGTATTTCCATCGCAGGGGCGCAGGAGAAAACGGCGCTGTTGCTCCATGAGGGCGTGTGGATCCGGCCATCGGGGATCACCCCAACGACCCATATCCTCAAGACCCAACTAGGTGTTCTTCCTGCAGGGATCGACTTGTCCGACAGCGTCGAAAATGAGTTCCTATGCATGAGCTTCTGCCGCGCCATGGGCATGGATGTAGCTGAGGTCGAGATTGCCGATTTTGAAGACGTGCGGAGCCTTGTGGTGACGCGGTTTGATCGGCGCTGGACCAAAGATGGCCGATTGATCCGCCTCCCGCAGGAAGACTTTTGCCAAGCGCTCACAGTTCCACCCAGCCAGAAATATCAGATGGATGGCGGACCAGGGACCACTGAAGGGATCGGGCTGCTAAACGGTAGTGATGACCCCGAGGCGGATCAATGCGCCTTTTTCCGCGCGCAGGTGCTGTTTTGGCTCTTGGGAGCGACGGACGGGCACGCGAAGAATTTCAGCATCGCATTGCGCCCCGGTGGTTTCCTTTTGACCCCGCTCTACGATGTGCTGAGTGCCCAAAAAGCCGTGGATGATGGTCAAATCCGCCAGAACCGGATGCGCCTCGCGATGGCCGTCGATGGACACTACCGGATCAACGAGGTGGTGCCTCGCCATTTCCTGCAGGCTGCAAAGGCGGCTGGTTTTGGTGTGGCGCTGGCGGAAGAGGTCTTGTCGGACATCGCATCCGAGCTTGAACTTGCCTTGGATAGGACCCTAGCTGGCTTGCCGGTTGGATTTCCGCAGCAATTGGCAGAATCCATTGCGGATGGCGTTCAACGTCGGGCGGCTGCATTTCATGCCCTATGATCTGCCGATCATAGTTCCACTTTATGACCCCTGAGTCATATTGGTTGCTGTTGCGATTTCATACTTCAGGTTTTGAAGCCAAATGTTAGCTCTGATTTTCTTCCACTTGCTATGGCATCGGCTATCGAGTCAGGGCGTGCCGTATCGACAGTTGAGTGCCGCCAGACCATTACCGATGGTGAACAAACTAAGGCGACCACAATTGAGACCGCTGCAAAAATTTTGGGTCCCAATGGAAGAATAAGCACATTTCGCTGAGATGCCTCGACTTCAACTAATCTCCTCAATGAAAAGTACAGGCTCTCTGCATCGAGAAGGTCGTATGTGAGAAGAAGGTTGGGATCATCCAGAAACACGAAATCTAGGTTGTTACGTGCGATCGCATGTTCAAAACGGGGATCAGTGCCGATGGGGTAAAAGCAGTTTGTTACCTCCGGCTCCAAAACGTCGATTGCCCCGACCACACGACCAAACTCATATCCCGCGCCTACAACTAACGAGAGGCTATCTCGCCCCAATGACGCTTCACCAACAAAGCGTGGGGAAATTGGACCAAACTCAAGCACTTCCTCTAATTCATCTGGTGGGGCTTCAAAAACCCTCGGGAAATAAGAAATTGTGAGAGATTTCACCAAGGAAGATCTGTCAAAAATGCTTTCGATAATGAGTGAAATCTTCTTTCTGTCAAAAGAAGTTACGTCAAGCTGTAGCTCAACGCTTCCGTCGGACTGTTCGATTTCACTTTTTAAGTGATTGAGGAATTCAGAGAAGTCCCCCGTATTCCTAGCATCTAGTGTACTAACATATTGAATGTTGTCCGCATACGCCAACTTTCCCCCGCACTGATAATCAAAAATGAGTTTGACAGGCGCGGCCTGCGCCTTGGGGCAAGACTTGAGGGCTTGAATGGAGCGGCTTTCATAGCCAACGCACCCTATAAAAATGCTAGGCTCGGCATTCTCAACAGGAACAAAAAAAATATCAACCATCTGCGTCTGCCCAGGTTAATAAATCAGGTTGAAGGGCGTAGCTTTGTTTCGTTTCTGGCAGGCCGGATAAAACTCGACTTTGACCCGAAATTGTAGGGAGTTTGTAGTAGGGAGCGAGCCGGTGGGATAGCCGGACACGGCACCCTTCAAGTTCAAACAACAGCTTCTTGCCACTGGCGTTCTGTTCTACGACCAGTGCTCCGCTATTGATGGCTGAGATGAGTGCTTCGCGAATTTCAGGCTTTACGTTTTTTAGTTCATATGAGAGTGCAGGCTCGGGCTGGAAGTCGGTTCCCAAAAGGCTTTCTGCAAGCGCATGGCCCAAAGCGTCTACGACTTTAAGCGCTGAAGGTGCGGTTTCACCCACATCAACACTTGGCACGGTTTGTGATGCAATTAGTGCCCGAAACCTGTCTACGTTGCGGGGGATAGCCGCATTTTGTGCAGTGCGAGATTCTTTCTGTGCGCCCATATCCGAGAGTAACTCATTGAGATAGTATTTAATTGCCCGAGGATTTCCTTCCGTCAGGTTCAAAAACTGATCGAAACCATGATAGTAACCGTAGCCCTTGGCGGAAACACGACGCACCGTTCTCGAACCGTTCGATGCGCGGCGCTTCAAAGGTTTCGATAGATAGTAGGATCTAATCTCGGCGATAGGAAAAACCTTTCTGATAACATTAGCTCGACGTGCTTCTCCAGAAACCGAAAGTACGTCTTCAGGGCTATCTATGCCTTTAGTTTGCATGTATTTTTTAAAACTTGTGTCTCCTTGGGACATTGAACATTGAAAAATCTTGTCTGGCTGTCTTTCAAATCCACTATCAAAGAACTTCCTTGTGCCTGCGTAAACAGCGGAGGACTTGTTTAGATAGGATTTGAACTCACCATAGGACTGTCCGCGAGCCTCACACTCGCTCTGAATCAGCTTTCTTGCGAAGCCATAATCTGGGTTGCTGAATTTGTTAGATAAAATGACGGGGTGGAAGTCTTGCCCATGCGTAGGGCTTGATGGATTGGGGATGAACCCACCTTTTTCTTCGTAGAAATCAACAAACGGAAAAAGTGAGAATTTCAAGGCTGCACGTTGGTCGAAAGATCTCAAGTTTTCATAAAGATGGGACAATATGGATTTAGGAGCAATTTCCATCTCGTCAAAGCTAATGGTCCATCGATTTACGCCCGCGAATTTAGATGCGATGTCCATGAATCCTTTAAGCATGACGAGGAAATCCAAATGTCCTCTTTTTCGCACTTCTTCGAGAGATTCTGGGTTGACGTGATGCGCAATCGACGTGCGGTATAGGTTCGCGCGTTTCAAAAGCTGTAGCTTCACGCCAAGGAATGACTTTTGGGGCTTAGGCAACTCCCAAAGTTCAGAGCAATGACTGGCAATCTTTGCTTCCTGATCATCCGAGACAGCAATCGCCCAAGGGAATTTTTCACCTTGGTTGAGCGAGGTTTGCAATGTCGCGGCTTCCTCGAAAGCCGATATTAGTTGATAAAGGCAATGATCAGTAAACAAGCCGCCAAGAATTAGTTTTTGATCTGCATCCTGTGAGAAGGTTTGCTTAACTAGGTTGGATGTTCCCTTCCAAATTGATTCCGCCGGAATATAAATTGGCAGGTATTCGAAATCCATTTCTGAAAGAACTTCGGTGAGATCCGGGCGGCGATGTAGGCCAAGAAGTCCAGGAGCAGTGATGGCTTTCAGCAACGTTGTTTTTCCAATTCCACGCGGCCCCACAAGAACTACATTTCGAAAGGATGTCACTTCTGAAAAATACTCTGGGACCACAAACGATTTTGCGATCTGAGATGCGGATGCGTTGCGAGCATTAAACTGAGACGAGTTCACTTCAAATCTCCATCATCGCATGAATTTTCGAGTTTAGCGGTAGTATTACTCTGCCGTGTGGTGCGAGCTCTTTGTTTAGAGCCTCTAATTCGGTTATTCTGAAGAACTTCAGATTCTGACATTCATCGAAGAGCGCCTCAGCCCTTAGCGTACCTGTCGCTGGCAGGTTAAGTTCAGCCAGTTCTTTTGCTAGGGCGATGACATCCACTTCCCTACCAAAGGGAACGTGAAACGGCATCAAGTCGTGTTTGCTTTTGACCCATGAGGTTCCGCTCCAACTCCACGAAAAAATCTCGCCCGCCGGAAATGTCGTTTCCGAGGTGTCGAAATCGATTATGTGGAATAGATTGTAGAAACCGTTTATTTGGGTCGGGTACGGCCTTGCAGAAAAGGTCGCGGCAGAAAACACGATTGGTGAATAGGCTGTGCCAAGCTCAGTGATTTTCAGATGTACCTGATGTTTATGCCCGTGCACGAGTAAACACTTTTTCCCAGTGTCGCCCAAAGCTTTTAAGAACTGAGCTCCGTCCTCCATCGCGTCCGGGTAGATATCCTCTAGCTCATCAACTTTGATAGGATGATGGTGCATGATTACCAGTATGTGATCCTTCTCACTTTCAGAGGCTATGCGAAGGATTTTCTCTTGCATGTCCGCTGTTACAAGCCCGACTTCCCAGATACCTTTTGTTTGTTCCGCATCTCCTCCGAGGCCATGGGCTCTGCATGTATCGATAGCTATTAGACAGCAATCCCCGAGCTCCGCTGAGGCAACACCATCTTGAAAATAGTCTGCACGAAATGCGTCATTGCTATGGGGAAATGCTGGTCGAACACTCTTGAGAAAATCTAGTCTAACTGAGGCGTCTTGAACATCCTCAGCTCTACTTAAAATATCATGATTCCCGGTTATTCCATACACTTCTTTGACATCGAGGACCGCTGCCAAATCATGAATATCTCGCCAAACTTGTAGGAATGGTAATTGCTTCGACTGGTGCGCAAAGTCGCCCAAGCATAGAATCGCGTCGACTTGCATATTTGCGTCTTTTAGGGCCGCTTCAATCGCAAATATTGGGTTTTTTGTTGAGGACCGCTCTTCAATGAAGAAGTCACTCCCTGTGCTTCCGTGATAGCCACCGTTTAGTTTGGAAAGCTCTCGTGAAACGCAGTGGATATCACTGATAATCAGGAAGCGCATGCTTGTTAAGCTCCCAGTACTGCAAGTAGTTCATTTTCGTGTTTACGTCGGCCAGCGAATCCTCCGACATTTCTTGTTACAGAAATTGGGTTGACTAGGAAATCACCAAAAAGATGGCGGAACTCTTCGCAATCTCTATAGGAAATGATCACCTTGTTCTCTTTCGACAGGTTCATGCTGACGGAATGCAGTCTCGCTAAATCGGAGGCTTCGAAAACTTTGGCACCATATTCACTAAAAACGCGTTTCTCGTTTGTGAAATAGGGGGGGTCCAAATATATGCATGCTCCCGAAGGTGATAGGTTACACAGAAAATCCTCAAAATCGCTGGATGTAAACTCGGCTAGCTGCAGGCAGTTGGATATTGCCAAAAACTCCTCTTTCGCGAGCTTTTTTTTCACTTTTTTCTTTGCACCAAAAGGTGTGTTGAAGTGCCCTTTCTTGTTTGTGCGAAATATTCCATTGAAGCAATAATGATTGAGGTAAATAAAATACGCGGACTTTTTGATAGATGTCCTCATCAGATTGAAGCGTTCACGTATGTAATAGTACTTGGCTTCTGATATCTCGATCGCATTGTAATGTTGCCATACGCTAGCCGCATCTTCCCGAACGTGCAGGTAGCAGTTAATAAGATGGCTATTTAGGTCGTTAAGGAAGGCCTTTGCGGGCTGGTGTTCGAAAAAAATGCTGCAGATCCGCAAAATGGCTCCACATAATCGCGATGGAAATCCAAATGCCCACTAATCTGCGCGGATACATTGGCTTTGCTTCCTGCCCACTTTAATAGTTTTTGAGGGGTGGTCATGGTGCTGCGGCCTGCTGTCAGTCAGAGTTGTGATTTGCAGGATATTTTATGCGTCAACCAGATTCTTCAACCCAAAGTACGGCTCAGCCTCAAAAAATAACCTATTCTGTCTGTGGGCAACTTAGCAAGCTTTCCTGAGCTGGTAAACGGTAAGCGGCTAGAAGTATCTCATTTTTATAGATGGTTAGCTGGATTGATGCCCTTTTAGCCCCCGCTTGTGCGCGCGGGCGATTAATATCAGTAGACTGCGTCGAGGCTCAACGGGCCGTTGGCCCGCTCACCCCGATCCAGACATCATTCCTTTTGTTTGGTCCGCCCAACATCCCTGACCGTGGCGGTCAACCTTAGTCCATCCCCAAAATCGGCGACCAATTTCCCCTGTCTCGCGGGCGAGCCATTCCTCGCGCGGCAAATTAGCGTCTGATTTTGGCGCAGACATTTTCTTCGCAAATGTGGCCGATTGACAGCTCCGTTCAGGGCCGTGGGTCGGGCTTTGCCCTCTCCCACTCTGTTCCGCCGAATACATGCGTATTCGGTCAGATCAGGTGGCCGAGGCGCAGCCCATCGG
>PDPG01000029.1 GCA_002747455.1 Pseudomonadota bacterium | reverse complement strand
AGTCAGTGCTGCAGTCAGCGTAGTTTTTCCGTGGTCAACGTGACCAATTGTGCCGACATTAACGTGCGGCTTCGTACGTACAAAAGTTTCTTTAGACATCTCGCAACACCTTAAAGTAGTAGAGATTAATTCACATGCTATAACTGGAGCCCATAACCGGATTTGAACCGGTGACCTCATCCTTACCAAGGATGCGCTCTACCGAACTGAGCTATATGGGCCTAGTGCTTTTTAACTCAGCCCTTATGCAATAATGGAGCGGGTGATGGGAATCGAACCCACGTAGTCAGCTTGGAAGGCTGAAGTTCTACCATTAAACTACACCCGCTTTACTTGTAATTGCATGAAGCAAAGCTTCCCACGCAAGCACGGACGAGCAAGCCACCACTCATCCGTTCAAGCTAAACTTGGTGGAGGGAGGAGGATTCGAACCTCCGAAGCCGAAGCAGCAGATTTACAGTCTGCCCCCTTTGACCGCTCGGGAATCCCTCCAAATGAGCGCCGCATTTTGTACGAGACCCCATACACTGTCAACCTTTAATTAATATTTTTTTTAGCATTAACCAAAGACAGCAACCAACCGCTTAACAAAATAACTTCTGACTTTAGCTGTACATTCTTGACCCACATGAGATTCCCTGTTTTTCACGTTTCATATGGCACTGAAAAACGCAGGCACAAGCAATAATTTAATCAAGCAGTTTCACACTAAAGTACAAGAATGGACTCTAACACTTGGCAAGCACTGGCTGGAGATATAAGCCTGTATAGGATCCCTTTTTCTTTGATACCTGCTCAGGTGTTCCAACCGCAATAACCTTTCCGCCCCCATTGCCACCCTCCGGCCCTAGGTCAACAACCCAGTCCGCCGTTTTGATGACATCAAGATTATGCTCGATAATAACCACTGTGTTCCCTTCATCCCGCAGACGGTGCAACACTTTAAGCAACACATCCACGTCGTGAAAATGTAATCCCGTGGTAGGTTCATCCAGGATATAAATGGTTTTGCCGGTACTGCGTTTAGACAATTCTTTAGCCAGTTTGACCCGCTGCGCCTCACCGCCCGACAAGGTGGTGGCATTCTGGCCCAGGGTGATATAAGACAGCCCCACATCCATCAATGTCGATAGTTTGTTATAAATCCCCGGTATTGCACTGAAGAACTCAACTGCTTCTTCCACGGTCATCGCCAAGACTTCGTTGATATTTTTACCCTTAAACCGAATATCCAGCGTTTCACGATTGTATCGCTGACCACCACACACATCACAAGGCACATACACATCTGGCAAAAAGTGCATTTCCACCTTGATGACACCATCACCGGTACACGCCTCACAACGCCCACCTTTTACATTGAAACTAAAGCGACCAGGCAGATACCCCCGTGACCGTGATTCTTGAGTTGCAGCAAACAATTCACGTATTGGCGTAAAGACACCTGTGTAAGTCGCTGGGTTGGAGCGTGGCGTACGCCCAATTGGACTTTGATTAATGTCCACGACCTTATCTAACAGCTCCAGCCCTTCGATTTTCTTAACTGCCGCCCCTGTCACATCAGAGCCATTAAGATGCTTAGCAATGTTAGGGTAAAGTGTTGCATTGACTAGAGTAGACTTACCTGAGCCGGATACCCCCGTCACACAAGTCATCAAGCCAATTGGTATTTCAGCGGTGATATTTTGTAGGTTATTGCCGGTTGCACCAATCAGGCGCAGCATTTTTTTCTTATCGACCGGATGACGCTTTTCAGGAACGGTAATTTTGCGCTCACCCGACAAAAACTGCCCGGTACACGATTCAGGCACTGCCATTATCTGCTCAGGCGTACCTTGAGCAATGATCTCGCCACCGTGAACACCCGCCCCCGGCCCGATATCCACCACATAATCTGCCAAGCGAATCGCATCTTCATCATGCTCAACCACGATCACTGTATTACCAAGATCACGCAAATGCGTCAGTGTTTTTAACAAACGATCATTATCCCGCTGGTGCAAACCAATAGAGGGCTCATCAAGCACGTACATCACACCCACCAAGCCCGCACCAATTTGAGAGGCCAAACGAATCCGTTGTGACTCCCCACCTGACAAGCTGTCCGCATTACGACTTAATGACAGATAATCCAATCCGACATTCACCAAAAATTCCAGGCGCAAGCGAATTTCACGCAGTATTTTATCGGCGATCTGCCCCTGCTTACCGGGCAGTTTGAGGTTGGTAAAAAAGTCGAGCGTCTCCCCAATCGCCCACTCTGTAATTTCGGCAAGGTTTTTGTCTGCCACAAACACATGACGAGCTGCTGCATTCAAACGTGCACCACGGCAAGCCGGGCAAGGCCGGGTAGACAGATACTTCATCAACTCCTCACGCACACTATTTGAATCGGTATCACGATAGCGTCGCTCCAGATTATTCAGAATCCCCTCGAAGGCGTGCGTCTTTTGGTAAACCTGCCCTTTCTGCCCCTCATAACGAAACTCAATCATTTTTTTGCCACTGCCATGCATCAATACTTTTCGTACAGCCTTGGGCAAATTCTTGTAGGGCACATCTACATCAAAGTCATAGGCGGTGGCTAACGAATCAATCAGGTGAAAGTAATAGGCATTTTTCCGATCCCAGCCACGCACCGCACCTTCTGCCAAACTCAGCTCTGGCTTCGTTACAACACGGGACTCATCGAAAGCCTGATACACCCCCAACCCATCGCAGGTAGAACAAGCCCCGCTAGGACTATTAAACGAGAACAGCCGAGGCTCCAGCTCCGGCAACGCATAACCACAATGTGGGCAAGCGTAGTTCGCCGAGAACAGCAGATCAGCTTGTGAATCATCATCCATCCAAGTCACGCTTGCCAAGCCATCTGCCAGACGCAACGCTGTTTCAAAAGACTCTGACAACCGCAGTGCTAAATCAGCACGCACTTTAATCCGGTCAACCACCACCTCAATAGTGTGCTTCTTGCGCAATTCCAGTGTTGGCGTTTCATCCAGCTCATACACTTCACCGTTGATACGCGCCCGCAAAAAACCTTGCGCACGTAATTCATCAAACAATTTGGCATACTCGCCTTTACGATTTCTGACGACCGGCGCTAACAGCATGAGTTTGGTACCTTCCGGCAGGGCCAATATCGTATCCACCATCTGCGTAACAGTCTGCGCTTCTAGTGCTTGACCGTGAGTCGGACACCGTGGTTGCCCTGCCCTTGCATACAATAAACGCAAGTAATCATAAATTTCCGTCACTGTTCCCACGGTAGAGCGCGGATTGTGTGATGTTGTCTTTTGCTCAATGGAGATTGCGGGCGATAAACCTTCAATATGATCTAGGTCCGGTTTTTCCATCATCGAAAGAAACTGACGGGCATAGGCTGACAGCGACTCAACATAACGGCGCTGACCTTCTGCAAAAATCGTGTCAAAGGCCAATGAGGACTTCCCTGAGCCGGATAATCCGGTAATAACGATCAGTTTGTCACGAGGCAGGTCAATATCGATATTTTTCAAGTTATGGGTACGCGCCCCACGTAAACTGATACTTTTCACAATAAGGTTCTGTTTTGAAAAAATTATCTGGTAATATGCCAACTTGCTTAATCCATGACAACCCTCGAAAGAACCTTCATGAATAAACTCGAACGACGTACCGCTTTGTCTCTGGCCGCTGTATTTGCAGTGCGCATGCTTGGTTTGTTTATGATTTTGCCAGTGCTGCCACTGTATGCCGAGCGCTTTGAAGGCGCCACACCCTACCTCATTGGCCTGGCAATCGGTATTTATGGCCTGACACAAGCCAGCTTTCAAATCCCGCTGGGGCTATTGTCCGACCACTTTGGGCGTAAGCGAATCATCATTTCCGGGCTATTACTCTTTGCACTCGGCAGTGTCATCGCCGCTCTTTCCGATACTATCTACGGCATTATTATTGGCCGAGCCGTTCAGGGGATGGGTGCAATTGCCGCCGCGACAATGGCTTTAGCCGCCGACCTAACCGAAGAAAATCACCGCACCAAAGTCATGGCGGGTATCGGTGTCACCATTGGCATCGCATTTTCGGTGGCCATGGTCCTTGGCCCGTTGGTGGATCAGTGGTACGGACTATCGGGAATCTTCTGGGTGACAGCATTCCTGTCACTGCTTGGCATTGCATTGATAGTCTTTGTTGTCCCGCGGCCCAAAAAGATTGTTCACCACCGAGACGCTGGCATATTAGGGGATTATATCCTTCCAGCACTTAAAAACAGTAACCTGTTGCGGTTGAATATCGGCGTGTTTATTTTACACATGGTCATGACCGCCAACTTCACGGTGTTACCGCTGTTATTCAAAAACCAAATGGGCATCGAAAGCACTTCCCACTGGAAGATATACCTGCCAGTCTTCGTGTTTTCTTTTCTCTGCTCCGTACCTCTGATTATCCTTGCCGAAAAATACCAGAAGATGAAACCCTTGTTTGTGGTCACAGTAGCCGCATTGCTACTGGCACAACTGGGGATGGCAGCAAACTTAAGCGCCTTATGGAGCGTATTATTTTGTTTTGTACTGTTCTTTATCAGCTTTAACTTTCTGGAAGCTGTCCAGCCTTCGTTAGTCGCCAAGTATTCGAGAGTCAATATCAAGGGCACTGCAATGGGCGTCTTTAGCACTGCGCAGTTTCTGGGGATATTTGTAGGGGGCATCTGTGGTGGGCTGTTTCTACAGCACTTTGGACAAGTCGCGGTATTCTTGTTCGGTGGAGCCGCCGCGCTTGGCTGGTTACTTCTGACACTGACACTGCCAACTCCAAAATTCTACAAGAGTCTCTTACTGAAACTAAACAGCACTGTGCTGGCAGACAGCCATGCGACGAGTGCCGAGCTTTACAAAGTCCCCGGCATTAAAGAGGTCGCTATTTCCCCGGAGGAAGGCGTAGCCTACCTGAAAGTTGATCACTCAGAATTAAACGAGTCGGATTTGCTGGCTTTCCAGTAGTAGAGGAAGCAGCGATCAAGGCTCAACCTGACAAACGCCGTACGCCATAATCAGCTCATCTCCCAGATACAATAGCGGTATCCGTTGGCGTAACCACGGTGGCACAGCCAGTTGCTGAAATATCTGCTTGAGCGGAATGGATTTATTGCGTCCGGCGGGATGCATAACCTCCCCTCCCTGACGAAAGCGTACTGTCAAGCCCGTATGGAGCGAGGACTCTGTACTCAATTTTGTTTTCCACTCAGCGAGTACATCGGCTTTAAGCTCAATCCCCAAGGATTCGATAGGCAAATCCGCTTGCAGATCCCAAAATAACACCTGCTTCGCATCATGTTCTGAAAGTGGCGCCATAATGTAGACATTTCCATGAAAACGCCTGACTTCGGCACCCGACCACTGCACACATGGCATGGCATCCTCAGCCGAGAACAACACATCCGAGACCACGTGCTGTAGTTTTTTCGAAGAAGGTGCTTGAAAGCCTGAAGCACTAATCCAGTAGCGTAATAAAGCACGCCGCCGCACAGGTTCGCACTGAATCAAGGCATCCACTGACAGCGTACCCTCTACGCTTCCGACCACCATCTCAACATCTTGGGCAACGTAGAAATCTAGTAGACGCTGCGTTTCACCCTGAATCAAGGCCGCACGCGAAAGAGTTCGAACGCACCCCGGCCAGTGCTCAACTAACTGGGGAATAATCTGATGACGCAAATAATTACGATCAAAACGCAGGTCGGCATTACTGCCATCTTCAACGTAACTTAACTTGTAGTGATCGGCATAGTCTTCCAGTTGCTCACGGGTGAAGTTGAGCAATGGACGCATGTGGCTGCCAAGGGCAAAGCCACTCATCATCGGCATAGCGGCCAGCCCTGCACCACCAGCGCCCCGCAAGAGCTGAATCAACAGCGTCTCTACCTGATCATTCTGATGATGCCCTGTCAACAAAACTTCATTTTTGTTCAGCGCCTTAGCCAACGCCTGATAACGTGCCTCTCGCGCATAGGCCTCCAGACTTTGCCCATCGGGCACCTGGAGATTTAGGGAAGCTTGCTCAAACGGGATATCAAGCTCACTACAAATTTCACGGCAGTGCCGCCCCCACCAAGGAGACGCTTGCTGTAGACCATGATCAATGTGTATCGCCCGAAGCTTTATATCGGGCACACGGCTCATTAGGTGAAGTAACACATGAGAATCCAGTCCACCGCTATAGGCGACCAGAAAACTGCGCTGCTCCAGAATGGTGAACAGCGGCTCAACAGCGGCTAGCAGGTCATGCTTCAAACTGACCGTAGCTCATCAGACGATCATAACGACGATCAAGGAGCTGCTGAGTATTCAACGCCCCAACCTCACGCAAGCTGCTAGCGATGGCTTCTTTAAGATTTGCAAACGTCTCCGCATAATTGCGATGCGCCCCACCCAGTGGCTCGGGCACAATACGATCCACCAAACCGAGATCGTATAACTTATTAGCCGTAATCCCCATCGCCTCGGCGGCCTCTGCCGCTTTAGAAGCGCTTTTCCATAAAATGGAGGCACAGCCTTCCGGTGAAATCACTGAGTAAGTGGCATATTGCATCATCATCACAACATCCCCCACCCCAATGGCCAGCGCACCACCAGAACCACCTTCACCCATGACAGTGACAATCACTGGTGTCTTCAGCCTGGCCATCTCAAACAGATTCCGGGCGATTGCCTCAGACTGGCCACGCTCCTCCGCACCGATACCGGGATAGGCGCCCGCAGTGTCAATAAAGGTTAATACCGGCAAGTGAAATTTCTCAGCCAGACGTAGCAAGCGCAGCGCCTTACGATAGCCTTCCGGTCTTGACATACCAAAATTGCGACGGATATTCTCTTTGGTGTCACGCCCTTTCTGATGACCAATGACCATTACCGGACGGCCTTCAAAGCGAGCAATGCCGCCCACCATTGCATGATCGTCTGCATATGAGCGATCACCATGCAATTCCTGAAAATCAGTACACAATCCTTCCACCACATCCAGTGTGTAAGGACGTTTAGGATGACGGGCAATTTGCCCCACTTGTTTGGCGCTAAGCTTTGAAAAAATCGATTTCGTCAGAGACTCGACCTTTTCTTCAAGGCGCAACACATCATCAGCCAGATTAATGTCTTTATCACTCACCATACGAAGCTCGTCAATCTGAGCCTGCAATCTGGCAATGGGTTGTTCAAAGTCTAAGTAATCTGGATTCATCTGCTGTGTTTTCCTTGGTAGTCCTGACTAACACCCAACCACGTAGTTGCCACATACTACGCAGCATGGCATTTGAGCAATTATTCCGCAGCTTGCTGCTTAGCCACTTCAGCATGTACCGTCGCCATATCCAGCTCCTGAACTTTACTGACGACTTCCTTTAACTGGGGCGCACTCAACATGCCCGCCTGCGAAAATAACACCACTTTTTCACGGAAAATCATTAATGTTGGGATGGAGCGAATCTGAAAATGTGCCGCCAATTCCTGCTGAGCTTCGGTATCAATTTTACCAAAGACAATATCATCGTATTCGTTCGAAACTTCCTCATAAACAGGCGCAAACGACTTACACGGCCCACACCAATCTGCCCAGAAATCCACAACGACAATGTCGTTGTTTTCTATCGTTTCTTCAAATGTTTCAGCAGTAATATCAACAGTCGCCATGACCGGCTCCTTCAGTTCTTTATGAGCGTAAGAATATAGGGACTTGGCTTTGAAATTTCAAGGCAAACAGCCCCTGTCACCCCACCTTGCTGTCAGCTCATGTGCTACACCCAAGTGATCCAAAACTCTGGCTACCATAAAGTCCACCAGCTCATGAATAGACTCAGGCTTCCAGTAAAAGCCGGGGTTGGCTGGCATAATAACTGCTCCCATACGGGACAGTTTCAACATATTTTCCAGGTGTATCTCGGAAAATGGAGTCTCTCTGATCACCATAATCAATGGACGACGCTCCTTCAGGCAAACATCTGCTGCCCGCTCAATCAGTGTGCGGCTTGCCCCGACCGCTATCGCCGACAATGTAGCTGTTGTACAAGGGCAAACGACCGTCGCATCCGCCACACCACTCCCACTCGCAACCGGTGCAACCCACTGCTCCCGCTCAAAGACACGAATCTGCCCCGCTTGTGCGCCATATAATTCTGCAAAATATGCCTGCACTTCTTTGGCGCGCGATGGCACCTTCAGATCCGTCTCCATATTAATAACTAACTGGCCGGGACGCGATAACAGCAAATTAACAATCACCCCCTTCTGCACCAGCATTTCAAGCAAACGTAGCCCATACTGCGCACCGGATGCCCCGGTCATTATTAATGTCACAACATTGGGAGGTGTTCGTGTCATGCCTGAGACTCAAGCGCAGTGAGTAGTCGGTCGTGAATACCGGCAAAACCACCGTTGCTCATCACCAACAACTGATCGCCCGCACGAGCTGACTGTGACACCTGACTAACAATATCATCAACCGATGTGAAAAGAGCTGCCTTACTACCCAGCGCATGAACCACATCGTTTAACTCCCAGTCCAAGCCCTCCGGTTGGTACAGCAACACCTCATCCGCCAGAGCCAATGATTCGGCTAATCGGGCCTTATGCACGCCCATCCTCATGGTATTGGAGCGCGGCTCCAGAATCGTGGTAATCTTCTGCTCACCGACACTCTTTCGCAAACCAGACAAGGTAGTTGCTATTGCCGTTGGGTGATGCGCAAAATCATCATAAACCCGAATACCATTCACCTCGCCACGTAATTGCATACGGCGCTTCACACTCTTAAATTCAGCCAGTGCATCAATAGCACACTCCGGTGGCACACCAACATGCCGCGCCGCTGCGATAGATGCCAGTGCATTGCTAACATTGTGCTGCCCCATCAGTGACCATGACACCACACCAACAAGCTCCTCTTTATAAAGCACCTCAAAAGCTTGGCCGGATGGTTCCAATAGATTCGCCGCCCAATCGCCACCATTTACCTGTGATGTAAATGATTCAACCGGCGTCCAGCAGCCCTTATCCAACACACCCCGTAAATTTGCCTCCTCACCATTGCAAACAATCAACCCCTTACCCGGCACCATTCGTACTAAGTGATGGAACTGCGTTTTAATCGCTTCAATGTCTGGAAAAATATCGGCGTGATCATACTCAAGATTGTTTAACACCAATGTATTCGGGCGATAGTGAACAAATTTAGAACGCTTATCAAAAAAGGCCGTGTCGTATTCGTCGGCCTCTACCACAAAAAAAGACGTCTCTCCCAAGCGGGCCGAAACACCAAAATTCTCCGGCACTCCCCCAATCAAAAAGCCCGGAGACATTTTTGCATACGCTAAAATCCACGCCAGCATGCTGGCAGTCGTCGTCTTGCCATGTGTGCCCGCAACCGCCAGCACCCAACGATCACGCAGTACATTTTCAAATAACCACTGCGGGCCAGAAGTGTAGGGAATTCCTCTATCCAAAATGGCTTCGATGACAGGCTTACCTCTTGTCATCACATTACCCACAACAACCTGATCCACATCGTTGGGAATATCTTCCACACGAAAACCTTGCCGTATCTCAATCCCCTGTGATGTCAGCAAGGTGCTCATTGGCGGGTACACATTCTCATCCGACCCCGACACCTCGTGACCTTCTGCGCTCGCCAGCATCGCCACACCACCCATAAAGGTGCCACAAATCCCCAAAATATGGATTTTCATACTTACTCGTCTTCCAATTCTTCCAGTAAATCAATCATTTCATCCTGTTGGGATTTACTTGCAGCCCCTACTTTTCCGTCCTGCAACTGATACGCCCTGCGCTGCAACCAAACATCCCTCGTGGCACTATACATATCAGACGATAAGTCACTGAGTGCCTTTTCTGAGCTTAATAGATCGGCCCGCTTGTCAATCAGCTTGACTGCGGTTAATTCCCCCGGATATTTCGAATACAATGCTGGATCAAGAAATCCGTCTACAACCAAACCCGCCGCATCCCGCAACGTCGATGGCCCAACGATTGGCAGCATGACATAAGGCCCTGACTTCACACCCCAATGTGCCAATGTTTGCCCAAAGTCTTCGTTATATTTTTTCATATTCATCTTGGAGGCGACATCCATTAGCCCACCCAGGCCAACCGTCGAATTGACCACAACACGGCCCGCGCTCGTCAGCGCGCTACGCCCTTTGAGTTGCAGTAAGGCATTAACAGACGTTTTTACATCACTTAAATTACCAAAGAAATTGGTAATGCCACGATCAACGATAGCCGGCGTGACGGCCCGATAGCCTCGTGCCAATGGCTTAACGATGACAGTATCAAGCCCCTTATTGAAGCCATAAATACTACGATTTACCCGCTCCCAGCCCTTACTCTCAACACTGGCAGTCCCAACTTTTGCAGTCGAACCCGTCACATCTTTTGATAACGTTGAACACGCTGACTGAGTTACAAGCAATAAAACAACAATCAGACACTGTAATCCTGTCTGGCGAAACATAAAGACTCCCTGCGTAAGTAGCACTTATCAACACCTTCAGCTTAACACAGAGGCACTTAAAGCCAATGAATAAGTTAATTTTAGCCGCTTCGCACACTATTACACAGGAAGATGTGGGACAATTGCCTCACTCAGCGGCTTTGGTTTACCAATCCCGTAGCCCTGACCATAATCCACGCCCATTTTTCTTAACAACGCAATAATATTATCGTCTTCCACATACTCTGCGATAATCTTCAACCCCATCGCATGACCAACTTGCGTCACGGACTCAACGATATTTCTTGCTATGCTGTCCCTTATCAAGTCCTTCACAAAGATGCCATCAATTTTAAGGTAATCGACATCCAACGATGTCAAATAGCCATAAGAACTCACCCCTGTTCCAAAATCATCCAGCGAAAAGCTACTACCCTCGGCCTTCAGAGTGCTAATAAAACGGGTTGCCAAGGCCAAATCATTCACCGCTACCGCTTCGGTTATCTCAAAACAGATCATACGTGCATCTGCACCCGTTCTTCGCAACTCATCCAGCACATAGTCACGAAAATTCGCCTCATCCAAGCTTTGCCCAGACAGATTAATCGCAAATACCGGCGGATGATCTGATGGCTCTATTTTGGAGATATGACGAAGCGCCTCACGAACTACCCAGCGATCCAACTCAGGCATCATTGAGTAATATTCCGCAACCGGAATAAACTGATCCGGTGAAACTGAATTCCCGTCCTCACCATGCATACGAACCAGCAACTCATAATGGTGAAATGGCTTGGAAAACTCACCCTCTTTGAGCGGATGAATCGGCTGTGCAAATAGCTCAAAACTATTATTTTTAAAGGCTTTCTTCAGCCGCCAAACCCCCTCCATATTGCTTTGCTCCTGACGCATTTCCGCACTTTCAGCACGATAAGCAATCACACGATTTCCGCCGTGATTTCTGGCCGTTCGACACGCAATATCAGATTCTGTCAGCACCCTTGCCGCAGAGCTGGTATCTCTCTTAATCACAACAAAGCCACCGCTTAAAGTGATTGGAAACGCACGGGTATTCCAACTGAATTGGGAACTGCTAATTTCATCCCGAATAATCCGCATCTTGTTAGCGGCAGAAAACAAAGTACTTTCTTTAAACAAAATACCAAAGTCATTGCCCCCCAAACGACCACCGATATTCTCGCCCTCGCCTGATACCATCTTTTTCAGGGCCGAGACAACTTTACCAATCAGCGAATCCCCGGCGGCATACCCTACGGTATCGTTGATGGTCTTAAACTGATCAATAGAAAGTGTCACAAACACGTGGGAAGAGCCATGCTTTCTTGCATCATCAATTGAGGCATTCAATGCAGCTTCAAATGCTTTCCGATTTAACAAGCCCGTCTGACTATCGTGACACTCCATATAAGTGAGCTGCGACTCAACAGCACGGGTTGCAGAAATATCCTCAAGAAAAACAACATATTGAGATTTCGACGGATTATCATGCAACAACAAAGCCTGCACCGTCACATTCATCCACGCATTAATGGACTCTTGATAACGGACAATACACTGAATGGACTTGGGTTGATTTACAGGGTTCTCAGCCCCATTGAACGGCAAGTATCCCTTAATCGGCAACTTTGTCTTTGGGTCCAGCAACTCAAACAACCCGTTGGCAGGCCGCCCTAGATTTCTCCGAAGTGGACTATTAAACAGCTTTTCGGCAGACGGATTGAAGTACATAACCACATACTGTCCGGTCAGCAAGACCACAGGATGCGGAACCATTTTCAGAACTTCTTCCTTGGTCGCTAACGTCCGGGGAGAGTCTGTACCGAGTTGTGAATCCTTTCTGCATTGATAATAGCGATACAGAAATATCCCCAACACAAGCAGGATTGCCACTACCGCCAACAATAACAGTGTCTGGCTTTCAATAACGTCCAAAATTCCCAACCGATTCATTATACTTTTTATTGGATGCCTTATACCGTATTACAACTTAATCACTGCTGTATAACGGCGTGGCCTGGCACCTTGACATTCTTTGGAAACAAAAAAGGCCGACACCTCACAGTATCGACCCCTTTATAGAGAGAAGTAGTAAATGAAGTTACACTTTCTCTTTAATCCGTGCAGCCTTACCTGTCAGACCACGCAAGTAGTAAAGCTTAGCGCGGCGCACATCACCAGAACGCTTCACTTCAATGCTTGAAATTTGGTTACTGTAAGTCTGGAATACACGCTCAACACCCTCGCCGTAAGAAATCTTACGAACGGTGAATGACGAGTTCAGACCACGGTTGCGCTTAGCGATAACAACACCTTCAAATGCCTGAAGACGCTCACGATTACCCTCACGAACTTTAACCTGAACAACAACCGTATCTCCAGGGCCAAATTGCGGGATTTCTTTGTTCATTTGCTCAGCTTCGAGCTGTTGAATAATGATACTCATGACTTAACCTCTGAAGTCTTTATTTCTTTCACAAAATCGTCGAGCAAGACCCTATCCTGCTCGTTCAAATCTTTTTTTTGCAGCACATCCGGTCGCCTTAAATAAGTGCGGCCCAACGCCTGCTTCCTGCGCCATTCTTTAATGCGCTGATGATGACCACTCAGCAAAACCTCTGGCACGGTAAGGCCTTCAATACTTTCGGGCCGTGTGTAGTGTGGATGATCCAACAACCCATCACTAAATGAATCTTCAATCGCTGACTCGTTGTGCCCTAGTGCTTCTGGTAGTAAGCGAGTCACTCCATCAATCACCGCCATGGCAGCTAACTCACCTCCGCTCAGCACAAAGTCACCCAGCGACCATTCTTCATCCACTTCCAGCTCAACGACCCGTTCATCAACCCCTTCGTAGCGACCACAGAGCATGACGACACTGTCCAAGCCACTCAGTGCTTCCAGCATCGACTGCTTGATCGGCTTTCCCTGAGGACTAAGATAAATTACCTTGGTCTCACCTAGCCTCAACCGCTCAGCCCGAATAGCCTTCAGCAAGCACTCCGGCCGCATTACCATCCCCGGCCCACCACCATAAGGCCTGTCATCAACCGTCCGGTGCACATCTTCTGCGAAGTCGCGAGGGTTCACACAATCTAACGTAATTAAACCACGCTTTTCCGCACGACCCACAACACCCTCAGCAACCACTGCTTTCACTAATTCAGGAAACAGCGTGATGACTGAAATGTGCATTCGCTAGAAGTCCGGATCCCAGTCAACAACAACTTCACTGGCATCCAGGTCAATACTTTTGACACAGTCGCCTTTGATGTAAGGAATAAAACGCTCCCTATCACCTTTCACAACCATGACATCGTTGTTCCCTGTTTCAAACAACCAGTCAACAACACCTAAGTCCTGACCATCTAGGTTAACAACACGCAAACCAACCAGCTCTGACCAGTAATACTCACCCTCGGCAAGTGTCTCAAGCTGGCTTTTATGAACGTATATAGTTGCTCCAACCAGCGACTCGGACTGATTACGATCATCAATCCCTTCCAGTTGTGCAACAATCGCCTTGCCCTGATTCCGCCCACCAAGGACACGATACTCAGTGCTTACCCCATTATGCTCAACCACCCATGTTCGGTAGTCGGTGATCTTGATACGGGGAGACGTATGAGAAAAGACTTTCACCCAGCCTCGAATACCAAATACACCATTGATACTCCCAAGCTCGACTAAGCTATCTCGATTCCCATTCATCGAACGATCACTAACTTATGCAGCCGAAGCCTCAGCCTTGGCAGCATCTTTCAGCAATGTTGCAACGCGCTGGCTAGGCTGTGCGCCTTGAGACAACCAATACTGAACACGCTCTTGCTCGATGAATAAACGAACTTCCTGACCACGTGCACAAGGATTGAAATACCCCAAACGCTCAATATAACCGCTGTCACGTGGCTTACGTGAATCTGTTACTACGATATTGTAAAACGGGCGCTTCTTGGAACCGCCTCTTGCCATGCGAATTGTAACCATATTTAAAACATCTTCAGTCAGTTTATCAGGACACAAAAAAGCATCCTGCCGAAAAGGAAACGCGGAATTGTACGCTAATCCTCAGAGAATAAAAGAGAAAGTTTTAAAGAAAACCCAAAAGCTGTGACTTTTTTGCAACGAACCAGCCAACGACTTTCAATACCCGTCCCCATAGTCATGAGCAAAACGAGAAGGCACAACAACCTGCGAGCAAATTACATGCCAGGAAACCTCCCACCCATGCCTGGTGGTAACTGCCCTTTCATACCCCGCATCATTTTCTTCAAGCCACCACCAGAGAATTTCTTCATCATCTTGCTCATTTGCTTATGCTGCTTTAGCAGACGATTCACATCCTGAATTTGCAAACCACAGCCATTGGCAATACGGCGCTTTCGTGACCCTTTGATCAAATCAGGAAAACGACGCTCCTGGGGCGTCATGGAATTAATCACAGCCACCATCCGCTTGACCTGTACATTTGTGGACTCCTGATTCACCACATCCGCCATTTTACCCATGCCCGGCAATTTATCGACCAAACCACTCATGCCGCCCATTTTTTCCATTTGCAACATTTGGTTTCGCAGGTCTTCCAGATCAAAGCCCTTGCCTTTATTAATCTTACGCGCCAGCTTTTGAGCTTGCTTGTGATCAACATTGCGTTGTGCCTCTTCAACCAGCGACAACACATCCCCCATGCCAAGGATACGGGACGCAATACGATCAGGGTGGAATGGCTCAAGCGCATCCAGCTTTTCGCCCATACCGATAAATTTAATCGGCTTGCCTGTAATTTGTCGCACAGACAAGGCCGCACCGCCACGCGCGTCACCATCTGCCTTAGTCAGTACGACACCTGTCAGCGGCAATGCATCCCCAAAAGCCTTTGCGGTATTTGCGGCATCCTGACCTGTCATGCTATCAACGACGAACAGTGTTTCAACCGGGGTAATTGCCGCATGCACCGACTGAATTTCCTTCATCATCTCGTCGTCAATGTGCAAACGACCCGCCGTATCCACAATCAGAATATCCAGGTACTGCTTCTTGGCCTCTACCAGTGCGGCCTGAGCAATATCGACCGGAGATTGATCCACACTGCTTTCAATAAACACCGCACCTGTTTGTGATGCAAGCGTCTCTAACTGCTTAATAGCCGCAGGACGATAAACATCACAGCTCACCACGCCCACGGTTTTCTTTTCGCGTGTTTTCAATAACTGAGCCAGCTTACCCGCCGTAGTGGTCTTACCTGCCCCCTGCAAGCCTGCCATCAAGATAACAGCAGGCGGCTGAGCATTTAAATCAAGCGACTCATTCGCCTGTCCCATTGTCTCCACCAACTCATCATTGACCACCTTAATCAGCGCCTGACCCGGTGACAAACTGGCAATGACCTCTTTGCCAACCGCCCGCTCTTTTACTCGTGCAATGAACGCACGCACCACGGGCAATGCAACATCTGCCTCCAGCAACGCCATACGCACTTCACGCAGTGCATCTTTGATATTTTCATCGGTGAGACGTGCCTGACCACGCAGCTTCTTGACAGTATGTGACAGACGATCGCTTAAATTTTCAAACATATTTTGGATACTTATTGGTTGTATAGGTGCAGACTGACAGTATTAAACCAACATTCGTCATTCCACTCCTAAAGATTCTATCGTTTACGCCCTATGCACAACGCAGGTTCCATTATAACATTATGCACTGAAAACACTCACCTGAACCGGAATAATGATAACAATCGGCATTATCGCTATTATCCTTTATGTCACCGCTTGGTTAACCTTAGCGGTACGGTGGCGTGCAAGTTTAAAACAAACAACGCCGCCACACTATTCAAGATATTATCTGTGGGTATGGCTACTGGCTGCCGGCTTTCATGCCGCTTATCTTTATGCTCCACTTTTCCACCAGCACGATATATCGTTAAACGTTATTAACGCTGCATCACATGTCATGTGGCTCGCTGGACAGATCCTACTGATCACGGCGATCAGCTATCGGCTGGAAAGCCTGAACCTGTTCACCATACCGTTTATCGTGATGGCATTGTTGCTGCAACTTATCGCCCCTGCCTCAGAAGAAACCAAATTGGTGCTGAGAAGCGGTTTGGGCGTACATATCTTCTCTGCGTTGCTGGCTTATAGTATGTTGATCATTGCAGCGATTCAAGCTGTGCTGCTGGCATACCAACACAACCACTTGCACAATCATTGCCCCAATGCCTTCCTCCGAGCCCTGCCGGCTCTGCAAGACATGGATCGCTTACTATTCCGCTTTATTAGCGTCGGCGTTGCCCTGTTAAGTGTCGCCCTGGTCTCCGGATTTATCTATCTGGATAACCTGTTTGGCCGGCATGTAATCCATAAAAATGTGCTGTCAATCCTTGCGTGGCTGGTATTTTCGGCACTGCTATTTGGTCGTTGGCGTTATGGGTGGCGAGGCATTAGCGCGGTACGTTGGACGCTAAGTGGTTTTGGCATTTTAATGTTGGCTTTCTTTGGCACCAAGTTTATCCAAGAATATCTACTCGCACAGTGAATAGCAGTGCGAGGTACGCACACTGACGCTCCATACTTATGACCGTGTGATTGATGCCCGATACCATCACCGCAGTCAACACACCAACGCTGCCCTATTCGAACCTACAACAGTACGCGAAAAAATCATGGCCAAACCAAAAACACAATACGTCTGTACCGCTTGCGGCTCCATCCACTTAAAATGGAGTGGTCAGTGCAGCGATTGTAGCGAATGGAACACCCTTCAGGAAGAAGCCGTTATCCCATCCGCTGCCCCGTCAAAAGCCGCACAACGCGCAGGCTATGCTGGTAGCGAAACCAACCGCATCAAGTCAATCCATGAAATTGATTTACGTCAGGAGGTTCGCAACCATACCGGCATGTCGGAGCTGGATCGTGTACTGGGCGGTGGCTTAGTCCAAGGTTCCGTCATCTTAATCGGTGGCGATCCCGGCATTGGTAAATCAACCATTTTAATCCAGACACTATCCTCATTCACTGCTATGAAAACGCTGTATGTGACAGGCGAGGAGTCATTACAACAGGTATCCATGCGTGCCAAACGACTGGAGTTACCAACCGAAAATTTACGCCTGTTAACCGAAACTTGCATTGAGCGCATTATCGACATGGCCAGCGTAGAAAAACCGGAAGTCATGGTCGTGGACTCCATTCAAACCATTTATACAGAACATTTAACCTCTGCCCCCGGTTCTGTCAGCCAAATTCGTGAAGCCACGGCTAAGCTCACACGCTATGCCAAGCAAACCAATACATCGGTATTTATCGCTGGACACGTCACCAAAGAAGGTACACTCGCTGGCCCCCGTGTGCTTGAACACATGGTGGATACAGTGCTGTACTTTGAAGGTGATCCAGGCAGCCGATTCCGCTTATTACGCGCAGTCAAAAACCGCTTTGGTGCAGTCAATGAGCTGGGCGTCTTTGCCATGACCGATAAGGGACTCAAAGGTGTGAATAACCCCTCCTCTATTTTCTTATCTGGCCATGAGGAGGATATTCCGGGCAGTGTCATTATGGTGACACGTGAAGGCACCCGTCCCTTGCTGGTTGAAGTTCAGGCATTGGTCGATGAAAGTCACGGCTCACAGCCACGCCGTGTTGCCTTAGGCTTAGAGCAAAACCGCATGGCTATGCTATTGGCCGTTATGCACCGACACGGCGGCATTTCCATGTTTGATCAGGACGTGTTCGCCAATGTGGTCGGTGGTGTCAAAATTTCAGAAACCGCTGCCGACCTACCGCTAATGCTGGCCGCTTTATCCAGTTTTAAGAACCGCGCTCACCCCTCCAATATGGTTGTCTTTGGCGAGATAGGATTAGCAGGGGAAATTCGCCCGGTACCCAACGGGGAGGAGCGACTAAAGGAAGCACAAAAACACGGCTTTACCCGCGCCATCATCCCGAAAGGCAATATGCCCCGCAAGCCCCCCAAAGGCATGACCATTTTCCCCGCGCAACGCTTGAAGGAGGCACTGGAATATTTATAATACCAATCCCATTAAATTGTGATAACAGACACTACCTTCCAAACCTGGCACAAGCTGCGCAAATAGTACCAATATTTAATGGAAATGCTATAACATCGGTTGTGGCAATCACCTTTCGGACACTGCAGTTAATCTGTTGAGCCGATCACAATAACCGGGATAGCGACAGACTGTGGGTCAGGACCAACAACATCACGGTGAATACTCTTTTGCAATCCCGCCCAATACGTATCGGAACGAATAGCTTGCTCAAAATTTTTCGCACGCTCTGTCTTTTTTACGTTAGATTCGGGTGTAACCGGCATGACAGCACTGGATGACTCAACCCCCTCACTGCGTTCAGTGGCTACCGAGACCAGTAAGGGCTTATGTGTCACTGCATTTGTGTCATAACTCAAGCGGCGCAGCTCTCGCATTTCTTTTTCATATAAAATGCGCTCGTACAACTTTCCTACCACCTGCCTTGCTTCGTAAGGTTTAAACACACCCCCGGTAATCACGACACTCCCCAAAACCAACGCAATGGCAAACGCCGCAGCGAGGGTAGTGGTTGGAACAAACTCCTCACTCTCGAAAGTGAATCGTCCCCTGTTCATAAAGACACCCCTATTTCTTTTTATATTATTGCTTCAGTATGCGACAATTCTGCGTAACCAGAGATTAATCGACGGACAAACCCATTGAACCATTTTGATGTCATTATCATCGGCGCAGGTGCTGCCGGCCTGATGTGTGCAATGCAAGCAGGACAGCGTGGGCGGTCCGTTTTGGTGCTGGAAAAATCAAACAAGGCTGGACGCAAGATTCTAATATCGGGCGGCGGTCGCTGTAATTTCACCAATCTTTATGCAGGGCCTGATAACTACCTGTCACACAACCCGCACTTTTGTAAATCAGCTCTTGCACGCTATACCCAGTGGGACTTTATTGCACTACTGGAAAAGCACGGATTAAGCTGGACCGAAAAGACATTGGGGCAGTTATTTTGCGACCAAAAATCAGGCGCAATTGTGAACATGCTGCTAACTGAGTGTCGCAACGCGGGGGTGGAGTTACGACTGAACTGCGAAGTTACCGCAATAACCAAGCACCCCGCCAAGCCAAATGATAACGCCTCCAACAAGGAAGATGCTGCAAACCTGTTTACCATCAGCACCCAAGACAAACGCTACACATCTGACTCCTTAGTCGTTGCCAGCGGTGGCCCATCCATTCCCAAAATGGGCGCGACAGATTTCGGGCTGCGTATGGCCAAGCGGTTTGGGCTAAAAACCTACCCGTTTATTGCCGGACTGGTGCCGTTTACCTTTCCTGAAAAGGAGCTGGAAACACTGTTTCGGGAGTTATCCGGTACAGCGGTGGATGTCATTCTCAGTACTAACGGCACAAGTTTTAAGGAAGCGATTTTATTTACCCATCGTGGGCTTAGCGGCCCCGCTGCCCTGCAAGTGTCATCTTACTGGCAGGCTGGCGATACAATTTCTGTCAATTTACTGCCGGAGCACAACGCCGCAGACTGGTTAGCCTCCCAATGTGCCGAACACCCGAATGCCGAACTTAAAACACGCTTGGCGCAAGTAATACCAAAACGACTGGCCAGTAAACTTTGTGAACAACTCATCAATAGCAAGCCCATGAAGCAATATACACCCGCCGAGCTTGGGGCAGTCGCTGAACAGTTGAGTAACTGGGAGTTGAAGCCACAGGGTACCGAAGGTATGCGCACTGCGGAGGTGGCTTTGGGTGGTGTAGATTGCGATGAACTATCATCCAAAACAATGGAAAGCAAACAGGTTGCTGGCTTATATTTTATTGGCGAGACCGTAGATGTCACCGGCCATTTGGGCGGGTTTAATTTCCAATGGGCCTGGTCATCCGGCTGGTGTGCGGGGCAGTTTGTTTAAGCCTCCCCAATAATCTCAAGGACATATCGTTATGGAACTGAAAAATTTTGAGCGCAACATCAACCCTGTCATCTTCGCTAGAGGCGAGGACTACTTTGCTGCCGGTGCAGTGCAGGAAACCGAAGAGACCGAGCCCCAACATTGGCAGTCATGGGTTGCAGGCACTGAAAACTATGACGTTGAGGTTACGCTGCAAAAAACGAAGGTCAAAAGCTGGTACTGTACTTGCCCTTACGATGGCCCGATATGCAAACACGTCGTTGCTACTCTACTGAGCATTCAGCAACAATTAGATGGCAAAGGTGATAAGAGCTCAAAGCAACAACAGCTTGATAATATTCTTGATCACTTAAGCCAAAGTGACTTAAAAAAGCTCATCAAACACTTACTTCGCAATAACAAAGCATTACGAGACAAGATATTGCTGGAGTATCACACCTACACCGGCAGTAAGGAACCTACCGTCACCCGATTTCGTGAACTTTTCAGGCAGTTAATCTCTCGTTACAGTGCTCATGGGTTTATTGAATACCGTGACGCTTACAACTTTGTCAGGGAAATACTGGATTTTCTGCACATGCTTGATCCTGAGAAACTCCCACCTGATGACTGCGTACAAACTTGTTTTGTGATGCTGGAATTACTTGAAAAGGAAATCGCTGTACGAATTGACGATTCCGATGGCTGTACGGGGCAAATTGCACAAGCATGTGCCGATGTCATCCTTAATGCTTACCCAAAGCTCAGTAGAGCACAACAATCGTCCTGCTTTGAGCAGATGGTTCATTGGGAATATGCGAGTGGGTTACACGACTATGGCTTGAGCGACTACCTTGAACCCCTTACTGAAAAATGTGCGGCTGATCGGCCTCAGCAACAGTCCCTGTTACTAAGTGCGCTGGAAAAAGAAATAAAAACCGCGCAGCGATCTTACCGAAGCGAATACCTGAGTCGCCGCAAACTTCACTTATTGAACCTCTGGGGTAGACAGGCCGAGGCTGAAAAACTTATTCAGGAAAATATGGAAATTCCTGCGTTTCGTCATCGCATTATTGATGCAGCTATCCAGCAAAACGATTTTGACCAAGCCCGAAAACTAGCAGAAGAAGGCATTAACATTGCCAAAACCAAGGAACATCCGGGTACTGTTAATAGGTGGCGAGAAGTGCTTTTGGATATTGCCGAAAAAACCAACGATATAGATGCGATCCGCACACAGTTACTGCAAATACAGGAAGGTAAGCGATTCCAGATCGACCTCTACCGAAAACTTAAAGCCACATTTTCTCCTGAAGAATGGGAAAAAGTCAGGCATGGCTATGCTAAGCAGATAATTGGGAAATATGCTCAGGTAAGTAGCTGGGCTGCTATTCACGTTGAGGAAAATGAATTCCGTGAGCTATTCGACCTGATTCAGTTTCAGGCACCAAACACAACAATGCTCTTCAGAAAGTATATGCAGACATTGGCAGCTGCCTTTCCACAGGAAACAGCTGAGTATTTAGAACGGACTATACGTCAGAACTTAAAAACCACCGGTACGAGTGTTTATCAACAGGCCATTCGGGATATTCAGTATTTGCAGTCGATACCGGGTGGACGGGAGATTGCGGATAAGCTCATCCCAGAAATGATGCTCCAGTACAAAAACCGGCCCAGTATGAAGACAATGTTCAAAAAGGCATTTAATTTGCGATAGCAATAGGCGGGGTCATTTTTTGTGCATAAACCCCAACGGGTCAGCACAACACTTCCGCTGCGGAATGCTCCGTGCTGGTTGACCAAGACACCACAAATCAGTCACATAGAATATTCCTGAATGTCAAATTAATTTGGGCACGGATATGACGTGTGATAGATTATCGACGCGCAATTTAACCTAATACCGAGGAATTAAGTATGAGTGGTAACAAAAGCCGGGTGCGAGCGATTCACCAAATCACTAACCGGCCGCCAATGGATGTCAAAAAGACAAAACCGTTGAGCAAGATTTGGGCTTGTGATGTGTTCAATCTGGCAAAGATGGAAGAAGCCCTGTCGAAAAGAGCTTACAAGGCGATCAAAAAGACAACTCAAACGGGTGAGCCATTGGATGCAGCAACCGCTGATGTTGTTGCCGCTGCGATGAAAGAGTGGGCCATAAAGAAAGGCGTGAAATTCTTCTCCCACGTTTTTTACCCGCTGACCAATATCACTGCCGAAAAGCATGATGGCTTTATCATCACCAACCCTCAAGGCCACTGCATTACCGAGTTTACGGGCAGCCTGCTCATCAAGGGCGAGCCGGATGGCTCGTCGTTCCCTAACGGCAGCCTGCGTATGACTAATGCCGCACGTGGCTATACCGCCTGGGATCCAACCAGCCCTGCATACATTATGCATACGGATAACGGCTCAACCCTGATGATTCCAAGTATCTTTATGTCCTGGACAGGTGAATCGCTGGATAAGAAAATTCCACTATTGCGCGCAAATTCCGCAATGGATAAGGCCGCTCAGAAAGTCCTGAAGCTAATGGGCGAGGAAAAGATTGAGCCACTAAACTCTAGCTGTGGCCCTGAGCAAGAATACTTCTTGGTGGATGCCAATTTTGCAAACAGCCGCCCTGATTTGCTACTAGCTGGACGCACATTATTTGGTGCAGCATCCCCCAAAGGTCAGGAGTTTGATGACCACTATTTTGGTGCCATTCCTTCGCGTGTTCAGGTTTTCATGCAAGCGGTTGAGGACAAGCTATATCGCTTGGGTGTTCCTGCTAAGACGCACCACAACGAAGTCGCGCCAGGTCAGTTTGAAATTGCCCCTTATTTTGAGTCGGCCAATGTTGCATCTGATCACCAACAGTTGTTGATGACCGTGTTGAAAATGACCGCAAAAGAGCATGGTTTCCTTTGCTTATTACATGAAAAGCCGTTTGCAGGCGTCAATGGTTCTGGTAAGCACGTGAACTGGTCGGTCGGCAACTCCACACAGGGCAACCTGCTTGACCCTGGCCATACACCGAATGAAAACCTGAACTTCCTGCTCTTTTGTGGTGCAGTGATCCGTGGTGTACATCTATACGGGCCGTTACTACGTGCAGTTATCGCATCAGCCGGTAATGATCACCGCTTGGGCGCGAACGAAGCACCACCGGCGATCTTGTCTGTTTATTTGGGTGATCAACTAGAAAAAGTATTTACCGACATCAAAGAAGGTAAGTTGGAAGCCGTTGCCGATGGCGGCGATATGGATATGGGTCTGTCCCAGATCCTCAGCTTCACACGTGATCCGGGCGATCGTAACCGTACCTCACCCTTTGCATTTACGGGCAACCGCTTTGAATTCCGCGCGGTTGGTTCGGCTTCTTCGGTTGCAGGACCATTGGTCGCCATGAACACCATGTTGGCTGACTCGCTAAACTGGATTGCCGGGGAGCTGGCAGCTGAGTTGGAGTCTGGTAAAGACAAAACTGCAGCCGTTATTTCAACACTGCAAAAGCTGATGAACGCCCACGGCAACGCTATCTTTGGTGGTGACGGTTACTCGGCTGAGTGGCATAAAGCAGCTGTTGAGGAACGTGGTCTGAAGAACATCCCAACCACTGCAGATGCACTACCTGCCTTGAACTCTGAGGAAGTGATCAAACTGTTTGATTCAACGGGCGTGCTTTCACCCGCTGAATTAGCCAGCCGCTATGAAGTGTACTCTGAGCAATACATCCTATCTATTGAGCTTGAAGCCAGACTGGTGGTTGAAATGGCTAAAACCTCAATCTACCCTGCTGTAATCAATTATCTGTCACGTCTGGCTAAAACGGCTGACAATCTGAAAGAGATCAAAATTAATCTGCATAAATCGACTATCAAAAAGGTCACGAAAGAAGCCAACGCCATGATGGCTGCGGTTACTAAGTTGAGTGCCGCTAAGACTAAAGAGGATTTCGCATCCACCGACGAGTACATGCAGTACTTGGCGGCTGACGTGCATGATATGATGAACGAAGTTCGCGCTCATGCCGATATACTGGAAGGTGAGGTTGCTGACGATCTATGGCCGCTTCCCAAATATCGCGAAATGCTGTTTATCAGGTAGTATTTATTGCGAGCGACACGCTGAGGGGCCGCTGGAAACAGTGGCCTTTTAGTTGTTGATCACAGAGCAGCAGGCCTAGTCACTCCAGAATCTGTGACAGATGCACCTTGTTCATCACCTTCTTCACCTCGTCACTGTACTCATAATCTTTATACTTGCGTTTGGTCACAATTTCCTGATAGATCAGACACATGCCTTTCTCAGTGGCACGCTTAATCTGCTCTTTTGATGCCAAACGAAATGATACAAGCGCAATGGACAAACCGATGAAAATACCAGCAATTACAGGTAGAACGATTTCATACATACTTCAACCTCAGGTACGGAGACATGCCATTGAACAATATCCCTTTGTGGAGAGGGACTGGCACAGTTTAACAGACTCAACCGTATTGAAACGACACTAGCCAACAAGGGGATTCCAGCTAAATACAGATAGAATGTTGATTTTTTAGTATTATCTATCAGATCAAGAAAGTAAAGTGGCTGTTCCGTCACTAAAGAAGGGAAGCCAGCACTTCCCTCCTCGCTAACACCAATAACAGCTAACGCTTATGCACGCGAGGCGCGCTTGCGCTCATTTTCAGTCAGTAAGCGCTTACGGATACGAATGCTCTCAGGCGTCACTTCAACCAGTTCGTCATCGTCGATAAACTCAAGCGCCTGCTCCAATGTCATGCGAATAGGACGAACCAAGATCAGGTTTTCATCAGTACCCGCCGCACGAATATTCGTTAGCTGCTTAGCCTTCGTGGGGTTCACCACCAAATCACTGTTGCGGCTGTGAATACCCAGAATCATCCCTTCATACACCTCTTCCGCATGGCCGATAAACAACTTGCCACGATCCTGTAAATTGAACAGCGCATACGATAGCGCCTTACCCGATGCCATTGAGACCAGTACACCATTATTTCTTTGGCCAATCCTCTCATTGCGGTACGGGCCATAATGATCAAAGGTGTGATACAACAAACCCGTGCCCGATGTCAGTGTCATAAATTCTGTCTGGAAACCGATCAAACCACGTGAGGGAATAATGTACTCAAGACGCAAACGACCTTTACCATCCGGTACCATATTCTTTAGATCACCACGGCGCTCGCCAAGCTTTTCCATAACAGCACCCTGATGCTGTTCTTCCACATCCACGGTCAATGACTCATATGGCTCTTCACGATTATCACCTTCTCCACGTACCACAACCTCTGGGCGGGATACCGCTAATTCGAACCCTTCGCGGCGCATGGTTTCAATCAAAATACCTAAGTGCAACTCGCCACGCCCTGATACGCGGAATTTATCCGGATCATCCGTCTGTTCAACACGCAGCGCAACATTGTGCAATAACTCTTCCTGCAAACGATCATTGATATTGCGGGACGTGACATATTTACCTTCCTTACCCGCAAATGGTGAATCGTTGACGCCAAAGGTCATGCTCACTGTCGGCTCATCAACCGTCAGCGGTGGCAGCGCCACAACATTTTCAGGATCACATAAGGTATCTGAAATGTTCAGTCTATCCATGCCAGTGAAAGCAATAATATCACCCGCCTGTGCAACATCGACTTCTACGCGCTCCAGACCGTTAAAGCCCAGTGGCTGGAGAATGCGGCCATTGCGGATGCCACCCTCAGCATCAATGACCTTCACCACTGTATTCTTTGAAACTTTACCCTGTTTGATACGACCGATACCGATCAGTCCCACATAAGAGTTATAATCCAGCGAACTAACCTGTAACTGGAACGGTGCATCAGGATCAACGTCAGGGTGAGACACGTTGTCGATAATTGCCTGAAACAGCGGTGTCATATCACCACCTGTGACATCCGCTTCCAATCCGGCAAAGCCGTTTAGAGCGGAGGCATAAACAACCGGAAAATCCAACTGCTCATCTGTTGCGCCCAGGTTGTCAAACAACTCGAATGTTTGATCCAGCACCCAATCAGGACGAGCACCCGGTCGGTCAATCTTATTGATTACAACAATCGGCTTAAAGCCCATCGCAAATGCTTTGGCGGTGACAAAGCGCGTTTGTGGCATCGGCCCATCAACCGCATCAACCAACAACAGTACGGAGTCAACCATCGACAACACGCGCTCCACTTCGCCACCAAAGTCAGCGTGTCCGGGGGTATCAACAATGTTAATTCGGTAGTCATTCCAGCGAAGCGCGGTATTCTTGGAGAGAATCGTGATACCACGCTCTTTCTCAAGATCATTTGAGTCCATCATGCGCTCTACAATTTCTGCACGATCACCCAACGTACCCGACTGCTGTAACAGCTTATCAACCAGCGTGGTTTTACCATGATCGACGTGGGCAATAATGGCAATATTACGTAAATTCTCAATCACAAACTTTTTCTCAAAACAAGATAATAAGCGCGGATTATACGCACACTGCCAACGGACTACACCATTATTCTTTGGAGCATTTTTCATATATTCGGGCGTTGCGAATATGCTCACGACAGGAATTTATATATTTTTGCACCCTAATATTACTTTTACACAAAGAAAATAATGAACCTGCCGACATCCCTAACACGACTATCCACAGCCAATAACCGATATGAAACACCAATGGTAGTAATAAAGATAAGGCAAAGCCGATCAATAACCGTACTCTCCAAAGAAATATCCTTTGATTCAATGCCTTATCCCAATCTTCCGTAAATGCCATTAGGCGCATTTCTAACTCATCTATGTAACTTGAACTCATAATTGATCTGTGATTATATCGCACCAGGTCGGGAGGCTTATGCCTGTTGTCGGGTTGCGGTGGAATTCCCAAGCGTCCAACTAGATGCATGGAATGCGTAGCTTGATTCTTGGCCCCGGGGCAGTCATGGCTTCGACCCAGGCAATGAGGACAGCACCCCCATAAGTGAGGCAAGAAAAACAATAACAAGCACAACTCACCTTGTACGTTAACTGAAAGCAAAACGCAGTAGGAATGTTAATGCAAAGGCTTGATTTTTCTGACGCACGGCACTTAGTGGCAAGATCGGCATTAGGACCAGAGTGGAGCTTGGTCAATAAACTCAAAGGGCGCACCAGAGCTGACGCGGTCAATATACTGCTTAGCCATCAAGACAATAAAACACCTGCGTTACCGCCCATGACACCTTGGACCCACATCATGAGGATGAGTACCCATAGCAGCAAGGGTAAGCGTGATGCCCGAATGCAAATGGGCAGGGAATCGGTGAGACTCAAGCAGTGGTGGATGAGTCACTTACTCACGACCAAGGCACCTGTACAAGAGCGCATGACTCTTTTTTGGCATAACCACTTCACCTCCGGTTTTGCAAAAGTTCAGCAACCCAAGATTATGTATGTGCAAAACCAGATGTTGCGCGACAACGCACTGGGTAGTTTTGCCGTAATGCTTCGCAAAATTGCGCGCGACCCGGCCATGCTAGTTTACCTGGATGGCTCACTTAACAAAAAAGGCAAACCGAACGAAAACTTTGCACGCGAGCTGCTGGAGCTGTTTACCTTAGGCCGGGGCCATTACACCGAGAACGACGTCAAAGCCGCTGCCATCACTTTTACAGGCTGGGGGGCGGACCGAAACAAAGGTACCTTCGTTTACAACTCAAAAGAGCACGAAGCGAAGCGCGTGAAATTCTTGGGCCAGTGGGTTGAAAATGGCGACCAAGTGTTAGATGTACTTCTAAAACATCACCGTACCGCTGAGTGTATCGCCGAAAAGTTTTGGTATGAGTTCGTTAGCTATCACACACCACCGAGAGCTGTCATCCGCGAATGGGGCAATGCCTTCCGCACCTCCAACTATCGGATTTCAACGCTTCTGAGAACTGTTCTGAGCAGTAATGAGTTTTGGGATGCCCGCAACCGCGGCAACCTGATTAAGTCTCCTGTTGACTTAGTCGTCGGTACCCTGCGCTCACTCCCCTACCCGAAGCCTGCGATTGCTGAGCTGGTACACATTAACCAACTGCTCGGACAGGATCTGTTCGACCCACCCAATGTAAAAGGCTGGGCGGGTGGAAAGCAGTGGATTGACACCCAAACACTGCTGGTCAGAAACTCATTGCTGACCCGCCTGACCCGCCACACCAAGCAGTCACCACACATAGAAAAAAGGTTGCCAAAAACCGAGGGTGAGGCGGTCGTTGACTGGCTATTACCTCGTCAACCTGTGCTGCCGCTCCCTGTGATCCCAGGTAAATTACGCCTGGTCAGGGCTTTGGTGCTTGATCCAACCTACCAATTAAAATAAACACTGACACGCCTGACAAGGAATCTTTTCAGCTATGAACCGTCGTGATTTCCTGCAATATGCAAGCCTGACATCATTAACGGGTTTAATGCCCACCGTGCTGGCTAATGACAAAACTTCTTCACGTAAACTCAGTCAATCGCTGCAACGCCCTGATCGCATCGTGCTAATGGTCGAGCTCAGGGGCGGCAATGACGGACTGAACACACTAGTCCCGTTTGAAGATGAGCTGTACTACAAACTAAGGCCGGAAATTGCGATTAAAAAGGCCATACCGCTAAAAGGTGACATGGGTATTAACCCTTACCTAAGATCACTTTTAAACCTTTGGAAAGAGGGCGACATGGCGTGGGTGCAAGGCGTGGGATACCCACAAGCGAGTCGCTCACACTTTCATTCTGCTGACATCTGGGAAAGTGGGAACCTCAGTGGTCACGGCGATGGCGGCTGGGTTTCTCAGGTATTCCGTGATGGTGACCGAAGTCTGAATGGCATCGTTTTAGGTGATAATAATCTCGGGCCAATGGCGGGTGAACGTGGCCGCTCCGTCGCCATGTTGAACTCAGAAGAGTTCTTACGTCAAACAAAATACCTCAATAAAAAAGCCTTCCGCGCAGATAGTGATGCGTTGAGCCATATGCTGAGTGTACAAAACCAGATTAATCTGGCCGCTAGTCTTTTAGAAGAAAAGCTGAAAAATGCGCGACCTTCTTCTGTGCGATTCCCAAATACCGCATTTGGCCGCCATTTGGAACAAGTAAACCGCATGATCATCAACGGTATGCACTTACCCGCCTATAAGGTGACCCTAGACGGCTTTGATACCCATGCCAATCAGCGCGATGTGCACAACAACCTGATGAACCACCTAAGCTCTGGACTTTCCGCTTTTGCGAAATCGATGAAGCATCACAAGCTTTGGAACAATATCTTAGTCGTCACCTATTCTGAGTTTGGCCGTCGTGTGCGAGAGAATGGCAGCTATGGGACTGACCACGGCTCAGGCTCGGTCAATATGGTTCTGGGCGGTGCGATTCGTGGCGGCCTGTACGGTAAAACGCCAAGCCTGAAAGAAGATGACCTAGTCAATGGTGACTTAGCTCACTCTATTGATTTCCGTGAGATCTATGCGACCATTGCACAACGTTGGTGGAAGCGCCCCAGCCCGTGGGGTCAGGCGCACAAGCCAGTTCCCTTTGTATAAGGTAAATCAGACTGAAGGGAGCGATGACCTCACCAAATATGAGTTCACGCCCTGAAGCTTTTGAGCAATTGAACACTGAAAAACAACAAGGCTGAAGCAAAGACAATAGACGGCCCTGCGGGTGCGTCCGTTGCATTGGACACCAGCACGCCAACAACCACCGAGACAACGCCCAATGACGCTGCAATCAATGCCATTTGCTCCGGTGTTTTGGCAAACAATCTCGCGGTAGATGCTGGGATAATCAGCAGTGCGGTAATCAACAATGCGCCCACCACCTGCATCGCACTTGCCACCAACAGCGCCACTAGCAGCACAAATGCCATATTCACCTGATTGACCTTAACACCTTCCACTGTTGCTAATTCCTCGTGAACCGTCAGTGCCAACAAAGGACGCCATAGCCACCACATGACCAATGCGACCAGCAGCAAGATAGCTACAATGTTGATCACATCCGGCCATGTCACTGTTAATACATCCCCAAATAACCAATCTTCCAGATTGACATTCTGTGCCCTCACAAAGCTCAGGGTAATCAAACCCAACGAAAGCCCACTGTGCGCTAGAATCCCCAATAGAGCATCATTACTCACCCGTCTCTGTCGCTGAAACAGGTATAAAATCAATCCGACAATTAAGGTAGAGACAACCACACCCACCATCAGCCCAATGTTGAGCAGCAAACCAATCGCCACACCCAGCAAAGCCGAGTGAGCCAACGTGTCACCAAAAAATGACATCCTTCGCCACACAACAAACACGCCTAATAAACCAGCGGTCGCCGCCACCAATGAGCCAGCAATCAAGGCGCGAATAATAAACTCATCCATGCTTCTCATCCTTACCATGATGGCACGCTTCACCGTGAGCATGTCCGGGAATCACATTCCCATGAACATCATGGTGATGATCGTGATGATGCGTATAAACGGCCAAACCTGAATTTGGAAGATCGCCAAATAAACGTTGATACTCTGGGTGGCGACTCACATCATCCGGCACACCATGACAACAAATATGCTGATTCAGGCAAATCACCTGATCTGTCTTTGCCATAACAAAATGCAGATCGTGCGACACCATAATCACCCCAAATCCATAACGCTGCCGCAACTGGGCAATATGTTCGTACAAACCACCCTGTCCCAATACATCAACGCCCTGTGCCGGCTCATCCAGCACTAATAAATCCGGCTTACGCAACACAGCTCTGGCCAGTAGTACTCGCTGAAACTCTCCCCCCGAAATCGACTGAATCGGGGAGTCGGCCAGGTACTCAACCGCCAGCTCAGCCAATGCACCTCTGGCATCACCTGCACCACCCAGCAACACAAAACGTAACACGGTTAACGGCATGGTGTTATCAATCTTCATTGACTGGGGCACATAGCCAATGCGTAGCCCTTCCCGCAGGCTCACTTCACCGGAATCCACTCGCTGCAACCCCAATAAAACACGCAGCAACGTCGATTTACCGGCACCATTAGGCCCGATAATAGTCAATACCTTTCCCGCCTCAACACGAAGGCTGACATCTTGCAATATTTGCCGCTTCCCGATGCTGAGGCTGACGTGTTTTAATACCGCCAATATCTTATTTGAGTCCGTCATAATGAAGCGCATTGTACCCTTTTTCGTCCTGATTGCAGCTCTTACAACACCTTTCGCACAGGCGACAGAAAAACCATTAATTTTATCTACGATTAAGCCTGTTCACATGCTGGTGAGTTCGATTGCAGGTGATACGGCGGAGAGCCAACAAATCGTGCCAGACTACGCCTCACCGCACCATTACAGTCTGAAACCTTCTGATATACGCCGCTTAAATCGGGCTGACCTGGTGTTTCGCATTGATCCAATGCTGGAATCTCAGCTCAATAAAAGCCTCAGCAATATTGATGCGGGTAAGTTGGTTGTACTGTCAAAGACCAAGGGGATGCAACTGTTGGATGCTGATCATGCGCACAATAATCACAGGCATAACGACAATGATCATCACGACGCTCACGATAAAGTGGACGCACAGGCTACAGACCACGAGACTGAACCGAAGGATTACCACCTCTGGTTAGATCCAGATAATGCCATTGTGATGGCCGAACATATTCGCGATGCATTGACTAAAGCCTTGCCAGAGCGCAAAAGCCAGCTGTCAGCCAATGCACAAGCTCTGATTGGAGCCATCAAACAAGCCGACCATGATATTGCTGAATCCTTAAAAGGCGTCACCAAGCAACCTTTTTTAGTCATGCATAATGCTTGGCAATACTTTACCCATCATTATCAACTTAACCAACTAGGAAGCATCACTCAGCAAGAAGGTTTAAGCGCCAGTGGGAAGTCCCTATCCAAAGCTCGTCAGCAAATCCGTGACTCTGGTGTGCGGTGCATTGTGAGCGAGGTGGGTGTAAAAACCAGAACACTGGCAGTGCTGACTGAAGACCTTGAGGTCAACACGACCGAGATTGATCCATTGGGACGGATGATTCCGGTGAGCGATCAGGCATATCCTGAGTTTCTTCGTTATACCGCAGAGCAATTATCTGGCTGCTTGAATGTGAATTGAAGGGGATGTAAATAATTCCAGCTTTTTTTGATACCAGTTTTTTGCGCCATCACCAAGGCGATGTATCCACCCAGTTATGAGACTTATGTTTGGAGTGAGCGAGATCAATTGCCGTAGCAAAGTAATAAGCCATTTCACAAACTCTGTATAGTAAGATATCATTTCTCTCTGTATAATAGGCTGTTAGCTTCAGTTCTCAACAATAGCGGAGTAATCAGGAATTGAGTTTACAATTGCTCGCATTAAAATTTGACCCACTAAGGAACTGGTTATTAAAAAGTATTCCAAGAGGTGTTTATCCAATCTATCGAATGTGGAAAAAAGAAAACCCAGAAGCCACAGAAAAAGAATTGGCTATTGCTCTGTTCAATAGAAGATTTAGCTTAAAACCTTGGCTGACCCCAAAACAAGAGCAGGCAAGGATAAAAAGTTACTTTGATGAAAAACCAGAACCTGAAAACCTAGTAGATATGTGTGTGGCAAGTGCAGTAATTGAATTTCAGGTTCCTTTGGAAAATAGAAAGACGTATAGATTCATTAAAGAAACAATCTCTGCTGAATTATTTAAACTAGGATACAGGTGGAAAAACTAAAGAGTTTATAATGGAAATAGACAATACACTACTTGCAGGAATAATGACCTCATTAGCTACATTGGTTGCTGCATTTATAACCATATCTTCAGTAAAGAAGGCAAATCAAAATCTTGAGGAAACTGATAAATACAGCATTTTCAACAAAACCTACACCATTTTAGTTAGGGAGTCAGACAATAACACTATTGTCATCAAGGATGGTTTTTCATGGGTTGCCTTTTTCTTTCACATATTTTGGTTGTTTTTTAGCAAGTTGTGGGAGGCGATTTTTACTTTACTAATAATATTTGGAGGGATCTTTGTTCACCTATATATTGTTGAAATAACAGCCAATATCGGACTTCTAAAATATTATGTAAAGTTTGTTGATTCTGCACCTCCTCTTTTTGTGCTACTACTTGGGACCTTCGGAAATGGATTGCTCATCAGGAAATACACCCATAGTTTCTGTCTCTTGGATAACAGAAATTATAAGGTTGTAGATTCAGTAGTGGCAACAACAAAAGCAAACGCTTTGTTAAAATACATGGAAAAATACAACAATGGTTAGTTATATATTCTCCGGATTAATATTCTATGCAATTTTTATAGGTGGGTTATGGTTCGGGGCATCTCTTGACGGAACTATAGGTAGTATTTTAGTCTGGATTTTCTTTTCTCTATCAAGTTTTATGGTTCTTAGAATATATGGTTTTATTAGAGAATTTCTTATCATCCAGTTGGGACGATGTAATGAAGTAGATCAAGATTATATCGACGAACAAATGAGGCTGTATGAAGAAAGTAAAAAAGAAAATTCTTAAAAAACTAATCGGGTAAGGACTGGTTTCTAGCCAGCCCTCCCCACAACACCCCGCATGCGGGTCCGCACGGGGCGTTTCATCAGCCGTTAGGGTAACGGCACTTT
>PDPG01000028.1 GCA_002747455.1 Pseudomonadota bacterium | reverse complement strand
ACATTCCAGTAGCTTGTTCAGAGACTTTGACATAGGGAGGATTCCAAAAAAACTCCTTTATGCCTAATTTCCTTGCTAAGTTTCAAGCGATTGCCCTGGTTGCAGCATTGCGTGTTTTGGCTACTCTGGACTACACTGCGATGGTGCCAGAGAATTAGCAGGACTATCCTTTGAAAAGCTTGTGGAATCGTCTGATCAAACTGGATCGGAGCAGTAGTAAGAGTTTGCAGATCCAAATCCGGGAGGGCATTGTCACCGCTGCATTGGAGAGATTGCTGGAAACGGATAAGCCATTGCCATCTTCCCGCGAGCTTGCCAAGGAGCTGAAGGTTGCCAGAAATACCGTTGTTCTGGCCTATCAACACTTAGTCGATGAGGGGTTTCTTAATTCGCTTGAGCGCAAGGGCTTCTTTGTTAATCCTCAGGTTTATCGTGACCGGATTGATCAACCCAAAAACCACAGTGTCAATAATGCAGAGGATTGCCCACAGTGGTGTAACAAACTGCTGCAGAAGCAACCCTCCTTGCAGCGCAATATCAGAAAAAATAAAAACTGGAAGGATCACCCTTATCCATTTATTTTCGGACAACTTGATTTTAATCTAATCCCAATACATGAGTGGCGCGAGTGTGTTCATTATTCCCTGAATGTGGGAGAAATGCGCGAGTGGGCTACAGATCAAGTTGATGTGGACGACCCTGTGCTTATTGAACAGATTCAAAAGCGTGTATTGCCCAGACGGGGTATCTGGACGAAGCCAGAAAATATCATGGTGACACTGGGCGCGCAGAATGCCTTATATATCATCGCCAGTCTGTTGGTCGGACAGGATACCCACGTTGGGATTGAAAATCCGGGTTATCCTGATGTTCGAAACATTATGCGTCTGAAAACCACTTGCCTGCAGGGCCTGGATGTTGATGAGGAGGGCGTAGTGGTTGATGAAAAACTCAGTCGTTGTGATGTGGTGTATGTGACGCCAAGCCATCAGGTTCCCCGTGGCGTAACGATGTCTCAGCGTCGGCGAAAGGCTTTATTGGAAGTGGCCAGACATGAGGATATTGTGATTATCGAAGATGATTTTGAGGCGGAGTCCAACTTTAAACATGAACCACAACCGGCCCTGAAAAGTCTGGATGACAGTGCGCAAGTGATTTATATCGGGAGCACATCCAAGACATTTGCCCCTGGTTTAAGGCTTGGCTATATGGTTGCGCCAGAAAAAATGATTCAGGAGGCACGTGCCTTGCGCCGCCTTATGTTCCGCCATGTTCCTGCCAATAACCAGCGTGCCGCAGCTCTATTTATTAGTCTGGGACATTACGACAAGATGATCGGGCGTTTGCACACTATCTACAAAGAGCGTTGGCAAGCAATGAATGAGGCCATTGAAAAACACTTGCCCAGTTTGAAATGTATGCCCAACTTTGGCGGTTCGTCATTTTGGTTAGAAGGCGAAGCGGATCTGGATGTGGATGCAATGGCTGCCACATTAGAAAAACAGGGTGTTATCATCGAAAGCGGTAGTGTGTTTTTTATGGGCGAGAACGCGCCAAAAAATCACTTCAGATTGGGCTATGCCTCGATTACAGTGGATAAAATCGAGTCGGGTATTTTGATGATTGCCGATTATCTCTATGGCCACCTGCCCGATTAGGCTCGCTGTTTTTAACACTGGTACCACGATTAACAACATCTGGTTCTATTCACTCTGGTGCGATTTTCCTAGCATCCGTAACACTCAGATTTTATTGAACACAATTGATAGCACAGGAAGGAACAGAAATAATGACCAAAATGACTCCGAGTGAAGCGTTTGTTGAAACATTGGTAGCGAATAATGTTACCGATATTTTCGGCATTATGGGCTCCGCGTTTATGGACGCGATGGATATCTTTACCCCAGCCGGCATTCGCCTGATTCCTGTGGTACATGAGCAGGGCGCGGCACACATGGCTGATGGTTATGCCCGTGTGTCAGGTCGTCACGGTGTATGTATTGGTCAGAACGGGCCAGGTATCACCAACTTTGTAACAGCCATTGCGGCAGCATATTGGGCACATAGTCCAGTGGTGGCGATTACGCCGGAAACTGGTGCCAGCACAACAGGCCTGGGTGGTTTTCAGGAAGCACAGCAGTTGCCGTTCTTTGAAACCATTACCAAGTACCAGGCACACGTGACCATACCAAAGCGTATGGCAGAATTTACCGGTCGTGCGTTTGATATTGCCATGCAGGAAAATGGCCCAACGCAGTTGAACATTCCGCGTGATTTCTTCTACGGTGACATTGAATGTGAAATCCCTCAACCCATCCGCATTGAGCGTGGTGCAGGTGGTGAGAAGAGCCTACAGGAAGCGGCTGATCTTATCGCTCAGGCCAAGACTCCGGTCATTATTTCCGGTGGTGGTGTAGTGATGAGTGGTGCAGTTGATGAGTGTATTGCACTGGCAGAGCGTTTGGGTGCGCCTGTTGTGAATAGCTATCTGCACAATGATTCATTCCCAGCCAGTCATCCACAGTGGTGTGGCCCATTAGGTTATCAAGGCTCAAAGGCTGCCATGCGCTTGATTTCAGAGGCGGATGTGGTCATCGCTCTGGGCACACGGTTAGGCCCCTTCGGTACATTGCCTCAGCATGGCATGGACTACTGGCCGAAAGATGCCAAGATTATTCAGATTGATTGTAATTCCCGTATGCTGGGGCTGGTCAAGAAGATTTCCGTGGGCATCTGCGGTGACGCAGCGGCAGCGGCCACGGCTATCACGCGCTTGATTGCTGATAGAGAACTGGCTTGTGATGCGACGAAAGAAGCGCGTATGGCATACACCGCCAAGACCAAGGCAGAGTGGGAAGCTGAGCTGGATGCGTGGATTCATGAGAAAGATGACTTTAGTCTGGACATGATTGACGAACAGGCCAATGAAGAAGGCAACTTCCTGCATCCTCGTCAGGTGTTACGCGAGCTGGAGAAAGCAATGCCAGCCGATGTAATGGTCTCCACCGATATCGGTAACATTAACTCTGTTGCGAACAGCTACTTACGCTTTGAGCGCCCACGCAGCTTCTTCGCACCAATGAGTTTTGGTAACTGCGGTTATGCACTTCCAACCATTATTGGTGCCAAGCTGGCAGCCCGTGATCGTCCTGCGATTTCCTATGCCGGTGATGGTGCATGGGGAATGAGCATGGTTGAAATCATGACCTGTGTTCGTGAAAACATTCCGGTTACCGCTGTGGTATTCCACAATCGCCAGTGGGGTGCAGAGAAGAAGAATCAGGTGGACTTCTATGGCCGTCGCTTTGTTGCTGGTGAACTGGAGAACCCAAGCTTTGCCGAGATTGGTCGGGCAATGGGCGCAGAAGGTGTGACCGTTGATAAGCTGGAAGATGTAGGGCCTGCGCTAAAAGCAGCGGTGGATCGCCAAATGAACGAAGGTATTACTACGGTACTGGAGATTATGTGTACCCGTGAGCTGGGCGACCCGTTCCGTAAAGATGCGCTGTCTAAGCCTGTTCGTCACTTGGAAAAATATAAAGACTACGTGTAAGCGAGTTATCGGCTGTAGTCGTTGATTGTGCTGGTTCATTGACCAGCCAATCGAACACGTTTGGGCACGCCAGTTATCGCTGGCGTGCTTTTTTCTGCTGTGCATCTTTTGGGATGTGAATATAATATGGGGTGTCAATTTTAAGTCAGCTACATGACTCACTAGACCTTGTTGCAATCCGGGAGTAGCAACCATGAATGTGCGCACTATCTTTGTCCTCACCGCAGTTACCAGTACCGTCGTTACCTTATTACTTAGTCTCGTCTGGAAGCCAGTGTTATGGCTGTTCTTGATTATCGGGCCGTTGGTACTGCTGGGCGTGTACGATATGGCACAAAAGCGCCGCTCGTTGCTCAGGCTGTATCCTGTCATTGGCCATATTCGTTACATGCTTGAATCCATCCGACCAGAAATACAACAGTATTTTATTGAGTCAGATATTGATGGTCGCCCAATAAGCCGCGAATTTCGCTCATTAATCTATCAACGTGCCAAAGGCGTCCGCGACACACGTCCGTTCGGCACCTTATTTGATACGTATCGTGAAGGTTATGAATGGTTGGCACATTCCATTTCACCCAGCCATATTGAGAATCACGATTTACGCGTTATTTATGGTGGGCCGGACTGCAAACAACCTTATGCGGCTTCGCCATTGAATATCTCGGCGATGAGTTTTGGGGCACTCAGTAAAACAGCCATTAAAGCCCTAAACAGTGGTGCCAAAAAAGGTGGCTTTGCCCACAATACTGGTGAAGGTGGGGTCAGTCCTTATCATTTGGAAGCCGGTGGCGATTTGGTCTGGCAAATAAGCACCGGTTATTTTGGTTGCCGAAATGACGAAGGCGGTTTTGATGCGGAACAATTTACCGAGATGGCGAATCTTCCAAACATCAAAATGATTGAAATTAAGCTGTCGCAAGGCGCTAAGCCGGGGCACGGTGGTATTTTACCTGCTGCAAAACTAACAGAAGAAATTGCCGCGATTCGTCACGTTCCTATGGGGAAAGATGTCGTCTCACCATCCAAACATCCGGAATTTTCTGACCCCAAGGGGTTGTTAAGATTCGTCAAACAGCTACGCGACTTATCTAATGGTAAGCCGGTTGGTTTTAAGCTGTGTATTGGCCGGAAGTCTGAGTTTCTAGGAATTTGCAAGGCCATGGTGGAAACGGGCATTACACCCGATTTTATTACTGTCGATGGTGGCGAAGGTGGAACGGGGGCTTCTCCGGTGGAGTTGACGAACTCGGTTGGAATGCCACTGCGTGAGGGCTTGAGTTTTGTCCATTCGGCGCTGATTGGCTTTGGCCTGCGGGATAAAATGCGTCTGACGGCTGCTGGTAAAATCTTTTCTGCTTTTCACATGGTCAGGGTAATGGCGCTGGGCGCTGATACGGTCAACGTCGCGCGTGGCATGATGTTGGCGCTCGGCTGCATTCAATCGCGTAGCTGTAACAATGACCGCTGCCCAACCGGTGTGGCGACACAAAATCCCGATCGCTATATGGCGCTGGATGTGGATGATAAAACACAACGGGTTGCCCGTTATCATCAGTCCATGATTGAGCACCTGGTTGAATTGATGGAGTCTGCAGGCCTGCATTCTGTTGACGAGATTTCCCCCGACCTGGTGATGCGTCGTGTCGATAATGAAACCGTGAAAACATTTTCAGAATTGTATCCTGCATTAAAACCGGGGTGTTTACTCAGTGATGACTCGGTTCCTCAAAGCTGGCGAACAGACTGGGCAAATGCCAGTGCGAATCACTGGTAACGCTAAAATTTGGAGTAAATATCTATGACGATTTTACAGCAACTGATTCAGCGAGCTCAGGCCGCGCCGGGGCGTATTGTTCTGGATGGCGAGGTGCAGTTGGACGCTGCGGTTATTCCATCCATCGCCGCGCGCAAAGTAAAGGATGCAGGGCTTGGCGCGGCCTGCCAATGATTTATCCCGTGGTTGCAGTGTTGCTGCTGTAACGGTGGTGCAAGGGCAAAATAAGCCTGTTCGATGATTTCAGGCGTGAACCAATAGGTGAAATAGTGACGAATATTCTGGAAATGCAGCCCGATCAGCGTGTATCCGTGCGTGATTTATTTGGCATTGATACGGATTTAATGGTGCCAGCATTCAGTGAACGCGATGCGCACGTCCCTGAGGTGGATAATGCTTACCGCTTTAATGCTGATGTGACCCTGGCAATACTGGCAGGTTTTATGAAAGACCGCCGCGTGATGGTGCAAGGTTTACATGGCACGGGAAAGTCTACGCACATTGAGCAGGTCGCTGCCCGCCTGAACTGGCCTTGCACTCGTGTCAATCTGGACGGTCATATTAGTCGTCTGGATTTGGTGGGTAAGGACACCATTATCCTGAAAGATGGCAAACAGGTAACAGAGTTTCAGGAAGGCATTATTCCCTGGGCATTGCAACGTCCTACTGCGCTGATTTTTGATGAATATGATGCGGGTCGCCCGGATGTCATGTTTGTTATCCAGCGGATTTTGGAGCGTGACGGCAAATTCACGTTACTGGATCAAAATAAAGTCATCAAGCCTAATCCTTATTTCCGCCTGTTTGCTACCGCGAATACCGTGGGGCTGGGGAATCTAAACGGCCTTTATCATGGCACACAGTTGTTGAACCATGCACAAGTGGATCGCTGGAACATCGTGACCACGCTAAATTATCTGCCGCATCAAGAAGAGATTGAGATTATCGCTGCACGTGTCGCGTCCATGAACAATGAGCGTGACCGCAAAGTGCTCAGTGGTATGGTGGCGCTGGCCGAGTTGACCCGTAATGGCTTTGCGGCTGGTGACTTATCCACCTTAATGTCGCCACGTACCGTTATTTCATGGGCGGAAAACTATGAAATTTTCCGTGATTTGGGGGTGTCATTCCGTCTTTCTTATTTGAATAAATGTGATGAAGCGGAGCGCAGTACCGTTGCAGAATACTATCAACGCTGTTTTGATCAGGAGTTGCCGGAATCCTATGCGGTAGCGATGGAAAATATGCAAGTCACGGACGGCGCAAAACGTGCGGGTCATTAAGTGTCTGACGCCATTCAACACACCCAACAGCATGAGAAAATAGAAGCGCTGTGTAGTGCTGCAGTGCGGGCGGTATCCGGTAGTCCTCTACTGCATTTTCGGGCGCGTAAGCTCTATAACGGCACACAAAAGCTGCCAATTAACGCCGCCCACCTACAAGCAGACCCTGATACGGATGGCTTCTTATCGCAACGCGCAATTAGTGATGCGATGGCATTGCGCTTTCAATATCATGATCCAGCTATTCACAATCAGTATTGCCCCAGTGATGCCGTGGAGCGGTTGATCTTTGAATTATTGGAACAGATACGGGTTGAAAGCCTGGCACCGGCACGTTTTCCCGGAGTTCGCCAGAATCTAAAACAACGATTTACCGACTGGTCGCTTGAGTTTTATCAATCAGGCTTGACCGAAGGGCAGTTTGGTATTCTGCTTTACACCATTTCGCAAATTGTCTGGTCAAAATTAAATCGTTGGCATGTGATTGAGCAAACTGAAGATCACATTGAAGCCACCCGTGCCAGCCTGGTGCCCTCAATGGGGAATGACCTGAAAGGCTTGATGTGCAATGTGGAGAACCAGGAGGGCTATGCACAATATGCCTTATCCATTGCACAACTGGTGACGCATTTAATGCAATCCACCACCGAAGGACCTGCGAGTCGTAATCGTGAGGAGCCGCAAGAAGACGACCTGAGTCAGTTCAAGCTGTTGCTGGATTTTGATGATGAAGATGACGAAATTCTGAGTCAGGCAAAAAGCGGGGATAGCCGTGTCTTTGAGGAAGCCTCAGGTGCTTATCGGGTGTTTACTCATCGATATGATCGGGAAGTGGATGCCACCACCTTGGTGCGTAAGGAGCAGCTCGCTGGGTTTCGTCACCAATTGGATGAAGCCATTGCCGAGCACAGCGTCAACATCCCGCGCCTGAGCCGCAAACTCACTGCTTTATTTGCAGAGCCCATGCGTGACGGTTGGGACTTTGGGCAGGAGGAAGGCTACCTTGACGGACGGCGTTTGACTCAGTTGATCTCATCACCCACCGAACGGCGGCTATTTCTGCGTGAGCGTTATGTACCAAAGGCCGATTGTGCCATGACCTTTTTGCTGGACTGCTCTGGTTCCATGAAGCAGCACACAACGAATGTCGCCATGCTGGTGGACATTTTGGTACGTGCCTTGGAGCAGGCAGGTGTTATGACCGAAGTGCTTGGCTTTACCACGAATGCGTGGAACGGCGGGCGTGTGGCAAAGGACTGGCTAAAAGCAGGGCAACCAGAGCACCCCGGCAGACTGAATGAAACATGCCACATGATATTAAAATCAGCCGATACCAGTTGGCGACGCAACCGCCGTGGTATTGCCAGCTTGTTCAAGCATAGTCTGTTTCGTGAAGGCGTGGATGGCGAAGCATTGCTGTGGGCTTGTGGTCGCTTAGCATCCCGGAACGCACGGCGTAAAATTGTTATCGTCATTTCCGATGGCTCGCCAATGGATACGGCGACCAATAAAGCCAATGATGAGTTTTATCTGGACAATCATCTCAAAGCGGTCGTTGAGCATATTGAGATGCAAGGGGAGGTTGATGTATTTGGCTTGGGTGTCGGGTTGGATTTGAGCCCATTTTATCGCTGTTGTCATGCTATTGATCTGGAGCAAGGACCTACTCAGGAAGTGTTTGGTGAGATTATTGCCTTGTTAGCACGACGTAATATCTAACAGGTGGAGTACACAATGCCTAGACCAAAAACTAAGGAAGAACTTATCAATGCCTCCACAGCTAATTTTGCGAAGCTATGGAAGTTGATTGATTCAATGCCTGATGTGGCATTAAACACAGCGTTTGATTTTTCTGCCGATCCCAAGAAAACAGAAGCGCATTGGGCGCGGGATAAGAACCTGCGGGATGTGTTAGTACATCTTTATGAATGGCATCAGTTACTTATTCGCTGGATAAAGGCCAATACCTCTGGTGAGAAAGCCGCTTTTCTTCCTGAGCCATTTAATTGGAAGACGTATGGCGACATGAACGTGGCATTCTGGGAGAAGCACCAGAATACTTCGCTTGCTGAGGCTAAGGAAATGGTGAAATCCAGCCACGATGCCGCATTAGCTCTGATTGCAACACTTTCAGACGAGCAGCTTTTTACCAAGAAGTACTTTGACTGGACAGGTACCACGACAGTCGGTAGCTACTGTATATCATCATTATCCAGCCACTATGATTGGGCAATTAAAAAGCTGCGGGCGCATGTCAAAAATGTATCGGCTTAGGCTTGGCGTGTAAGGACGCTTTATAAAACAAGGAATTAGCAACAAGGCGCTTAGTTCGTTATAGGTCATGTAATCACCTAAATAGCACCATCCCCGCCCGAATCCGCAGCAGTGTTGTGACTGCACAGAGCGTTGCAAAGCCGTAAGCAAATACACTAAACCACTGTGGCCAGATACACATGAAAGCAAACACTGTAATCGTTTCCGTCGCTTCTGTGAGTCCTCCCAGATAATAAAAACTTTTATTGGGATATGCGCTGCTGTCCATTTGTCGCTTGGCAGCAATGACGGCAAATGCCAGAAAGCTGGTGCCGGTTCCAATAAATGCATAAATCAATACTGCCGCTGCCAGTGCATTTTGTTCTGGATGAGCCAGCGCAAAGCCCAGTGGGATGGATGAGTAAAAGAGGAAATCCAGTACAATATCCAAAAAACCACCACTGTCTGTTGCTGTGCCAAGACGTGCCAGTGTGCCATCCAGTCCATCCAGCAGACGATTGAGTAAAATAAATAACAATGCCAATAGGGGAAGTTCCAGCAACAGTGACGGTAGAGCCAGCAAGCCGATTACGAAGCCTGCCACGGTCACTTGGTTGGGGCGAATCCCTTGCTGTTTCAGTCGGGTAGCCAGTGAGAGCTGAAAGTTGCGGCTTTTTTCCAGAATAATGCGGTCAAACATGATCAGCTCCCGCGCGATAAAGTTCCAGCACACGGCCTTGGGGTGGAATGTCTCCAGCGTCATGTGTCACCAACAGACTGGGAATCTGTCGAGCTTTGATCCGATCATACACAAATTGGCGGAACTGCTGGCGCAGTGCGGTATCCAGCTTGGAGAAGGGTTCATCCATTAATAGTGCATCCGGTTCTGCAATTAAGGCACGTAGCAAGCTAACCCGCGCCCGCTGCCCGCCGGATAGAGTCGCCGGATCGCGGTTGTAAAAGCCATTCAGTTCCGCATCACTTAATACTGACTCAATCGCCTGACGTCGCGCCGCTTTTCCCTTGGTTGTCGCGGGCAGAGCATAGGCCAGATTGTCACCTACACTGAAGTGCGGGAATAACAGATCATCCTGAAACAAGATGCCTACACGACGCTTTTCAGTGGCCAGATGATCAATGCGTTGTTCACCCAGCCATGCCTCACCGGTGATTTTAAACATGGCTTGGGGTACCCCGATGAGCCAGTTGAGCACTGTGGATTTTCCCACGCCGGACACACCCATGAGCGTCATGACTTCTCCCGGTTTGATCATGAAATTCAGCGGACCGACTAAGGGTGAACCTGTTTTATAGATAATGTGCAGATTTTTAACGACTAATGTTTTCACGTTATTTAAGCCCCTGACGGTTACGGCTGTACCATGCGGTTAATACGATGGCCAGCATGAAGGCACACAATGGCAAGGCCGTCTGCAACAGACTTTGTACGGCCAGCACACGCCGGTTGCCGCCTGCGCTGAGTGCAACAGCTTCGGTAGTGACCGTGGCAAAGCGTCCTCCCCCTGAAAATAAGGTAGGAATATATTGCGCGACACTCACAGCAAAGCCCACGGACATGGCTGCCAGAATAGGGCGGATCAACATGGGCCACTTTACACTCAGGCAAGCTTGTAAATGACTACGCCCAAGTGCCTGTGCTGTCAGCATATAACGCGGATCAAATTGCTTATACGGGCCAACCAACACCAATAACATATATGGAAACGTCCATGCCAGATGACTCCAGATAACACCAATGGCGGTACTGTCCAGATTCAGGTGCAGTAATACTTGATATTGCGCGGCGGCAATGGGCAATGAGGGAAGAATCAACGGCGCATACAGCCAGCCATGATGTTTAGCTGAACCCCATTCCAGCCATAGCAGCGTGAGTGGCAGGGCAAGCATGACCGTGACCATAGCAATCCATAAAGTCGTCAGCATCGGGCCAAAATCGGCGCTGTACCAGCTTGTTAAGGTTAGGGTGTTTGGCCAAAGGTTTGGAAAGAACCACCCACCCGCAACTGACCATAAACCAAGCATGGCCAATGCCAGCCAACCGGGTATAAAGATGGGGATACCCGCCAAGGCATTGCCCCGAGCCGTTTTTCCGTTGGTGCGAATGCCACGGGGATTGCGATACAAACGCTTGATAAGTGCCCAAATGCCGCGCCCCAATAAAATCAGTACAGCCAGCAATAGAATCAGGCATAAGGCTGAGGCACTGCCTTTAGCCTGTGTGAGTGCGTTTGGGTCGGTCAGCCATTGCCAGCTAATCACGGCTAACGTTGGCGGGGTAGATGGGCCAAGGATTACCGCCATATCCACCACCGATAGGCTATAAGCTAACACCGCCACCAAAGGCCAGGCCATGCGGGGTAATAGTTGTGGCAATAATGCTGTTAGCCATGCCTGGCGGCGTGAATAGCCTAAACTATTCGCCAGTGTAATTTGTCGGGAAATGGCTTGTTCGCCTAACAAGGTTGCCATGACCCACAGCAAAAACCATGTTTCCTTGATGGCCAAGGTCAACGTCAGACTAATGGCGTAGGGGTCGCGGATACTTACCCATTGTGGCGGGCTGCTCCATGCCAATACGTTGGCTAAACCACGCACAAACCATCCTGAGGGAGCCACCAAAAAGGCAATGCCAATGGCGAATGCAACGTGTGGAAAAGCTAAAAACAGTGGCAACTGCCTTTGTGTCGTTGCCCACCCCCGATTAGGATACAGCCAAATCGCAATGGCACAGGTGGTGCTGAGTGATAATAATGTCGAGCCAACGGCTGTCATTAGTGTACTGGTCAGCGCACCGAAAAACTGGTTATCGCTGATTAAAGCCTGCCAAACGTCCATGCTGAACGCTGGCCACAGCACTTGCAGCAGTCCGGGTACAATCGGCAATAAAATCAAGCATACCCCCGCACTTGCCAACAAACGAGCCAGTGAGATTTTGCCACTGGCTTTCGCTTTAAATTTAGCAGGGGGAGTGACGTGATTTACTGACTGCCGTAACGTTTCAGCCATTCCGTTTCCAGTGCTTCAACCCATGTTGCATGGGGTTCCGCTAATGTTGGCACGACTTCGGTTAAGCCACCGGGGGCACGTTGCTTAAAGACTGCTCTTTGCTCGGCGGTGAGCTTTGCCGCATCCAACACCGAGGGATCGCCCCACACGTTAATGTCTGCCTTGCGTACTTGTGCTTCTGGCGATAACAGAAAGTTCGCAAACACCTGTGCGCCTTCTTTGGCTTTGGCATTAAACGGGATTGCTACAAAGTGAACATTGCCGATAGTGCCTTTGGTGAAACCAAAACTATAAGTGCTAGGTGGTAACTGCGCCTTGGCAACCAGGTTTGCGCCTTCATTTGGGTTAAAGGTGAGCGATAATTGCAACTCCCCATCGGCAAGTTTTTGGTGCATTTCAGCGTTAGTTGCAGGGAACGCTTTTCCCTTACGCCATGCAACCAGGTGCAGTTTATCCAAATAATCCCACAATGGCTGGCTGGCCGTGGCAAAGGTTTTGGGGTCAACGGGTTTGGCTAACTGCGCGGGGTCGCTGATTAATTCACTCAACAGTTGCTTGAGGAAGGTGGTACCGTGAAAGTTTGGTGGCTTGGGATAACTCACACGCCCCGGATGTTTGCTGGCAAAGTCCAGTAATTCAGTCGCCGAGCGGGGCGGTTGTGGCACGGCATTTTTATCCGCAATAAACGTGAGCTGCGCCGTTCCCCACGGGGATTCCAAGCCATCGGTACTTTCTGAAAAATCTTGTTGTACCGGCTTTTGGGTATCGACATATTGCCAGTTTGGGAGTGACTCCGCCCAAGGCCCAAACAGTAGGCCGTTGGTTTTCAGCGCACGAAAGTTCTCACCATTCACCCACATCAAATCAACCGAGCCACCTGTGTCACGGCCTGCCGCTTTTTCAGTTTTAATGCGTTTCACCACTTCAGCCGCATCAGTAATTTTCACCAGCTCAACAGTAACTCCATATCGTTTTTTTACCTCTGCCCCCGCCCACTCGATGTAGTCGTTGATATTTTCACTGCCTCCCCACGCATTGAAATACACGGTCTGGCCTTTGGCATTTTTGCTAATGGCATCCCATTTATCATCGGCAACAGCTGGTAGCGTCAATATTGTCCCTGCAAGCGCCAGAATTGTGGCCGTGAGTAAGTGTTTCTTCATAAGTCATTCCCGTTAGAGTGAGTGAAATAAGCTGAGTAACTGCCTGTTTTGAATCCGTTGTTTTTGAGCCAAAACGGTGTCAGCGGTGTAGCATGGTAAGTTTTTGATGATAAGGGAGTCAAATTTCAGCAGCTACCCACTGAAATGATATTGTCTTATTAATGAGAAAAATACAGACTTTATGATATAAAACTATCCGTCTTAATCTCAGTGTTCCATAAAATACAACCGCTAGTCACCTCTACCATAGTAGCGCGATGAGTTTTGTTTAATTCTGGCAGATACCCCCAGTCAATTAAACAATAAGGATTAAACTATGCTCAAAAATCACGCTGCATTTCGCATGATTCTGATCGGCGCCTGTCTTTGGCCGGTCTCTCACGTTAGTGCGGATGTTTTATCATCGACTGTCACCGAAGATCTGAGAGAACCCACCGGGACTTACGATACCGACGCACCCACACTGCTTAATATGAAACTAAAGACAGTGATCAGTGAGGGCGCGTGTGTTACAGGTGACTACAGTGGCTGTACGTTAAATGATGTACTAAACGACATTGACAGTAGCGATGACTTCAAACCGGAAATCCGAGTACACATGACGGCGGATGATTACCCTGATGATGGCCTGTCATCCAATGCTGAACTGCGACAGCGTGGTTCAACCAGTCGTGGCGCACCACAAAAGTCATTCCGTGTGAAGTTGGATAAACGCATTGATTTATGGCGTGGCGAGCGTCGTATTCAGTTGCTCAAAAGCTTCTGGGACTTTAGCCGTATCCGCAACAAGCTCAGTTACGACTTATTTGTCGATATTCCAAATCTGCCGAGTATGCGCACACAGTTTGTGAAGCTGAGGATTGAAGATCAAGGCGTTACTGAGAATTACGGCTTATATACGCAGGTGGAGCATTTTGGTAAGGAGTATTTAAGGCGACGGGGTTGGGATGATGATTCCGGTGTCTACAAGTCGGAGAATTTTTACTTCAAGATGGATTCGGCCTTCGCGCTAGATGAAAACGGCGAGCCGATTGATGAAGATGCGTTTGAAGAATTGATGGAAATTAAGCGCGGTGATGATCATCGTGCATTTGTGGCGATGCTGGAAGATTTGAATAATCCTGATCTGGATTTTGAGTCACAAGTATTTGATAAGTATTACAATAAAGACAATTATTTGACGTGGTTTGCAGTCAATATCTTACTTGATAACTACGACACCAACTTTCATAACTACTATTTGTATAATCCCAAAGGCACAGAAAAATTCTACTTTGTCCCGTGGGATTATGATCTGTCATTGGGTGCCTTGTTTGATACCAACGAGAGCCAACGGACTGACTTGGCGCGTTGGATTCAGTCCCATGCGAATTGGTGGGGGCAGGAAATTCACCAGCAATTCCTCAGGCAGCCGGGTAATCTTGACCTGCTAAAAGAAGCAGTGAGGGAAGTTAAGAATAAATACCTGACCCGCGCCAAGTTGCAGGAAAAAGCGGATAGTTATTACGACATCGTATTCCCGCTGATCAGTTCACAACCCGATATCAGGAGACTCTACTTGGGTGATACCGATCCAGAAAAAATTGCAGCTTATAACCGTATATTCTCCAGCTTGGCGGATAGAGTCGAAGAAAACTATGAGCAGTTTTTGGAGACAATAGGTGATCCGATGCCATTTAATCTGGAAGAACCAGAGAAAAATGAGGCAGGTGGTTATACCTTCAAATGGTCAGAGTCTGAGTCAATCCTTGGGCAAACTATTCGTTACGACCTGGAAGTCTCAACATCGAAGCAGTTTGATGAAGATGACTTGGTGGTTAGGGAAACAGGTATTCAGGGAAGAAGAATCACCATTCCGTGGCCTTATGAGGCTGGAAGGTATTATTACCGTGTTATCGCGCGTGATGCTGATGCTCCAACGCAATACTGGCAGGTTGCTTACGATCCAATCATTATGGATGATGGGAGTGAGGCATTTGGTATTGTTGCTTTTGATGCCACGCCAGACAGTGCCGATGCTTTTCCGGTGGGCGTACCGGATACTGCTTCGGTAAATAGTGGTGGATCCGTTGTTATTGATGTATTGGCCAACGACGGCGGTTCCGGGCTTTATATTGCGTTTTCTGATCCTTGGTCAGAGAAAGGCGGCTCAGTATCCATTTCGGATAACAAAATCAACTACTCACCAAAGCCTGGATTCACCGGGACTGATCGTCTGTGGTATGACTTGGCCGACTCTCAGGGGCGTCGCACCTTCTCTGTGGTAACTATTACCGTATCGAATGATGCTAGTAGTGATTATCCAGTGGCAAATCTTGATTATGTGGATACCACGGCAGGCAACTCCGTAGTCATTGACGTACTGGCCAATGATACAGGGGATGGGCTGTATATTGCGGAGACAGACGAGTGGTCAGAAAAGGGTGGTTCGGTATTCATTTCGAATAACAAAATCAACTACTCACCAAAGCCTGGATTTACCGGAACAGATCGTTTGTGGTATGACATCGCAGACTCTCAGGGACGTCGTAATTTCTCGGAAGTAACGATTACCGTGTCTGGCGATGATAATACGGCTTATCCGGTTGCGAACCGTGACTATGTGAGCACTACACCAGGGAGCACTTTGGTCATTGACGTGTTGGCCAATGATACAGGCTCTGGATTGGTGATTGACAGTACCGATCCTTACTCATTGAAAGGTGGAAGAGTATCCATCGAGAATAATCGTATTGTCTATCGGCCCAAGTCTGGTTTCACCGGCGAAGATAAGTTGTGGTATAACATGAAGGACAATCAAGGGCGTCTTAACAGTGCGCGGGTTACGATTACTGTAGAAGCTGAATCGGCTTATCCAGTAGCATACGCGGACAATATTACGACCTCTGTTGGGACAGCGATTCTGTTTAACCCACTGGAAAATGACACCGGAACCAATTTACAAGTGATTGACGTGGACAGTGGTTCTGAACAAGGTGGTACGGTGGAAATTGTGGACGGACAATTGCGCTATACGCCAAGATCTGGCTTTTCAGGAACAGATGAGTTTTGGTACGCCATGAGTGACAATCAAGGACGGACGAACTCGGCAAAGGTTACTGTGGTGGTGAATTAGATAGGCCCAAAGCCGGCGACTCAAAGCAACTTGGGTCGCCGGGTGACTCAGTAGTGAATCAGCGCACTATCACGCCGACTTGCGAGCAAAAAGTGACTGCACAATATAGGCTAAAATCGTCATTCCGACAGCCCCGCCCACACCAATCAGTATCAGCATAATCACATCAATCGGCCCACCAATATCTGCGAAATTGGAGTTGGTGATAATAAAAATGAAGGCAATGCTGACGGCTGCACCAACGGGTGCCCAAAGTTCAGCACGTACCAGCCGCCGCGCTTCGATTTTTTTGTCCCGAATAATTATGAAAATAAAGACTAACGCAATAACTCCGCATGCAATCATTAAGCCCCAGAATAAGCGTGGACCAAACATTTCCTCGAAAACAGTCAGCAGTGTTTCAAATGTTAATTCGTTCATTGTCGGATTCTCCTCAGGCTTTGCCGCGTAGCATGGCGTTATAAGTGGCTTTCAGCGCAATTTCCTTCATTAGCCATGAAATCCATAGTTCTTCCAGCGGCGCTATCACGCCGGGGAATGAAGGGGTCAGATTATTTTTGTAATCAAACTCAACCAGCATCGCACGTCCGATGCGAGTAATCAGTGGGCAGGAGGTATAACCATCATAGCGAGCATCACTCTGCTTGTCTGCAATGTCAGCGACCAAGTGCGCTTCTACCACCGGCACTTGCCACTTCACCGATGCAGCAGTTTTACCCTTAGGCACACCCGCAACATCGCCCACAGAGAAAATTTCAGGGAAGCGTGGGTGACGCAAAGTGTGTTTATCTGCTGCAACCCAGCCCTGATCAACCCATTTGTCAGCCCAAGGTAGCGGTGAGTTGCGAATAACATCGGGCGCACGCATGGGGGGAATGACATTAATGAAGTCAAACTCCATCTCCTTGTCGCCATCTGGTGTGGCAAAGGTGGCGATGCCTTTATCCGGATCAATCGCCTTCATGACATGGTTATACACGGTATCAAAGCCGCGTTGTTCAAATAACATACGCACTTTCTCATTGACGATGGGCACTGAGAACAGCGAGCCAGCGTGTGCGGCATAATGAATCTTCACCTTGCCACGATTTTTCTTTTTACGGGCATAATCATCGGTAAGGAAGGTGTACTTCAGCGGCGCACCAGCACATTTCATTTCAGTGGCTGGACGGGTGAACAAGCCCACGCCCCCGGTGTCGGTGAACTTGTCCATTGCCTGCCAGGTTTTGGCGGCTTGCTCCGGGCCAGCATAAACAGCACCAACGCCATTTTTACCGACCATATCCAAATCAAAACCCTCAATAGCGTTCCAATCTAATTTGATTCCGGCAGCCACAACCAGGTGATCATAAGGAATTTTTTGACCGGACGCTGTGGTAACGGACTTACCTTCGGGATCAATCTCGGCAGCGGCTTCCTGGATCAACTCGACACCGGCTGGAATCCAGTCAGTGGTTTGGGTGACTGAGTAATTGGCTGGCTTCAATCCTGCTGCAATCAATGTAAAGCCGGGCTGATAGAAATGCTGCTTTCGTCCATCAATGAGTGTTATTTTTGCACCGTCCAAACGCCTACTCAGCCGGTTGGCAAGCGCCGTTCCCGCCGCCCCTGCACCGAGGATAACAATTTTAGCGGATGTTTTTACTGCGGGGGTTCGAGCTGAGAGGTTAGTACCCGCCATCGAAAGCGCCGTAGCACCTGCTGTCATACCAAGAAACTTGCGTCTGTTAATCATAATTATCATCTACCATTCACGGTTTTTGTTAAGCGGAAGACCTCATTTTGGGGTATAAAAGCGCCCCGCCATTCTAGCAACGTCCCCCAGTGTGCTGTGATAAACGCTATTGTTCCTTGATAATTATCAAGATTTACCTGATGTGGTCATTGCAGAATCAGGCACGCTGTTTGTGTTATTTATGTGGATATTCAGTAACCTGCTTGAATCTTCCGGTTTAAATCAGGACAATGCCGTGCTTTCAGTGTGCAAGTTACCGAGGTTTCAAACATGCAACGCAATAGCACTGCCGAAGTGCGGCAGCAGTTTCTGGATTTTTTTGCTAGTAAAGGGCATGAAGTTGTTCCGTCCAGCTCATTAATTCCCGGCAATGACAAAACCTTACTCTTCACCAATGCAGGAATGGTGCAGTTTAAGGATATTTTTACGGGCGATGAGACTCGCGCTTATACCAGAGCTGTTACTTCACAGCGTTGTGTGCGTGCTGGTGGCAAGCACAATGATTTGGAAAATGTTGGTTACACTGCACGACATCACACATTTTTTGAAATGCTGGGTAACTTCAGCTTTGGTGATTACTTCAAAAAAGAAGCCATCCATAATGCCTGGGAATTTCTTACGGAAGTCATTAAGCTGCCAAAAGAAAAACTCTGGGTGACGGTTTACGCAGAAGATGATGAAGCCGCGAATATCTGGATTAATGAAATCGGTTTTCCAGAAGCGCGTATTAGCCGTATTGGGGATAAACCTGGTAAACGCTATGAAAGCGATAACTTCTGGGCAATGGGTGATACCGGCCCTTGTGGGCCGTGTTCCGAAATCTTCTACGATCATGGTGAAGAAATTTGGGGTGGCCCGCCGGGAACACCGGAAGAAGATGGTGACCGTTTCATTGAAATCTGGAATCTCGTATTCATGCAGTTTGAGCGTTTTCCTGATGGCACTATGAAGCCGTTGCCTAAGCCGTCGATTGATACTGGCATGGGGCTGGAGCGTTTGTGCGCGATTTTACAAAACGGCCATAGCAACTATGACATTGATTTATTTCAGTATTTGATTAAAAAAATCGCGGCAATGGCCAATGTCACGGACTTGGAAAATGCGTCACTGAAAGTTATCGCAGATCATATTCGTTCGTGTGCGTTCCTGATTCTGGATGGTGTCGTGCCATCAAACGAGGGGCGTGGTTATGTGTTGCGTCGGATTATTCGTCGTGCTGCACGTCATGGTCACAAGTTGGGTCTGGAAGGCGCATTTTTCTATAAACTGGTGCAGCCATTGGTGGATCAAATGGGCGCGGCTTATCCTGCCTTGGCAGAAGCCCAGACCAGTATCGAAAGCACCTTAAAAAAAGAAGAGAAGCGTTTTGGTGAAACACTGGATAAGGGCATGAAGCTGCTGGATGAGGCCATTGCGGAACTTCGTGATGACGTACTTCCGGGCGAAGTGATGTTCAAGCTATACGACACCTTTGGCTTCCCCGCTGACCTGACAGCCGATATTGTGCGTGAGCGTGGTTTAAAAGACGACTGGGCGGGCTTTGAGGCAGCGATGCAGAAGCAAGTGGAAGCCTCCCAAGCTGCGGGTAAATTTGGTGCCGATTACACCAGTAAACTGGATGTGGAAGGCGCAACAATCTTCACTGGTTACGACGGCGTTGATAGCGAGCAGTGTGAGGTCGTGTCGGTGTTTGTGGAAGGCGATGCAGTAGAAAAAATCGCTGCAGGTCAGTCCGCACAAGTGGTATTGAACACCACGCCATTCTATGCCGAGTCGGGTGGTCAGATTGGTGATACGGGTCGGTTGACTTCCGCTTCAGCAAGCTTTGTTGTAACAGATACCCAAAAGCAGAGTGATGTCTTTATTCATTACGGCACATTGAGCGAAGGCACGTTAAGCGTGGGCGACCACGTTGCTGCGCATGTTGATGCAGCGCGTCGCCAGTCCATTGTACTGAACCATTCCGGTACCCACTTGATGCACCAGGCGATGCGCGATGTGTTAGGTAAGCACGTTGAGCAGAAAGGCTCGCTGGTCACGGATGAGCGTTTGCGCTTTGACTTCTCTCAACCGGAGCCGGTTAGCGCGGCACAAATTGCTGAGATAGAGCACCTTGTTAATGAAGAAATTCGCAGCAATGTCACTACAGAAATAGAAGTAACTAGTATGGATCGCGCACTGGAAAAAGGCGCAATGGCGTTATTTGGTGAAAAGTACGGCGATGATGTTCGAGTTGTGAGTATGGGTCCATCAAGCGAACTGTGTGGCGGTACGCATGTGAGCCGTACTGGTGAGATTGGCATCTTCAAAATTGTCAGTGAAAGTGGGGTGGCCGCAGGTGTGCGCCGTGTCGAAGCCATGACAGGTGAGGGCGCTTTGTCGTGGATGGATGAGCGCGAAGCTGAGCTGGCGTCGATTGCCAAATTGGTCAAGTCCAGTGTCTCTGATGCACCGGGCAAAGTGAAACAATTGGTGGATAAAAATCGTCAGTTGGAAAAAGAGCTGGAGCAACTAAAAGCAAAGCTGGCCGCACAAGCTGGAAACAATCTGCTCTCTCAGGCAGTTGATGTGGGCGGTATTCAGGTATTAGCGGCGAACCTTGAGGGGGCTGATCCAAAGTCACTGCGTGATACGGCAGATCAGCTAAAGAATAAGTTGGGCAAAGCTGCTGTGGTGGTGGCCACCGTTAAGGGCGACAAGGTGAGTTTAGTGGCTTCTGTCACCAAGGCAGAAAGCGCCATAATCAAAGCAGGTGAGTTGTTGGGCTTTGTCGCTGGGCAAATTGATGGTAAAGGCGGTGGTCGCCCTGACATGGCACAAGGTGGGGGGAATAATCCCGCAGCATTGCCAGCAGCGTTAGATTCTGTGGTGAACTGGGTTAAGGAACGAGTGTAAATGGCACTGATCGTACAAAAATATGGCGGGACTTCTGTGGGAAGTCCTGAGCGGATTCAAGAGGTCGCCAAGCGTGTGATTCGCTGGCGTGAGCGTGGTAATGATGTGGTCGTGGTGGTTTCGGCGATGTCGGGGGAAACAAACCGTCTGCTGGGCTTGATTAATGCCCTGAATGCAGAAGGGTCTGCCCGTGAAAAAGACGTAGTGCTCTCGACGGGTGAACAAGTCACCATCGGCTTGTTAGCGTTGTGTCTGGAGTCGATGGGCTGCCCTGCAAAGTCATATACGGGCCAGCAGGCACGTTTGATGACGGATAATGCATACAGTAAAGCGCGTATCCGGGAAATTGATGACAGCAAAATCCGCGCAGACCTGAAGCAGGGTCGTGTCGTTGTAGTTGCGGGGTTTCAGGGGGTGGATGCTGAAGGCAATATCACAACACTAGGGCGGGGTGGTTCGGACACTACTGCGGTGGCGTTAGCGGTGGCTCTGAAAGCAGATGAGTGCCAAATTTATACCGATGTAGATGGTGTTTATACAACCGATCCGCGCGTGGTATCAGATGCCTCACATATCCCTAAGCTGGCGCTGGAAGAGATGCTGGAAATGGCCAGCCAAGGCTCAAAAGTCTTACAAATTCGGGCGGTCGAGTTCGCTTATAAATATGATATGCCAATTCGTGTGCTCTCAAGCTTCGATGATGGTGACAATGGTAAAAGTACGCTAGTAACGCGTGAGGATGATATTATGGAAGAAGTAGTGGTTCGTGGTGTGGCTTTCAATCGGGATGAAGCCCAGCTGACCATTAAAGGCGTACCGGATACACCGGGTGTTGCCTTCAATATATTGGGTCCAATTTCTGATGCTAACATCGAAGTGGATATGATCCTGCAAAATGTTGGAACGGACGGTACAACCGATTTCACCTTCACTATCAATCGTGGTGACTATACCGAAGCAATGGGCATTCTACAGGCAACGGGTGATGCGCTTGGTGCAACGGAAGTGAAAGGGGATGACCGCATTGCCAAGGTATCCATCGTTGGTGGCGGTATGCGCTCACACGCGGGGGTGGCCAGCCAAATGTTTAAAGCACTGTCTGATGAGGGCATCAATATCCGTATGATCTCCACATCGGAAATCAAGATTTCGGTTGTGGTTGATGAAAAGTACTTGGAATTGACCATCAGGACGCTACACGAAGCGTTCAAATTAAATGGGCAAATGAGCTGATAGCATCATTAGTTTTGTTAATTAAGTCTAAGTTCAGCTAATTTATGCGAACTTAGCCCCTGTCTTCACCCATGTTGTTTCGGTGCAACAACCAAAAATGATAATCGGCACATGGATAAGTCACAAATAACGAAGCCACTTTTTGGCACGGGGTAGTATAAAAATCATTAAACGGAGAACTAGGGATGTTGATTCTAACGCGTAGAGTAGGAGAGACGCTGATGATAGGGGATGATGTAAGCGTGACGGTTTTAGGTGTGAAGGGCAATCAAGTGCGAATTGGCATTGATGCACCTAAGGACGTGGCGGTTCACCGCGAAGAAATCTATGACAGAATAAGGGACGAAGAATCAGTGGTCATTGACCTTGAGGCTAAGGTCAGTCAGGGGTAGCACTTAACAAATATAGGAAAACTCGGCGCGGGTTTGCATGTGAATGCCGGCCTGCGCCTTCTGATGTGGCCGGCATGAAGCCACTTGTTTATCGCAATCACTCACCCAAAATAATCTGTCCAAACACGCTTGGGTTCTTCCATGCCTGATCCACTGCCGCATTCCAAGAAATTTTGGCATCACGATAGTGACCATTGTCGTCATCATTGACCTGAACATCAAAGCCCATACGCATTCCGGCTTTGGGTGTTACTTTTAGTAACCGCCACGGAATGGAAGCCTCCAGATGATATCCAGTTTTGGTTTTAAGCATTTCGTATTGAATATCACTTGTATCCTGTTGAGGTGAACTGCCGCCAAGGCTGATGTTGTCGTCATTCATGCGGAAGGTCATTTGAAAATCATCCTTACCGTCAAACTTATCCTGGCGCGAACCATCTGCGTCGAGATAAATTTCAATGGAGTCATCCGCCCAAAGCTGTTTGGAGTCTTTGACAAGTCGCTCATCATGAACACCAACCCAAATGTGTAAACCGCGCTCATCCCATACGGCGCGCCACATGGCAGATAAATCCTGTACGTCATTAATCGTACCTTTCATCAACGTAGCAATCCGATGTGCTGGCACCTTACGTAATGAACTTGCCGAGCCACGCTGGATGGTCACGCTTGAAGGATCACGTTGGGCCGGTGCGTTGCCGGTTGCTAAATGCTGGGGGATGAACCCCGGTTTTGGTAAACGTGCTTGCTCACCCGTTTCACAACCTTGCCACCAACAGCGCTCACCACGATTAAATGCAAGTAAGGCCTGGTACTTTGGTGCATCCGCATTAGGCTGGTTAATGTATTCCTTAATCCCCCAACTACCATGCCATGTATGTGGACGCGGTGCAGAGAAGGCAATAAACAAGTTGCCACCCACCGATTTCCAGTCCGACAGAAAACGGTAATACTCGCGTGCCATGCGTGGATCGCGGTTGGCTGCAACCAAATAGGGAGTCGCGCCCTCTGTGAGCTTATGGGTCTTGTGATCGACCAAATGTTGACCGCCTTCGTATGCAACCAAATCAACACCATAGGCTTTAGCAACCTCTGATTGCTGGCGAATTATTTTCATCAAATTATGAATAGAGTAGCGGTTATCCGCTGCTGACAATAGCTCAAATACTTGATCGGTCTGGGTGATAGACTTGAGTTTATCTTGAGCAATATAAAAATAGGGCGCAATCGCTAATGCATCGACATGCTGGTAGGCTTTTTGATAAGCCAGAATGGTTTCACTCATTGCCGGATCGGTTGTCATGCCCCCCATGACCCGCACTAGGCGATCCGTACCTCCAAATATCTTTTCCCATAGTTTGAAGATATGAACACTTTGCTTGGAGTAATATTTAAATCCTGCAACCCGCCGATCACTATCCAGTTTTTGACGGGTTCCATTCTGTTTCATGTGCTCTGCTTGCGGCACAAACACGGCATTCCAAGCCTCATTGGTGTATTCAATGTATATCTTTAAAGAGGGCTTAAGGTGCTGCTTTACGTACTGAGCAAAGCCAATCACATAGTCATCCGCAGCACCGTGAGGCATGTTAAACCACGGGTTAACATTGAGCTGATTTGCCAGCTCCACCATGATTTCAACTGGTACCCCACGCTGGCCTTCAGGCCCGCCCCATGTGGCTTTGGTTAAACTGGGGCGATCTTTCCAGTGCTGAATATTATTACGGGTGATACCGGCCATATTCATGAAGCGAACAACTTTAAAGTCTTTCATGAAATTTAGGTAATCGGGGTTAAAAATAACCTGCCGGTGATGATCCGCAAAAGACATAAACGGGCGGCCATCACATTGACTGGCTTCATCCACCCGTTTCATTGGGTCGTTCAAACAAATACCACCACTCATTAGTACCCGAATATTGCGCAGGTAATCCTTTGGGTCTGATTTTTCAATGAACAGTGTCGCCGTTATCGTGTTATCCGCCAGCGGCTCCAAGCGCACTAAATCTCGTCCGGGAAGGCGCTTGATAAGCTTTACACTAGCACCATAGCGCAACCGGCCTTGTCCGTCATAACGGACAGTGTATACGCCTTTTGGCAAGGCTTCGGCAGGAATATGGCTCAAAAATCGTGTACCTGCCTGACCGCCATGCAGGTTTTTTGGCCAACCATCTTGGTCATAATCAATTTTGCCTTTGGTTAACCAAGGGCGAGCAGATTCAAAGGGGAGGGCATATCGGAATAAGTCCACGAAGGGCAGACTAGCATCCACCTCCATTGCCTCATTCGTATTAATACCTAAGGGGGAAGATTGGTTGACGTAGCCGGTGGCAGTATCGGCAACAGCGACATTCATTAGAAGTAAAGAGGCAACGGCTGTGCTGATTACAAGGAGTTGAGCGTAAACTTTGAGAATTATTTTTTTCATACACCTGCGAAATGCATTCTGCTTGTTGGGTAACTGCCTCAGACCAGTGTGAAACGATACGGTTCAAATGACAGACATCGATTAATGCATTCGTAATAGAAAACGGGGTACTGGTTCAACTCAGGCCCCGTTTGGTCAGGTTTTTCTATTAGGTTTTCCCCTTAATTGGCTAATACCAACTCCCCAAACATTTGTGGGTTTTTCCAGGCCTGATCGGTTCGGGCATTCCACGCCAGCTTTGCATCGCGCTGATCACCACTATCATCATCATTCACCTGAATATCAAAGCCCACTCGATGACCATTTTTAGGACGCACATTCAAAGTACGCCAGGGGATAGTCGTTTCCAACTGATAACCATTTGCCAGTTTAACCATGCGGTGTTTAACTGCGTGGATTTTATTCTTCGGCGTACGACCACCCAATGTCAGACTTTGATCATGCAGGCGATAGGTCAATTGAAAATCATTCCAGCCGTCATAGCGACTTTTACGGCTAGCGTCCGCATCAATATAAATTTCAATGGAATCATCTGCCCAAGGCTTTTCAGAGTCTCTCACATAACGATCATCCACAATATCGACTTTTACATACAGGTTCTGGTCGTCCCAGCTTGAACGCCACGTTCCTGACAAATCCTGTCGACCGTGAATGGTGCCATTAATGACGCTGTCGATACGGTTGGGCGCTGCTAGCTGAAGCCCGTTGCGTGATTTACCTTGCTTACGGATTTTGACCGAGCGGGGCTTCACAATCTGTGAGTCGTCATAGGAACGGCTACTGGCCACGAACTTCGGCTTGGGCAGGCGCTGAATGGTGGTTGAACGGCAAGCAGTCCACCAACACTTTTGTCCCTTGGCAAAGCTCATCAATGCACGGTATTTTGGCGTTTGACTAGCCGGTTGATTAATGTACTCTTTTACTCCCCAGCTACCATGCCATGTATAGGGACGTGGCGCGGAGAAGGCGACGAACAACTTGCCACCCGCTTGCTTCCAGCCATGCAGAAGCTGACTATACAGCTTGGCCATGTGCGGATGACGATTGGCTTGAATCAGGTAAGGGGTGGCGCCTTCATCAACAGAGTGTGTTTTACGATGCACAAAATGCTGTCCACCTTCATAGGCAATCAAATCCACGCCATAACTTTCGGCAATATCAGCCTGTTGCTTAACATCGCGTAGAGTATTTACGATTGAGTAACGGTTATTTGGTGAGCCTAACTCCCGAAAAACCTGGTTGACATTGTGGATACGGCGCATACGCTCCTGGGCGATATAGAAATAGGGAGCAATGGCTAAAGCATCTACATTTTTATAAGCATTACGGTAGCTCAAAAGTGTATGTGACAGGCTTTTGTTACTGGTCAAACCTCCCATTACACGGACAAGGCGCTGCTTTCCACCAAATGCCTGTTCCCAAATTTTAAAGATACGCACACTTTGCAGTGAATAGTATTTAGCACCGGCAAGTTGACGGTCTTTGTCCAGTTTGTAGCGAGTGCCAGTTTGTTTCATGTGCTCAGCTTGGGGCACAAACACACTGTTCCACGTTTCATTACTGTACTCAATATAGACTTTCAGGTGTGGCTTTAAGTGACGACGGACATACTGTGCATAGCGCCTAATAAAATCATTATCCGCTTTGTGCGGCAGATTAAACCAAGGGTCAACATTCAATGTATTAGCCAGCTTCACCATAATTTCTAGTGGCACACCACGACGTCCTTCGCGTCCGCCCCAACTTGCTTTCTCCAGTGTTGGACGATTAGCCCATTTTTGAAGATTATTTCTGGTGATACCTGCCATATTCATGAATCGTAACACTTTGAAATCCTTCATAAAATATAGGTAGTCAGGATTAAACGTGATGCTTTGGTAGTGGTCAGCGAATGACTGATAACTACCAGCAGGGCAGTGGTTCGCACTAGAGACCCGTCGCATCGGTTTGTTGGCACAAATACCGCCCGGCATTAAAATTCGGATATTACGAATATAGTTGCGTGGATTGGTTTTATCGATGAATAGGGTGGCTGTAACCTTTTTATCGCTCATGGGGTGTAGCGAGATTAAGTCCATACCTTTCATGCGCTTAACCAGTTTTGCACCCGCACCATAGCGAATGTGACCATCCCCATCATAACGCACGGTGTACAAACCCTTTGGCAGTGCCCTTGGGTCAATCTGTGAAAGGAAGCGGGTTCCGGCTTTCCCGCCGTTTAAATTCCGTGGCCATCCGTTGCGGTCAAACTGTACATTTCCCTTGGTAAACCAAGGTCTGGCTTCTTCAAATGGCATCGACAGGCGAAACAAATCAACAAAGGGCAGACTGGTATTGTTTTCCAGTGCCTCATTGGTATTAATCCCCAGTGGTGAATCCTGATTCACCAGCTTAGCAGCCATCGTAGTGGTGCTTAAGGCAACAACTAACAATATCCCCAAAGTGTTGCGCACTATTTGTTTACTCACTTTTGCTATGATCCCTTAACCTTATGTGTGTGTCAAAAGCGCAAGGCCCCCTGCGGTATAACAACACTTTGATTTGAACTGTATTTTTTTGGATGTTAACGGGAGCAGCCCAAATGAAAGATGAATGGTTATGGCTGAATAATTAAAGAAAATTAAGGGTATTTGCTTGTAACCAAACAGGCAATTGATGTGCATTAAAGCAAATTGCAACGACAGGGATTGAAGAACAACTGAGTGTTCTTTGATTCGCATAATTTATATTATGTTAAATTATATGATGACACAGAGCCGAAAAGGAAAAAGGCACGACGATGATCATGCCTTTTCCCAGAGTTCCTGTCCGTGTTCTTTTACCAAACCAAATTGACCTACACAAAGACACCCACCCAGGAGTATATTTTAGCGCAAGACCCAGTTTTGCATTTCAAGCATTTTCACTTGCACAGCAGCGCCTAATCCTCTTGATAGACGATCCAGGAAATCACTCTTGTAGCTGAAGTCGATGATTGTTTCAGCACCTAACTGATCACGGGCAACACTACGCACCGAACCAAAGCCATCAACCAGCCCAATTTTCTTGGCCTGATCGCCACTCCAAAATAAACCCGTAAACAATTCTGGCGTCTTCTGCGGATCAATTCGATCACCGCGACCTTGCTTTACCGAATTGATGAAATGCTGATGCGTGTTCTCTAGCAACTTTTCCAGATAAGCCACATCCTCTGGCTTTTGCGGCTTAAACGGATCCAGCAAGGCTTTGTTTTTTCCGGCGGTAATCTGGCGGCTTTCAATCCCCAGTTTTTTCATACTTTCCACAAATCCAAAGCTATCCATGCGTACCCCAATGGAGCCAACGATACTGGACTGGTCAGCATAAATATCTTGGGCGGCTGCAACGATGTAATAACCACCAGATGCACACACATCCTCGGCAACCGCATAGATCGGCTTTTCAGGATATTTTTCACGTAAGCGCATGATTTCCATGAATACATGGTTGGACTGCACTGGACTCCCACCGGGACTATTACAGCGCAGAATCACGCCCTCGGCATTCTCATCGGCAAAGGCTTCTTGTAGTGACTTGATTAAATTGTTAGAGCTGGCGGATTCACCTTCCAGAATAATTCCACTAATACTGACCATTGCCGCATATTTCTTACCCTCTGCTAATGCAGACAACTTTGGGTTGGATAACTGCGTCATACTTCCCAACATTCCGCCCATTATCAGTAAAAAACACACTGGTAGCAGGAAAAAAACGATTTTGAAAAAAATGCCCCAGCGACGTGAACGGCGTTGTTCTTCAATCCCGGCCATTGCAATTTGCTTTAATGCATCAATTGCCTGTTGGTTATCTGTATCCATTTTTCCTCTATATTTTTAATTAAAATCAGTGAATTAAGAAAGCTTCTGCAAGGCTGCCTGAAGATCATCAGCCAGCGGTATTTCCAGATTGTAGACTTTGCCACTATGGATAAGTTTAAAATCAATCCGATAAGCATGTAAAAACAATCGCTTAAGCCCTATTCTTTTGGTAAAATCGCGGTTTAATGCAAAGTCCCCATACTTGGTATCGCCAGTAATCGGGTATCCCATTTCTGATAATTGTGTACGAATTTGATGCATTCGGCCAGTCAACAAACGTACGCTCAACAAACTGTTTTCACTGTAAGTAGTAATGGGGGTGAAGATACTCTCAGACAGTTTCCCTTTTTCGCTCACCTGCATATTTTGCTGACCATACTTGGCGCGACTTAAATGGTTGCGAACGTGCTGCTTGCCGCCCTGCCAGCGACCAAAAACCAGTGTCTGGTAGTATTTACTGATCTCCCCTGTTTTGAAGGCCTCATGCAGCTCAAGTAATGTCACCCTATTTTTGGCTAATAACAATAGGCCACTGGTTTCCTTGTCAATCCGGTGTACCAGCTCAATAAAATCAAGCTCAGGCCTCAATTGGCGAACAATTTCAATGATGCCATGAGGGTTATCGGTTCCACCGTGTACGGCAATACCCGCTGGCTTATTGATAATGAGTACGTCATCATCTTCTAGTAAAACCGCCCTACTCACAGCGTCTAATAGCTTTTGGCTGGCCTGGGCCGGCTCGGAAGTCTGTGGCGTATGATTGATTGGCGCAATCCTGATTTGCTCACCGACGGCCAACTTTTTTGTAGGCTTGATACGCTTTTTGTCAACACGAATCTCCCCTTTCCTTAATAGCTTATAAATAGCTGATTTTGGAAGGAACTTATACTCTTTCATCAAGAAGTTATCGATACGTTGTCCGGCAGCGGATTCGGTAACCGTGATAAAGCGAACTTTGCTGGTAGTAGTCTCTGACATAATGCGCATCATAACACTGAAAAAGCAGATAAAAACGACCATCCAGGAATATTCAGGAAAGCTAATATTTGTATTGCCGCTGTGTGCCAAAATTGCTATATTCGCCGGGTATTTTACATACGCGCAAACTGGGGGCATTTTCTATAAAGATCGTTAGAAATAATTGATGATCACAAGTTGTCTCCACACACAAAGTTTTTAGAAGCTCGTTTATCGCGACGAAGCTAGTCTTTCCGTCTGGACATTATCGTCAAACAGCCGGAGTAATATCAGGAAAAGATAGCTTGCAGAGCTATCTGATAATAGTTCCTAGCCCAGGCAGCTGACTTATAGTTAGGTCACTGCTTATAAAAGAATATTCGGAATGATGCCCATTGTAGCCATCATCTAAATTGAGCACAGGTAGTAATTGCCATGACCTTAAGTAGCATACGAACGGGGCCTGTGCGAACAAGGATTGTTGTAACCCGCCCCTTTAGTGGGTGGGGTGTGCTGTGTTGTTACATGGGTAACACCGATTCGGCTGTGGACTGTTATTTATTAACAGGAAACTCGTAACTTAATGAAAAGAATAGTAATTAACGCCACACAATCCGAAGAGATCCGTGTTGCAATGATTGACGGTCAGTATCTTTATGACCTTGATATCGAACACCCTAATCGCACACAAAAAAAATCCAATATCTACAAAGGCGTGATTACACGCATTGAGCCTAGTCTGGAGGCAGCATTTGTCAACTATGGTGCCGAGCGTCACGGCTTCCTCCCTTTTAAAGAAGTCTCCAAAGAGTACTGGAACACCAATGGCAATAAAACGGAAGGCCGCCCTAGTATTAAAAGTGTCCTGAAAGAAGGTCAGGAGTTACTGGTTCAGGTAGACAAGGAAGAGCGTGGCAATAAAGGCGCAGCCTTGACAACCCATATCAGCCTAGCGGGACGTTACCTGGTATTAATGCCCAATAACCCACGCGCGGGAGGGGTTTCGCGGCGTATTGAAGGCGAGGATCGTCATAAAATCCGTGATATTTTAAATAACCTGGATATTCCCGAAGGCATGGGGGCTATCGTACGAACGGCTGGTGTTGGTCGAGAGCTTGAAGAGCTGACTTGGGATATGGAGTACCTGAAAACGCTGTGGCATGCGATTTCAGAGGCCACTCATTCCCACCGTGCGCCAGTGCTTTTGTATCAAGAAAGTAATGTCATTATTCGTGCGTTGCGTGATTATTTCCGCAGTGATATCGGTGAAATTCTGATTGATAATCAGCGGGTGTATAACCAAGCACATGACTTTCTTTCCGCAGTAATGCCGCATAATTTGCGTAAACTCAAGCATTATACCGATACCGTTCCCCTATTTAGCCGCTACCAGGTTGAAAATCAGATCGACTCAGCATTCCATCGTCAGGTGAATCTGCCGTCAGGTGGCGCGATTGTCATTGACCACACCGAAGCTTTGGTTTCAATTGATGTCAACTCGGCGCGTGCGACCCGTGGTCAGGGTATCGAAGAAACAGCGTTAAACACCAACCTTGAAGCGGCTGATGAAGTGGCTCGCCAGTTGCGTTTGCGCGATTTGGGTGGCCTTGTGGTGATCGACTTCATTGATATGCTGCCAAATCGCAACCAACGTGAGGTGGAAAAACGCCTGCGTGACGCGTTGAAAATGGATCGCGCACGGGTTCAGGTGGGGCGTATCTCTCGTTTTGGCCTGTTGGAAATGTCACGTCAACGTCTGCGCCCTTCTCTGGGTGAATCCAGTCAAATTGTGTGTCCTCGTTGTAGTGGTGAAGGCACTATTCGTGGCGTGGAATCACTGGCGCTTTCCATCATGCGCTTGATGGAAGAAGAAGCCATGAAAGATATGACGGCTGAAGTCGTGGCCGAAACACCAGTTGCTGTGGCGACTTTCCTATTAAACGAAAAGCGAAAGCCGTTAAATGATATTCAGGAGCGCCACGGGATTCGCCTGAGCATTATTCCTAACCCTCAACTGGATACGCCTCATTATGAGATTAAGCGTCTGAAAGCAGAAGATGCGGAAGATCAGCCGAAATCCTATTTGCGCATGACGCCACATAGCTACGATGACAGCACTCATGGCCATATTGAGCCTGTCACGACAGCACAACCTGCTCCAGTAGTTTCTCAGGTACACCCCGCGACCCCTACTCCGGTTGCTGCCAAGTCGGGGATTATTTCACGGATTATGACCGCCTTATTTGGATCAAAAAGTGCAGCACCAATTGAGCAGATAAAGCCTGTTAGAAAGCAAAACAACCATAAACGCCAGCACGATAAACAAGGCTCAAATAGCCGTACCGATGCTTCGCGTGCGCGTAATGCAAATATAGTTGATAACAAGTCATCTGCAAATAAATCACGCAACAGTAGCAATAATGCTAAGTCGGGCGTGGATAAGAAAAAGCAAGCACCAGCCAAGCAAAGTGCATCAGCAAATTCTCAAACGAAACAGAATACGCAGTCCCAGGGCGGTCAGGGTAAGAAGTCTGCGACATCAACTGCTAAGCAGGCAGATGCTCAGCAGAAAACCAATACATCTCGTGCCACATCAAAAGTAGCAACGGACGGTAGTAATCAGCGCAGTAACACGCATAAATCTGGCAACAATAGTCAGCAGGCTAATGCGGCTCAGGAGAATAAGTCGAGTAACTCACGGAGTAGAAATCCTAAAGGCCGTAAACCACGGGAAACAGATACTGATAAGGTAGTTGATAAATCAGCACAAATTGTCACCCCAGTACCAGTAGAGCAGGATATGACACCTCTGGAAATCACAATTCCTCTGGCCAGTTCAGTCCGTAGTAGTTCAGAAAGCAAATCTTCGGGCAAAAAACGGGCATCTTCTACTAAGCAACGCTCAAGCAAGTCGAAGACTGTGGCAGATAATACTGTGGATGCGCCAGAAGCAAAAGCCAGTGCGGATGCTGCCCAAAGTGCGGTGAGTACCGTTCCAAAGCAAGATGCGGTTGACAATAAGGCTGATGCTGATGAGCCGGCAACCAACAGCCCAACAGCTGAAGTTGCTCCTGCTCCCAAAAAGGCGAAGTCTAGTCGTTCAAAAGCGTCAACCTCATCAAAGAAGGCTGACGATAAAGTGAGCGATGAGGTAAAGGCCGAAGATGCTTCAGATCAGACAGAGGCTACTGACAACGCCGAAGCACCAAAAAAAGTTCCAGCCAAAACGAAGGCGCGTTCAACTCGTAGCAAGAAGCCAAAGGCCAGTCCTAAAGTGGGTGAAGCAGCGGGTGGAGCGACAACCGAGTCTGATAATGGACTCATTGCTGCCAAGGCCGATGCTGTTGCCATAGCAAGCGAAGCACCTGAGGTGAGTGATGAGTCCGTGGTAGCCACCAAACCCAAAAAGGCAAGCGCTCGTTCCACAGGTAAGGCAAAGAAAACGAAAAAATCGGATGATACTCCTGTCGAAGTGGTGCCAGCAGATGTTAAGGCAACAAAAGATGGTGAGCCTGCACAAACTGATTCAAGTGGCCAGGAGGCAGCGGTTGAAACTAAAGCTGCAACCCGTAAAACAACTCGTTCGACGGTAAAGAAGCCCCGAACCAACGCATCATCCAAGACAAAAAATGCGCTAAAAGTAGATAGCAGTGATAAGCAAACTGAGATGGCAGCCCCAGAATCCAGCAAAGCGGCGACTAATAAATCCGAGATCACGGTGGTAGAAAAGGCGGTGCCTGAAACCCCCGAGGTGAAGTCTGCTCCGGTTAAACCGACAACGACTCGCCGCTCGACTAAAACATCCACCAAGGCTAGAAAAAGTGCTGCGTCTACAGAGCATGTAACGGATAAACCTGACGATATTCCAATTATCAGCCATGCACCGATTACGCCCATTATTCCCGAGGTGCCAAAGCCAGTGATTACCACGACTAAAAAAGTGGTGACGGCTGCACAGAAGAAAAAGGCAGCTGCTGACACGAAAACGGCTAAAGTAACAACGTCGGTAACGGAGAAAGTTGCTACTACTGCTTCCTCTGAAGGCAAGCAATCAGCAGACGACTCTGCAACAAGTGATTAAATGATCTGATTGCTTGAGGCACGTGCTTGTTGTTAGCAGCACGTGCCTCAGTAAATATTGTTTTCCTTAATCCCTGTTTACAGCAACACCTGATGCTGTCCTAGAGCAATGGCAACAGCAGGCTGTTATTGAACAGCCCCATGAATTACGTCGCCACCCAACCGCTTTGTGCATGACATTACTGGCTGCATTCTGCCATCAACAAGGTGGAAGTGGAACAGGAATTATTGGCAGACTTTCTTTAAACGGGTGACCGGGAAAACCGACTTATTGTTCCGGTTGGCTGAAGCCTCACTGGAACAACCGGAAGGCCGGATAAGTTGTATTAAACATGACTTAATCTGAAGTTTTACAAACTCAAATCTTAAAGAGCCGAATTTAAATTTCTTTAGGCGTTATCTTTGTTCTACGGCGTGCTCCAGAATCATCTTCACTAAT
>PDPG01000027.1 GCA_002747455.1 Pseudomonadota bacterium | reverse complement strand
CCGGATGTGACGGCAGCCACCGCGCTCACCTTGACCTTAACCGTCACCGATGACGATGGTGCAACCGCCACGGATACTGTCGTGGTGACGGTCAATCCAGTGACTAACCAATTGCCCATTGCAGAAGCAGGCGCAGCAAAAACTGTGATTGCTGAAGATAATGTCTCGTTGGATGGTACTAATTCCACTGATGTAGATGGAACTGTTAGTAGTTACTCTTGGACATTTACAGGTAGTGACCCAATAGGCGCCTCGGTCATACTGGTGAGTGAAAATGATGCAAAGACTAGTTTCACGGCACCGAGTGTTAGCGCTGCAACGGTACTAACTTTCACGCTCACCGTGACAGACGACGACGGCGCGACTTCAACGGATACGGTTGAAGTCACTGTTGAGCCTATAGTGGGCAGTTTGCTGATTAATGAAATCTCCAGTAGATATTATTCAGACAGTGCGCATTGGGTTGAGATATATAACCCAACGAATGCTACTATCGAACTAGCAAACTATACCCTAAGGGCTTATCAGAACGTGTCTACTTCAGAAGGCAGTCGCCAGCCACAGGAATACGTATTACCTTCAAAAACAATTCCTCCTAATGGTTACTTGGTAATTCGTGCAGATAGCGCAGTGGGTTCAAATCCTTATGCTAGTGAGAATGTTATTTATCTCAAGGATTCTGCCAACAATAGCTACTTTTGGTGGAGAATTTCGGGCTTTGTAGAGTTAGTACATAATAGCCATACAGTTGATTTTATTAGATTTGGCTCATTTAGAATCCCTCCATTAGATAGTGAAGCGTGGACGGGTGGTAATGCTCCTGAGCTGCCTTCTGGAGCGGATAGCTATGGTTACTCTCTTGCGCGTGATGGCTTAAGTACTGACACCAATCAAGCTAGTGATTGGGTAGTGCGTAGTACTTCTACATTTGCAGGTCCAAATGATGTTACCTGTAACACAGACGCTGATGCTGATGGTATACCTGACTGTTCCGAGATGCCTGGCTCAACTTATAATGGCTTGTCTCTATATGACTTGGGAGCACGCACTGGGCAAACAGACATTTTTATTGAAGTTGACTATGTTGATTCCAGTAAGAACGGTGAGTTGCCTGTTGATCTAGGTGTGGTACCACAGCAGAAGGCACTTGAGCGCGTTGCAGCGGTGTTTGCTGATAGAGGTTACGTAGTACATTTTGATGTGGGGGATTTGTTTGATCAAAACCCTGGAATCAACCCGGATAATATGGACTTAGGGGGAGGCAATCAGGTCGATTATTCGCTATCCCAGGCATTACGATGCTCAGGTTCATTAGGTGTGAGTCCTCGCCAGTACAAAGCCGCCAATATGGATCCGCGTCGTAGACAAATTTTCTTCTATATGTTGTTTGGTACCTCCCAAAGGGCTGATGGTAGTGGCGGCTCTTCTGGCTGTGCTGAAACCCCAGGAAATGACTCGCTTATTACATTAGGAGGATGGACTTTATCTGACAGTAGTACAGTGGATAGTAATATACTCATTAACTACCAAGCCAGTACGGTTATGCATGAGTTTGGTCACAATTTAGGGTTGAAACATGGTGGCTTTGAAAGCACTAACTATAAGCCGAACTATATAAGCATTATGAACTATCTCTATCAACTTGAAGGTTTACCTACTATTGGCCTGAATGAAGGTGATCGTTATTTGGTCAAAAAGTGCGGTGCTTCTCGGAAGTCATTAACCAATAACTATAAGAGTAACCCTGATGACTTTAAGATGGACTACTCGGATGGTGTTGGCTTGGATCTGGATGAGATTAATGGTGTCGTAGAGGAACGTGGACTTGGACAACCGGCGAGTGCAGCGGTAGATTTTAATTGTGATGGGGATACAGCGGACACTTTGGTAAATTACGATGTAAACCCTTGGGACAGTAGGGTAGGAGAAGAAGAGTTGTCCGTCCTTAGAGATTATGATGACTGGGCGAATATACAAATCATTTTTGCTAGAACTAATCAGGGTGATTCAGGTACGATATCCGCTGTGAGGAGTCAGTTTTCTGAACAAAATATCAGCAACTCCGTAGTGTTTGATGCACCTGTTTGGGATGATGTGCAGCCCGTTACTTCAGAGCTGCTCATGCCTCCTATTAGATGAGTCAAGGGCTACCTTGCTGACGACGATTAGAGTCTGATGTCACACAAAGGTCATTCTGTAAGCTGTAATCTACTTACAGGGATAGCGTGGTGGGATCGGCGGCTGCCGTTTGCGCACAACCGCAGTGGTGCATTTGAGGTTCGCTTGCCCTATAGTCCCGGGTCAGCGTAATGGTGTCATTAAAGATGACCTTATCGACACCATTTTCTGGGTGTTAGGGATTTTTCCCGTGTCACGAGTGATGTAATTGGCTGGGTGCCTGACTCACAATTTAGGTCACTATTGGTTGTGAGATCAATACGGGCGCTCACCGATATAATTGCCCGGAGGGTTGTAGTTGCAAACCCATAATTGCGACAAGTCACCACATTGCTGGTAGGCACAGCCGACTTCAGTGGTTTCTCTCCACACAATTTGCGTGTAGTGGCCGCATTGTTGACCGGGTTGGCAGCGGTTGGTGTGATAATTGTAGTATTGTTTTTCTTTGGCCCAGTCGTTCACGACTCGCTGGATATCTACTTCCTGAAGCTCACTAAGCCCGTCAGACCAGCGTCGTGGGCTGGCCCACCACAGGTTTTCACCATGCGGACTACCTGAAGGGCGGTGGCGCATAAAGCAACGGTTATTTGCGGCCAAGTGATCTGCCCATTCCTGAGCGTAAGCGGCCAGATCATCTGACCAAGTTAAGCTAGGGAGTCCATGTGCAGCGCGAACAGCATTATGTGCGGCTAAGGTGTCGGCAAAACGTTCATTATTACTGATGGGTTCAGGTGTCATATTAGCCTGAGTGTGCGAAATAGATTGCGGTGGACTCGTGGGCTGTAGGTTCTCCACGCTACCGCAGGCAGATATGATTAATCCACCTGCGAGTCCTGCGGCCATTGCAAAGGATGGTTTTCGATACATGCTAGTGTTATCCCCAAATAACAGATCAGCTCCTTCTAAACAGGCCTGCACATCCCTTTGCAAACCATCGGTTAGCTTATTTCACTCAACAACAAGGACTTGCAACGCATTGATTTAGGTTGCTCCAGTCCCATCAATTGCAGAACGGTTGGCGCAACATTACCCAAGCCACCGTTGCTGCTGAGTGTCCAATAATTTTTATCAATAATTAAGCATGGTACAGGGTAAACGGTGTGTTGCGTATTGGGTTCTTTGCTGATGGGGTCGATATATTCTTCACAGTTTCCGTGATCAGCGGTCAGAACAACGGAGTAGTCATTCTCCACGGCAGCATCAAGCACACGTCCTACTTCCCTGTCTACTGCTTCAACCGCTTTGATCACTGCGCCTGGAATGGCGGAATGGCCCACCATATCGCAGTTGGCAAAATTCACGACAATAAAGCTATACTCTTTTTTATTCAGTGTATTAACGATGGTGTCTGAAACTTCCTCGGCACTCATTTCTGGGCACTCATCGTAGGTGGCAACATTGGGGGACTTAATCATTTTGCGTTCTTCCCCCTCGTAGCACTCCTCTCTACCACCATTAAAAAAGAAGGTGACGTGCGCATATTTTTCAGTTTCTGCACAATGAAACTGCTTCAGTCCTGCCTGACTGACAATTTCGGCGAGGCAGGTTTCGGGTTGTTCCGGTTCAAAGGCAATGGGGCCGTTCAGGGTACTTTCGTACTCTGTCATGGTGGTCAGGTGAATAGCTTCAAACTCACCACGGTCAAAGTGTTCAAAGTCTTTGAGGGATAATGCCGCAGACATCTGGCGAGGACGATCATTACGGAAATTAAAAAAGATGGCAGAGTCGCCACTGGCAATCTTTTCGGCACCCTCAATCACACAAGGCACAAGAAATTCATCCGTCACATCATCGGCATAAGCAGCCTCTATCGCCTCAGCCGCTGTTTTAAAGTGTGGCCCTTGGTGATAAACCATTGCCTGCCATGCTTGTTCTATCCGCTCCCAGCGTTCGTCTCGATCCATTGCATAAAAACGCCCGCTCATGGTGGCAATTTGCCCACCGTGTTTATCAAGGCAATTCTGTATTGTCTGGATAAACTGAGCGCCGGACTTGGGGGCGGTATCACGGCCATCAGTAAATGCATGCACCATTGGAGTCACCCCATGAGCGGCGCAGACTTCAATGAGTGCAAGTAGGTGATTCAGGTGGCTGTGTACACCACCATCCGATGCCAGCCCCAGTAGGTGCAACGGTCGGTTTGCCGCTTTCGCAGCGTTGATTGCGGCTAAGATCACGGTATTTTCAGCAAAGCTACCGTCTTCAATCGCATCATCAATGCGAACCAAGTTCTGCTTGATAATCGTACCGCTGCCAATGGTCAGATGACCCACCTCAGAATTACCCATCTGGCCATCGGGAAGTCCGACCGGCTTGCCCGATGTGTGGAGTGTGGTGTGTGTATGTGAGCCAAAATAACGATCTAGGTTAGGCGTATTGGCTTCATAAACTGCATTGTTTTGCTTACTTGGGTTCACACCAATGCCATCTAAAATAATCAGTATGGTATTACGACGCGGCGCAGTCTGAGGAGTCATGTTTTGGGGCCTTTTGCTATTCATCAATGTGGGGGTTATCTTAAGGTATTTCAGTGGGCTGTGCACCTTGGTTGGGTGCTAATGGTATTTTTGGCGCGCCTGCCTCCTGTCAGCTCAGACTATAGGTGATTTGCTGGGTTTGTTAGCATTCTGAACCATCAGAATAAAGAATAATAATGGTTGACAATTATGAGCCTTGCGGTCGCGTATACTCGCACAAATGATGGTATGAATGCCCCACAGGTCAGTGTTGAGGTGGATCTAAGTCATGGTTTACCTGGTTTTTCAATCGTCGGCTTGCCGGAAGCCGCTGTTCGTGAAAGTAAGGATCGAGTGCGCTCTGCAATTATTAACTCAGGGTTTGATTTTCCGAATAATCGCATCACTGTTAATCTGGCTCCGGCAGATCACCCTAAACAGGGTGGGCGCTTTGATTTACCAATTGCGGTTGGTATTTTGGCGGCATCAAGGCAGCTAGAACAAGCGGCGTTGAAAGAATATGAGTTCATTGGTGAGCTGGCATTAAGTGGTGAGTTGCGTGCTGTAAGGGCGGTGCTGCCGACGGCTTTTGCTGCACATCACCAAGGCCGTGCAATCCTACTGCCACAAGAGAATGCGGGTGAAGCCGGCATCATTGAAAACGCTTTGGTACTGCCGTGCCAACATTTAAAAGATGTGGTGGCACATTTAAATCATCAACAACCAATCAGTTATTTCAAACGGACAAATGGGGCTGCGCCAGAGCGGCATTATGATGTTGATTTATCTGATGTAAAGGGACAATTTCAGGCGAAACGAGCCTTGGAAATTGCAGCGGCGGGCGGTCATCATTTATTAATGGTTGGCCCACCCGGAACTGGAAAGACGATGTTGGCCAGTCGCTTAGTAACGATTTTGCCAGAGATGACCGAGCAGGAAGCGCTGGAGTCAGCCTCCATTGCATCGGTAAGTAATCAAGGCTTTGATCCAGATGCGTGGCTAAAACGTCCTTTTCGTGAACCACATCACACCTCCTCTGCGGTGGCACTAGTAGGTGGTGGTGCGAAGGTTCTACCGGGTGAAATATCGTTGGCCCATCATGGGGTGTTGTTTCTGGATGAGCTTACGGAGTTTAAAGGTGCCACATTGGAAGTACTGCGGGAGCCATTGGAAACGGGGCGTATTGTTCTATCGCGTGCGGCCAGACAGGCCAGTTATCCGGCACAGTTTCAGTTGATTGCTGCAATGAACCCATGCCCGCAAGGTTTGGATTGTGATTTAGAGGAAAAATGCCAATGCACGGTGGAGCGTCAAAGGCGATACCGGCAACGTTTATCTGCTCCATTTTTGGATCGGATTGATCTTCAGATTCACGTGCCGCGCATGACGCATGATGAACTGAGTTGCTCAGACACTGCAGAGAGTAGTTGTCAGGTGAGGGCGCGTGTTTGTGCAGCCAGAGAGCGCCAGCAGCAACGGCAACAACAAACAAATCATACCTTAACACCCAAGGCAGTTGAGGCACATTGTCGCTTATCCGCAGCGGACAGTGCTTTACTGGGTCAGGTGATGGAATCGTTCAAGCTGTCGGCTCGTGCTTGTCATCGCATCCTGAAAGTCGCCCGCACAATCGCAGATCTGGATGACAGTGAGGAGATAGCTACGCCACACCTCAGCGAGGCAGTCTCCTATCGGGCGCTGGATCGTAAGTTATCGGTGTGATAGTCAATAGGTCTTACTTCATAACAACCCGCGACATCTACAGGATTGACATGACATGTTGATGTTTTAGGTGTGCCGCCAGTGCCCGTGGTGTCATACCTTCAGATGTTTTGGCTCTACGGCTCAAGCCTTGATTAACCAAATAAGCCGCTGTTTCCGCATGACCAAAGCGAGCTGCTTCATGCAGCGCTGACCACTTTTTCTCTGTTAGTGCGAATTTATTAGCGCCGTTAGATAGCAACAATTTAACGATTGCTAAGTGACCCTTGGCCGCTGCCTCATGTAGTGGGGTTTCTTGGTACTTGTCTAATGCATTGACATTTGCGCCACCCTCAATGAGTGATCGTGCAACATCAATCATTCCTTTTGCCGCAGCCTTGTGTAAAAGTGTTTCGCCGATGCTATCGGAGACTGCAGAGGAGGCTCCCGCTTTTGTGAGTAGCGCCACTATTGGCGCATTGGACTTGCGTATCGCAATTTGGATCGGTGTACCTTTGCTGCTACCAGTATTTGGATTTGCGCCATACTTCAGCAACATTTGCACAATGGCAGTTTGCCCGCGAGTGATAGCAGTGTGTAACACAGGGCCTTCAGCGCCTTTGGTATTGGCGTTAGCTCGATAGCGTAGGAGTTGCTGGACGATACCTGTCTGGCCGTTGGTCACTGCCATGTATAGGGCCGCCCCGCGTGGGCCTTGTGAGTTAGCATCCGCAGAATACTCCAGCAATTGCTTTGCCAAGCCAGCGTTGCCGCGCTCAACAGCCATGTATAGCGGGCTTCCCTGTGGGTGGGAGGCATTGGCATCAGCCCCATTTTTTAGTAATAGATCAATTGTTGGTTGGTGACCTTTGTTAATGGCAAGGAGTAGAGGTGTCAGACCGTTGCCATTTTTAACATTGGGATTTGCACCGTGCAGAAGTAGGCTGTCAGCAAAGTCGTAATTGCCACGCCTGATTGCCGTGTATAAGACAGGTTCACGGTTTGCACCGGTGAAGTTGACATCAGCCCCCATTTTTAGGAAGCGCTCGGCTTCTTTTATACTGCCAGCATTCAGGTTATCCGCCAATGCCTTAGATACGACAGGACTGCCTGTCGGCCTTGGCGGTACCGCACGTTTCTGCAAGCCCTTTTTGACGGTTGCATATTCTGGTGTACCAAAACCAGAGACTGCTTTTTTCTGTGTAGGTATCGTAGTATTGGTGACGGTCGGAGTGCTTTTTTTTGCTGTTTTAGCGGTGATTGCTGTTGGTGCAGAAGTGATTATAGATGATTCGCCACCACAGCCACTCACTAGTAATGCAGTGGGGAGTGCAACGACAGACATGAGTCTTAAAAAAATCATGTATTGACCTTTCCGTAATAGGCTATTTTTTAGGGGTGTAACAAATGTTGCTGATCAGCAGCTCCCAACTCAATATCCGTTTGATCAATAAATTTAAGGAATAAAGAGACATTCAGCAATTTTTAAGCGGTGTCAATATAGCCCAAACTATTGTGATTTGTCATTTAAATATTTTATTGATAGGTGATAATTGATTTTATTTATAGAAAAATACCCTTATCTAATTGAATCAGGTTGTTCATTGCTGCCGCTGTCAAAGTGCTGCCACCTGTTGTCCCTTGTATCGTGATACAGGGGATGTCGAATTGTTGATGATTTTCCCAGAGATATTGCTTGGCTTCAGTTGCCCCAAAGTAGCCCTGTGGCATACCAATAATCAGGGCTGGTTTATCAATATCGCCTGTCTCAATTAACTCCATTAGACGCAATAATGCAGTCGCTTCGTTGCCAATTAAGACAATACTGCCTTCGGCAAAACGCTTCCAGTTCTCAACGGCCACCATTGCCCGGGTAAGTTTTTTGGATTTGGCTTGTGAGATCACACTGGGTTTATCGGTCAGACAAATAGGTTCTTTTTTTAAATCACTTTGCTTCAGGCCTTCTGCTACCATTTTGGAGTCGCAAAGTATGTTGGCATTCTTCTTTAAAGCGCACAAGCCCGACTTTATAGCACTTTCGCTGATTAGCGTATCGGAAGCAATTGCTTCATCGCCATACGCCAAAATCATATGAATAAGTAATTGCTGCTCAGGGCTATCGGGGCTGTTTAGGTTTAAAGTGTCCCGTATGGCTGCGATTGATGTCTTTCGTATTAGCTTGGGATCGCGTTCGTATTTAATCATTTTCTGCGGTTTCCCAAATACTCCGGTTTAGGCACTCACATACCTTTAGCGTGATAATCCTACGATACACGATTGCAACCCCTCCCTAAAACGAAACCTGCATCCAAGTGACATTTATTCCAATAAAATTGTCACTTGGTGACATAGTTCACTTCAACTGTCACTTTACAACGTTATATCAGTGTCTACGGGTGCAACCACTAAATCAGAAAAAAGTTTTCTAAAGCAATGGGTTGCGTGATTAAACCCGATTTTGGCACTCTCATTGCAGCTAATTAACCACAATAGTGTGATTAACAACAAATATAAAGCACAAGCCCCCGAGATGAAGAGCGGTTTATCAATAATAAAAATAAAACCACCGCCAATCTCAACCCCCATGCTCTTTGCTTACCCCGGCAAAGAGCATTTTTTATATCCTGAGTCGATGCTCAGTCCATGAGCATCTTTTTTCGCTACCAAAGCTTCCTTACTTCGAGTAGCGCCCTAGCTCCTTAAGATGGGTGTATCTTAAGTTTGGTGACTCTCAAGGGCCATCTATAAGAGACCATCTGCTATTTTCGCGGTATGAGCTGCAGATTGTTTTGTCACTTAACCATTCATCGGCGTTTACTGACCTTGCAGACTGGATAGGTCAGCCACCTGTAAGAATAACTCACGAAGTAATGTTAATAGTGCTAACCGGTTGTTTTTTAAGGACTCATCATCGCTCATAATCATAACATCATCGAAAAATGTATCGACTTGCGGACGAATTGCGGCTAAAGAAGTCAGTGCGTCGGTGTAGGCATTTGCCGCCATTAAGGGAGCAGTTTTTGCTTGCTGCTGTTGGATGGCTTCATAAAGTGCTGTTTCCTGAGCTTCCGCGAACAGTGATGGGTTAACTGCGTTATTGGGCAGTTTATCCAGCTTCTTTAGAATGTTAGCAATACGTTTGTTTGCTGCGGCCAAAGGCTCCGCTTCAGGTAGTTGCTTGAATGCATTGACCGCTTTAACCCGATGGTCGAAGTCAATAGGTGAGTGAACCTCCAATGCAGATACCGCATCAACCACATCCATGCCAACATGTTGATCCTGATAGAACGCCCGCAAACGCTCCATAATATATTGGTAGGTCGGCTCTACGGCTTTGCCGGCATCAACCTTTTCTTGCAGATTGCTGGCAGCAACATTGAGTAAATCACGCAGATCCAGTGACAAATCACTTTCAATAATAATGCGTAACACCCCCAGTGCGGCGCGACGCAGTGCAAATGGGTCTTTGGTACCTGTCGGCTTTTGGCCAATTGCAAAAATGCCCAGGATCGTATCCAGCTTATCTGCCAGTGATAAAATCTTTCCGGTCATGTAACTCGGAATTGTGTCCCCTGCAAAGCTTGGCTTATATTGCTCTTCAATAGCGTATGCGACTGACTCTGGTTCGCCATCTTTTAATGCGTAATAGCGTCCCATAATGCCTTGCAGGTCACTAAATTCATTAACCATGTCACTGGCAAGGTCGCATTTGCATAATTGCGCAGCGCGTATTGCGTAGTCTGCATTTTCACCCAAGGCATTGGCAATGTAGCCGGACAGTTTGGCAACACGTTCTGTTTTCTCAAACAACGTACCAAGCTTTTGCTGGAAGACAATTTGCTTGGTTGCGTCACGGAAGGACTCCAGTGGGACTTTGCTATCTTGTGACCAGAAAAATGCCGCATCGCTGAAGCGTGGGCGAATAACCCGCTCATTGCCGTCACGAACGACGCGGACATCACTACTTTCTATGTTAGCAATAGTAATGAAGTTGGGCATGAGGTTGCCATCGGTATCCACTACAGGAAAATACTTCTGGTGATCCTGCATGGAGCTAATTAGGCACTCTTGTGGGACTTCCAGGAACTCCGCACCAAAACAGCCATCCACCGCGACAGGCCATTCAACTAGGTTGGTGACTTCGTCAAGTAGGTCTTTGTCAATCACAACCTGGCCGCCGATAGCTGCAGCACTAGCCTTGGCTTGCTCAATAATCCTGTCACGACGAGCTTCGCGGTCAACCATGACATAAGCAGCCTTCGTGGCGTCCACATAGTCAGTAGCTTGCGCAATGCTGATTTTGTCTGGATGATGGAATCGGTGACCACGGCTTTCACGCCCCGTTTTAATGCCCAGCACTTCGCTGTCCACAACCTCGCCACCCAGCAGAAGGACGACCCAGTGAACTGGACGAACGAACTCAGTTTCTTTATTGCCCCAACGCATCCGTTTGGCGATTGGCAAGGCTGCTAACGCCCTGTTTAGCATATCGGCAATTAAGTCACGAGTCGCCAAGCCTTTGACCTCTTGTTTGAAGTTAAGGTAGACCCCCTTAGCCGTTTCAATTTGCTGTAATTGGTCAAATTCCACGCCACACGAGCCGGCAAAACCTAATGCGGCCTTGCTTGGCGCACCGTCTTGATCATAGGCGGCTTTCAGAGCTGGGCCACGTTTTTCAACTAATTGGTTGGCTTGATATTCCGCAACATCCTTAATCATCAACGCCAGACGACGAGGGGATGAATAGGGCGTGACTTCACCAAAGAGAATACCTGCCTCTTTTAGGCTGTCACAAATGTGCTCAGTCAGTGCCGCTGACAGTTTTTTGAGTGTTTTTGGTGGTAATTCTTCGGTGCCGATTTCGATCAGCAAGTCTGCAGTTGTCGTAGTCATTGCTTGATCTCCTTATTCAGCTGCATCGGTTTTGAGCATCGGGAAGCCAAGTACCTCGCGCGAGTCATAGTAAGCCTGAGCGATACCACGGGACAATGTGCGAACCCGCAAAATATAACGCTGCCGCTCAGTGACAGACAGGGCGTGGCGTGCATCCAGCAGATTGAACAAATGCGAAGCTGCCAACATTTGCTCATAGGCTGGCAATGGCAAGCCGTCTTCGATCATTTTCATACTGACGCGCTCAGCTTCATCAAACTGGTGGAATAGCTCCGGCACATTGGCTTTTTCAAAGTTATAGGCGGACTGCTCCACTTCATTCTGGTGGTAAACGTCACCATAGGTAATCACACCTTCGGCACTGTCTGTCCAGACCAGATCGTAGACATTTTCGACGTTCTGCACATACATGGCGATGCGCTCCAGACCGTAGGTGATTTCGCCGGATACGGGTTTACAGTCAATGCCACCGACTTGCTGGAAGTAGGTGAACTGAGATACTTCCATACCATTTAGCCAAATTTCCCAACCTAAGCCCCAGGCGCCAAGGGTTGGTGATTCCCAGTTGTCTTCCACAAAGCGGATGTCGTGCATCAGAGGGTCAATGCCCATTGCTTCCAGCGAGCCAAGGTAGAGTTCCTGAAAATTATCTGGTGAGGGCTTCAATAACACCTGAAACTGGTAATAGTGCTGAAGTCGGTTTGGGTTTTCACCATAGCGCCCATCGGTCGGTCGGCGTGATGGCTGAACATAAGCGGCTCTCCACGGCTCAGGGCCAACTGCGCGCAGGAAGGTTGCAGGGTGGAAAGTACCAGCGCCCATTGGCATATCATACGGTTGAAGAATGGCGCAGCCTTGCTTGGACCAATAATCCTGTAGGGCGAAAATCTGCCCCTGAAAGGTGGAGACGTTGTATTCAGACATTTGCAATTCAGCAGTTTCAGTAAAGCGGAGGATTATACGGTATTTTTTTGCGGGGTGTGTTTTGGGGAAGAAAAAACCACTAAAAAAGATGCTCGCATGGGTAGCGAGCATCAAACAATCACTGATGTGATCGACTAGTCTTTAAGGAGAAAAAAATGAAAACATGCTGAAGCAATTATGCGCTAATGAAAATCACCACAACAACGCGGGCCATTGTATACCAGTAGAGCCATAATTTCTAAAAACAACCAAATTTATTGCTGACTATTAATAATTTTTAATAAATAACGCTCACCAACGAGGTAGGGAACCTCTAATGGATGGCGTGATTCGAGGGCAAAGTTTTTGGGTAAGGACGCCATTTCATCTTCAGGGAACTGCCCCTTCATAGCGTAGAACACTCCATTTTTGGCAAGGTGCATTGAGCAGCCATTGACGAAATCGCTGATTGAAGCAAAGGCACGGCTGATAATGGCATCATAGAGGGTGTCAGGCTTCCAACTTTCCACGCGGGATTGAACAACATCAGCATTTTTTAGGCTCAACTCAATAATGGCTTGCTGGATAAAACGGGTTTTCTTGCCATTGGTGTCCAATAGGGTGAAATGGCGTTCTGGTTGTATGATGGCCAGTGGAATGCCCGGAAGTCCGGCGCCACTGCCTACATCAAGGCAGTTCTTTCCCTCAATATAGGGCGCGACGACCAAACTATCGAAGATATGCGCAGGGATCATGTCATCCATCTTGCGAATGGCGGTCAGGTTGTAGGTTTTATTCCAGCGTTGCAGCAGCTCAATGTATTTTTTCAATTGGGTAAGTTGTGAGTCGCTGATAGCAATGCCTAACTGCGCAATGCCACGTGTCCAAAGTAGGTCGCTCATGTGTTGGTCTTCTGCTTGTGTTGTTGCTTTTTCAAGTGGACGAGCAAGATTGAAATGGCCGCAGGTGTAATGCCTGGAATGCGCGAAGCCTGCCCAACGGTGGTAGGGCGCTGGTCTGTCAATTTCTGCCGCACTTCATTTGATAAGCCGCTCACTTCACTGTAATCCATCGTTTCAGGTAAAACTGTTTTTTCCTGCCGAAGCTGCTTGTCGATTTCCAGTTGCTGACGTTCAATATACCCAGCGTATTTAATTTGTATTTCGACTTGCTCGGCAATGGCTGCATCATTGACTGCTGGACCCGCACTCTCAAGGCTGGTCAGTGATTGATAAGTCACATTTGGTCGTCGAAGTAATTCGTCCAGGTGATACTCACGGCTGAGCTTGCCGCCGAATATCGTTTCAGATTGTTCCGCTGAAATCATTGATGGGTGAAGGTAACTTGTACGCAGACGCTGTAATTCTTGCTCAACCTTCTCCTGTTTTTCGCTGAACAATCGCCAGCGTTTCTCATCGACTACGCCGAGTTTATGGCCGACTTCAGTCAGACGTAAATCAGCATTATCTTCACGCAATAGTAGGCGATGCTCAGCGCGACTGGTAAACATCCGATAAGGCTCCTGAGTACCACAGGTAATCAAATCATCGACCAGTACACCAATATACGCTTCGTTGCGTTGTGGACTCCAAGCTTCCTTACCCTGAATTTGTAAGGCCGCATTGATGCCTGCCAGCAAGCCTTGTGCGCCCGCTTCCTCGTATCCGGTCGTGCCATTGATTTGTCCGGCAAAAAACAGGCCATCAATAAACTTGGTTTCGAGGCTTGGTTTTAGGTCGCGCGGGTCAAAAAAGTCGTATTCGATGGCATAACCAGGGCGAGTAATGTGTGCATTTTCAAAGCCTGCAATGGAACGTACCAAGCTGAGTTGGACATCAAAAGGCAGGCTAGTCGATATGCCATTCGGATAGATTTCATAAGTATCCAGGCCTTCCGGCTCAATAAAAATCTGATGTTGTTGCTTATCCGAGAAACGCACGACCTTATCCTCAATAGAAGGGCAGTAGCGTGGGCCAGCTCCTTCGATGACACCAGAGTAAAGCGGTGAACGGTCCAGTGAAGACAAAATAATGTCATGCGTTTGCGGGTTGGTGTATGTGATATGGCAAGCAACTTGCTCAGGGTGTTCATCACGACTGCCCAGATAAGAGAATACTGGTGTTGGCGTATCTCCTGGTTGTGCTTGTAATTGGCTGTAGTCAATACTGCGCGCATCAATACGCGGTGGCGTTCCCGTTTTCAGGCGCTCAACACGAAAAGGCAATTCGCGTAAACGCTGCGCCAGTGCAGTGGATGGCGGATCACCCGCACGGCCACCCGCGTGATTCTCCATGCCAATATGGATTTTTCCGCCCAAGAATGTGCCCACCGTTAGCACAACGGCTTTTGCCTTGAAGTTAAGGCCCATCTGCGTCCGAACACCCGTCACTCGATTATTCTCAACAATCAGGTCATCTGCAGCCTGCATAAATAGGTCTAAATTTTCCTGTGCTTGGACTATATCCAGTACAGCGGCCTTGTAGCGAACTCGGTCTGCCTGCGCGCGAGTGGCCCGAACAGCGGGGCCTTTGCGAGCATTGAGTGTGCGAAACTGGATACCACCACGATCCGCAGCGTGTGCCATAGCTCCGCCCAGTGCGTCGATTTCCTTAACCAGATGCCCCTTGCCAATGCCACCAATCGCAGGGTTGCAACTCATTTGGCCGATGGTTTCAATATTGTGCGTCAGCAGTAGTGTTTGTTGCCCCATACGTGCAGCGGCCAGAGCTGCTTCGGTTCCGGCATGGCCACCACCGATGACAATGACATCATATTGTTTTGGGTATCGCATGGGTAAACTTCCAACAGAGCATTTGAGTGGCTGGCCAGTATAGCAAATCAGTCGAGGGTGCTGGCATAGTTGCTGTGGATATTTTGTTCTTGGCTTCATTGATCATTCATGCAAGAGTCTTAACTCTTGCTATTCCTGCCAACGGAGAAAAAATGAATAAAAAGATACTCGTTATTCTTGGCCATCCTGACACAAACAGTTTTTGTGCCTCATTAGCTGATGCGTATATTGAAGGCGCAAAGTCTGGTGGAGCTGATGTGCGTGACCTTAAGCTGAGTGAATTAACATTTGATCCGATACTATGGCATGGGTATGACACAGTTCAGGCATTGGAGCCTGATTTGTTAAAGGCTCAGGAGCTTATCCAGTGGTCTGATCACATTGTGTTTGTTTATCCGAATTGGTGGGGTGCAATGCCAGCGTTAATGAAGGGCTTCTTTGATCGAGTCTTCCTCCCGGGATTTGCGTTTAGGTACCGCGAGAATTCTCCGTTCTGGGATAAATTACTCTCAGGGCGCACAGCGCACCTTGTGGTAACGATGGATACTCCTCCTTGGTACTACCGTTGGGTCTTTCGCAGACCGGGGCATCATGAGATGAAACGGTCTATTCTTGGTTTCTGTGGCATAAAAGTTATAAAAATATCAGAGTTTGCGCCAATGAAAGGCTCAAGCCAGCAGCAAAGGGAGGAGTGGGTTGCTGGTGTGAAAGCACTTGGTTTGAAGGCGTGAGTGGTTAAAGCTCTCACTCACGCCCCGATTTTTTAGCAGGCTCAGGGGGCTTTTTTAGCCTCAGCCTTCGCTGCATCCTTAGCAATTCGAGCTGGCGAGCGATATTTCACCCGGTAAAACAGCGCAAATAATACTGGCACCATTATCAAAGTCAGCACTGTGGCAAAGCCCAGACCAAACATAATTGACACTGCCATAGGACGGAAAAATACGTCGGGTAACAGTGGAATCATGCCCAATACGGTGGTGATCATGGCCATTGTAACCGGACGCATCCTACTGACGGCTGCCTGCTCAATCGCTTGAATCCACGGCATTTCCTGTTCTTCATTCAGCAGTTTAATCTCCTCAACCAGCACGATACCGTTTTTAATCAACATCCCGCTCAAACTTAACACAGCCAGCAACGCCGTAAAGCTAAACGGTGTATTCATTATCAACAAGCCAGTACTGACCCCAATAATTGCCAGCGGAACAGTAATCCAAACGACCAAGGTTTGGCGAATTGAGTTAAACATGAATACGGTAATGACCACCATCAGCAAGGCGCCAATCGGCACATAGGCAAATACGGCCTTGTTTGCTTTGGCCTGTGCCTCGTATTCACCTCCCCATTGCAGGTCATAACCCGGTTCTAGCGGAATGGCTTCAAAGGCCGGGCGAATCTTGGCCAGTAGTGCCGCCGGATTACTGCCACGTTCCATATCAGGGTCAGCCAGCACCGATAAAGTGCGCTTACGGTCACGACGTTTGATCAGCGGGTCTTCCCAAACCACATCAATGCGCTCAATGATTTGTTCAATGCTGACATAGGCTTGCTTGGCCGGACTAAATACCTGAATGTTTTTGAGCTGCTCCATCGTGCCACGCTCCTGTTCTGGTGGCCGAAGTACAATCGGTAACACGGTTGAGCCTTCACGATACAAGCCAATGCTTAATCCGCTGGCGTTTAGTGCAATAGCATTGTCGAGATCGGCTTTGCTAATGCCCAAGCGGCGGGCTTCTTCGTCGTTGAAAATGGGGCGAATGACCTTGGTGCGCTGCCGCCAGTCCTGCCGGACATTAATAGCGTCAGGTTCGGCACGAAGAATTGCCAATCCCTTTTCCCCCAGTTCGCGTAGCACCCTGGGGTCAGGGCCGATAAAGCGAGCCTCAATTTTTGCCTTGGTTGCAGGGCCAATCGCCATGCGGTCAAACTTAACAAAGGCTTGCGGATATTTCTCTTGTGTGTGTGTTTTTAGTTGTTTAATCAGTGGCTCTATGTCATCAAAGTTTTTAGTGCGAATAATAAACTGTGCATAGCTTGGTGCATTAAATTCTACGGCATAGGTCAATATAAAACGTTCAGCACCACGGCCAATCGTGGTGGTGACATACTCGACGCTATCCAGTGACTTGATGTAATTTTCCAGTTTTTTTGCATCGGCTTCTGTGGCGCGAATATCGGTGCCTTCTGGTAGCCAGTAGTCCACTGTAAACATTGGCAATGGGCTATCAGGGAAAAAGGCTTGCCGCACTTGCCCGAAGCCAACGAGGGAACCGACAAACATTGCCATAATCAGCAATACCGTCAGCCAGCGGAAGCGTAGACAAAAGCGCACAATGCCGCGATATATTCGGTAAAAAATGCCCTTATACGGGTCAGGTTCTTCTTCACCCACCTTAATGCCAATTTCCTCTTTGAACATCAGATAGCATAGGAACGGTGTGATGGTAATGGCCAAAATCCAGCTTAAAAAGAGCGAAATCAACAGCACCCAAAACAAACTTCCGGTAAATTCACCACTGGCATCTGGCGACAAACCAATCGGAGCGAAGGCAGTAATAGCAATTACCGTCGCACCGAGTAGTGGCCAGCTGGTATTTTTTACAATGCGGTTGGCGGCTTCAATGCGGCTGAGTCCATGATGTAGCCCTATCATGACCCCTTCGGTGATGACGATGGCATTATCCACCAGCATTCCCAGTGCGATAATCAATGCCCCCAGAGATATTCGATGCAGCTCAATGCCTGCAATGTTCATGATAATGAAGGTGCCGGCAATGGTGAGCAGTAAAACAAAACTCATCAAAATACCGGGACGCAGGCCCATAGCAATGAGTAGTACCACAATCACAATACCAACAGATTGCGCCAAGCCAACGATGAAATTTTCAACCGATGACTCCACTTGCTGCGGCTGGTTGTAAATTTCACTTACTTCAATTCCGATAGGGCGCATGTACTCCAGTTCTTCCATGCGCTTACGAACCGCTTTGCCCACAGTAACCACGTTTACGCCTGTAGCGAAGGAGATGCCCAGTGTGAGTGCGTTTTTGCCGTTGTGGTGATAAATGTGGTTGGCAGGGTCTTTATAATCCAGCTTTAGCTCGGCAATATCTGTCAGGTACACCAACTGATTACCATTACGTCCCACCACCAAATTGCGTACGTCATCAATGCTGGAAACGGTTCCGGTCGGCTCAATGCGAATGTATTCAGAACCAACGCGCATATTACCTGCATTGGTGACTAGACTTTGTGTACTTAACAGAGCTTGCAAGCTGGTCGCCGACAGACCTAATGCATTCATCTGTGAGCGGTTGATTTCGATAATAAGCTGGCGGGAGCGTGTGCCACCCACCACGACCTTACCGACACCGTCCACTAGCACCAACTCACGACGCAGATAATCAACGTAATCCTCTAAGTCATTGTACTGATAGCCGTCACCAGTAATGGCGAGGAAGTAGCCGTACACATCACCAAAGTCATCGTTAATAATCGGTGGCTTAACGCCCGGTGGCAAATGGCCTTGCATATCGCGGATTTTACGGCGCATTTCGTCCCAAATCTGGGCAAGGTCATCTTTGCGATAGATGCTTTTCATTTCCACCATGATCTGTGACAAACCGCCCATTGTGGTGGAGGTCACTTTATCCAGGTAGGGCAGTTGCTGAATGGCATTCTCAATTGGCAGGGTGACTTCTTCTTCAACCACCTGCGCGGAGGCACCGGGGTATTGGGTGACAATAACCGCTTGCTTGATCGTAAAATTGGGGTCTTCAAGGCGACCCAAGCCCTGAAATGCGATGTAGCCGCCAATAAGCAGCAACACAATCATCATCCAGCTAATTGTTTTCTGACGAATAGCGCTTTCTGCAATAGTCATGCTGTTGCTCCGTCAGAGACCGCGTTCTTTTTGATAAATACGGATTTTTTGGCCTTCCGTGAGAAGGCTGACACCCGCCGCGACGATTTTATCGCGTGGGCTTAAACCCTGGCTAATCCGAATCATATTGTTACTAATGCCCGAAACGGTCACCGGATGTTTGTGCAGCGTCATGTCATCCTTGAGTCGCCAGACGTATTGTTGGTCGTTTTGGTCAAATACTGCCTCCACCGGAATCAGTACTGCATGGCTGGCAACGGCTTTGCTCACTTTGGATAAATCCAGATTAATGGTCGCACTCATGCCTGCTAATACCGTGATTTGGCCGGGGTCTTGCAGGCTGAACAGCACTGGATAGGTGCGAGTTAGCCTGTCGGGTACTAAATTATGCTCCTTATAACAGGCGCGATAGCTGTCGGTATTACTACCAAAGTGAACATCACCACATAATTTACGGTAGTTTTCGACTTTGCGAAGCTGGGTGAAAATAGACTCTGGCACATCAAAACGAATCCCCACATCGCCATTACGTTGCAGCTGGACGATGGTTTGTTGGGGCTGAATAAACTGGAAATTCTCCACGCTCACACTGGAGACCACGCCGTCAAATGGTGCCCGTAATGTGGCATACCGTAGATTATCCTTGGCTTGCTTAACGGCTGTTTTCGCACTTTTTAGGCCAGCACGACGCTGATCCAGCTCTGCCTTGGACGCATATTTTTTGCGGAATAAGGTATAAGCCTGTTGGTATTGGGTGCTTGCCAAGTCCAACCTTGCCTCGCGGTCTTCCAGTGCATTGCGGAAGTCATTCGTGTCCAGTTGGGCCAATAGTTGCCCCTTCTTTACCGGCTGCCCCGATTTAACCGAAAGTTTGATCAGCTGTCCTGGCACCCGAAATGCCAGATTAGTCTGATCATTTGCCTCAACGATGGCAGGGAAGGTGCGTAATTGACCACCTGTCGCAGGAATGGGCTGAACCACCAATGCCTGACGAATAATTTCTGGTTTCACTTCCGGCTGATCATCAGTCTCCAACTGACAAGCCTGTAATAAGGGGAGTAGTAAAGCGAGTAATAAAAGCCGGTCAACCACGGTCTGAGTAGACATTTAAATGCTCCGACGGATCGGTTAAGTTAAGTGGGCGGCATTATACATAATCTTGCGTCAGATTCAGTAACACAGCCGGGCGTCTCGGTGATTTTGCCTGTAACTTCAATGTGTCGAATATAAGCAGTGCGTGATATGCTCACATTTTTTGCCGGACAGTTTAGATCATGGATGAAACAACGCTACTTGGTACTGCTGAATTACCCCGCCAGCAAGGAACACTGCACTTGTTCTCTGTTGGTGGCTCATACTGTTTAAGCACAGGTGGCGCACAGTCAGAGCAGTGGATGAGTTCGGCTTCTGCACCGTCTCGTCAGGCATTGGCAAAAATTCCGGCGAAAATATTATGCAAACGTCACCAACCCAAAGTGCTACTGGGGGGCTTGGGGCTTGGTTACACCTTGGTGGAAATCCTGAAACAGTTCAATTTGCAGGCGCAGATTGAAGTGTGCGAGTGGTTGCCGGAGGTCAGGGAGTGGCATGAAAATGGTGTATTGGGTAAGGCCTTGGGCTTTCCGGTTAAGGATGATCGAGTCACACTCAATGAGCTGGATATTGCTCGTTTACTGCGTTCTAAAAAGCAGCGTTACGATGCCATTTTGCTGGATACAGATAATGGCCCTGGCGATTTGTTGTTTAAAGAGAATGACTGGCTCTATACCTTTTCCGGGATGCGTGCTTGTTTTGAAGCACTGGAGCCAATGGGAGTGTTGGCTATTTGGGCACCGTCGCCGGATGAAACCGTCAAAGGCAAATTGGTGCGAGCGGGCTTTATGGTTGAACAAATGAATGTGCCTGGTGATGACCAGGGCAAATCACAACACACCATTTGGATCGCCGAGAAACTACAACAGGATTAGCACGCGAAAAATGATGAAATCAATTCTTATACTAAATGGCCCAAATTTGAACCTGCTGGGCATTCGTGAACCAGCGCAGTATGGCAGCCAAACTTTATCCGATGTGGAGGATATGTGCCGGGCGGCGGGGGAACGCTTGGGGGTGGCGATTGACTGTTTGCAAAGTAATCACGAAGGTGAGCTGATTGATGCAATTCACGAAGCGCGTGCAGGTGTATTGGACGGGAGTATGCTGGGCATTGTGTTTAATGCCGGTGCTTATACTCACACCTCGGTGGCCTTACACGATGCCATAAAAGGCAGTGACGTGCCGGTGATTGAGGTACATATTTCCAATGTGCATGCACGTGAACCATTTCGTCATCACTCTTATCTGTCACCTGCCGCCACTGGCATTATTGTTGGCTTGGGGGTTGACGGTTATGTGTTGGGTATTGAAGCATTGGTCAGGCGCGCGGCGAGACAGCAGACAAGCGCCGTTTCGGGAGGCGTTGTTGTCTAGGTGATGACCAAATGGTTGTCCCAAGCGGTGTGCCTGTCCGAATACAGCAGTTGAACCTCAGGGTGGGTAACATTGAGATCAACGCGATAAATTCCTCCCGTTGCGCTGGAAATGACAAAATATTTTTCATCCGCCAAATACTGAATACCGCTCGGCTGGGGCAAGTCGATGTGCTGGATGAATTGGAATTGTCGGGTATCCCACAGTGTTATACGGTTACCACGTGGCGCTGTCGCGATTAACACTTCATTGTGCGGATCATGGGCGATGTCAGCCATATAGCCACGAACGGCGTGGCTAAGTGTGGTGGGAATGGATATTTCTTTGAGTGGCTGGCCGTGGCGTTGATATGCCACTAAGCAGGGAGGCGGCTGCTTATGGGAGTTTCCCTGATACTGAGTGGCAACACCCACATCACCTCGTTCGTTCACTGATAAATGCCGAATACTGAGCTTGTGCTCCTTTAAACGAAACTCATCAAGCTTCTGTCCATTGCTCAGGTCGATATACACCAAAGAGGGTTGCATGGTGTCGATATTGAGCTTGCGACGACCATAGTCGGGATGGGTTGCAATGCCGCCATTCGCCACCACTAGTGTTTTGCCATCGGGCATTAAATGAATGTCATGCGGGCCTACCCCGTGAGTTTGATATTCACCAAGAACCGTCATGGACTGGCTATCACGAATGCCAATGACCCCAGTGCCTTTATCGTAGAAATTCTCAGTGGTAAACAGTGTCGAGCCGTCTTGGGAAAAACAGCCATGGCCATAGAAATGCCGACCGGCCTTGGCATCAACCAAGGTACTTTTAGCGTTTTGAGTATTGACCACGACGCAGTGCATCTCCGGGCGGCGACCAAATGCCATGACGTGCTGCTTGTCAGGAAAAGGCAGGATGTCATGCGCCCGAAAAGGGATAGCAAAGTGTTTAGCTTGTGTTGAGGCCGACTCCCAAAGCGTCAGACGGTGCAGCCCCTGGTCGTTGTCGCTGGCAGAAAACAGGCGAAATTTGCCAGCGCCTGCCAGTGCCTTTGAGCTGATGCTAGTCACTGCCAATGAGGCAGTGAGTCGCAAGAAGTCGCGACGTTGCATCTTAGTCACCGTCGCTGTCGTTAAATCCTAGTTGGATGCCTAACTTTGCTGCAATCGCCTGAACGACCTTGGATAAGGCTCGGACCTGATCAAACAGTGCATCGCCTGCCTCTAGCTGCTTATCTTCAATCTGCTGGAATAAGTCATCGGAAGGGAAATCGATCTTATTTATTGCCTCTCGGATAGATTGATATTGTTTAACCAGATCACCATTGCCAGATTGTTCCAGCCAACTAAATATGCCGCTTTTAGCAAGAGCCAAGTCAATGCCGTAGAGATTGGCGTGAATGTTTGCCAAAGTGTGGCCGCTGCGCCATGCTTCCAGCTTGTACGCATTGGTGTTTTCACGTTTGGGGTCTTTCCCCGCAAGTTGCGCATTTTTTGCCAAAGCATGACGGAGCTTATTAATAATGGCCTCAGATAGCTGATCTATCTTGCCATAGACCATTTCCAGGGCTTGCGTGTCGTTGGCAAATGCGGTGGTATCACCACCGGTTTGAGTGAGTGCCGTTACATAGCCCTCGTTCCATTCATGCAGAATGGCAGCAATATCGCGCTTTAGCAGCGTGCTAATGGCCAAGAGGTGCTGACAATGGCGGCTGTCATCTGCGGCAAACTGCGCAACGATGTCAGCATCAGATTTTTCACGGTCAAATAATAAATACTCCATAGAGGCAAAGCCTTGTGCGCCGACACCTGCAAACTCTAGGTTGTCGATGCTGATGGGTGTTTCCTGCCGGAGTAACTTTTTGATGACGCGCTTTTTGACCGGACGAAAATAAATGTGTAAGTCACGCTGCTTACGCAGTGCTGGGCCAAACAGAGCAATCTCCGAAGATTCCCATGCACTCAGCGCGTGTGACCAGTGCCGGCGTACGCTCTGTAAATTGGCTTCGGTCGGGTTGTTACAAAAGTGGATGACTTGCTGATTCAATGCAGTGGCAGTCTTATCTGCGCGCTGGTATAGCGGCACAATCACTCGCTGGCCGAGCGCCTTCAATAGCCTCGTCGAGGTCGCTTTGGGCAGAGCGACCGCCGCTTGATCCGCCACTTTCCTCGTGGTTTCTGTAAGCACTGTGGTCGTATTGCCATTGGCAGATGTTTTGGTCTCGGCCACGAGGGGGAGCGGGCCTAATGATCCCAGTGCCACAAGGCAAAGGATAAATGTTGAGCGAGTCATAGTGTTACCTGAATGAAGGAAAATTAAAGCGAATTTAAAAAGGCGATTAACGCATCGCGGTCTGCCTTGCTCATGGAGACATAGGCCTTCTGAGCCGCTTTTGCCTCGCCGCCATGCCACAAAATTGCTTCGCTCAAATTGCGAGCGCGGCCATCATGCAAAAAGCGTGTATGGCGGCTGACTGTCTTCACCAGGCCAATGCCCCACAGTGGTGGTGTTCGCCATTCACGGCCACTGGCGAGAAAGTCAGGGCGACCGTCTGCCAAGCCTTCCCCCATATCATGCAGCAGGAAGTCGCTGTATGGAGTGATGACTTGATGAGCAAGCTCTTTAGTCGCAGGGTATTCGCCGGTTTTGAATGTTGGGTGGTGGCAGCTACTACAGCCAACGGCTGAGAAAAGCTGTTGACCTCTAATCACCGCCGGGTCTTTTGTGTTACGTCGTGCCGGAACGCCGAGTGTTGATGCATAGAAAACCACAGGCTTCATTATCTTGTCTTCAACTTCCGGTTTGCCACCTTCTATCGCACGTTGGCAGTCTTTTTGTATGGCAGTACAGGACTGTTCGGGGAACAGAGAGGAGGTGAGTCCCAAGTCGCTGATAAAAGCACTTTTGACCTGCTGATCAAGGTTTGGCTGGTTGGCCTTCCAGCCGAACCGCCCTAGTGTGGTTTTTTGTTGTGCTACATCCCACACGTAGTTGGCGCGTCCCGAAATACCATCGCCATTTTTATCATTCGCATCGACATTGGCCAGAATATCTGTGTCGTTAATCGCATCAATTAGACCCAAACCAATCATGGCGGGGGCAACCCTGACAGATGTCTGTAGCTTGCTGTGAAGGTCGCCATAAGTTGTGTTTTCGATATGTGGCGTAGGCTTTGTCAGTTGATAAGCTGTGCCATCAGCAAATGAGCCATTAATAGTTTCATAACTCAAATGGGGAATGCCTTCCGGCTTCATGCCATTTTTTGCTCTGGGTTGAAGCTGATCGCCATAGTGTGGTTCGGGAACCACCCCGACCGTTTTTAATAAAGCTTGGTGCTCGTCAGTGCTGGCCGGAATACTCAGACGAATCAGGGCTGATACAAATGCCTCGTCCTCTTTAAGTGGCGGACGACCACGCCCATTTCTAATATGGCAGCCCTGACAGGAATTTGTATTAAACAGCGGGCCAAGCCCATCACGGGACTTGGTTGAAGCGGGCGCAGGCACCCACGGTTGTCTAAAAAAGGCATTGCCGATAAAGAAATTATCACGCCTTAAGATACTCAAGTTACGAGCCGGCAGCGAGAACGCATGCCGACTCTTGTCAAACACGGTGGTTGCCCCACCGGATCTGATGTTTGTCTCCTCAATGGCTTGTGCAGAAAGGAGCAAAGCGCCCGTTGCACTGGCTAGTAGTGACAGACTCATTGTTTACTCGCTGAATGATTCACTCGTTTCAGGGTTCAGATCGTTGATCCCCAGCGCACTTGCAGTGGCTTCGATGTCAGCAGTTTGTGCACGCAACGCAGTGATGACCGCTTTTACGCGCTTATTGCCTTCGGCATTGTTAGGCAAGATTTGCTGGTCGAAGTGTTCACCATTTTCTGCAGCATCAACCACTGCGGCCGCGCGCTGCTGAGATTCGTTGAGCTTCTTGGTTAGCGACTCAGCCAGCTTTGCATTCTTCGCCGCAACTAACTCAGCAAGGCTCGCACCTTTGACCACACTGCCATCAGGACGCTTGTACTCACCGCGGAAGATGTTCTGAATACCACGCGCATTTTCAACGATGTCGGTATGTGTGTTATCACTAAAGCAAGAGTGCTCATCTTCCTGAGAGTGTGCCAGTAGCGCAACATTAATACGCTCACCCGCCAGTTCACCCAAGCTCAGGCTACCCATGCCGAACAACATTCTACGAACCGCTTCTTTGCCATCCAACGCAAGGAACTTCTTGCGGTAGTTGTCAGAATCCGGCGCCCAGTCAGCGACCATATCTTTCAAGTCTTTGACTAGCAAATCAGCAGCAACAGTCAGATACTTTGCGCGACGCTCACAGTTGCCGTTCGTGCAGCCTTCACCCTTTACATAGTCTGTATAAGGGCGTGAACCTGTGCTCTTTGGATCTTTGTTTAAATCCTGACCCCACAGCAGAAACTCAATTGCATGATAACCGGTGGCAACATTGGCCTCAGAGCCACCCTTTTCGTGGTAAGACTCAAGTAGCGCCATGTCGATTGCTTCATCGCCGGAGATAATATTCGCCTGAGCGAACTTGTTACCATCCTCGTGCTCGTAGCTGGCATCCACATAGTCGATCAGACCTTCATCCAAAGGCCATGCGTTGACCTTGCCTTCCCATTTATCAACATTTGGGTTTGCAAAGCGGAACACCTCAGTCTGTCCGTAAGGGATACGTGCAGCCAACCAGGCCTTTTTAGCCGCTTTCAGCGTTTCTTCAGAAGGCTCGGCAACAAACGCATCAATAGCTACTTTGAGTGCCTTGGCGGTGTTTAAGGAGTCTGAGAACGAAGCGTGAGCAATGTTCACATAAGTGTTCATTGTTGCTTTCGGTGTGACATCATCCGCGCTGGCAGCTGAAGTAGCAAAGATCAAAGAGCCCGCGACAGCAAGTTGCAATGCACCAGCAAGTGCGATGTTAGAAATTGTAGTGGTAAGCTTTTTCATAAATTTGGATTGTCTTAGATATTGATTAAGTAATAAACAGACCGCCGCGCTTAGCGTCGCACCAACGACGTAGACAATGCAGCATGTCTGAGTGGGGTAACACTATTGTGTGCTTGGCTGTGTTGAGCCAATTTCTTCTGCACCATCGAATTCCGCTGCGGTCAGGATAAGTTTCCCACGCCGTGTGATGCTCAACAGATAAGGCTTATTACCGTGTTTCAGAATAACCTGTTTCTGTCCGGCCATAATGGTTTTCAGATTTAAGCTAGGGAGTTCTGAAGTATTCATTTCAGTATCCGTCTGTGTTTGTTAAATGGGAGTGATTCTCATTAACTCACAGGGTATCAGCGACTTGAAGTAAAGGCAAATGCTTCTTATCTTTCAGGCAATTCACAAGCTTGATGTTTGTTGCAAATACAAATGCGATTAAGTAACATTTGCGCCTTTCAGCCCCGCCATGTCGGGTTACATACTAACGCCGGATAACGAAGCAGCCTTATGGAAACTATCAGCTCGTCAGTGGAATCAATGGATTTAATAGAATTTCTGCATCAATACCTCGACTACATGGTGATTGGTGTTTTGGGATTTATGAGCTTTTTAATGCTGGCATTCTCGATTGAGCGCTACTTTTACTACCGTAGAGTGCGGCTCGCATCGTTTAATCACATTGAGTTGTTGAAAAGTGACTTGACGAACAATTTAACGGTTATCTCCAGCGTGGCAGCCAATGCACCTTATGTTGGGTTGTTGGGAACGGTGATTGGCATTTTGCTGACTTTCAACACGATGGGCCAAGATGGCAACATGGACGTTGGTAAGATCATGGTCGGCTTGGCGATGGCACTAAAAGCGACGGCTGCTGGCTTGTTGGTGGCGATTCCAGCCATTCTGTTTTACAACGCATTGATGCGTCGTGTGGATGTCCTCGTGTCCCAGTGGGTTGCCGATCAAGACAGCCAAGCCCAAGGGATAAGGTCGGATGAGCGAGGTTGAGCGGGCATGAAGCGTTTTGACCAGATCAATATGATCCCCTTTATCGATATTATGTTGGTGTTGTTGGCCATTGTGTTGACCACAGCGAGCTTTGTATCGCAAGGGCTTATTGATGTGACGTTGCCGAAGGCTGGCACTGTTGGTGAAGCCCCGCGTAATGTGAAGCCATTACAAATCTCGGTCAATGCTGATAATGAGCTGTTCTTTGAGGAAGACCAGGTATCACTGGATGAGATCGGGCAACGCTTGGTGGATATTCCGAAAGATCAGCTGATTGTACTGCGGATTGATAAAACTGCGGTGTTTGAACACTTTATATCGTTGATCGACCTGTTGAAGCAGCAGCAATTTACAAACCTTTCGATTCAGGCTGAAAAGGAAGCTCGCTAGTGGATCGTTTTCGCGGGTTTACGCTATCAGCCATCATACATGGTGCATTGCTTTGGTTGATGCTCCCTATGATTCTGCATAAAGAAGTGGTGGTCGAAGAACCAAAACTTGTTCCAATTGACTTGGCTCAATTTATACCGGAGCCTGAACCTGTTCCTGAACCAACCCCAGAGCCAGAACCTGCCCTGGAACCTGAGCCTGCTCCAGAGCCTGAACCCGTTCCAGAGCCTGAACCCGCTCCAGAACCTGAGCCCGCTCCAGAGCCTGAGCCCGCTCCATTGCCGCCACCGGTTCGGACACCTGACCCAGAGCAAATTAAGGCAGAAATTGCTCGTAAAAAGGCGATTGAGCAGCAGCTTGTGGCGAAGCGTCGCGCAGAAGCACTGCGTGAGCAACGTCAAAGAGAGTGGGAAGCGCGGCAGCGTCAAATTAAACAGCAACAGCTTGCTGAGCAGCGTCGCCGTGAGTGGGAGGAGAAAAAACGCCTGGCCGCTGAACAATCGGCAGCCAAAAAGCGTGCTGAGGAATGGGAGCGCCAGCAACAGGTTAAGCGTGAAAAAGCACTGGCTGAGCAACGTCGCCGTGAATGGGAAGAAAAGAAGCGCTTAGCCGCTGAACAGCTAGCGGCCAAAAAGCGTGCCGAGGAGTGGAAGCGCCAGCAGCAGATTAAGCGTGAAAAAGCACTGGCCGAACAACGTCGTCGTGAGTGGGAAGAAAAAAAGCGTATTGAGGCAGGAAAGCTTGCTGCAGAAAAACGAGCCGCGAAACAGCGGGCAGAGGCATGGGCACGCCAACAGCAGTTACAAAAGCAACAGGCGCAACAGTTGGCTGCCCAACGTAGACAACAGTGGGAGGCGAAGCAATGGCAGGAAGCAGAAAGAGCTGCCAGGCAAAGGCGCGCACAAGCGTTGGAGAGTCAACGTCGCCAAGCCCAGGCTCGCGCCGAAGCTCAAGCCAGAGCTGCCGCAGTTAAAAGTCAGCAGGCAGCCAGAAAACCAGCGACACAGCCCACTGCCAGAAAGCCTGTGGCACCGACAACACAACCAGCGGCACAGGGCAGCGGCGTTCCGGTTATGACCAACCCCAACTATCGTTCACGAACTGGAGTGAAGTACCCAAGGGTTGCTCGCCGCAGAGGGATTGAAGGGACAGTGATTGTCCGTGCCAATGTTAACCCGCAGGGACGTGTTACCAATGTCGTTGTGCATCAGTCGTCGGGTAATCGCTCCCTGGATCAAGCTGCCTTGAAGTCAGTTCGGCAATGGGTGTTTGTTGCTGCAAAGCGTGGTGGAAAGGCGATTCCATCAATTGTACAAGTGCCGGTTCACTTCCGTCTGAGATAACGATGAAAGTAATTAAGAATAATTTGCATTTATGGTCTTGTTATGCTTAATTATTCGCGGTTGTGTAATTGATCAGTCTATTTACAAGAGGGACAACAGAGTGAAAAAATATCAAATTGGGGCAGCAATCAGTATCGCCCTGTTTACGGCTGGTAATGCGATGGCCGATGCATCAAAATCCTATGTGGATTTTCCAGTGACAGTGAAGGGTTATGATGGTGACAAAAAATCATCGGTATCTTACGGTGGCCAAATTGCCCGTTACGCACTGCATGATTCTTTGAAAAAGATGGCCGCAGGTGGAAATGGCAGGCCAAATCCTGCGCTGAAAGAGAAACTGATGAGCTATTACGTGGGCAAAGATAAGGGTCGCGTTATTGTTCACCCTGCCAGCAAGGACGGCTTCAAGGTTAAGCAGACAATGATTGACGAGCTTTCTGGTGGCAAGAACCTGAAAGGAAAGGCATACAAAGGTCTGGTACCAGGGTGGCCTGGTAATATGACCGGTGCTGAGGTTTTGGCATTTATGCTGGAGAAGTCTGCTGCAACGGCAGGTGGTTACGATCCTGTGTTGGCGTATGACTATGGCCAGCTATTCTCAAAGACGGCTATTGGTGCGGTTTTCTACAATCAGGCAGTGGATAACTATCTGGATGAGAAGCTGGCGGCGGATAATAAACCAAATGACAAGCCATACAAGGATGGCGCGGCCTACACTGGTAAAGAGCATGTGTGGGATGAGGCGTTTGGTTATTTCGGCGCACCGGCAAATGCACTGAGCCTGGATCCAGCAACGGTTTATGCGATTGCTAAAGGTAAGAAGGAGGCGTTCGCAGCAGCAGATGCTAACAAAGACGGTCAGGTTGACCTGAAGTCTGAAATGACCTTTGCCAATGCTTATTACGCTGCCGGTGCGGATAAAGGCGGCAAGACGAACTACCTGCACACGATCACAAAAGCCTTTATCGACGGTCGTCATTTGATCACCAGCGCAAACGGTAAGAAGCTGAGTGGTGCACAACGCGGTCAGTTAATTGAGTACGCCAAGATTATTAAGAGCAACTGGGAAAAGGTGTTGGCTGAGGCCGCATTTAAGTATGCAGGTGCTGTGTATGGCGATCTGAAAAAGCTACAAGATGACAATGCTTCTATGGAGCAAACCAAGAAAGACTTCCGTGACTATGCCAAGCACTGGGGTGAGTTAAAAGGCTTCACGCTGGCACTGCAAATGAGCGGGAAAGACTTGGGCGAGACAGCCGTTAAAATGAACCGCTTAGTTGGCTTCGGCCCTGTCTTGCTCACAGGCGACCAGGTTACGGGCATTGATGACAAGGGTAATTATGTAACCAGCAAATCCATGGGCATGGGTGAGTACATGATTCACATGGTGAAGTTGCAGAAGTTACTGAAAGAGCGGTTTGCTCTGAAAGGTCTGAGTAAGGAAGTGACGGATGACCTGTCTGAGTTGAGTGCTAAGCTGGAAGAGAAAAGCAGCGCTGAAAACGACTAAAACGGTTGCTCGGTAAGCATGACAAGTTAAGAAACGGAATGGGTTCAGTCGCCTATTCCGTTTTTTTGGTATTGACGGTATGCCTGATTTTATTGTTGCTCTCTTGGCCGAGTTGAGCGACACCTTTCTAAACCCCAAAAAGCGAGTGTTTATCGGGTATCTGTTGTGTGCTGGGGTTATTAGTATGGCTTGGCTATTGCTGAAACAGCGACACACAATAGCCAAGGCAACGCAGACGCTGTTCTCCCGTGAGGTATGGCTCTCACGCTCCGCAAAAATCGATTATAGCTTACTGGTGCTTAACAAGATCATCATGATGTTGATCTCGCCCCTGTTGTTAGGGCAGTTAGCTGTTGCCACTTTTTTCTTTGAATCCATGCACTACGTCAGTACGCCAAAGCCCTTTGCAGACTGGTCAGTGAGTATCGTAACGATACTGTTTACTGTGGTGCTATTTTTGTTGGATGATGCCACTAAGTATTTGGTGCATCGCTGGATGCATCAGTCCCGCATCCTGTGGCGCTTTCATCAGGTGCATCATACAGCAACCAACCTGACGCCACTCACCATTTTTCGTGCCCATCCCGTCGAGGGAGTTATGTTTAGCCTGCGCAGTACCTTGGTGCAGGGCGCTTGCATTGGCAGTTTTGTGTTTTTGTTTGGCTCTGGCGTTGACTTAGTGACCGTGTTTGGCGTCAATGTATTGCTATTTCTGTTCAATGTCACCGGCTCGAATTTGCGCCATTCGCCAGTGGGCATTCCTTACCCGAACGCAGTTGAGCGATGGCTGATTTCACCGGCGCAGCACCATATTCATCACTCAACTGATCCGGCACATTACAATAAAAATTATGGTGTCGTATTGTCTGTTTGGGATCGGTTGGGTGGAACACTGTATCACTCCGAGCCTAATCAGACGTTAGATTATGGAATCCTACAGGCGGGTCGGAAAGTTGATGAGCCTTTGTGGTGTGTTTATCTGCGGCCGTTTTGGGAAAACTGGCAAAGGTTGGCTTTATGGTTGACTGTTAAATTTGGCAAGAGCTTTTGAGGCTTGCGCCGTTCTCCAATCTTTGCCGGCGGGCGTATATCTGTATCGGTGTATTGACGCTTGAAACCGTTGTTTCTGGTCGAGTGATGAGTGTCTAGTTATACCAATCCCATTAAATTGTGATATCAGACATCATCCTCCAAACCTGACACAAACTGTGTGGATAGTACCAATATTTAATGGAAATGGTATTACTACTTAATAAGCCGTTTGAGCTGAGCATGTGAGTATCCGCTGACCCGTGCCATGAAGCACATCAACAATCCACGTTCGGGCTCATTTTATGTTGGAATATCGGAGGCGATTCAGGATCACTTTATATTGGAGAATGCTTTCCGTTGATTTCTTTCGGAATAGCCTAATATATGTGCGGATGGCTATCACAGGTGCAGCCCATCCATATAAACCTCGTCATTGGTACTTTATTGTTAGCCAGAAGGCCCTGGTGTCCGAGAAGTTTAAGTCATCCAAGCCGACGGAGAGACCAATATTTTTTAATCGATAGTAAGCTTCGATTGTCTTGATAGTTGGCCAATAATGAAGCGACACTTTACCTCGTCCAGTTTTCTTGCTTCCACCTACGCTGAACAGGCTTAGATTTCCAGAGTGCTTCCCTTGAAGGGTGATAGAGTAAGGCGAGGTGTTGATAGAGTACTCAGCAGATAAATTCACAGATGGCTTTAACTGTTGAGTATAACTAGACCGATAGCCCTCAATACCTGTTAATACGGGGTTAACATGCGTAAAGCCATTGCCGTCAATTGTTACTGTGTTAGAGTTGGCAACGGCTTTGGTGTACGGCGCATTTTTCCAGTAAATTGCTCCGACTAAGTCTTTGATATTTGCGTTGACTTGAAGTTTTTCTGTAGGTTTCCATTTTACTTCTGTGTCAATAGCTAAGCCTATCCCATCAGGAGGTGTTGTTCCTTTTCTACCAGTCAAGACATCCTCGTCATATTGATAATCTACTCCAAAGTTATAAGTGTATTTATTGATGCTATTTGCATTGGCAAACCCGGAGAGCCCGCCAGATAACAAGTGTGATGCATAAAATAAACTTGATCCGAGTCTGAATTCAAACTTGTTATTGGTTATAACGTGCTTGCTTATACGGATACCACGGCCTCGAAAGCGGTAGGCGTCCAAATCTAGCTGGTAGTCTTGGTTGAGGGGGAGGTCCTTATTATTGGCAGTATTATAATAAAGGTCTGCGGTGTCAGTGCTGAAATTTAGTTGATACTCTTCGCGTAATAAAGCTCCGTAGGACCAGTCCCCTTTTTTAACTCCAGATTCTAGCCATATAGAAGCGATCTGGTTTTCTCCATGAGGGTGGTAATCGGCATTCCAATTCTTGTTGATGGCATCTAGTGCAATAGGCTCACTCAGTAGAAATGAGTCGAATTCAATATAAGGACTGATATTGTCAGCATTGGAGGTACTGGGCAGGAGTGCCAGTAATAGCAACAAGGCTTGTGTGTGTGAAGTCATAAAGGATTTCTATAAAAAAGGCGACCCCGGGGAGTCGCCTTAGTTTATCGTCAGTATGGTTAGATTCCGCCAGGCTCTACAGCGACTCGAAGGTGCCATCGTTGTAGCGAATAACCGCCACACCATCTTGGCTATTGATGGTTCCAACCCGAGTGCTTCCAACCATGACTTCACCGGTCATCTGGCCTTTTGACCTAGATAACTTCATCGTAGCTCCATCTGAATTCTTGAAGCTCACTGAAAAATCCGTTCCATCCTCAGATCCATTGGTAGTATTAGCACTGAGTTGTAGGGTTTTACCCGAGTATCCCAGGGTAGCTGTCATATTGCCCGATTTAATGCCTGTTTTATTAGTGGTAATGGTAAGGGTAGCTTCATCTTTTCCTTCTAAATTAATAGAGCCAGTGATATTGAGCGTTGCATCAAGGAAGCTGTCTGCGGTTTCCATACCATCCTCGGCCTTGCTGAAGTCTACATTGACCACCGGCTGGACTGCATCATCGTAGTCATACCACCCCTCAAGGTAGGATAGGGTGTCGAAATGAGCCGCATTATTGATACTGAGTGAGGCACTAAGTCCGGCCGTTTCCCCACGATCATTACTGACAGTGAGATTGTCTAAGGCAACTTTTTCCAGCGAAAGACCCGTGTCATTATCGACGAAGGAGTCAACTTTTGAGTTCAGTGCGACAAACTTGATTTCAGCATCTGCTGTAATCTTTTTATTAGTTGCTTTTCCAGAGCTTAGCGACGTTACCGCTAGTGCACCCTTGAGGGCAGCAGCTCCGAGCACTGGGCCATCGTTGTCGCTCGTATCCCACTCCTCAGTAAGAGTTGTAGTAAATTTTGCATCACTTATGTCAATCGAAACGTTTTGGTTGCTTGCCTTACCGTTTACGTTAACAACAACATCACCCGCGGCGATTGTTTCAGCCAGTGGGTCTACATTCATAGAAAGGGTGGTGTTGAGTGCTACACCATGAAGGTCACTCCCAGAAATTACGTACTGTAGTGGGCTATCGTTTTTTGTGATCTTGATTGATCCAATTACTTGACCATCTTCATGCGTAACCTCAACCACAGTCGGAAACGACGCCTTTTCCTCAATTGAAGCAGAAATAGAATCGGTGGTGCTTGTTTCAAGCATAGTCAGAACCGCTGGCGCATCGTCATCTTGCCCCAAAATAGCATAAGTGGCACTTTCTAGAGCCATCGCGTACACTTCAAGTACTGCACCACTATTCGAGTCTAGAGCGCTACTCAGAGTTTCCGCTTCATCAAGGAAAATGTGCGCGGGATTTTCAAGATCCTGAAGTGCCGCTACCCAGCTCCTCACCTCGCTGACAAGAGCCTTTGCTTGCGCAACTTCTGTTGGGTTTTCACCAGAACTTCCTTGTGGCGTGAAAACACCATCTCGGGTCTGCGCTTGCCTTATGGTAATTAATTGCTTGGTTCTAGTTATAGCCGCTGGTTCAACTAAATTAGACTCTTTAAGTTTCTCTACTTCATCACCGGCTGCATCATAGAACTTCTCAGGGGATAAGCCTTTTTCTTCATTACCGAAAGATCCATCTGAAGAAAAATCATCATTAAATTGCTTCAGATTGTTAACCATATCGCCTACAGTGACGACGCTACCGCTCTCTATACTAGGGCAATCGCACTTAATTTCACTTGCCGACCAAGCAAATAAAGTGTAGATGATAAAGGATTTGGCTTCCCCCCATGTCCTCAAAAACTGCTTCTAT